>NZ_JABBWU010000029.1:0-104334 GCF_012999525.1 Microbispora sp. H10836
CGGCAGGGAAACACCCGGTTACTTTCCGAACCCGGAAGTTAAGCCTGCCAGCGCCGATGGTACTGCACCGGGGACGGTGTGGGAGAGTAGGACACCGCCGGACAATCTTTATAGGAAGGGCCACCCCCTAGGGGGTGGCCCTTCCGCATTTCCAGGCCCTTTTGATTTCCAGACTCCCCTTTTTTTCTGCCGGGGTTGCTGGTGGGTGTGTGTGTGTGTGTGGGTTTCAGCCCCGGCCGATGACGGCCGGGGCTTTCGCATATCCAGAGGCACATCCAGAGCGCAGGGGCGGGGGCGGCGTCACAAGGGACGGTGGGTGGCGTCCAGCGACGGTGGGGGTCTCAAGGGGCGGCGGTGGGCCAGGCCGATGCCGAGGCCGACTGAGGCCGACCTAGGCCGATATGAGGCCGAGGTGAGGCCGACCATGCTGGGCGTGAGCGTCGGGGGAGCGGAGCGGGCGGGAGGGAGGACCGCAGCGAAGGCCCAGCGGAGCGGGCTTCGCGAGGACCGGAGCTTCCGGCCGGCGCAGTGACCAACCCCCACCACACCCCGAGGCCCCCCACCCACACCCCGAGGCCCCCCACCCACACCCCGAGGCCCCCCACCCCAACACGCGCCCCAACCACCCAGTCCCCGTCCACGTTCCAGAGTCTCGATCCCCGCGACCCGGTGTCCCTCACGCCGTCCATGTCCCAGGTTTCCGTTCGGCCGGGGCGGGGGTGGGATGGCTAGGGTTACGGGAGTGACCGAGGAAATCATCCGGTTGTTGGCCCGACATCTGCCCGGCTACGAGGTCGGCAGCGTCAAGCGGTTGGGCGAGGGACAGGACAATGCGGCGTACGAGGTCAACGGTGAGTTGGTCGTACGGCAGAGCAAGATTGACGAGGCGGCCGGCCGTGGGGAAGCGGTGCGGCGGGAGGCGGCGTTGCTGGCTGCCGTGGCCGAGTTGTGTCCGGTGCCCGTGCCGCAGCCGGTCTTCGTGGACGAGGTGGCGGGCGTGCTGGCGTACGGCAAGCTGCCGGGCCGTCCGCTGAACCTGCACGCGGTCAGGGAGCCGATGCGCCTGGCGGCTCCTTTGGGCGGTTTCCTCAGCCGGCTCCACGCGGCCCCGGTGGAGCGGATGGAAACGTTGGTGCCGCGGGACATCTATCCGCTGAGTGAGCTGCTGGAGGAGGCCGAGGGCCATTACGGGGAGGTCGTGGCTCACGTGCCGTCGGCCGCTCGGCGGATGGTCGAGGACTTTCTCGGTAACCCGGCCCCGGCGGGGCCCGGCGTGCCGGCGTTCTGCCACAACGACCTGGGCGCCGAGCATGTGCTGGCGGACGCCGAGACGAGCACCGTGACGGGAGTCATCGACTGGACCGACGCGGCCATCGCCGATCCCGCGTACGATCTCGCGCTCGTCTACCGGGATCTCGGTCCGGAGGTTTTCGAGCGGACACTGGCGCACTATCACGGGCGTCTCGACGACGCCGGACGTGCACGTGTCCTTTTCTACGCCCGATGCGCGCTGCTGGAGGACGTCGCGTATGGCCTGCGCTCGGGTGTCCTGTCATACGCGGACGCCGGACTGGCGCATCTCGCGCGCACCTTCTGCTGACGCGCACCTTCTGCTGACGCGCACCTTCTCGTGACGCGCACCTTCTCGTGACGCGCGTCCCCCTGAGACAGCGATCAACCGGTGACCAGGCGGTACCCCACGCCGCGGACGGTCTGGATCATCGTGTCCTCCACGTCGCCGAGCCGGGCGCGCAGGCGTTTGACGTGTACGGCGATGGTGTTGGTCGACATCCCGTCGGTCGAGTGCCAGACGTTGCGCATGATCTGCTCGCGAGTGACCGTTCTGTCGGCATTGCGCATCAGGTAGTGCAGCAGCTCGAACTCACGCAACGGCAGGTGCACCACGCGTCCGCCGACCTTCACCTGGTATGCCGTGACGTCGAGCTCCACGTCGCCGATCGTGAGCACGGTCCGGTGGCCGTCCTGCCGGCGGAAGGCCGCGTGGACCAGGGGGAGCAGCTCGGGCACGCGGTACGGCCTGGCCACGCAGGCCGTCGCGCCCGCCTCCAGGGCCTGCAGCGCCTGCCCGGCGTCGCCGCCGAAGTCGATGCCGAGCAGGACGGGCACGGATCGTGCGAGCCGTACGGCGCGGACGAAGTCGACGGGTCCGACGATGGGGAGGGAGGCGCAGATCAGCACGGCGTCGGGCCGGAGCGCCCCGGCCTGCAGCAGCGCCTGGGCGCCGTCCGGTACGCCGGTCACGTCGACGCCCTCGGCCTGCATGGCGGCCGAGAGCTGTCGCACCAGACCCGCGTCCGGATCGGCCACCAGGAGCATGGGCGCCGTCCGAGTGTCCCCCTCCACTGCGGGTGCCGTCACCCGGGTCCCTCCAATGCTGTCAGCCGGAAGCGGTCGTCACCCGAAGCGGCCCGTGATGTAGTCCTCGGTCGCCTTCTCGGCCGGATTGGTGAAGATCTTCGAGGTCTCGTCCATCTCGACGAGCTTGCCGGGCTGCCCCTGCGCGGCCAGGTTGAAGAACGCGGTCCTGTCGCTGACCCGGGCGGCCTGCTGCATGTTGTGGGTCACGATCACGATCGTGTAGTCCTGCTTGAGCTGCGAGATCAGGTCCTCGATCGCCAACGTCGAGATCGGGTCCAGAGCCGAGCACGGCTCGTCCATGAGCAGCACCTGCGGGCGTACGGCGATCGCGCGGGCGATGCACAGGCGCTGCTGCTGACCGCCGGACAGGCCCGCGCCGGGCTTGTTCAGCCGGTCCTTGACCTCGTTCCAGAGGTTGGCGCCCTTGAGCGACTCCTCGACGACGCTCTCCAGCTCCGACCGCGAGTGGCGGCCGTTGAGCCGCAGGCCCGCCGCCACGTTGTCGAAGATGGACATCGTGGGGAAGGGGTTCGGCCGCTGGAACACCATGCCGATGGTCCGCCGGACCGACACGGGGTCGACGTCGGCGCCGTACAGGTCCTGCTCCTCCAGGCGCACCTTGCCCACGACCCGTGCGCCGGGGATGACCTCGTGCATCCGGTTGAGGGTCCGCAGGAACGTCGACTTCCCGCAGCCGGACGGGCCGATGAAGGCCGTCACCGACCGCGGCTCGATGGTCATCGAGATGCCCTCGATCGCCTTGTGCGAGCCGTAGTAGGCGTCGAGGCCCGCGACCTCGATCTGCTTGGCCATTCCTTACCTCCTCCTCGCGGGCGAACGCCACCAGGTGATGAGGCGTGCGACCAGGTTGAGCAGCATGACGATCAGGATCAGCGTGAGCGCGCCGGTCCAGGCCCGGTCGATCGCGGTGTCCGTGGGGCGACCGGCCTGATCGAAGACGTACAGCGGGAGCCCCATCTGCGGCCCGTTGAACGGGTCGTTGTTGATGGAGTCGGTGATGAAGACGGTCAGCAGCAGCGGCGCGGTCTCGCCGGCGACGCGGGCGACGGCGAGCATCACGCCGGTCACGATGCCGGTGAACGCCGTGGGCAGTACGACCTTGACGATGGTGCGCCACTTGGGCACGCCCAGCGCGTACGACGCCTCGCGCAGCTCCCCGGGCACCAGGCGGAGCATCTCCTCGGCGGACCTGACCACGACCGGCATCATCAGGATCGACAGGGCGAGCGCGCCGGCGAAGCCGGAGAACGGCATGCCGAGCACGAGGATCCAGAAGGCCAGGACGAAGAGCCCGGAAACCACGGAAGGGACGCCGGTCATGACGTCCACGAAGAAGCTGATCGTGCGGGACAACCGCCCTCCCTCGCCGTACTCGACGAGGTAGACGGCGGTGAGCAGGCCGATCGGGACCGCGATGAGCGACGCGAGCAGGACCTGTTCGAGCGTCCCGATGATGGCGTGGTAGGCGCCGCCGCCGGCGTCGCGCGCCCCGATGTTGCGCATGGAGTGGGTGAGGAACTCCATGTCGAGGCGGCCGATGCCGTTCTTGACGACGAGCCACAGCACCGACACCAGCGGGATGACCGCGAGCGCGAACGCCAGGTAGACGAGCACCTGGACGAGCCGGTCCTTGACTCGCCGGACGGCGGAGATGGGCTGGATTCCGGTCTGTACGGTCACGCTGCGGCCCTCGCGTACTCCTTGCGGCGGGCGATGACGAAGCGGGCGGCCATGTTCACCAGCAGGGTGATGAGGAACAGGACGAGACCCGAGGCGATCAGCGCGCCGCGGCCCACCTCGGTCGCCTCGCCGAAGCCGTTGGCGATGTTGGCGGCGATGCTGTTGCCGTACGGGCCGAGGATCTGGAACGTGATCTTGAACGTCGCGGGGAAGATGAGCGCGACCGCGATGGTCTCGCCCATCGCGCGGCCGAGGCCCAGCATGGCGGCGCTGATGACGCCGGGCCGGCCGAACGGCAGGACCGACATCCTGATCATCTCCCAGCGCGTCGCGCCGAGCGCCAGCGCGGCCTCTTCCTGCATCTTGGGGGCCTGCAGGAAGACCTCGCGGGAGATCGCCGCGATGATCGGCAGGATCATGATCGCGAGCACCAGCGACGCGGTGAGCATGCTCTTGCCGACCACGGTGTCACCGCCGAACAGCGGGATCCAGCCGAGGTAGTCGTTGAGGAACTTCGACGGGCCGAGCATGAACGGCACGAGGAAGGCGACGCCCCACAGGCCGTACACCACGCTGGGGACCGCCGCGAGGAGGTCCACCACGTAGCCCAGGAAGGAGGCGAGCCGCCGGGGCGCGTAGTGCGAGATGAACAGCGCGACGCCGACCGCCACGGGGGTGGCGATGACCAGCGCGAGCAGCGAGCTCAGCACGGTGCCGAAGGCGAGTGCCCCGATGCCGAAGACCGGCTCGGTGGCGTTCGGCTGCCAGGTCAGCTCGGTGAGGAAGTGGGATGTGTTCGCCTGGAGGGCGGGGACGGCCTTGACGACCAGGAACACCCCGATCGCGGCCATGATCGCCAGAAGGACGACACCGGCCCCGGTCGAGGCGAAGCGGAACGGGCCGTCGCCGCGGCTGCGCCGGAAGGCGGACCGGCGCATGGCCGGCCCGCTCTCCCTGGTTCTGGTTGACGTCGTCATCTGCTAGGAGATCGCCTCGACCGCGGTGCGGACCTTGGTGAGCAGGCTCGACGGCAGCGGGGCGTAGCCCAGGCTGGTCAGCGCCTGCTGGCCCTCGTCGCTGGAGGTGTAGGTGAGGAACGACTTGACCAGCTTCGCGTCCTCGGCCGCCAGGCCCTTCTCACAGGTGATCTCGTACGTGACGAGCACGATCGGGTAGGCGCCCGCGGCGCTGGTGGCGTAGTCGATCTTCAGCTTGAGGTCGTTGCCGGTGCCCTCGATCTGGGCGGCCTCGACGGTCTTGCCCGCGCTCTCCGGCGTGAGCTCGACGAACTCGCCCGAGCCGTTGGCGACCTTGGCCTTCTGGAGCTGGGAGTTCTCGGCGAAGGACAGCTCGACGTAGCTGATCGCGCCCTCGGTGCTCTTGACGCTGGAGGCGATGCCGTCCGAGCCCTTCGAACCCTGGCCCTGCGCCTCGGCCGGCCACGCCTTCGCGGGCTCGTACGGCCAGTCAGCGGTGGCCGCGAGGAACTTGGTGAAGTTGTCGCTGGTGCCCGACTCGTCCGAGCGGTGGAACGCCTGGATGGCGGTCGAGGGCAGCTTGGCGTCGGGGTTGTCCGCCTTGATGGCCGGGTCGTCCCACTTGGTGATCTTGCTGTTGAAGATGCCGCCGATGGTCTTCGGCGAGAGCTGCAGGCCGTCCACGCCCGGCAGGTTGTAGACGACGGCCACCGGACCGGTCACCATCGGCAGGTTGATCGCCTTGCCGGTCTTGCAGCGGGCGTCGGCCTGGGCGGGCTCGCCCTTGTCCTCCTTCAGGGCCGAGTCGGAGCCGGCGAACGCCACGGTGCCCTGGATGAACGCCTGGACGCCGGCGCCGGAGCCGCTCGGGTTGTAGTTGATGCTGACGCCGGGGTTCGACGACTGGAAGTTCTTCTTCCACTCCGCGATGGCGTTCGCCTGGGCCGATGAGCCGGCGGCGTTGATGGTGCCCTGAAGGGTGTCGTCGCCCTGTGCGGGAGCGGCGGCGCTGGAGGTGCCCCCCGCCGTGCTCGTGTTGTCATCGGTCCCGCATGCGGCGAGCGAGAGCACGCCGGCGATGGTGGCGGCGGCGAGCCGGCCTGCATACTTCACGGTTGTTCCTCCCCTTGTCTTCTCAACATCAGGGACGGTAGGGAGCCAAGGTGACCTAAAACCTTGGTAAAGGTGAACGCGCAATGAACGCCCCCGGTCGCTCTCGTACGACTCCTCAAGAGATAACGAGCAGGTCACGGGCGTTATGGGAGAGGATTGAGTTCATGAAGCGTGTATGTCTGGTCTGCATGGGGAACATCTGCCGATCGCCCATGGCCGAGGTCGTGCTGCGCCGTACGCTGGCCGAACGCGGGCTCGACGTGGAGGTGGACAGTGCCGGGACCGGAGGCTGGCACGCGGGGAAGCCGATGGACGAGCGGGCCCTGGCCACGCTGGCCGACCACGGGTACGACGGATCGTCCCACCGGGCCCGGCAGTTCGACCGGGCGTGGTTCGCCGAGCGCGACCTCGTCCTCGTGATGGACCGCGACAACCTGCGCGCCATACGGCGGATCGCGCCGCCGGACGCCGACGTGCGGCTGCTGCGGTCGTTCGACCCCGCCGCCCCCGAGGGCGCCGAGGTGCCCGATCCCTACTACGGCGGGCGGCAGGGCTTCGTCGAGGTGCTGCGCATGGTCGAGGCGGCGTGCGAAGGGGTGGCCAAGTACCTTGAGGATCACTAGGAACCTCGGCGGCGGGCACGCCTGGACGCTGCACGAGGGCGTGCTCGACGACGGCCGCCGGGTGTTCGTCAAGAGGAGTGCGGCCGCGTCCGCGGTGCTGGAGAGTGAGGCGGCGGGGCTGCGCTGGCTGGCCGAGCCGGGAGCGGTGGCCGTCCCCGAGGTGATCGCCGCGGACGGCGGCGCGCTGGTGCTGGAGTGGATCGACGCCGCCCCCGCGACGGCGGTGGCCGCCGAGCGGTTCGGCCGGTCGCTCGCGGCGCTGCACGCCGCCGGCGCCGCGGACTTCGGCGCTCCCTGGCCCGGCTACATCGCCGAGCTCGCGATGGGCAACGAGCCCGCGCCGGACTGGCCCTCGTTCTACGTCTCCCGCCGGGTGCTTCCGTTCGTACGGCTCGCGCGCGACCGCGGCGCGCTGTCGGCCGCCGACGTGGAGCTGGTCGAGGAGGCGTGCGACCGGGTGACGGAGATCGCCGGGCCGGCCGAGCCGCCGAGCCGGATCCACGGCGACCTGTGGAGCGGGAACCTGCTGTGGTCCGCGGACGGGGTCGTGCTCGTCGACCCGGCCGCCCACGGCGGCCACAGGGAGACCGACCTCGCGATGCTGGCGCTGTTCGGGGCGCCGCACCTCAACACGATCCTCGCCGCCTACCGCGAGGCGGCGCCCCTCGCGGACGGCTGGCGTGAGCGCGTGCCCCTGCACCAGCTCCACCCGCTGGCCGTCCACGTCTGCCTGTTCGGCGAGGCGTACCGCGGCAGCCTTCTCACCGCCGCGGGCGACGTCCTCGCCTTGTGACGCTCACCGATAGGAGGCGTGAGGGGACAGGCGCTTGAGGACCTCGTCGTGGAGAAGGCCGTTGGTGCACACGAGATTGCCGCCCTCGAGCGGCGGGGTGCCGTCGAGGGAGGTGCAGGAGCCGCCGGCCTCCTCGACGATGATCGTGAGGGCGGCCATGTCCCACGGGCTCAGCTCGGGCTCGGCGGAGATGTCCACCGCGCCCTCGGCGACCATCATGTGCGACCAGAAGTCACCGTAGCCGCGGGTGCGCCAGCACTCCCTGGTGAGACCGAGGAACGGGTCGAGCCGCCCGGCCTTCTCCCATTCCTCCAGGTCGGAGAAGGAGAAGGAGGCGTCGTCGAGGCGGCCGACCGAGGACACCTCGCAGCGCGTCGCCTTGCTCATGTTGCGCCCGGTCCACGCGCCGCTCTCCTTGGCGGCCCACCAGCGGCGGCCGAGCGCCGGGGCCGAGACCACGCCCACGACGACCTTGCCGTGCTCCATCAGCGCGATCAGCGTGGCCCACACGGGGACCCCGCGCACGTAGTTCTTCGTGCCGTCGATCGGGTCGACGATCCAGGAGCGCATGCCGTACCCGGTCATGCCGAACTCCTCGCCGACGACGGCGTCGCGGGGGCGCGCACGGCGCAGCGTGCCGCGGATGGCCTCCTCCACGGCCCGGTCGGCGTCGCTGACCGGGGTGAGGTCGGGCTTGGTGTCGACCTTGAGGTCCACGGCCTTGAAACGGCGCATCGTCATGTCGTCGGCGGCGTCCGCCAGCAGATGCGCGAGGTGCAGGTCGTCGCGGTACTCCGTCACAGGCCCAACGTATCGTGCCCCGACCTGGTCACATCAGAGGATGGATCGCCCCGAACCGTACCTGCCGGTAACATCCCGGCCATGGACATCGGCGCCTTCATGCTCGACAGCGTTCCTTTCGCGCGGCTGCTCGGCATCACGTTCGACTCGATCGGCACCGGTGCGGCGGTCGCGCGCCTGGCCGATCGGGGAGACCTGCACAACCACGTGGGCGGCCCGCACGCCGGCGCCCTGTTCACGCTGGCGGAGACCGCCTCGGGGGCGGCCATGCTGTCGGCCTTCGGCGACCAGCTGTCCCGGGCCGTGCCGCTGGCCACCGAGGCGGCGATCCGCTACCTCAAGCTCGCCAAGGGCGAGGTCACGGCGGCCGCCACTCTGCGGGCCGAGCGGGAGGCGGTCGTCGCCCGGCTGGACGCGGGGGAGCGGCCCGAGTTCGAGGTGGGCGTCGAGATCCGCGACGCCGACGACGTCGTCGTCTCGGAGATGACCGTCTCCTGGACCCTGCGCCCCAACCGCCGGAGCTGAGGCGTCACCCGGCGAGGACGTCGTCCGGGGAGGAGCGCGCGAGCGCGGCGAGGGTGGCGAGGGCGCTTTCCAGCGTGTGCGCGGGCGGTGAGGCGAGGCCGAGGCGGACGGCGTTCGGCGTGCGGTGGTCGCCGACGGCGAAGGCGGCCGCCGGAGTGACGGCGATGCCGTGCCGCGCCGCGGCGGCCACGAACGTGTCGGCCCGCCACGGCGGCGGGAGCTCCCACCAGCAGTAGTAGGACCGCGGGTCGGCGCGGACGGCGAACTCGCCCAGGTGACGCGCCGCGATCTCCTGCCGGGCCTCGGCGTCCCGCCGCTTGCCCCGGCTGAGCGCTCCCACCACGCCGTCACCGGCCAGCCGGACCGCCGCCTCCAGCGCGAAGCGCGGCGGCGCCGCGCCCATCGAGTGCAGCGCCGCGGTCACGCCGGAGGTCGCGGCCTCCGGTACGACCGCGAACCCGACGGTCAGCCCGGGCGCGAGCCGCTTGGACAGGCTGTCGACGAGGATCGTGCGCTCGGGCGCCACGGCGGCGAGCGGGGGCAGGTCGTCCCGGAGGAACGACCAGATGCCGTCCTCGATCGCGGGCACGTCCAGCCGCGCGAGCACGGCCGCGAGCGCGGCGCGGCGCTCCACCGGCATGCTGGCCGACAACGGGTTGTGCAGCGTCGGCTGGAGATAGACGGCTTTGAGCGGAGCCCCGCGCGCGGCGGTCTCCACGGCCTCGGGAACCAGGCCCGCGTCGTCGACCGGCAGGGGGACGAGGGTGACCCCGAGCCGGGTGGCGATCGTCTTCACGACGGGGTAGGTGAGCTCCTCGACGCCCAGCCGCGTGCCCGGCGGGACCAGCGCGGCGACGACGGCCGCGATCGCCTGGCGTCCGTTGCCCGCGAAGAGCACCCGTGCCGGGTCCGGGCGCCAGCCCGGGCGGGCGAGCAGGTCCGCGACGACCTCGCGGGCGACGGGGGTGCCCGCCGCGCCCACCGGCCGCATGGAGGCCTCCAGCACGTCCGGGCGCAGCAGTCGCCTGATGCCGTCCCCGAGCAGACGGGCCTGCTCGGGGATGACGGGATAGTTGAGCTCGAGGTCCACCCCGCTGCCGCTCGGTTCGGCCAGGGCGGTCCCCGGGCGCCGGGCGGAGGCGCGTACGAAGGTGCCGCGGCCGACCTCGCCGACCGTGAGGCCGCGGCGGGTCAGCTCCGCGTAGACGCGCGCCGCGGTGGAGCCGGCGATGCCGCGCCGGCGGGCGAAGTCCCGCTGCGGAGGCAGCCGGTCTCCCGGCCTGAGCCGCCCGGCCGCGATGTCGGCGGCCACCTCGTCCGCCAGCTCCCGGTAGCTCTCCACCGCCGCCTCCTCTCCGTGCCACGGTGACGCATTCAAACACGACATTGCTCCGAGAACAATATGAATTATTGCCCTGATAACGCGAGGAGGATTAGCCTGATAAAGCCGTCCGGACCGGTGCGAATGACCTGCCAAGAGAAAGCGATATCGATGGTCGAACCCCACGCGGTCCTGGGCGTCGTGTCCGTGGCGCTCGGAATGGTGCTGTCCCCGGGTCCGAACATGATGTATCTGGTCTCCCGCAGCATCAGCCAGGGACGCCGGGCCGGAATCATCTCGTTGAGCGGAGTCGTCGCGGGATTCCTCGCCTACCTGACGGCGGCGAATCTCGGGTTGGCCGTGCTGTTCGCCGCCGTACCGGAGGTCCTCGCCGCGATCCGGCTGGCCGGGGCGGGTTACCTGATGTGGCTCGCCTGGAAGACGATCAGGCCGGGCGGTGCGTCGGTGTTCACCGTGCGGGAGGTGCCGGACGATTCACCGCTCCGGCTGTTCACCATGGGACTGATGACGAACCTGCTCAATCCGAAGATAGCCATTCTGTATATCTCCGTCATTCCGCAGTTCGTCGATCTCGGCGCGGGACACGTGCTGGTCCAGGGTGTCGTTCTCGGCCTCTTCCAGATCGCGGTGGCCTCGACGGTGAACCTGTCGATCGTGCTGGCCGCCGGAAGCGTCGCGGGTTTTCTGGCGCAGCGGCCGGCGTGGCTGCGGGCCCAGCGGATCGCCATGGGGAGCCTGCTCGGAGTGCTCGCCGTGACACTGGCTCTCGGCGGTGGCGGCGTGTTCTGACGTCCCGGTCGCCGGGACTGCTTCACTGCCGCCTGGGCGACGCCCGGATCGGCGGACTTCAGTCCTCGTCGGCGGAGCCCTCGCGGCTGGCGAGCAGTCGCCGCAGGGACTCCAGCCGCGTGGGATCGGCGTGCCCCTCCGCGACGTAGCGGTCGAGGGCGCACTCGTCGCCGAGGTGGGTGCAGCCCTTGGGGCAGCCGGCCGTGGCGTCCACCAGGTCGGGGAAGGCGGCGAGGACGGTCTCCACCGAGATGTGCGCGAGCCCGAAGCTGCGTACGCCGGGGGTGTCGATGATCCAGCCGCCCTCCGGCAGTTCGAGGGCGACCGCGGAGGTGGAGGTGTGCCTGCCGCGCCCGGTGACGGCGTTCACGTGGGACACGGCCCGGCGGGCGTGCGGAACCAGCGCGTTCACCAGGGTCGACTTGCCGACCCCCGAGTGGCCGACGAGCACGCTGATCCGGTCCCCGAGTGCCTCGCCCAGGTCGTCGAGCGGGCCGCCCTTGCGGACGACGACGTACGGCACGCCGAGGGGTTCGTACAGCGCCACGAGGTCGGCGGCGGGCGCCAGGTCGGCCTTGGTGAGGCACAGCAGCGGCTCGACGTCGGCGTCGTAGGCCGCGACGAGCATCCGGTCGATCATCCGGGGGCGCGGCGGGGGGGCGGCGAGCGCGGTGACGATGACCAGTTGGTCGGCGTTGGCGACGATGGGACGCTCGATGTCGTCGACGTCGTCGGCGCTGCGGCGCAGCATCGAGGTGCGCTCCTCCACGCGGACGATGCGCGCCAGCGTGTCGGGCTGCCCGGTGACGTCACCCACCAGCGCCACGCGGTCGCCCACGACGATGCCCTTGCGGCCGAGCTCGCGGGCCTTCATCGCCACGACGAGCGTCCGCTCGCCCTTCCGCTTCTTGGGCGTGGCGGAGCGGGGGACGCCCTCGCCCACCAGACAGGTGTAACGCCCGCGGTCGACGGCCACCACGAAGCCCTCGACCGCCTCGCTGTGGGCAGGCCGGATCCGCGTCCGGGGCCGTGAGCCCTTGCCCGGCCTGACCCTGACGTCGTCCTCGTCGTACTGCCGCTTTCTCAGTGCCCGCGCCCTTCGGAGTGCACCGACCCCGGGTGATCCCCGCTGCCCAGCATCGCGGTCCACATGCGGGGGAACTCGGGCAGCGTCTTGCCGGTCGTGGCGATGTCCTCGACCTCGACGCCCGGCACGACCAGGCCGATGACCGCGCCCGCCGTGGCCATGCGGTGGTCGGCGTACGAGTGGAAGACGCCGCCGGTCAGCGGCCGGGGGTGGATCTCCAGGCCGTCGTCGGTCTCCCGGGCGTCGCCGCCCAGCCGGTTGATCTCCGTGGCGAGGGCGGTGATCCGGTCGGTCTCGTGCCCCCGGATGTGCGCCACGCCCCGGATGCGGGACGGCCCGTCGGCCAGCGCGGCCAGCGCGGCGATCGTGGGAGTGAGCTCGCTGACGTCGTGCAGGTCGGCGTCGATGCCGCGCACCCTGCCTTCGCCGGTCACCCGCAGGCCCTCCGGCACCCGCTCGACCCGCGCGCCCATCTCGGCGAGCAGCCCGCGAAGCGCGTCGCCGCCCTGCGTCGTCTCCTCCGGCCAGTCCGGGACGACGACCGAACCCCCGGTGACCAGGGCCGCAGCCAGGAAGGGCGCGGCGTTGGACAGGTCGGGCTCGACCGTGACGTCCCTGGCCCGGATCGGGCCGGGCTGCACCCGCCACACGTCGCGCTCGGAGTCGTCCACCTCGACCCCCGCCTGGCGCAGCATCTGCACCGTCATCTCGATGTGCGGCATCGACGGGACGGGCGGGCCGCTGTGCCGTACGGTCACGCCCTTCTCGAAGCGCGCGGCGGCCAGCAGCAGGCCGGAGACCATCTGCGAGGAGACCGAGGCGTCGAGGGTGACCTCGCCGCCCGGGATCGGACCGCGGATCGTGAACGGCAGCGCGTCGTTGTCCACCGACGCGCCGAGCGCCCGCAGCGCGCCCAGGATCGGGCCCATCGGCCGCTTGCGCGCGTGCGCGTCGCCGTCGAAGAAGACCGGCCCGTCGGCCAGCGCGGCGACCGGGGGCACAAAGCGCATCACGGTCCCGGCGAGCCCGACGTCGACCGACGCCCCGCCGCGCACGGGATGAGGGATCACCGACCAGTCCACGCTGTCGGCGCTCTCGTTGGACGGCGTCATCTCGGCGCCGAGCGAGCGCAGCGCCGCCGCCATCAGGTCGGCGTCGCGGCTGCGCAGCGCGAGCCGTACGGTGCCGGGGGCGTCGGCCAGCGCGGCGAGCAGCAGCGCGCGGTTGGTCACCGACTTGGAGCCGGGCAGGCGGACCGTCGCACGGACCGGCTCGGCGGCCACCGGGGCGGGCCAGAGCGGTGCGGCGGCGTTCTGGTGGACGGCGTGCGGCTCGGCGCCGCCGGACGCGGACTGCGGAGAGGCCATGTCCGCAAGCTTAGTGTGCGCGTGCGCGCCCGGGCCGTCTCGGAGAACGCGTACAGCCCCTGTAAGTGGCAGTCTTGGTGGCATGTGCGGGAGGTACGCGTCGGCGCGCAAGAAGCAGGAGTTGCTGGAGGAGTTCCAGGTCGAGCTGGACGGTGTGCCCGACCAGGAGCTGCGGCCCGACTACAACGTCGCGCCCACGAAGAACGTCTACGCGGTCATGTGCCGCGTGCCCAAGGACGACGGCGGGGAGGGCCGGGGCGACGAGCCCGTCAGGCAGCTCCGGGTGGTCCGGTGGGGGCTCGTGCCGAGCTGGGCCAAGGACCCGTCGGTGGGCTCGCGGATGATCAACGCCAGGGTGGAGACGGTGGCGGAGAAGCCGTCCTACCGCAGGGCGCTGAAGTCCCGGCGCTGCCTGATCCCGGCGGACGGCTACTACGAGTGGATGCCGCTCGAAGGCAAGAAGAAGCAGCCGTTCTTCATCCACCCCGCCGACGGCGGCGTGCTCGCGATGGCCGGCCTGTACGAGTTCTGGAAGGACCCCACCCGCCCGGACGACGACCCGCTGAAGTGGCTGTGCACCTGCACGGTGATCACCACCACGGCGGCGGACAAGCTGGGCCGCATCCACGACCGGATGCCGATGATGGTCGAGCGCGAGCGCTGGACGGAGTGGCTCGACCCACGGGTGACCGACCCCACCGGCCTGCTCGTCCCGGCCGGGCCGGACCGGCTGGAGGCGTACGCGGTGGCGGACGCCGTGAACAGCGTCCGCCACAACGGCCCCGAGCTCATCGAGCCCCTCGAAGGAGACGACGTGCCGCGGCTCCTCTGACAGGCCGCGGAATCCGAGAAAACCACGCGTTCGTCCTATCGCGGACAACTTGTTGATCGGGGACATGGCCGGACGTACGCTCCGGTGGCGCTTTGCACGACATGTACGTAACTCGCCACTCCCAGTCACCAGGAGCGTTACATGTCCCTGACGAACGACCTCACGGGCACACCGGCCGAGCCGAGGACGGTGACCTTCGCGACGGTCAAGGTGACGGCCGACTACAAGGCGCTGCGTGCCCTCACCGCGGACAAGTACCCGGAGTACTTCAACCGCGTCTACACGCTGTTCACCGGGCTCGAATTCGACGTCTGGTCGCACATCGCGCAGTACGAGGGCGAGGACAAGCTGTGGCTGGCCCACGCCCTCTACCTGTACGGCAAGAACAAGGACGCCCTCCCCGCCGGTTTCGACCACACGGCGGCGGTGGCCCGTCTGATGAACCGGGCGACCCAGCGCACGGCGATGCCCGGCGCCCAGGACGACGCGTTCGAACGGGAGGTGCTCCGGGCCAGTGGATGGGTGTCGGCGATGGTCGTCAGGAACCTCGCCCCGCCGGACCAGGGCGAGACCGCGAAGCTGACCTCGATCTACAACCCCCCGGGCCAGGACCGGGACGGCGACGGCAGGCAGCAGGTCGGGCCGCTGCGCAAGGACGTGCTCAAGGAGCTGATCGACGTGCTGGCGAAGGTGGTGGACGAGCAACTCCTCCACTGGGTGCGGCCCAAGAACACGCCCTCCGAGCCGGAGTCGCTCGACCATCTCAAGCGCATCGCCGACTATCTCCAGAAGTACGTCGCCCGCGTTCTCGGGCCGTACGCGGACGCCTGGGAGGACGGGCCGTACTTCGACGGATTCCGCTACTCCGAGCGCCTGCAGAGCACGTGGGAACTGCCCGCAGGGCCCGCCCAACGGCTCAACTGGATGACGAACAGGGCCCAGGCGGTCGGCTGGGACAAAGAGCGGGGAGCGCTGCTCGCCAAGGCGAACTACGACGGCACCCGTGGCGGCGACCAGGAGACGCTGCGCCAGATGCTGCGCGAGCGTCTGGAGTCCGACGAGTCCCTGAGTAGAAGGGTCGGCGCCATGATCAAGCTGACCGCGGCGCACAGCGGGGGCGAGGGCAAGATCTCCGTGCAGCCGATCTTCCCCAGCGCCACCTGGGGCACGAAGGCCGACTGGCGCTGGCGGGTGATCAGGACCCTCGCCCATGAGCTGATGCACCGGCTCGCGCACCCCGGCTTCACCGCCACGGCGGGCAGGATCCGGCACGGGCAGATCGTCTCCGAGGGCTTCGTCGATCTGCTGGCCCTCGACGTCTACACACGGCTGTGGGGCCTGGTGTCCCAGTCGAGCGCCGCCACCGAGGTCCTGCTGAAGGGCGTCGGCGCGACCAAGGCGCCCGACCCGTCGTTCCTGAAGGTGGGCTACGGCGAGGCGGGAACGTCGGCGGCGGCGGTCCGCGATCTGCTGGGCGACGACCGCGTCAGGGCGGCCTTCTTCCTCGGCGCGACGCACCTCATCGGGCTGCCCTCCGCGCAATGAGCACGTACGGGGATCTCCAAGGGGTGTAAGCGGCGCGCGAAGTGGGCATCCGTTCGGGAAAGCGGCCGCACGTGAGGTGATCGGCCGCTGACCGACCAGGAGACCGGGGGCTCCTGGGCGGGTGACTCCCCCACTCCCGGAGGTGCGGATCCGTGGACGTCGCGACCGTGCGTATGCGCCTGGAAGGCATGCTCGCCGAACTCGACCGGTCGATCAGCGTGCTGCGTGGGGATCCGGTCGCCGCGCACGACAGGTCCCTCGCCGACGCGGGAGCCGACCTCACCGACGCCGACCGGACCCGGGCCATGCTCGACGCCGCGTCCCGGCAGCGTACGGCCGTGCTGGCCGCGCTGCGGCGGCTGGACGACGGCGGTTACGGCCGGTGCGTCGACTGCGGCGCCCTCGTTCCCGAGGGCAGGCTGGAGGCACGCCCCGAGGCGGCCCGCTGCGTGCAGTGCCAGTCGCGGACCGAGCGCCGCCGCTGAGTCCGCCGTCCCCGAACACCGGGAGAGCGGTCACAAGGGCTTGCGCGCGCTGGCCACCAGGTGGATGCCGACCGTGTCGTCGTCGTCGGCCTCGGTCTCGAGTTCGGTGCGGACCAGCCAGGACAGCGACTTGCTCTCCGTGCTCAGCACGTGGTCGACGGTGGAGGGGGACAGCACCGTGCGCGGGCGCACCCACTCCACCTCCAGGCCGGCGCCGGTGATCAGCTCGCGTATCTGCTGGCTGGTGAAGCAGCGGGTGATGCTGCCGTCGGGCCACGGGATGAGCATGACCTCGCCCGTCTGGCACAGGTGCGCCCAGTAGTTCTGCTCGGCCAGGATCGCCATCCCGAGGACCAGCGAGTCGACGCACAGCAGCGCGCGCCCGCCGGGCCGCAGCACCCGGGCCACGTCCTCGATGACGGACTCCGCCATGATCTCGACCGACAGCACGCGCTCCTCGGCGACCACGCCGTCCACGCAGCCCTCGGGGAGGAAGCCGAGGTCGTCGGCGCGCACCTTCTGTATGCGGTCGGAGGCGTCGCGCAACCACGGTTCGGCGGGTCTGCGGAAGTCCATGACCTCGATCACCCGATGACCGGCGCGCGCCGCCTGGACCGGCCACCGCCCCCGCCCGCCGGACAGGTCCAGCAGGAGGGAGGGCCGGTCGGGCAGCCACTGGCGCAGCTGCTCGGCGACGACCGCGTGATAAAAGGTCCAGTACGGCCCGAGTGTGCCCGAGCCGTTGAGTTCGTTGGCCGGTATAGGCAGCACGAGCGGCTCCTGGACTCTGGCTGCCCCACGTATGGGGGTGAGACAGCGAAACTCGGTTTCCGGGCTACCAAGCCGGTGCTTACTTTTTTCCCCGCACCGGGTCGTTCGTCACCTCAATCTGCACCGGGAACAGACTCTACGCCCGCCCTGTTGCAGTTGGGCATGAAGACGTTGGTGCTGCCAGAAGGCCTCGACGGGCTGGACCTCACCGGGCCGGTATCCTCGGCTGGGTACGGTGTCCTTAAGGGGGTGGGTCCGGTCTCCAAGACAGCCGAGGAGACTCTGGAGCAGCGCAGCGAGCGGTTCGAGCGCGACGTGATGCCGTTTCTCGACCAGCTCTATTCGGCCGCACTCCGGATGACCCGAAACGCAGCGGATGCGGAGGATCTCCTCCAAGAGACCTTCGCCAAGGCGTTCGCCTCCTTCCACCAGTTCCAGGAGGGGACGAACCTCAAGGCCTGGCTCTACCGCATCCTCACCAACACGTTCATCAACAGCTACCGGAAGAAGCAGCGGGAGCCCAAGCAGGCGGGCACCGAGGAGATCGAGGACTGGCAGCTCGCGCGCGCGGAGTCGCACACGTCGAGCGGGCTGAAGTCGGCCGAGATCGAGGCGCTCGAACACCTTCCCGACAGCGACGTGAAGGACGCTCTCGCCGCGCTCCCCGAGGAGTTCCGCATCGCCGTCTATCTGGCGGACGTGGAGGGCTTCCCGTACAAGGAGATCGCCGAGATCATGGGCACGCCCATCGGGACCGTGATGTCGCGCCTCCACCGGGGCCGCCGGCAGCTGCGCAACCAGCTCGAGGACTACGCGCGCGAACGCGGTCTCGTGCGGCCGGACTCCCGCGGCGCGGGTCTCGGCGGGACGCTTGGCGAGGAGGAGCGATGAGCTGCGGGAAACACCACGACACCCCGTGTAGCGAGGTGCTCGACCGGGTGTACACCTACCTGGACGGCGAGCTGGACAACGACCGCATCGCCGAGATCAGGCAGCACCTCGACGAGTGCGGCCCCTGCCTGGAGGAGTACGGCCTTGAGGAGGCCGTCAAGCGGATCGTGGCCAAGCACTGCGGGTGCGACCCCGTGCCGCGGGACCTGCGCGCCAAGGTGCTCAGCAGGATCGAGCAGGTACGCGCCGAGATGGTGGAATAGCCCGCGGCCCACGGGAGGCGTGACCGGGCCGCGCCGGGGCAATGCTCGTTAGGATCTTCCGTACAGGCCGGGAAGGGCGGGGACATGCGGGCACTTGTCACGGGCGGGGCGGGGTTCATCGGATCCACCCTCGTCGATCGGCTGTTGGCGGACGGCCACGAGGTCGCGGTGGTGGACGACCTGTCGTCCGGGCACGTGCGCAACCCCGACGCCCCCCTGCACGCCATGGACGTGCGCGACCCCGCGCTCGCGGAGTTCGCCGAACGCTGGAGGCCGGAGGTCGTCTGTCACCTCGCCGCGCAGATCAGCGTGCGCAGGAGCGTCGCCGACCCGCTGACCGACACCAGGATCAACGTCGAGGGCACGGTCAACGTGCTGGAGGCCGCCCGCCGCGCCGGGGCCCGCAAGGTCGTCTACGCGTCCTCCGTCGCCGTCTACGGCAGGCCGGCCGTGATCCCGGTCCCGGGAGAAGCCCCTACCGATCCCCGCTCGCCGTACGCCGCCTCCAAGCTCGGCGGCGAGCTGTACCTCGCCACCTACCGGGCGCTGTACGGGCTCGAATACACCACGCTCGTGCTGTCGAACGTCTACGGGCCGCGCCAGTCGCCCGAGGGTGAGGCCGGGGTGGTCGCCATCTTCACCGACGCCCTGCTGGCGCGGAAGCCCACGGTCGTCTACGGCGACGGCTCCCAGACGCGCGACTACGTCTTCGTCGAGGACGTGGTGGACGGCTTCGCCCGCGCCTGCGGGCCGCACGGCGACGGCCGCCGCTTCAACCTGGGCACCGGCGTGCAGACCACCGACCGTGAGCTGCACACCCTGGTCGCCGCGGCGGCCGGAGCACCCGACCAGCCGCGCTTCGAGCCGCCGCGCATGGGCGATCTCCCCGCGATGGCCGTCGACCCCGCTCCCGCGTTCGAGGCCCTCGGCTGGCGCCCCCGGCACGACCTGCCCACCGGTCTCAAGGCCACCGTCGAGTGGGCCCGCCAAGCGCTTGTCTGACCTGTGAACCCGACGACCGGGGCGGACGTCTCAGCGGTGTGATGCGTCTGCGTTCGACCGCCCTCGTCGTCGCCCTCGCCGTGTGCGCGACAGCCGTACCGGCCGGGTGCTCGACCGGGCCGGAAGCGGTGCCGGACGCGTGCCCGCGGCGCTGGGGCGGAGAGGGCGTCGGCGGCTGGGTGCCGGCCGCCGCTGATGTGGACGGCGCCGGCGAGTCGCTGGTGCCCGGCTCGCCGGTCCGGGCGCTGATCTGCGCCTACCCCGGGAGCAACACGGATCCGGGCGGCGAACGGCTGGCCGGGTCGCGCACGCTGACGGACCAGGTGGCGGTGATGGCGCGCGACCTCGCGTACCTGCCGGTGACCTCTGGTGAACCCTCGCGTCGCGACGACGAACGGCACGGTCCGGACCCGCTCGTACGTCGGGGAGGCCCTGACCGCCGCCTATCGGGAGGGGACGTGGCGGTCACCCCGGGCCGTACGACGGCTGACTGCCCGGCTCGCGCCGGGAGAAGGCACGCCATGAAAAGGCGCTGACAAACCGGTGCAATTGCACGCGGTGTGATGGCTTGGTTACGGTTTGGCTGCGATGGTCGCGACATCCCGGACCGGCCGTCGGCCCTTCTGTAGCCTGAATCCGACATCGACGTGGAGGCGGCGCAATGCTAGGGAAGACCGTCGTCAGGCTGATAGTGGCGCTGGCGCTGCTCACTCCGGTGGTCGCTTTGGCCGGTCTCGCGGCCGGCACCCCGGGGATCTCCTGGACGTAGTCACTGCCCGTGGGCCGGTCCGGCAGGGCCGGCTCACGGGTCCGATCCGCATTCAAGGTGGCGCAATGCGGGAACTGCCGTGGCCCGCCAGGGTCTACTTCGTCGCACTCGTCGGAACCGCCGGACTCGTGATCACGCGAGGTCTCCTCGTGCATCGCGGGCTCGCGCCGGAGGACTGGTCGGCGCTCCTCGTCCTGGCGCTGCTCTTCCTGCTCTGCGAGTCGGTGCCGACGCTGCTCAACGTGCCGCACGTCGCGGTGTCGGTGAGCTTCTCCGCCGCGCTGGCCGCCGTGGTGCTCGTCGGCCCGGAGGGCGCGGCCCTGGTCGGGCTGGCCGCGGTCGTGAGCGTACGCCCCGGCCTGCCGATGGTGAAGCGGCTGTTCAACGGCGCGCAGTACGCCCTGTGCGGATACGCCGCGGGGTGGGCCTACGAGAGCGCGGGAGGCCGGGTCGGGCTGCCCGCACCGGCCGACTTCCCGGGCGTGCTCGTGCCGTACGCCGCGGCCACGGGGGTCTTCGTGGCGGTCAACTTCGCGCTGACGGCGGTCATCCTGCGCCTGGCGTCTGAGGTGAACAGAGACCAGGTCTCGCTCCGCGCGATGGTGCAGTTCCTGAGCTCCTACATCGGCTTCGCCACCTTCGGCCTGCTGATCGCGGCCCTGTGGTCGACGGTGCAGTCGATCTCGGCCGTGCTGGTGCTGCTGCCGCTGTTCGTGGCCCGGTGGGCGCTCGGGCACTACCACGCCGAGCAGCGCGCGTACGACGCGACCATCGCGGCGTTGTGCCAGGCGGTTGAGACGAAGGACTACTACACGCGCGGGCACTGCACCCGGGTCTCCGCGGCGTCGTCCATGATCGCCGAGGAGATCGGGATGGGCACCGAGCGGATGCGCGCGATCCGATACGCCGGGATGCTCCACGACGTCGGCAAACTCGGCGTGCCGACGAAGGTGCTGCAGAAGGACGGCCGCCTGACCGAGGAGGAGTACGCCGCGATCCAGCTCCATCCGATGCGCGGACTGGAGATCGTGCGGGGCATCGACTTCCTCGACGAGGCGTTCGCCGGGATCATGCACCACCACGAACGGCACGACGGGAAGGGCTACCCGATGGGGCTGGCCGGGGCGGAGATCCCCGAGTTCGCGAGGATCATCGCGGTGGCCGACGCGTTCGACTCCATGACCTCCGACCGGTCCTACCGCAAGGCCAAGCCGATCGAGTTCGCGGTGGCCGAGCTCCGCAAGAACGCGGGCACGCAGTTCGACCCCGACATGGTCTGCGCGTTCGTCAAAGCGCTCGACCGGCACGGCTGGCACCTCGCCCAGCCGGTGCAGGTCCCGCCCGACGACCCCGCCGTGGAGACCACGGTCAAGGACCACGACGACCCCACCACGCCCATCCAGGTGGTGTCGGAGCGGTGAGGGAGCGTCGGCTGACGGCCAGGCCGGTGGGGCTCGACTCGGGCCAGCTCCTGCTCATCTGCGCCGCCGGGATGCTGACCGTGGCGGGGATCGCCCACACCACGGCCCAGGGGCTGACCGACCCGCGGGTCGCCATCGGCTTCGGCGCGCTCATCGCCGCCGGGGAACTGGCCCGGCTCACGATGCCCGGCAACCGCGAGGTCGCCCCGATCTCCACCGCCGCCTCGCTCGGGTACGCCCTCCTGCTCGACGTGGGCGGACGGCCGGCGGACCACTCGGCCCTGCAGGTCGTGGCGGTGATGTCGGTCGGCATGATCGCGGGAGGGCTGCCGCATCTGGCGGTCGGCCGGCCGCCGCGTCTCGACGCGATGGCCCGGAGGCTGCTCGCCGGGTCGCTGCTCGCCTTCGCCTACCGGCCGCTCACCGGCCCGCTGGGGGAGCTCGCGCGGGACACGGGCGACCGGAACGGCAACTGGTGGCCCGCGCTCGGCGTGATGGCGGTGCTCGTCACGGTCATGCTCGCGGCCGACGTGGTGATCGCGGCCATGCACCGGGCCGACCAGGTCAAGACCGCGTTCGGCGTCGCCGTACGGGACGAGATCAGGATGGCCGCGCCGCTCGGCGCCGCCGTCGGGGCGTCGGGCATCCTGCTCGCGCTCGCCTCGCACAGCATGGACATGACCGCGCTGCCCGCGTTCGCCGCGCCGTTGCTCGTCACGCAGGTGGCCTTCCGCAAGTACGCCGGCATCCGGGCGACCTATCTGCAGACCGTGCGCGCGCTGAGCCGGGTCACCGAGGTCGGCGGGTACGTCGAGCCGGGCCACTCGCGCCGCGTCAGCCAGTTGTCGGTCGCCATCGGCCGGGAGCTGGGCATGGCGGAGCCGCAGCTGCTGGAGTTGGAGTACGCCGCGCTCATGCACGACATCGGCCAGCTCTCGCTGCGCGACCCGATCCCCGGCGGCGCGACCGTGCTCGCCGACCCGGCGCAGGCGCGGCGGATCGCCGAGCTGGGCGCCGAGGTGATCAGGAAGACCGGCGTCCTCCACGGTGTCGCGGAGATCGTCCGGCGGCAGTGCGACACGCTTGGCGAGGCCCCGCCGATGGCCAGCCGCATCATCAAGGCCGCCAACGCCTACGACGACCTCGTGGGCGGCTCGACCGACAGGGACCGGGCGGCGGCGGCGCTGGAGCGGCTGCGCCTCGACGGCGGCTCGGCCTACGACCCCGGAGTGGTGGAGGCGATGGCGCGCGTCGTCGACCGGCGCGTGCTCGTCACGCGCTTGTAGCAGACATAGCATCGGAGCGCGTTCACCGCCGCGCCGACGCCACTGATGTTGTGGCGACCCTACAGAATCGGCCCCCACGTTCAGTCGGAAGGGTCGGAGGGACGGAGCGGCGGGTCACCCTAGAGTTGGCTCCGTGTTCGACTCAGTTCTCGTCGCCAACCGTGGCGAAATAGCCCGGCGGATCACCCGTACGGTGCGGGGCATGGGCCTGCGCGCGGTCGCGGTCCACTCCGAGGCGGACGCCGACCTGCCGTTCGCGCGTGAGGCCGACGACGCCGTGCTCCTCGGCCCCGCGAACCCGGCCCAGAGCTACCTCGACATCGACAAGGTCCTCCAGGCCGCCCGTACGACGGGAGCGCGGGCGGTCCATCCCGGGTACGGGTTCCTCGCCGAGAACGCGGCGTTCGCCCGCGCGGTGATCGACGCCGGCCTCGTCTGGATCGGCCCGGACCCCAAGGCCATCGAGCAGATGGGCGACAAGATCAACGCCCGCAACCTGATGGAGGCGGCGGGCGTGCCGGTCGCCGCCGGGACCAGGGAGCCGGTGTCCGGCCTCGCGCAGGCCGAGCGGGCCGCCCGGGAGATCGGGTACCCGGTGATGGTGAAGGCGGCCGGCGGGGGCGGCGGCATCGGCATGGGCGTGGCGCGCGACGACGCGTCGCTGGCCAAGGCGTTCGAGCAGGCCTGCCGGGCGGCCGCCCGTTTCGGCGGCGAGCCGGCCATCCTGCTCGAGCGCTACATCGAGCGGGCCAGGCACGTCGAGGTGCAGATCCTGGGCCTCGCCGACGGCACCGTGGTCGCCCTGGGCGAACGGGACTGCTCGGTGCAGCGGCGTCACCAGAAGGTCGTGGAGGAGAGCCCGTCCCCGGGCGTGACCCCGGAGCTGCGCGAGCGGATGCTGGCGGCGGCCGTACGGGCCGGAGAGGCCGTTGCCTACCGCGGCGCGGGCACGGTGGAGTGCCTCGTCGACGCCGACGCCCAGGACTTCGTCTTCCTGGAGATGAACACCCGCCTCCAGGTGGAGCACCCCGTCACCGAGCTGGTCACCGGCCTCGACCTCGTCGAGCACCAGATCCGCGTCGCCGCCGGGGAGGTCTACTCCGTCGAGCCGCGGGTGAGCGGCCACGCCATCGAGTTCCGCGTCTACGCCGAGGACCCCCGCAGGTTCCTCCCCGGGCCTGGCAAGATCGGGGTGTGGGAGGAGCCGGTCGGCGAGGGGGTGCGCATCGATTCGGGATACACGGCGGGCAACACCGTCACGCCGTTCTACGACCCGCTGATGGCCAAGCTCTGTGTCACCGGCGCCACCCGCGAGGAGGCACTGGAGCGGGGCCGGGAGGCCGTCGCCGGGTTCCGGATCGAGGGCCCGAAGCACAACCTGCCGTTCTGCGCCGAGTTGCTGGACCATCCCGAGTTCGTGAGCGGGGACTACGACACCGGGCTGGTCTCCCGGATGAGAAAAGCCTGATCTGCTGAATTCACGTTGAGGGGAGTTCCCGGGTGGCCGAGGTGCGCGCCGAGATGGTGGCGAACGTTTGGAAGATCGTTGTGAGCGAGGGCGAGGTCGTCGAGGAGGGCGACACGCTCGTGATCCTGGAGTCGATGAAGATGGAGATCCCGGTCCTCGCCGAGGACGCCGGGACCATCGCCAAGCTCCAGGTGAAGGAGGGCGACGTCGTCCAGGAGGGAGACCTCATCGCCGTCATCGAGTAGGACCCGAGGGGGTTCAGAGGCGGGACAGGAACCGCTCCCGGTCGACGACGACCCGCTCGATCGTGCCCGTGGCGACCAGGGCGCCGGTCTTGTCGACGGCCCTGACGGAGAAGACGAGCCGCCTGCCGTCCACCTCCGTGAGCTCCGCGCCGATCTCGACGTGCATCCCGACGGGGCTGGGCAGCCGGTGCTCGAGCAGCACCCTGGTCCCCACCGTGGTCTGCCCGGGCTCCAGGTGCTGCTGGACGGCTTTGACCGTGGCCCCCTCGGCGAACGACAGCAGCCGCGGCGTGCCCAGCACCGGCACGTCGCCGCTGCCGACCCGGATCGCCGTGTCCTCGCGCTCCACCATGATGAGGACCTCGGCGCGCAGACCTGGAGCAAGACTCATGCGGGCCAGCCTATTGGGTCGTGATTTCCCGGTGCCCGCGGAGAACGCAGGCAACTAAACGGGGCGGGGAAGCGTCTTAATCGGCGGCGGGGACTCCGCGATGCTTTCCGGGCGGCGGAGGCGGGCAGCGGTTAGGGTGATGCACAGGTAGGCTCGACTTCCGACCCCCGAGCCTGGATCCCGTACGCGTACAGGGTTCCGTGATCCTGTCGTTATCTACCCGCGACACGAACCTGCTTTGTTGGACACCTTCGGGGGTCGAGTGACTTAGGGGGTACGGGGCGCAAATGGTGGCCCAAGGCACGACCCTGGCTGGGCGCTACCGCTTGGACGCCCGGCTCGGCGCCGGGGGCATGGGCGAGGTATGGCGCGGCGAGGACACCGTCCTCGCGCGCACCGTCGCCGTCAAGGTGCTTCTCCCCGGTCGCCTCGACGACCCCGGATTCGCCGTCCGCTTCCAGGGCGAGGCCCGGGCGATGGCGACCGTCAACCACCCCGGGGTCGTCGACGTCTACGACTACGGGGTCACCGAGGTCCCCGGCGACGGCTCCACCGCGTACCTGGTCATGCGGTTCGTCGACGGCGAGCCCCTCGACCGTCTGCTGACCCGCCTCGGCCGCATCGGTGCCGAGCCCGCGATGGAGCTGATCGCGCAGGCCGCGTCCGCCCTCCAGGCCGTGCACGAGCGGGGCATCGTGCACCGCGACGTCAAACCGGGCAACCTGCTGGTGCGTTCCGACGGCACGCTGGTGCTCACCGACTTCGGCATCGCCCGCGCCGACCAGGGGACCCGTCTCACCGACGCCGGGATGGTGCTCGGCACCGCGGCGTACTGCGCGCCGGAGCAGGCCGAGGGCGCTCCGGTCACCCCCGCCGTCGACATCTACGCGCTGGGCGTCGTGGCGTACGAGTGCCTGGCCGGGCAGCGTCCCTTCGACGGCGACTCGCCGGTGACGATCGCGCTCAAGCACATCCGGGAGGAGCCGCCGCCGCTGCCCCCGCACGTGCCGCCCGCCATCCGGGCCATCGTCGAGCGGGCCATGTCGAAGGACCCGGCGCTCCGCTGGCCGTCCGCCGCCGCGATGAGCCACGCGGCCCGGCAGTCGGTGCTGTCTCCGGGGGCCGCGGCGGACGCGGCGCCCGCCTACGGCCCGCAGGGCCCGGCCGGAGCGGCGTACGGCCCACAGGGCCTGCCCGGCCTGCCCGCGGCCCCGGCCACCACGGGCATGGGGGTCACACCGCCTCCCGTGGGGGCGGCCACCGAGGCCCACCCCCACCCGATCGGGCCGGAGCCCATCCCGGCCACCGGCCACACCTACCGGGTCACCCGCGAGTCCTGGAACGACGTACCGGCCGTCCCGCCGACGACCGTCGCCACGCCGCAGCAGGGCACACGTACGGCCCGGCGCGCCGCGCAGCGGTCCAGGAGGGGCAAGGGGATGCCCGTCGCGGCCGGGGTGGCGGGGTTCGCCGTCGTCGGAGGCCTGGCCGTGCTGGGCATCAACATGGCATCGGCGGGGCCCACGGCCCCCGTGTCGCCCGCACCGTCCCTGACCGTGGCCACCACCGACCCGCCGGCCCCGTCGCCGGCGCGGACCGCCACACGGCCCTCCGCGAGGCCCACGCAGGAGGTGCCGGTGTCGCGGCCCAGCCCGTCCAGGAGGAAGCCGAGCCCTTCGCCGAGCCCGACTCCCAGCGCCTCGCCGAGCCGCTCCGCCTCCCCGACGCCCTCGCCGAGCCCGACCGAGGGCATGGTCAAGGTGCCGCAGCTGAAGAACCTGCCGGAGAGCTCCGCGAACGCGCGGCTCAACATGCTGGGTCTCATCCCGAAGGCCGCCTACGAGGGCGCGGAGGAGTGCAAGGGGCTGGTCGTCAGCCAGAAGCCGGCGGCGAACACGCTGGTGAAGGAGGGCACGACGGTCACTTTCACCGTGAAGAGGACGTGCCCGTCCCCCTCGCCCAGCCCGTCGCCGAGCCCGGCGACGACCCGCACGCCCGTGGCGAACTGAATCCCGGAGGAGCGGAGCCCCGCGCGACCACGCGGGGCCCCTGCGCGGGTCACACTCCTGTGGTGTTGCGCGGGTAGGCGATCGCCGGGTCCGTGGCGATGTTCACCAGGTAGGGCACGCCGGAGTCGAACGCGCGGCGCAGCGCCGGCCCGATCTCGGCCGGCGACGTGACGAGCTCCCCGCCGCCGCCGAGCGCGGTGACCACCTGGTCGTAGCGGCACTGCGGCTGGAGCTCGGCCGCCACGTCGTAGCCGTACAGCATCTGCATGGGGTGCTTCTCCAGGCCCCACATGCCGTTGTTGCCGCAGATCATGACGACCGGCAGGCGGTGGCGGACCAGCGTGTCGACGTCCATCAGCGAAAAGCCCGCCGCGCCGTCGCCGAGCAGCAGCACGACCTGCGAGGACGGCCTCGCCAGCCGGGCCGCGATGGAGTAGCCGAGCCCGGTGCCGAGGCAGCCGTACGGGCCGGGGTCGAGCCAGTTGCCCGGCCGCCTCGGCTCGACGTACTTGCCGGCGTAGGAGACGAAGTCGCCGCCGTCGCCGATGACGACCGCGTCGTCGGCGAGCACCTTGTTCAGCTCGCCGTAGATGCGCATCGGGTGGATCGGGTCGGCGTCCGACTCCAGCAGGGCCGCGTCCTCGGCGATCGCCGCCGCCGCGGTCTCGCCCAGCCTGCTCACCCACGGCTCGTACGCCTTGGGGTTCACCCCGGCGGCCCCGCAGGCCGCCGACAGGCCCCAGAAGATGACCGACAGGTCACCGGCGGCCGAGCCGGACAGGCCGGTGTGCGTGGCGAGCTGGGAGGGCGCGTCGGCGATGTGGACGACCCTGGCGAGAGGCGCGCCCTCCTTGCCGCCGAACCAGCCGTACGCGAGCCGGAAGTCGAGCGGGGTGCCGACCACGATGACGAGGTCGGCCTGGCCGAAGGCGACGCCCCGGGCGCGGGTGACGAGCAGGTCGTGCCCGGCGGGCAGGATGCCCCGGCCCTGCCCGTTCGGCACGACGGGCAGCCGCCACTCCTCGGCGAAGTCCCGTGCCGCCTCCTCGGCGCGCTCCATCCACACGTCCGAGCCGAGCACGAGCATCGGGCGCTCGGCCTCGGCGAGCAGCCGCGCGATGCCGGCGAGGGACTCGGGGTCGGGCTCCAGCGGCGACGGGGTCAGCGTCTCCGAGACGTACTCGGGCGACGGGGAGAACAGGTCGTCCATGTGGAAGTCCAGGAACACCGGGCCGCGGTGCGGGGCCAGAGCGGTCCGGAACGCCATCTCGACGTCCTGCCCGATGGAGTCCGCGCCCGACCCGGTGAAGGCGAGCTTGGTGATGGGCTCGAACAGCGGCGGATGGTCCATCTCCTGCAGGGCCCCCGAGCCCCAGCGCGAGCGCGGGGCGCGCCCGCCCAGCACGACGAGCGGTGAGCCGTTGAAGTGGGCGGTGGCGACCCCCGAGACGCCGTTGGTGACGCCGGGGCCGGCGGTGAGCACGGCGAGGCCGGGCTTGCGGGTCAGCCGGGCGGTCGCCTCGGCCGCGAACACCGCGCTCTGCTCGTGGCGCACGTCCATGATGCGCATGTTCTGGTGGACGGCCCCGTCGTACAGGGGGAAGACGTGCCCGCCGGACAGCGTGAACATGGTGTCCACGCCGTAGGCCTGGGAGACGGCGACCGCGATGTCGCCTGCGTGTTTGGGGGACTCCATACCGTGAAACCTACCAGTCGGTCACATATGGGAACAGATGGATGGCCAATGCCCTCCAGCCTCAGGAGAACGTCGGTCACCTCCGCTGATGCCCGATGCGGCCCCGGCTACTCCGCTCGCAGGGCCTGGGATTCCAGCCGCCCGCCGCCCGAGCGCCCGCCGGCGGTCTTCAGAGGGTCTGGGAGAGCGCCTTGACGGGCATCTTGAGGTCGGTGAGCAGCTCCAGGTCGCGCTCCGGCGCGCGGCCCACTCTCCAGGATGTCGGTCTTCACGCGGCCCTTCCCGTCACAGGGGCAGCTTGAGGGTCGAGCGGAATCTGGCCGGGTCGAACATGCCGCCGAGCGCGGGAGCCAGTCCGGCGCGGGCGGCGCGGGCGAACGCCTCCCGGCCGAGCGCGCCCGCGCCCTCCGGCATCGCGCCTGACAAGGGCCGAGCGGCGAGTATCTCCAGGTCGGCGACGTTCGACCGCTCGGCGAGCCCCGGATCGGCCGGCCAGGACCCGATCACCACGCCCGCCAGGTCGAGGCCCCTGCCCGCCATGGCTTCGAGCGTCAGCGCCGTGTGGTTGAGCGTGCCCAGCGCGGCGCGCGCCACCACGAGGACGGGGGCGTGCAGCCGCCGCGCCAGGTCCGCGAGTGTGCCGCCCTCCTCGTCGTAGCGGACCAGCAGGCCCCCTGCGCCCTCGACGAGCACCAGCCGGTGCGACTCGGCCAGCTCCTCGATCCGGGCCGCCGCCGACGTGAGCGACACCGTCGGCAGGCCGCGGGCGCGGGCCGCCGCGGCGGGGGAGAGCGGGTCGGGATAGCGCGTCATCTCGAAGGTCGTCGTCACCCCCGACAGGCGGATCACCTCGTCGAGGTCCCCGGGCTCCCCGGCCGCCACCCCGGTTTGGGCCGGCTTCACCACCGCGACCGTCGCGCCTCGCTCCCCGGCCAGCACGGCGAGCGCCGCCGTCACCACCGTCTTGCCGACCCCGGTGTCCGTCCCGGTCACGATGAGAACACTCATGCCCGGGAGGGTAGAGCCTTCCTGCTTACGGGCGGCGGAGGCGGGTGACGAACTTGTAGCGGTCGCCGCGGTAGAGCGACTGGGCGTACTCGACGGGGTTGCCGTCGGCGTCGAAGGCGTGCCGGGTCAGCAGCAGCATGGGCAGGCCGACGTCCACCCCCAGCACCTGCGCGTCGTACGGCGTGGCGAGCACGGTCTCGATGACCTCCTCGGCGTCGGTCAGCCGTACGTTGTAGGCGTTGTGCAGGGTCTCGTACAGCGACGAGTGCACCTCCAGCTCGCGCCGCAGGCGCGGGAACCGCCGGGCGGACAGGTGCGTGGTGTCGATCGACATCGGCTCGCCGTTGGCCAGGCGCAGGCGGTGGATCCGCAGGACCCTGCCGCCGGGGTTGATGGCCAGCCGCCGTCCGAGCGCCTCGTCGGCAGTGATGTAGCTGATGTCGAGGATCTTGGTGTCCGGCTCCAGGCCGACCGTGCGCAGGTCACCCGTGTACGAGGTGAGCTGGAGGACCTGGGCGACCTTGGGCTGGGCGACGAAGGTGCCCTTGCCCTGGATGCGCAGCAGCCTCCCCTCGACCACCAGCTCCGACAGCGCCTGCCGGACCGTCGTCCGGGAGGTCTCGAACCGTACGGCCAGGGTGCGCTCGGGCGGGAGCGCGCTGCCCGCGGGCAGGCTCTTGGTGAGCTCCAGGAGACTGCGCTTCACGTCGTAGTACTTCGGAACCCGGGGAGAGTCCTCGCTGTGCTCCGTCACCTGTCCACCCTCAACTCGCCCAACTCAGGCAACATCGTCAACTCGGCCACAGCGGTGAGCGCACCCCGGACCACCGCGAGATCATCGGACCTCAGATCGGCCCCCGCGGTCAACCGCGGACAGGACCGGCCCCGAGGCACCGATGGTGGGCGGAAGCATCCCATGCGGACGCCCCGGTCCGCACGCAGGGCTCCCACTCCGGGTGCGAGCGGGGGCGGGCCGGGCACGACCGCTCCCACGGCGGCCGGCGGATCGGTCGTCTCCAGCCCGGGTTCACGGGCCGCGGCGGCCGGCTCCCGAGTCCGCTGCAGCGCACGTCCGGGCAGGTCAGCGGTGATTTCCGGGACATCTAGGACATCCAGGACATCGGGGGCGACACCGGCACGGGCCGGGGCGCGGCCGGTGCCGAGGGTGAACGACCGGGCCGTGTCGGGGAGTGTGCCGATCAACTCGGGGGCGCCCGGGACGGCGCCGCCCTGAGCGCCCGGCGACCTCGGCAACGTGACGGTTCTCACACTCTCCCCACACCCGGCGAGGCCCGCCGCCCCACGCTCGGCGGCGGCCGCGCGAACTCTGTCCGTCGACCCTGTCATGAGGTGCATCTTGCCAGGTCGCGATGGTCGATTCGCTTTCGACCCGGACGGCGGCGCATCATGCACTCGTGCCGACTCTCAGCGACCTCGTGTCGCGCCACACCGCGCTCGATTCCGCCGACGTCGACTGGATCCACTCGCTGGTCTCGGACTGGCAGTTGCTCGCCGACCTGTCGTTCGCGGACCTCATCCTGTGGGTTCCCGACCAGGGCGGCACGAGGTGGGTGGCGGTGGCCCAGATGCGGCCGACGACCGGTCCGACCGTCTACCACGACGACGTCGTGGGCATGTCGGTCGAGGCCGGGGAGCGGCCCCTGATCGACGTGGCCTGGAGCGAGCACCGCATCTGCAGGGAGGGCGACCCCGACTGGTCCAGCGGCGTGCCGGTGCGCGAGGAGACGATCCCGGTGCGGCGGGGCAAGGACGGCCCGATCATCGGGGTCATCCAGCGCTCGACCAACCTGTCGTCGGCGCGGACTCCGTCCCGGCTGGAGCTGACCTATCTGCAGAGCGCGTCCGACCTGGCGCAGATGGTGGCCGACGGAAGGTTTCCCTTCGCGGAGGAGGAGCCGATCCTGGTCAGGTCGCCCCGGGTGGGCGACGGCCTGCTCCGCCTGGACAAGGCCGGGCGGGTCACCTACGCCTCGCCCAACGCGCTGTCGGCCTACCGCAGGCTCGGCCTGCACGCCGACCTGGTGGGGGCGGACCTGGGGAAGACGACCGCCGACCTGTGCTACTCCGACGAGCCGATCAACGAGGATCTGATGGTCGTCGCCAGCGGCCGGGCCCCGCGGGAGACCGAGGTGGAGAACGGCGGCACGGTCGTGCAGCTACGGGCGATCCCACTGATCGTCGGCGGCGGCCGCATCGGGGCGCTGGTGCTGATTCGCGACGTGACCGAGCTGCGTCGGCGCGAGCGGGAACTGCTCACCAAGGACGCGACGATCCGCGAGATCCACCACCGGGTCAAGAACAACCTGCAGACCGTGGCCGCGCTGCTGCGGCTTCAGGCGCGGCGGCTCAACAACCCCGAGGGCCAGGAGGCGCTGAACGAGGCCGTACGGCGGGTCGGCTCGATCGCGATCGTCCACGAGATCCTCGCCCAGATGCCGGAGGAGATGGTCGAGTTCGACGACATCGCCGACCGGGTCATCGCGATGACGGCGGAGGTGGCGGTCGCGCAGGTGACGATCAAGCGGGTCGGCAGCTTCGGCGTGCTGCCCGCCGCGGTCGCGACCCCCATCGCCATGGTGCTCACCGAGCTGCTGCAGAACGCGGTCGAGCACGGGTTCGCCCACTGCTCGGGAAACGTGCAGGTCGTGGTCTCCCGAGACGCCGACCGGCTGGAGTTCGCGGTGGCCGACGACGGCAGGGGGCTACCCGAGGACTTCGACCTCGAGGCCACCGGCAGCCTTGGGCTCCAGATCGTCCGTACGCTGGTCGTCGGCGAGCTGTCGGGCCGGCTGGGCGTCGCGGGGAGAGAGGGCGGGGGCACCGAGGTCAGCCTCAGTATCCCGATGCAGTCCGGCTGATCTCTCGCCGGCGTCTCTCCTCAAGGGACGCGGGAGGCGCCACAGGGGACCCGCTGTGCGGGACCGTTGTGGGGGATGCCATAGTGGACGCGATGTTTTGGTGGACAGACGGCCCTATGGGCGGGAGGCTCCTCGGCCGTCCCGGCCGGGGCCAGGTGCCCCGCGATTCGGTGAATGCCATGGCCGGCATCCACCGAAGGCGTTCGCGTGCGGCGGGGGAGTCAGACGGCGGCGCGGGCGCGGGCGCGCGCCGTACGGCGCTTGAGGGCGCGGCGCTCATCCTCGCTGAGCCCGCCCCAGACTCCGGCGTCCTGGCCCGACTCGAGGGCCCACTTGAGGCAGGACTCGGCGACCGTGCATCGCCCGCATACCTGCTTGGCCTCTTCGATCTGCATGAGCGCCGGACCAGTGTTCCCGATCGGGAAGAACAGTTCGGGGTCCACGTCACGGCAGGCAGCGCGGTGGCGCCAGTCCATGCGTTCCACTCCTTCGTAAAGTGGAGCCACCGTGGCTCCTCGTCAACTTTGTGATTTCTTTCACTAACTGCTGCGAACACCGACCCGGATCCTGGGTGAGGGGCCGGGAGTGTCCGCGTGATCGCCGGGGCTCCTTACGGAGGCTGTGGTCTCCGTAAAGGTCCTACGTTCCGACGTCGTGTTCAGCTTTTCAGCCGTACCAACACCACACAAGAGGTTTGGGACAAGGTTTTGCCCGTCGTGGCTGTCGGATGCGTCACACTATGACTACCTGTAACAGGTCAGACGAGAACTTGTAACGCGTCCGGGATAGCGCGAAAGATCACCCACTCGTGTTCTCCCAGGTAGTCGCCGTCGAGCTGGAAGGCGACCGGGCGGGAGGCGAGGAGAGTGAACTCGGCCTCGTCATGGATCTGAACGAGGTTTTTACCGCGTGGCAATCCCCGGTGTTCGCCGATGATCTGCCGGACGAGCGCGAGCACGGCCGGCAGGCTCATCTTGCGGAGCCCGAGCATGTCGAGCCCCGTCTCGAAACCGGCCCACGGCGTCGGGTTGATCGGACGTGTGCCGGCGTACGTCCACGGCGACGTGTTGGACACGATCGCCATGAAGATCCCATCCTCTGGCGGCCGGCCGGGACGGGTCAGCCGGATCGCCGGCCGTCGGCGGTCCGTCACGAAGAAGTGGCGCACCGTCGTGTTCACGTAGAGGGCGGGCAGGGCGCGATGTCCCGCGCTCCGCAGGCCCTCGACGGCTCGGACGACTTCGGCGTCGTATCCCAGCCCAGCACAAAATGTGAAATATCTGGACCTTTGCTGGTCAGGTGGCGCACCTGCCCCCGGATCCGGGCCCGAAACCTCGTCATGCCAAATCGCCTGTCCCAAACCTATGGTGCGGCGGCGTCCTTCCCGTAGCGCCTCCAGGACGGCTCCGGTCGCCTCGACCGGGTTGTTGGGCAGCCCGAGAGCGCGGGCGAAGACGTTGGCGCTGCCACCGGGAATCACGATGAGAGCGGGCCGCTCGGTCGCGCCGCCGCCGGGACGGGCGTCGAGCAGGCCGTTGACGGTCTCGTTGATCGTGCCGTCGCCGCCGAGGACCGCCACCGCGTCGAAGCCCTTGGCGTGCGCGGTGGCCGCGAGCGCGGTCGCGTGGCCACGGTAGGCGGTCTCCTCGACCGACAGATCGACGGCGGCGCCGAGCGCCCGGATCAGTACGTCCCGGGTACGCCGGTGCGTCGAGGTCGCCTTGGGATTGACGAGGAGGAGTGCCCGCATGCCTGAAGGTTAACGAACGGTTTACCGCTCGCGCCGGGTGACGCCTGCTCAGTGGGGCGCACGCCGCTGCGGGTAGGGTTGGGCGGTGTGATCAGCAGTTCCGTGGGCCGTCCCGGCACACTCACCGTGGCCGCCGCTCTCCTGGCCGCAGAAGGCCTGCTCGCCCTCGTCCTGGGCGGCTACGTCGGCGTCGAGACCGTCATCGGCGAGCCCACCGACGTGATCACCAGCATCGCCGTGGCCGGATTCGGCGTGCTCGGCGGCGCTTTGCTGCTCTGGGTGGCCCGGGGCCTGTGGCTGGTGCTGCGCTGGAGCCGGGGCCCGGCCGTGACGACGCAGATATTCGCCCTTCCGGTGGCGATCAGCCTCATCCAGTCGGCGCAGTACGCCTTCGGCGTCCCGCTCATCGCCGCGGCGGCGGTCGCCCTGGTCACCCTGCTCGCACCGACCTCCACACACGCCCTCATGGGCGAGGACGGCGCACCCGGCGCGTCCTGAGCCGTGCGATCGGTGACCGGGCGCCGCCGGGGGGAGCGCGGCGTCGCGGTCGTCTGCCTGGCGATCGTCCGATCGTCCGGGCTCTGATGGGTTTCCGCTCAGTCCTCGGCGGTGAGGCCCTCGCGGAGCTGGGCCAGCGTCCGGGCGAGCAGCCGGGACACGTGCATCTGCGAGATCCCCAGCTCGGTGGCGATCTGCGACTGCGTCATGTTGCCGAAGAAACGCAGCAGCAGGATCCGCTTCTCGCGCGGAGGCAGGCGCTCGAGCAGCGGCTTGAGCGACTCGCGGTACTCCACACCCTCCAGCGACTCGTCCACGATGCCGAGCGAGTCGGACACGGCGGGCGCGTCGTCGTCGCCGGAGTCGGGCGCGTCGAGCGACACGGTGGAGTAGGCGTTGGCCGACTCCAGGCCCTCCAGGACCTCCTCCTCGCTCATGCCGAGGTGGGCGGCGAGCTCGGCGACCGTGGGCGCGCGGCTCTCCCGCTGCGACAGCTCGCTTATCGCCTTGGTGAGCGAGAGCTTCAGCTCCTGGAGCCTGCGCGGCACGCGGACCGCCCAGCCCTTGTCGCGGAAGTGCCGCTTGATCTCGCCGACGATGGTCGGAGTGGCGTACGTGGAGAACTCCACGCCGCGGGCGAGGTCGAACCGGTCGATCGACTTGATCAGCCCGATCGTGGCGACCTGCGTGAGGTCGTCGAGCCACTCGCCCCGGTTGCGGAAGCGACGGGCCAGGTACTCCACCAGAGGCAGGTGGAGCTCGACCAGCTCGTCGCGGATGCGCTGCCGCCTCGGGTCGTCCGACGGGAGCTCCGACAGCTCGGCGAAGAGTGTGCGGGCGCGTACGCGGTCCGGCACCGCCGAGTCGCCGGAGGTCATCGCACTCGTCCTTTCCGTCATCACGACGGCCTCGCCGTACTCCGGCGCTTACGCAGCACGATCGCCAGGTGGTCGGCGTGGTCGGAGATGGCGTCCACGTCGTCGGCCAGCGCGGTCAGCACCATCCAGGCGAAGTCCTCCCGGTTGGGCGAGCTGACCCCGAGCGTGTTGACCTCGACGCGGACTGTCATCTCCGGGCCCGTGAGCTCGAACTCCGCGAGGAGATCCGTTCCGGGCACGGCGTGCCGCAGCAACATGGCGCACGCCTCGTCGACGGCGATGCGCAGGTCCTCGATCTGGTCGAGGGTGAAGTCGAGCCGTGCGGCGAGCCCGGCGGTGGCCGTGCGCAGCACGGACAGGTAGGCGCTCACGGCGGGCAGCCGGACACTCACAGCATCGCGAATCCCGGTCAGATCCACCGCAGGCGTCTCGGTTTCCTCGGTCACGTTCCTCCTCGCCTCTTCAGCCGGCTGAGTGCCGCTGACTGCAACTTACCGCCACTCGCGCGGTGCCGCCCCGGGCGGACGCGCTGATTGTGGCGATCCTTGGAGGTACCTGCACGTAAATTCCGTGCTACCGAATATGGAGTTTGTATGGGCCTTGGGGTGATCTGGCCCCGCGCGGCCCTGAAAGCCGTGCGGGGCCCGAGGTTCCGAGGCTCAGGCGGCCTTGGTCTCCCAGAAGATCTTGGCGATCTCGTCGATCTTCGCGAGGAGGTCGTCGGCCAGGGCGGGGTCCACGGTCCCCTTGGCCCCGGCGGCGCCGGCCAGCTTCGTGGCGTCCCAGAAGAGCTGGTGAAGCTGGGGGTACTGCTCGAGGTGCGGGGGCTTGAAGTAGTCGGTCCACAGCACCCACAGGTGATGCTTGACCAGCTCGGCCCGCTGTTCCTTGATGATCAGCGCGCGGGTCCTGAAGACCGGGTCGTCGTTGTCGGCGTACTTCTTAATGATCGCCTTCACCGACTCGGCCTCGATGCGGGCCTGCGCCGGGTCGTAGACCCCGCACGGCAGGTCGCAGTGGGCGGACGCCTCGTGCCGGGGTCGCAGCAGTCGTGCGAGCATCGGAATCCTTCCTTAGGAATGCTGGTGACAGCACTGTTCCAGGACCGACCTTACTCGTCTCGAAATCACTGTGCGGAGGGGGATGTGCTCACCGCCGTGTGCGTGTCCGGCGATTCGATGCTGCCCGCGTTGCGACCTGGAGACTGGCTGCTGGTACGGCGCGGCGCCCCGATCAGTCCCGGAGACCTGGTGGTCGCCAGGCGGCCGCACGGGCTGATCGTCAAGCGGGCCTTCCGGCTCACGGGCGACGGCTGGTGGCTGGAGAGCGACAACCAGTCGGCCCCGGGGCGCCGGGACAGCTGGGACTTCGGCGCGGTGCCCGAGGAGGACGTCGTGGGCAGGGTCGTGCTGCGTTACTGGCCCAGGCCCGCGCTGCGCTTCCCCGCGCCGGCCGCCTGACCGAGCCCTCCCACGGGCCCTTCCATTGGGCCGGGCCGTCCTGCGCCCGGCTCAGGCGCCCCGCTTGCGCGCCCGGTAGGCGGCCACGTTCGCCCGGCTGGCGCACCGTTCCGAGCAGTAGCGGCGCGACCGGTTGGAGGAGGTGTCGAGATAGGCGTTGCGGCACGGCGCCGCCTGGCACATGCCGAGCCGGTCCACGCCGAGCCGGGTCACGACGCTGGCCAGGCCCATGACCGACCCGACCGAGAGGGCGTCGGCGACCCGGCCGCCCTCGGTCAGGTGCAGGTGCCAGGGCTGGCCGTCGTGCCCGGAGATCTGCGGATGCACGGGATGACGGACCAGCAGCCCGTTGAGCCGCTCGACCACCTCCACGTCGTCGCCATCGGCGGCGGACGCGAAGACCCCCGCGAGTTCGTCGCGCAGCTCGCACAGCGCGTCGATGTCACGGCGGGTCAGACGCGCGGCCGCCTCCGTACGACCCGTCTCCTCCAGGAGGGCTCGCAGGGAGAAGGGGTTTTTGAGTTCGTCGCCCATGTTGACCAGCTGTACGGCCAGCTCGGCGTAAGACGTCAAGTCCACTGGGACGCCCAAATACGTAAGAGATCACCGGCAAAGCCGAGTATTACATGCGCGATGGCCTGGGGGAACACCTGAACGTGCAACGATATGTGACCCGATCCGGCCGGGGCGCGTGTCACATCCTGTGGCACAATCAGGGAACGGGTGACCCCCGTACCCCCTCAAGAGACGACCGTCAACGACGACGGCCTCCGGCGGCTACCGAAGCCAGGCTCTCGTTCTCTTGACGGCGTCTACCGAAGGAACTCGTCCTTTCGACACTGGGGTCGCTGTGACCGTCACATCTTCTTCCTTGGAATCTCTCGACCTGGATCCCGCTTTCGCCCTGCACCGCGGTGGCAAGCTGGAGGTCCGCTCCACCGTCCCGGTCCGCGACGCCGACGACCTGTCGCTCGCGTACACGCCCGGGGTCGCCCGCGTCTGCACCGCCATCGCCGACAACCCCGACCTGGTCAACGACTACACCTGGGTCTCCAACGTCGTGGCCGTGGTCTCCGACGGCACCGCGGTCCTGGGGCTCGGCGACATCGGGCCCGCCGCCGCCATGCCCGTGATGGAGGGCAAGGCCCTGCTGTTCAAGCAGTTCGCCGGCGTCGATGCGGTGCCCATCTGCATCGACTGCACCGACGTGGACGCGATCGTCGAGACCGTGGTCAGGCTCGCGCCGTCGTTCGGCGGCATCAACCTCGAGGACATCAGCGCCCCCCGCTGCTTCGAGGTCGAGGAGCGCCTGCGGGGGCTTCTCGACATCCCCGTCTTCCACGACGACCAGCACGGCACGGCGATCGTGGTCCTGGCCGCGCTGCGCAACGCGGCCCGCCTCACCGGGCGGTCCCTCGGCGAGCTGCGCGCGGTGGTGGCCGGCGCCGGAGCCTCCGGCGTCGCCGTGTCGCGGATCCTGCTGAACGCCGGGATCGGCGACATCGCGGTCTCGGACTCCAAGGGAGTCATCCACGCCGGTCGCGAGGACCTAAACCCGGTCAAGCGGGCGCTGGCCCGCGACACCAACAAGCTCGGCCTGTCCGGGTCCACCGAGCAGGCGCTCGCCGGCGCCGACGTGTTCGTCGGCCTGTCCGGGTCGACCGTTCCGGAGCGGGCCATCGCGTCGATGGCGCCGGACTCGATCGTGTTCGCGCTGTCCAATCCCACACCGGAGGTGGACCCCGCGGCGGCGGGCAGGCACGCCCGCGTGGTCGCCACCGGGCGGTCCGACTACCCCAACCAGATCAACAACGTGCTGGCCTTCCCCGGGGTCTTCCGCGGCGCGCTCGACGTCCGCGCGACGACGATCACGGAGAACATGAAGGTGGCCGCGGCGGACGCGCTGGCGGCCGTGGTCGGCGACGACGTCACCGAGAACTACGTCATTCCCTCGCCGTTCGACGCCCGGGTCGCCCCCGCCGTGATCGCCGCCGTCGCGCGGCAGGCCCGGGAGGACGGCGTCATCCGCAAGTAGTCCTCCGGCCACCACCGGACGCCGAAGGGCCGCGAGCCGCGCGATCACGCGGTGCGCGGCCCTTCGCCTTCTCCCCGTCAGCGTGCGTAAACATTTGGGAATGCCTTTAGGTCCTCACGGTTAGTGCTATAAAGAAAGCTCTCCGTAACCAAATCGGCTATTGCCTGTCCCGGTTGGAGAGCGATGCGACGTGACCCCAACCGCCTGCTCCAGCAGCACCTCACCGAAGCCGGACTGTCCCGCAAGGGTCTGGCCCGCCGGCTCAACGGTCTCGGCCTGGCCCGGGGGCTGCGGGGGATGCGGTACGACCACGGTTCCGTGCTGCGCTGGATCGGCGGACGCCGCCCGCGCGAACCGGTTCCCGGCCTGCTGGCGGAGATCTTCTCGCTGCGGCTGGGGCGGCAGGTGTCCAGGGAGGACATCGGCATGCCGCGTGGAACGGTCCCCCTCGATCTGGGACGGGAGTTCCCCCATTCATGGGAGGAGGGTGTGGCAAGCGTGACAGCACTGTGGAGGGCCGACGTCGAGCGGCGCAGGTTCCTGCTCGACTCCACTTTCGCCCTGGGAGCGGGTTCGGCGGGCATCGTCCGCTGGCTGGCGGCGCCCGACGGGGAGCGGCTCTCCGCGAACGGGCCGCGCCGCGTCGGACCTTCGGACGTGGCCGCCATTCGCGAGGTCACCCGGTCGTTCGGCGAGCTGGACAACCGGTTCGGCGGCGGCAGCATCCGCGGCCCGGTCGTGCGCTACCTGCACACCGCCGTGACGCCGCTGCTGCGCGAGGGCGCGTACGGCGAGGCCACCGGGCGCTCGCTGGCGACCGCGGCGGCCGAGCTGACCCGGCTGGCGGGATGGATGGCCTACGACCTGGAGCAGCACGGGCTGGCCCAGCGCTACCTGATCCAGGCGCTCGGCCTGGCGCGCGGCGCGGGCGACCACGCCCTGTGCGGCGAGATCCTGGCCGGGATGAGCCACCAGGCCGTCTACATCGGGCATCCCCGGCACGGTCTGGAGCTGGCCAGGGCGGCGGTGGCGGCGGCCCGGCGCTCGGGGGTCGGGTCGCTGCTGGCCGAGGCCCGGGTGCTGGAGGCGCACGCCCTGGCCCTGCTCGGGGAGCGCACGGCGTCCGGCGGCGCGCTGCGCGAGGCGGAGGCCGCCTTCGACCGGCGGACGCCGCAGAACGAGCCCGGCTGGATCGGCTACTTCGACGAGGCCTACCTGGCCGCGAAGTCGGCCCACTGCCTGCGCGACCTCGGCGACGGGGCGCGGGCCGTACGGCAGGCCCGGCGTTCGCTGGTGATGGACGGGCGCTACGTGCGGGGCAAGATGTTCAACCTCTCGCTGCTCGCCACTGCCCTCATCCAGGAGGGCGAGCTGGAGGAGGCGTGCCAGGCGGCATCGTCGGCCCTCGACCTCGCCGACAACATCCAGTCGGCGCGAACCCGGACGTACGTGGCGGACATGTGCCGCCGGTTCGCGCCGTACGCCGCGGAGCCGCGGGTGGCGGAGCTGCTGGAGCGCGGCCGGGGCCGCGCGCGGAACGGGGAGAGCACGAGCAGGCGGACCGCGGCCAAGGAGGCGGTCGGCGTCTGAGGGGGCCGCCACGCCGGGGCCGGCCCCCTCAGCCGGCGCGCCGGGCCGCGTTGTAGACCTGGAACAGCTCCCCGTCGAAGTACGGCGACAGGCCGGTGCCCGCGCCGGAAAGCCCGATGGTCAGGCCGTTCAGGTACCCCAGGCCGCGTACGCCGCGGTAGGCGGCCAGCCACGGCGACCCGGATGCGGCGGCGAAGGCCGAGCGTACGGCGACCAGTTCGTTCGCGCTTCTGGACAGGTCCTGGGCCAGGAAGGGTCTGCGGTACGCCCGGATGAGCCCGTCCGCGGGACGCGCGGAGGCCCGCAGGGGGTAGCCGAAGATGGCGAGCGGCCGGTCGACCGGCAGGTTGTAGGCGAGGCCCTGCCCGCCGACCTTGTCGCCGAGACGCCCCGCGGGGAGCAGCCGGACGCCGGTGTAGCCGGTCGCGGTCCGGTATTTGGGGCCGCCGGAGAACCCGGCGTACTGCGCGGCGTTCCGCAGCGCGACGCGCTTGGGCAGCACGCCGGCGTGGACGCTGACGAACGCGTAGTCGCGGTCCAGGTCGCCGTACCTGGTGAAGTCACTGTGGGCGAAGGCCTGGTCGCCGGCGTAGACGCCCCACGGTGCGCCGCCGCCGGCGAAGCCCGGAATGAAGATCCAGTTTCGGTGGGGTGTGGCGGTGGAGCCCGCCGCGGACCGTGCGGCGTACACGCAGTGCCCGGCCGTCGCCACGAGATTGCGGTGGTCGGACTGTAGGGACGTGCCCGCGCACCAGTGGGGGCGGCCGTCCGAGCCGACGAAGAAGACCTTGCCCGTCGTCCTCGGCAGGTTGACGTTCTTCGAGGGGCCGGTGGCCCGCTTGACCCCGGCGGCGGCGGGCACCACGCCCCGGACGCCGCCGGGAGCGGCGCCGTCGGCCGTGACGGGGGTGGCCTCGATCCCGGTCGGCGCGGACGCGGGAGTCGCGCCGGTGAGCGGGCGACCGCCGTCCCTCAGCCAGTAGGCGAGCACCGAAGCCACCTTCGCGCCGGAGGCGAGGGGCGTCGTCACGGTGATCTCGTAGCCGTGAGCGGGCACCGCCGTCCCGGTGACGAGCAACGCGGCCGTCGCCGCCGCACCCCACAGCGGGGGGAGGATGCGCTTCAACGGATCTCCTTGCTGTGTGACGTCTCCCGCGCCCCACACGTGAACGGGCTGCGAAGGAACATACAGCGATGGGGATCAAGTCGGGAAAACAACGCGGACGCCCGTCGTCGTCCCCGGAACGCCGAAGTGCCCCGCCGCGGCGCGGCGGGGCACTTCCTGGGGGGTGCCTCAGGACTGTGTCGTGAGGTTCGCAGTCCGCTGGGCGAACGTGATGACGATGTCCCTGCCGTTGGCGTAGCTGACCACCGGCCGCTGCAGCATCTCACCCACCCTGCGGGCGACCGTCTGCCACAGATCCACCATCTCCGGGCTGTCGGCGGTGATCCTGAACCGGCCCTTCGCCACGAGGTGTTCGGCGACGAGCTGCGAGAAGTTGACCTCGCTTCGCACCCTCTCCTCCGCGTCGAGGGGGGTTCGCCGGGGGGCGGGCTGCGTTCCGGAAGGGTGGGTCATCGCTGATCTCCTCGTGATCGCCGTCCGCTCAGCATGCCACCCGGGGGGCGGCGCCGGGCGTCCGCGCGACTCAGGCGATCGAGCCGGACCAGTTGTTGGCGGCGGCCTTGTAGACGCCGTAGGTCTCGCCGTCGAAGTACGGAGAGACGCTGGTGTCGATCCGCTTGTTGCCGTCGGTGTCGGAGACGCCGCTGGTGACGCCGTTGAGGTAGCCGAGCCGCTTGGCGCTGCTGTACCTCAGCAGCCACGACGAGCCCGAGGAGCCCTCACCGGTGAAGGACGACTTGACGCCCACGAGCTCCTCGCCCTTGACCGCGGGGGCCTTGGCGGCGAAGGTCTTGCCGTACGACCACTTGAGGGTCTGGCCGGTGAAGGCGTGGTTGCCGTCCGGGTGCGACCCGCTCGGGTAGCCGAACACGTAGACCGAGCTGCCGACCTTCTGGTTGTAGGCCAGGCCCTGGCCGCCGACGTTGTTCTCGAGCCGGCCGACGTCGGTGAACTTGACGACGTAGTACTTGCCGCCCCGGCTCTTGCGGATGAATCGGTCGTACTTGAGGTAGGTCTTCCTGTCGACCTGCTTCCAGTTCCACTCGGCGATGTTGCGCAGGTCGCCGCCGCGCCCCGCCTTGATGCCGTTGTAGACGGTCACGAAGGCGTAGTCGCGGTCGCCGTCCTCGTAGACGTCGAAGTCGTAGTGCGTGTAGGCCGTCTTGCCGACGTAGATGCCCCACGGCGCCTTGCCCTGGTAGTAACCGGGGATGAAGACCCAGCGGTCCAGGGTGGCCTTGTTCGTCTTGGTGTCGTATACGCAGTGCCCGGCCGTGGCGACCAGGTTGCCGTACTTCGACTGGACGGAGGTCGCGCTGCACCAGTGCGGCCTGCCGTCGCCGCCGCGGAAGAAGACCTTGCCGGTGGTGCGCGGCAGGTTCACGTTCTTCAGGGAGCCGCCCGACTTGCCGCCGCCGGTGGGCGAGACGGTGCCGGGCTTGCTGTCGGCGGACGGCCCGCCGGTCGAGACGTGCTTGGCGCTGACCCGGCTCTCGTACCCGTACGGGGTGGCGCGGACCAGGTTGGAGGCCTTCTGGTTGAGCCAGTAGGCGATGACGTTCTTCGCGGCGATGCCGCTCGCGGCCAGGGGGTCGGAGGCCGTGTCACCGGCCGCCTGCGCCGGGACCGCGATGGTGGCCCCGATGAGGCCGGCCGCGGCCACACCCCCGATGGGGACGATCAGACGGTTGACTCGGGTGCTCATAGAACTCCAGGTGCTGTCGTGGTACGCCACATGCGTCCCACCCGTGTGTAAAGGGCTAGTAAAGACAGTACCTCTCGCCTTTATTCGATTTTTACGTGGTTTTTGGGGTGTGGCGTCCGTGACTTTTCTGTGACTCCTAACAGGACTTGTCAGGGTCGAGATCACGCCGTGACATCAGTGCAGGTCCACTCGGATGCCTTCCGTGTCAAATCACGCACTGTCCGCAGCCGGATCGGATGGCGGGGTGTGACGTGAATCACACAGGAGCCTGTCGCGGCCCGGAGAGTCAGCCCGTGCTCTGCTTGCTCGCCTGGGTGTACACCCGTCGCGTCAGCTGGTTGAAGTACGGCGTGGAGACGGCGTCGAGGCGTCCGCCGCCGCTGAGGTTCCAGGTCAGGCTGGTGATTCCGGTGAGGTAACCGGTCCGCTTGGCGGCGTCGTAGCCGATCACCCACGGGCCGCCGCTCGCGCCGGCGGTGAACGGGCAGCCCGGCAGCCGCACCCCGTGTTCGAGCTGCCATGTCGGCGCGCTGACGAACTTCTTCTCGGTGGTGCCGTCGCAGGACTTCACCGTCTGGCCGGTGTACGGGCGGCTGCCGTCGGGGTGGGCCCCGGCCGGGTAGCCGAAGACGGAGGTCGGTTGTCCGGTCGGCTTGCCGGAGGCGAAATGGAAGGCGCCCACCTTGTCCTCCAGGCGGCCCACGTCGACCGACCGGTACTTGAGCCTGCCGTTCTCCACGTACGGCTGCCAGGTGAAGCCCCGGTGCACGGTCACGAAGGCGTAGTCGCGGTCGAAGTCGCCCTGGCCGGCGAAGTCCTCGTGCATGTAGAGCGTGTGGCCGACGAAGATGCCGGAGGGGGCGACGCCGTCGTGGTAGCCGGGGATGAAGACCCAGTTGTCCACCGTCTTGTCCTGGGCCAGCGCGTACGCGCAGTGCCCGGCGGTGGCGACGAGGTTGCGGCGGGCGGAGTGCACCGCGGAGGCGGAGCACCAGTACTCCTTGTCGCCGACCTTGAAGAAGACCTTGCCCACCATCGGAGGGGAGGCAGCGGGAGGGGGCGCCGCGGCGCGCGGCGCGACCGCGCGCGGTGTCGCGTCCCCCGGGCCCACCTCCACCAGGGAGGGCGTGCTCTTGGTCGAGGGCGACGGCTTCGTGCTCGGCACGTAGCTGCTCGCCTGCTTGAGCCGCTCCGGGCTCCAGTACGCCGCCACCCGTTGCTCGTCGGCCTGACGGGGGGCGAGGGGGAAGGCGCTGACCCCGTTCTTGCCGATGCCCGCCGCGGCGGAGACCGTCGTCGTGGTGACGCTCGACGCGGCGGTCGCGGGAACGGCGGGTCCCTGACTCCACAGCACGGCGACCGCACTCGCGGCGGCGACGCCACCGGCGGCGAGTGTCAGCTTCCTGGTCACCGTGGGACCTCTCGTTGTGGAGATATGGATAGTAAGGGGTGATTTTTCCAGATCCACACGGTTGTGGCATCCCTTCTTGCCCAGCTCGTTATGAATCCAGCGGAACCGATGTGGTCTGTGGTACGTCAGATTTCGTTGCGGTCCGGAGTGGGCGCTTGCCCTCGGGGGCTCCCCTGAGAACGCTGGTCACCAGCGGAAACGGGGGGATCGCATGAAACCGCTGCTTGTTCTCCTGGCCGGTGCGGCGCTGGCCGCCGGCCCCTCTGCCCAGGCCTGGGCCCATCCCGGCGCGGCCGGCGACGGCGGAAATACCGCCCGATCCGGGCCGCTCGGACCCGTGACGCCCGCGAGGGCGGGTGCGGCGCCGACGCGGGGGGCCACCCTGCCGGCTCCGCCGCCACCCGAGATCGCCCTGCGGGCCGCCCGGTCGCCGGCCTCCCGGGTGCGGGCGGTGATCCTGACCATCGCGGACGGCGAGCAGCCGGAACCCGCGACGCGGTCGGCCTTCCTGAACTGCGCTCCGGTGGGCGGCTCACACCCCGCCCCGGAGAAGGCGTGCGCCTGGCTGAACCGGTCGGGCCGCGACCCGGGCGCCCTGCGGGTGAACGGAACCGAGCCCTGCACGATGATCTACGCACCTGTCACGGTCACCGCCAGCGGCATCTGGGACGGGAAGTACTTCCAGTTCCGGCGTACCTTCGGCAACGACTGTGAGAAGCGGTCGGCCGCCGGGGAACTGTTCGACTTCTGACACGCGCAGCAAACCGCACCCGGCGTACGGGGGACGTAAAGGTCGAAGACGCGATGGCCGCGCGGTCAGGTGTCCGCTCTCGCCGGATCCACCGGTTGGCGGCCACCGCCGTGGAGGTCGCCGAGGGACGACGTCAGCAGTGTGCGGAACGTCTCGGCGAGGTGCCGCGCGGTCGTGGCGGAGAACAGGTGGGCCGCGTAGTCCAGGAAGCCGAGGTGTTCGCCGTCGTCGACGACGAACGTGAAACTGAGGTCGGCCCAGGGCAGCCCCGGCCCCACGCGGAGCCGCCGGGCGGTCGCGCCCGGGAGGTCGATGCGTGGCCGCCCGGGCTCGTCGACCACGATCAGAGTGCGGCACAGTCGCATGGCGCCGGACCGCGACCTGCGGATGAGCCGGACGAGGTCGTGCTGGGTCACGTTCCGGTGGACGAGGGCCTCGTGGACCTTCCGCTTGGTCTGCCTGACGAGGTCCGCGTACGACTGGCCGGGGGCGAGCCGCAGCCGGAGCGGCAGGAGCCTGGTGAGCGGGGCGATCATCTGATCGCGGTCGGCGGCGCCCCGGTAGGACACCGGAGTGCCCACGATGACGTCGCGTGCGCCGCCGGCGGCGTGCAGGAGAAGGGCCGTCGTCGCGGCGAGCAGAACCAGGGGCGTGGTGTGGAGCCTGCGGCAGGCGGCGCGGAGGTTCTCGGCGAGTGCGGCGTCGAGCGCGAACGCCACCCGGTCGCAGTGGGGCGGTGCTCCCGGTGCCTGGGTCGGGGGAATCGTGGTCGCCGTGTCGGGAGACAGGCCGCGCAGGTTGTCGAGCCAGTAGGTCAGCGCCGCCGGGTCGCGTGGCGTCGAGCGTTGCCGGATGGCGTACGGACCGGGCTGCATGGAAGGCGGCGCCGACCGTAGGGGACGGTGTTCGACGCAGGCGCGGTAGTGCTCGGCGAACTCCCGCATGAAGGTGCGCATGGCCCAGTCGTCGGCCACGACGCGGTGGAACTGGACACAGAGGATCATCGCCTCGGGCGACATCTCCAGGAGGGTGGCGCGCATGGGGCTCGCGGCCAGGTCGATCGGCCGCCGGGCGAGTTCCCGCAACTTCACCGCAGCCTGCTCGGGGGAGCACGTGTGGTGGGCCATCTCCGGCACGTTCCGCGCGGGCAGGACGACCTGGAGCAGTTGGTCTCCGTCCAGGACGAACCGGCTTCGCAGTGCCTCGTGACGGGCCACGATCCGGGCGACCGCCGAGGCGGCGGCCTGCCGGTCGACGTGCCCGCGTAGCTCCAGAGCGAAGCTTTCGAGGTGGTGGGACGGCCCGTCGCCGTGCCGGCCGTCGAGCCATATCGACTCCTGCTCCAGCGTCATGGGATAGGTCCACGACGGTGTCGTGAGCGCCTTGCCCGGGGAGTCGTCGCCGGCCCGGCTCGGACGCCGCCGAGTCTCACCCGCCGGTCGGGGGAGGACGCCCGGCGGCCCGCCCTTCCGGATGCCCGTGCCGAAGTCGGTTCTCACGGAGCCTTCCCGCGATCTGCTCATGGTTTGGGTTCCCCCGTCGTCGAGTGCGGGTCCCGGAGGGGCGTCGGCGATCGAGCCGACGCCTTCGGCGATCTCAGCGGTGATTGCCTTTTCAAGTACAAGCGCGGGAAAGCCAACGCTTGTGCGGGCTTTCGCGTACCGTGCCCGTCCCTATCCTGTGCGTGCGCACGAAGGGTGAGAGGTCCCGAAAGACTCGGGCGGTGAACGGCGAGGATGAGCGTGACTTGACGAAGCAGGTGCTAATGGCTGATCGCTCTATAGCAATATCGTCAACGTATTCGCGGCCCCGCCGGCCCGTCAAGGCCGGCCGTACCGTCCCGGGACGGTACGGCCGCCCGTACGTGCTCAGACCTGCCGCCGGTGTGCAACTGTACGGATGTGCACTCGCACACTTTTTCCGGATGGTGATAGTGGAACGTGCCAGGCCGATGCCGGCGAATTTCAATTGCGGGGCGTGCAAGCCGGACTGCGGTCGGTGACAGCCCGGGACCCCTCGGGCTCCGTGGTGCTGTTCACAGCCGAACTTGACACTTTGCGCGGCTCCGGGTTAACGTCGAAATACATTTCTGTGGCAGGCGCGTCCGGCGTTCATTCTGACCGGCCCTGCGCGGCGTCGTCGAATCGTTTTATTCGGCACGCTCATCCAGTGAAGTCTCTCGCCGTACCGATCACTGACAGGGCCGTCCGGGCGGTGACGCGGTGGGGTGGAAACCGTCCGGGCCGCGGGCTCACCCAGCCGTCTCCGCTCGGCGGCGCCTGCCGGGCGGGCGCTGATCAGGCGACCCGTCGAGCCGTATGAACAGGCAATATCTGTCCGCAGTCAGGCGAGCGACGCCCGTTGCCGGGCGTGGCGCCGGTTCCCGGCCCTCCGGCCCGTTCTGTGGGAGCGGTGTCATGACGCGCTGCTCCTTCCGCGGACGCACCGGATTGTGTCGCACAAGTCGCATCCGCCGCACAATCACCACTCGGATTGCGCACGAGCCCGAATTCGGATCGGTCCACAGCGAAAACACTGATCTGGTCGGCGCCGATTCCTCTGCTTACACATTGCCTCCGCCGCCGGGGCGTGCTTAGCATGCGTCGGTCGAGGAATGAAACCGGCCAATGAAACCATCGGGAGGCTCGTTGTGCACTGCCGGAGGGTGCCGAGATCACACGGCGGTCCGTTGACAGGATTATGTGCAGGCGTGACGTGAGCGACTCTCCGGGGCGCGACTCCGGTCCTCATCGCCACCGCGGGTGTCGTTCGGAGTTGCGTGCGCCGATCTATGGGTTTTCCTGAAACGGTCGGGAGCAAATGGAATACGGCCGGTATCCGCCGGGTCACCGGACGGTGTGCCGCCCGGCCGGCCACGTCGCACTCGTCCGCCGCCGGATAAAAGCCGGGGAGGACTGGACTCACATTCTGCATACGGGTGATGACGCATGGAAGAAAATCGTGGGAACGGTTCGGATCCGGATGGTTATTGTGCCGCCGAGGGCCGGTGGAGCGATTTTCCGGTCCCGCCCTCACTCGCGAGGTCGCGGGTGCTGTCGATCGGCTCGCTGCTGCCGCCGAGGTCGCTGCGTCTCGAGGGTGAGAACGTCGAGCACACCCGTGTGCTGGCAGAGCTACGGGTCGCCCTCCCGCCGATCATCGTCCATCACCCGTCCATGCGGATCATCGACGGGATGCACCGCGTCGCGGCCGCGAGGCGGCGTGGCGAAACGACGATCCACGCCGTGCTGTTCACCGGGGACGAGCGTGAGGCGTTCGCTCTCGCGGTGCGGGCCAACACCGCACACGGTCTGCCGCTCTCGTACGCCGACAGAGCGGCCGCGGCGGTCGAGATCCTGCGTTACTTCCCGGGCCGGTCGGACCGCTGGGTGGCGGCGACCACGGGACTGAGCGCGGCGACGGTCAAGAACATCCGGGACCGGACGATACCTCCGGGCCAGGAGCCCGGGAAACGCATGGGCAGGGACGGCCGTATGCGGCCGGTGAACGGCAGCGCCGGGCGTAAGCACGTGCAGGAACTGGTGGAGAAGAATCCCGGCGCCTCGCTTCGGCAACTCGCCCGCGCGGCCGGGGTCTCTCCCAACACCGTGCGCGAAGTGCGCAGACGCATGCTGCAGGAGAAGGACACCGCACCGGACGCCGGGAAGACGGCCGGACAGGAAGACCGGGCCGCCTCCGGCGAGGTCGCCGCCCAGGTGACCGAGCCGCACATCCCCGAGCCGTCCATTCCCGAGCCGCACATCCCCGAGCCGTCCATCGACGGAGTGCTGCGGCGGTTGAGCAAGGATCCGTCGCTCCGGCTCACGGAGTCGGGGCGTAGCACCATCCGGTGGTTCTTCTCGCGGGTCCTACGGCCCCGCGAATGGGCCGGCGTCATCGACGGCCTGCCCCCGCACACCGCCTTCGTCCTGGCCGCCGTGGCCGACAGGTGCGCCGCCGAATGGCGGGATCTCGCGTGCCGTCTGCGCGATGTGGGCGGGTCCGAATCCGATCGGGGGAAAGGCTCCCCGAGACGCCGATCCGGGTCGTGGCGCGGAAACGGCCGGACCCGGGCGGGTCCCGACTTCCGGTCGTCACCGGGTGTGGACGGTCCGGCGGTCTAGATCCGTTCGGCCTCTCCGCGTGACCGCGCACGCCGCCTCCCCGGCCCGATTCCCGCGCAATCCGCACCGCACCGGACAAGCAGCCGACGAGGGAAGATGGATATGAAGGAGACGCAGATGGCGGGCACGGGCGGAAATCCGCTGGATTTCGCCGCCGCCCCCTCGTATATCAGCGACGTCCTGTATCTGATCGCCTCCGGTTACGAGGACCTGGTCGACTGCGAGGCCGTCGAGCGGCTCAACCAGGCGAACATCAGCTTCGTCCGGGGAGAATTCGTCAACGCGCTCGGCCTGATCGAGGCCGTTCTGGCCGATCTGGACAGGTCACAGCCCGCCTACACGAGCATCGCGGCGTTCAGGATGCTCCTGCAGTCCGTGGTCGGCCCCGATCCCGACCGCTGGAAGGCGGACGTCGACGAGAGACTCCTCGCCGTTCCCGGACCCTCCAAAGTCGTCCACCTCTGTATCGAGTCGGACCGGCTCTGGCACTCGGGCCGGCTCTTCCAGGGGCTCAGGCTGAACCAGCACGCGCTCCAGCAGTCCCGGCACGATTGCGGCCAATGGCACCTTTACGCCCTCGTCCTCCTGGCCAAGAAGCTCACCGACATGCATCTCCGCGGGCAGGCGCACAGGCTGGTCGGCAAGGTCGAGGCATGTGTCCACGACTCCGGGCTGCTGGCCTTCGAGCCCGTGGTGGAAGCCCTGCGGTCGTCCCTGCACCTGCAGGCCGGCGCGTTCGAGAAGGCGCTGGCGTCCGTCGCCGAGACGCTGGAGGTCGCCCAGCGCCGGGGATCGATAATCGGGGTCGAGCTCGCGCTCTCGGTGGCGGCCGTGACCCATCTCCGTCTCGGGGACCGCGACGAGGCGGCCGCGTGCCTCAAGCTGTTCCACGCCCGGAACGGGCAGCACACTCCGGCCGACACCAGGGCGCGGGCGGCCTTCGCCGAGATCTCCCTGGTGGCCGCGGAGGAGGGACCGCGTGCGGGCGCCGAGGAGATCCGGGACCGGTGGCATCTCCTCGCGACCGAGTCGGCGTGCTTCGCCGAGGACGTCACCCGGCCGGCCTGGCTGGTGGCCGTCGCGCTCCGGGCGGGGGACGCCGCGCTGGCCGAGCGGGCGCTGTGCGCGATCGAACGGCTGGCCGGCGACAACCGCGAGGTCCAGCTGCTCGCGGTCGCCGAAGAGCACGCGCGGGCCGTGTACCGGGGCGACGGCCGGTCGCTCCCGCTGCCGCTGGACCTCGACGCCGGCGCCCGTCCCGGAACCGGCGCCGCTCTCGCCGCGTCGCAGGAGCCGAAGAGATCGCCGGTGCCGCCCCGGGTCCGCCCGGCCCGGCAGGCCGCGTCGGCGGCGAGGCCCGCCTGCCCGCCGACGCTCACCGCCCGGGAAAGCGAGGTCGCGACTCTCGTGTCGCGCGGCATGACCAACCGGCAGGTCGCCAACGAGCTCGGGCTCTCACCGCACACCGTGAACTTCCACTTACGGCGGATCTTCCGGAAGTTCTCCGTATCCAGTCGCACCCAGCTCTGCCGGCTCATCGCGCAGACGGGCCCGGTGCCTGCGCCCGGGCTCGGGCCCGGGCGGGACGCCGAGCCGCGGTAGGACGGGCGGGACGATCACCACGCCCGGGCCCGCGTCATCACGGAGCGGAAGGGGCAGGATTCGAACCTGCGTGGGCTTTCACCCGACCGGGTCGCCCCGGTCCTCGTTGGGCCGCTTCGAGTACCCTTCCCTGTCCTGCGTCGCCGGGATCCCAACCGGTCACAGGATGTTCGTCGCTCGCACCAGGGCCCACAGGGACCGTGGCGACAGTCCGCCGTCGAAGGCGAAATACTCGGGCAAAATCGCCGACGGACCCCACTTGAGCTTGTACTCCAGCTGGCTCTTCGCCGGATAGACACGATCGCCGTGGTCCGCGATGAGCCGGATGATCCGCGCGCCCGCTCCGCTGGCCGTCGGCAGCTCGTGCTCCTCGTCCAGGCCGGTGAAAGGCGTGAAGCCGAAGTGCAGCCAGGGCGTGCCCAGGGCGCGGAAGTGTTCGACGGCGTGGAAGTTGATCGCCTCCATGACGCCGGGCGGGCAGTCGGGCAGGCGCCGGCTCAGGTCGTGCAGCCAGCCGGGGCGCGAGCCGTACACGGGGGCGAAGGAGACGTACGCGACGGGCCTGCCGCCGATCGTCCCGAGGAACAGCTTGCGCAGCGGCTGCCACTCCCCGCCGATCTCGCCGATCAGGAATGTCAGCTCCTTGGTGTGCCGGCCCTTGTCGCGCAGCCAGCGTGCGTCGATCTCGGCGACGTCTTCGGCGTATCGGGTGGCGTCCACGACCGCTGTCTCGAGGCCGGCGCGCAACGCGCGGGATATCTTGTTGCGCAGTTTGAGGAACCGTTTCCCGCGCAGGTTGAAATCCGCCAGCTCCACGGCATAGGACGCACCGACCTGATTCACGGTGAATCCCAGCTCGGCGAACAGTTCCGCGTCCGCGCGCTGAAGCTGCACGCCGATGACACGGCGGCCGCCGGCGTGGGCGTGCTCGATGAACCTGGTTTGCAGCTCCTTCCTGGTCGCGGCGCCGGTGAACGGCCCGCCGAACTGCAGCCACCTGCGTCCGTGCGGCCGGTAGCACACGAAACCGTCGATCCCTGGCCAGGCGAAGTACTCGTTGCCGCGGTTGAGGGCGAGGAACGCGCTCGGGTTGTCCGCGTGCCGTTCGAGGCCGGACAGGATGTCGTCCCGGCTCTGCAACCGGGGCGAGTCGGGCGCCTTCATGCCTGCTCCCAACGGTTCGGAGTTCGTCGGTCCCGACCCTAGGGACCTCCTCTGACGTCGGGTCGACGCCGCGCCCCCGGTCATGTCAGGGCTGTGTCAGGGCCGGCTCCAATACTTGCGAAGCATGTCCTCGGCGGTGCGCCTCGAAAACGCGCCACCGGCTGTCAGAAACGCCTGGAACGCGGATTGCGGGGTCGTGGTGGCGGCGAACATCACCGAAACCCAACGAGTGCCTTCGTTGGGCAGCTTTGTTCGAGGTAAGGACGTCGAGAGCGGCAAATGGGTGTACAGCCTTCGGCCGCGCGCGGTTCTGGATGACTCGTTCGCCAGCCTGACGCTGAAACGCAGGCTGGAATCCGGCGTGATGTCCCTCGACGAGGCGCCGCCGGGCGTGATCGCCGGCCGCGTCGCGCTGGCGGAGGACGAGACCATCGAGGACGCGCTGGCCGCGGCGGCGGAGGCCACGAAGATCTGGCGGTCGGCGCCGTTGTCCACGCGCCTCGACGCCTGGACCGGGCTGATCCGGCGCGTCCTGCTGGACAGGCGCGACGAGCTCATCCACATGCTGACCCTGGAAGGCCACCCGGTGGAGCTGGCGCGCTGGGAGCTGTCCGGGATGCTGGAGCTGACCAGGGCGGAGACCGTCGAGTTCCTGCGCGGCCAGTTGTGGCAGGAGTTCACGGTCGACGGCCGCCGCAACATCGTGAGGCGCCAGGCCGACGGCGTGGTGTGCGTCAGCCCGCCCGCGAACGCGCCGCTGGTCAGCGCGCTGCTCGGCGCCGTGAGCATCGCGGGGGGCAATGCCGTCGTCGTCCGCGCGCCCCGGGCGGCGCCCTTCGCCGTCTCCCACGTCCTGCGTACGATGATCGTCCCGACCCTGGAGGAGCTCGGCGCCCCGCCCGGCACGCTCAACATCGTCTGCGGCAGCCCGGGGCGCATGCTCGACACCTGGATCGCCAGCCCGCACGTCAACGACATCATGTACTTCGGCGACACCCCCACCGGGCTGAAAATCGAGCGCCGCTGCGTCGAGATGGGCAAGAAGCCGATCCTCGAACTGGCCGGCAACGACGTCGTCCTGATCTGGAAGGACGCCGACCTGGACGCGGCCGCGGCCGCGCTGACGGAGAGCTTCTACGGGTCCGGGCAGCTGTGCATGGTCCCGAACCAGGCGCTGGTCCACCCGGAGGTGGCCGACGAGCTGATCAGCCGGGTGGCGGCCAGGGCGGAGGCGCTGCGGCCCGGCTACCCCGAAGAGGACGGCGTGCTGCTGTCGCCTGTGCTGCGCCACGACCGGTTCGACGAGTTCCTCGCGGAGGCGGTCGAGGCCGGTGCCACCGTCGTCACCGGCGGGCAGGGCATGCAGATCGACGGCACTCCGGACGCCTCCGGGTTCTTCCTGCAGCCGACGGTGCTCCGGATCGACGGCCTGGGCGGCGCGCGCGACCTCAAGGCCGTGCGGGAGGAGACGTTCTTCCCGCTGCTGCCCGTCGTCGTGCCCGAGCCGGCGGACGACGAGATCCTGCTTGACGCCTTCATCGGGTTCGTCAACTCCAACCGGTACGGCCTGCGCAACTCGCTGTGGGCCAGGGACGAATCCGTGATCGGCAGGTATGTGGCGGAGACCGCCGGAGGCGGCCTGCTCAAGGTCAACGACTCGCACATCGCGTTCACCGCGCCCCTGCCGTCGCACGGCGGCACCGGGCTGACCGGCGGCGCCTTCGGCGAGGCCAACTATCCCGCCCTCCGGGCCACGCACCTGCAGGGCATCTCGATCGTCACCGGCGAATCCGGGTCAGCGGCCTGAGGAGGGGCGGCTCCATGCGAACGATGGATGAAGCACGCGCGGTCTGTGAGCGGCACCTGCCGGGCCTGCTGGCCAAGCTGGCGGCCGTTCCGCTGCTCGAGCTGGAGAAGCCGGGCAACCCCGCGCTCGAGCTGTTCAAGGCGAGCGGCGGGCCGGGGCTGGTGATCCCCAAGGCGTACGAGGGGCGCGGCGTCACGCCGATGGAGGCGATCCAGGTCACCCGCGCGATCGGCGCGGCGGCCCCCTCTCTGTCGGTGGCCTCGACGATGCACCACTTCTCGGTGGCGACCATCTTCGCCCTCGCGGAGAGCCTGCGCTCCAGCGGAGTCGAGTGGGCGCTGCTGGAGGGCATCGCCACCCAGAACCTGCTGGTGTCCTCGGCGTTCGCCGAAGGCAACCCCGGCCAGGGCATCCTGTCGCCCACCGTCACCGGCGTACGCAAGGAGGACGGGGTCGTCGTCAACGGGTCCAAGCGGCCCTGCAGCATGTCGCGCTCCATGGACCTGCTCTCGGCGAGCATCGCGGTGCCCGGCGAGGACGGCGGGTCCGAGGTCATGCTGATGCTCGTCCCCAAGGAGACGCCGGGGCTGTCGGTGCATCCGTTCTGGGGGAGCGACGTGCTGGCCGGCGCGGAAAGCGACGAGGTGCGGCTGACCGACGTGTACGTCGACAACCGCCTCCTCGTCCCCACCGAGGTCGGTGAGCAGGGCGAGCTGGACGAGCTGCAGACCGTCGGCTTCATGTGGTTCGAGATGCTCATCACCTCCTGCTATCTCGGCATGGTCAGCGCGCTGGCCGAGCGGGCGCTGGCGAGCGGGAAGCTCGGCGCCGACCTCGCGGCCGAGCTCGGCGTGCGGCTGGAGACGGCCACGCTCCTGCTGGAGAGGATCGCCGCGCAGCTCATGGCGCGGGAGAGCGACAACGTCGCCCTCGCCAAGGCGATGATCGCCCGGTACGGCGCGCAGGAGGCGATCCTGGACGCCGGGAAACGGGCCGTCGAGGCGCTGGGCGGGATGGCGTTCATCTCCTCGCCGGAGGTCGCCTACCTCGCTGCGGCCGCCCACTGCGTCACCTTCCATCCGCCCTCGCGCTCCGGTACGCGCCGGCACCTGGCCGCGTACTTCCAGGGCGACGTCCTGCGCGTCTCGTGAGGACCTGCCGATGCTCGAGAACCTTGTGACGTACGACGCCGGGATGAGCGACGAACAGGTGTCGGCTCTGTACCGGCGCACGATGAGCTCCGGCCGTGCCCGCCTGGCCGAGGTGCTGGGCGGGCAGGTGGAGGTGGAGTCGTCGGGCGCGTGGCTCACCACCAGCGACGGCCGGCGCCTGCTCAACGTCGGCGGGTACGGCGTGCTCATCAGCGGCGCCCGCCACCCGATCGTGGTGGCCGAGGTCGAGCGGCAGCTGCACAGGCACCCCGTCGGGACGAGGATCTTCCTCGACCCGGTGGCCGCCCGCGCCGCCGAGCTCCTGACCTCCGTGACCCCTCCCGGCCTGACCCGGGTGCACTTCTCCGGCTCGGGGGCCGAGGCGGTCGAGGCCGCCATCAAGATCGCGAGGCTCAACGGGCGGCGTCACCTCGTGGCGATGACCGGCGGCTACCACGGCAAGACGCTGGGCGCGCTGTCGGTGACCGCGAAAGACGCCTTCAGGGAGCCGTTCCACCCGCTGCTGCCGGGGGTGTCGCACGTGCCGTTCGGCGACGTGCAGGCGCTCACCGCCGTCCTGCGGCAGCACCCGGGCGAGTGCTGCGTCATCGTCGAACCCGTCCAGGGCGAGGGCGGCGTGGTGATCCCGCCGGAGGGCTACCTCGGCGACGTGCGCGCGGTGTGCTCCGAGTACGGCGCGCTGCTGGTCGCCGACGAGGTGCAGACGGGCCTCGGCCGGCTGGGGGCGTGGTGGGGCGTCGACCTGGAAGGGGTGTGCCCGGACATCCTGCTGTCCGGCAAGGCGCTCGGCGGCGGCGTCATGCCGGTCGCCGCGACCATCGCCACCGAGGAGACCTTCGCGGTCCTCGACCGGGATCCGGTCCTGCACACCTCCACCTTCTCCGCGGCTCCGATCGCCATGGCCGCCGTGTGCGGCGCGATCCGGGCGATCCGCGAGGACGACCTGGTCGGGCGGGCCGCCCGGCTCGGTGAGCGGCTCACCCCCGAACTGCGGCGGATCACGGCGGCGGGCCTGGTCCACCAGCGGCACGAGGTGCGCGGCCTCGGCCTGCTCATCGGGATCGAGTTCGCCGACCCCGCGACGGCGATCGAACTCTTCATGGCACTGGTCGCCCACGACGTCGTGGCGAACGTGTCCCTGAGCTCCGACCACGTCGTCCGGCTCACGCCGCCCGCGACGCTGGGCGAATCAGAGATCGCCTTCCTTCTGGAACGGTTCGAGCGGGCGGTCGCGCTGGTCGCCGAGCAGAACCCCGAGTACGAGGTGCATGCGGATGCGTAGTGTCGAACTCACCCTGAACTCGCCCGTGGACGCGGACTTCGCGTTCCAGCGGATCACCGAGTTCGAGCGATATCCCGACTTCGTGGACGAGGTCCGCTCGGTCGTCGTGCGGGACAACGACGGCGAGACGCTGGTCAGCGAGTGGGACATCCTGTTCCGCAACGGCCCGTTGCGCTGGTCGGAGGCCGACTACATCCAGCGCGGCGCCCGCCGCATCGTCTTCGAGCAGACCGCCGGCGACTTCGACGTGTTCCGCGGGACGTGGCGGGTCGAGCCCGCCGCGACGGGCTCCGTGATCACCTTCGAGGCCACGTTCGACTTCGGCATCCCGAGCCTGGCCGGAGTGCTGGAGCCGATCGCGGCCAAGGTGCTCAAGGAGGCGATCGCCACCATCGTGCACCGGTTGCTGGGAGAGGCGACCGTCGTCGGCGAGCCCGCGATCGCCGTGGCCGTACGCGCCCGGCTCGAACGTCAGCGCGCGGCCGTCGAATCGGCCTAGGCCCCGGGAGGATGGCATGGACCACGCGAACCGTTTCCAGAGCCTGGTCACCTACCGGCTGCTCCGCGCGGAGTACGCCGTCGCCCTCGTCGTGTGCTCGGTGCTGTTCCTTTGGCACATCCGCGAGGTGCGATGGCTGCCGGCCGTGGCGCTGTTCGCCTACATCGACGTGATCGGCTACATCCCGGGGGCGATCGCCTTCAGGCGCGCCCGCGGCCGCCCCATCTCCAAGGTCTACTACGTGCTCTACAACACGATGCACAGCATGGTGACCCAGGCCGTGGTGGTGGGGGTGTGGGCCGCGGTCGCCGGCTTCGAGTGGGCCCTGCTGGTGGTGCCGATCCACCTGTGCGGCGACCGCGCGCTCTTCGGCAACTTCCTCAAGTCCTTCAGCGTGCCGTTCGAACCCGCGGTGATCCCGCAGTTCGCGGAGTTCGACAGGCGCGTCTTCGGGCGGGACGACGCGAAGCTCGCCGTCCCCACGCGGATTTGACCGGAACGGTGAGGAACGCGATGTCTCAGAGCCTGGAACGCCCTCTCATCATCGGCGCGGGGCCGGGAGGTCTCGCGGTCGCCTGGACGCTGAAGGAGGCGGGACTCGACCCCCTCCTGCTCGACCGGGGCGAGGTCCCCTGCTCCACCTGGCACAGCTACTACCCCTCGATGCGGATGAACTCCTGGCGGCGGCTCAGCCACCTGCCGGGCAGGAAGCTGTCGGCCGAGTACGGCCCCTGGCCGATGCGGGACGACTTCCTCGCCTACATCAAGGCGTACGTCCGGGACCTGGACCCGGACATCCGGTTCGGGACCGAGGCGCGGCGGATCGACCGCGAGGACGGCCGGTGGGTGGTGCGCACCTCCGGCGGCGACCTGACGACCGGGAACGTCGTGGTCGCCACCGGCCTGCACCGCACGCCGTACGTGCCGGACTGGCCCGGCCTGGACGAGTTCGAGGGCGAATTCCTGCACGCCCGGGACTACCGGGTGCCCGGGCCCTACGTCGGCAAGGACGTCCTGGTGGTCGGCTGCGGGCCGACGGGGATCGACATCGCGGTGGCGGTGATGCGGGCCGGCGCCTCCCGGGTCCGCATGTCGATCCGGAACACCCCGGTGCTGTTCAAGCTCAGCCCGGTCACGTCGCTGCTGAGCCAGGCCATCAAACACGGGCCGCTGCCGGACTGGCTGGTCAACCGGGGCAGTCTGCTGATGCACCGGTGGCACTGGGGGGACCTCACGCCGTACGGCCTGGCCCCGCCCACCGAGGGAACGCTGGCGGGCACGGCCCGGATCGGGCACGCCTACGGCGCGATCGACCGCGGCCTGATCCCCGCCGTCCGGGAGGGGTCGATCGAGATCGTCCCGGGCGTCGCCGGGTTCGACAGGAAGGCCGTGATGCTCGAGGGAGGCGCCGGCATCAAGCCGGACGTCGTCATCGCCGCGACCGGCCAGCGGCCCGGCATCGACGGGCTGGTCGGGCACCTTGGCGTGCTGGAACGGCCCGGCGGACGGCCGGCCGTGCACGGCGGCAGGTGCGCCCCGCACGCGCCGGGACTGTACTTCCAGGGGTTCCGGCTGCCGCCTGGGCAGCTGCCCGACATGGCCTTGGACGCACACGCGATCGCCCAGGCGATCACCGGGACCCGCCGGTTCAACCCCCTCCGGGTCCTGGGGATCGCATGGTGAGCGGGCGGCCGGACGGCCCGGCGAACGGTCTCGGACCGCACTGGGCCGGCGCCGGCTCCACCGGCCCGCGCCCCCGCCTGCACGGCCCGCACCGCTGTGACGTCGCCATCGTCGGCGCCGGCCTGACCGGACTGTCCACGGCGGTGGAACTGCTGGAACTCGACCCGGACCGCCGGGTCGTCGTGATCGAGGCCGACCAGGTGGCGGCCGGCGCGAGCGGCCGGGGGACGGGCCTGCTGGGGCCGCGTATCGGCCCGGCTCTGACGGTCGCCCGCCGTCGCTACGGCGACGACGTGGCGCGGGCCGCCCACCGCTGGTCGGTCTCCGCCGTCCGGCACGTCCTGGACCTGGTGGAGCGCCATCGGATCCCCTGCGACCTGACGCCGGGCGGTCAGCTCGTCGTCGCGTCCGGCGACACGGCCGCCGAGGAGCAGGCGCGCGAGGCCGAGGCCGCCCGCGCCCTCGGCCTGGACATCCCCCTGGTCACCCGCGAGGCGCTGCCCAGGATCGGCGCCTCCTACACCAGCGGGCTGCGGTACGCCCCCGCCGCGACCCTGGACCCGGCCGCGCTGACCGCGCACCTGGCCCGGATCGGCGAGCAGCGCGGACTGACCGTCTTCGAGCGCAGCCCGGTCCGCGACGTACGGCCCGGCCTGCTGATCACCGTCGTCACCGATCACGGCGAGGTCGTCGCCGACCACGTCGTCATTGCGACCAACGCCTACGGCGGCCCGGGAGCGCCGGCGGGAGTCGTGGGCGTGCGGGTGCAGGCGGGGGTCACCGAGAAGCTGCCGGACGCGGTGCTGGCCGCGTTGTCGCCGCTCACGGCCGAGCCGCTGATCGGGCACGGCGAGCTGTCGCCGTACTTCCGGCTCACCTCCGACGGGCGGCTCGTCGTGGGCGGAGGGGCGATCCGGCGCGGGCCGTACGGTTCGTTCGCGCCGTCCCCCGGGAAGCTCCGCGCGGCGGTACGGGAACTGTCCCCGCTCCTGGCCGAGGTGGAGCTCGAGTCGGCGTGGGCGGGACCGATCGGTGTGACGCGCGACGGCCTGCCGGTCGTCGGCCGCCACCCGCACGACCCGGAGCTGTACCACGCGGGCGGGTGCAACGGGCACGGGCTCGCGGCCTCGGTCTACCACGGCGCCCGGCTCGCGTCCTGGATCGCGCACGGCGACGAGCACGCTCCGCGTCGCCTGCCCTGGGTCCGGGCGAAGGCCCCGTGGGTGCCCCGGGGACGTCTCGTGGACCGCGCCCTCGACCGGTACCTGTCGCATCTCACCGCAGTGTCCGACGTGTCGTGACGTCGCGTCCCGTCAGAGAGGAACACCGATGGACAGCCTGGGCAGCGACAACGCGACCGCCAACGAGCGGTTGATGTCGTCGGCGTCGATCGGCCGCGTGTCGGTCGACGTCTCGACGGAGGGAATGCCGCCGGGTCCGTCCCACCCGGTGTTGTGGCAGACCATCCGCTTCCGGCACGGCCGCCAGCACTACCTGCCGGAGATGCACGACCGGTTCGGGGACATCGTCACGCTGCGGGTCGTGCCCGGCGGCCCGTTCGTCATCCTGCGCGATCCCGAACACATCCGGGAGGTCTTCCGGGGCGCGCCCGAGGTCTTCCACGCGGGCGAGGGCAACTCCCTCCTGGTGCCGATCGTCGGCCGCCACTCGGTGCTGACGCTCGACGCGCCGGAGCACAAGCCGGCACGCAAGCGGATGATGCCGCCCTTCCACCACGAGCGGATCGCCACGATGGCCGAGGCGATGCGTGAGATGGCGATGGAGGAGGCCCGGAGCTGGCCGGTGGACCGGCCCTTCAGATTCCTGGAGCGGGCCTACGCGCTCACCCTCAAGATCATGGTGCGGCTCGTGTTCGGCGTCGACGACCTGCGGCGCGCCGACGAGCTCGGCCGGGCGCTGCGCCGCGTGTCCGACATCCGCCTGTCCGACATCCTGGTCTGGATCCGGCCCGAGCTGGGCAAGGTGTGGCCGTGGCGCGACTACGTACGCAGTCTCGACCACACCGATGAGCTGATCCACGCCGAGATCGCCAGGCGGCGCCGGGATCCGTCGCGCGGCAGCCGTTCCGACGCCCTGTCCATGCTGCTGGAGGACGAGCCCGACGACGTGGTCGTGCGCGACGAGGTGATGACGCTCCTGGTCGCCGGGCACGAGACGACGGCGGTCGCCCTCGCCTGGCTGTTCGAACGCCTGCTGCGCCACCCCCGGGCGCTGGCGCGGGTGCGCGAGGGACTGGACGAGCCGAAGGACCCCTACCGCACCGCCGTCTTCAAGGAGGCGCTGCGGGTCCGGCCCGTGATCCACAACGTCGCGCGGCGCCTCACCGAGCCCATCGAACTGGCCGGCTACCGGCTGCCCGCCGGAGTCTCCGTGCTGCCGTCCGTCGGCGCCGTGCACATCGATCCCCGGCTGTGGGGTCCCGACGCGCGGCGCTTCCGCCCGGAGAGGTGGCTGGAGGGCAGCCCGCCGCAGAACGCCTGGATCCCCTTCGGCGGCGGCGTACGCCGCTGCCTTGGCGCGACGTTCGCCCAGGTGGAAGTCGAGAACGTGATGGCCGCGCTGCTGCGCGCCGTGGACCTGGAGACCGTCGACCCCGGTGACGAGGGCAGCGCGATGCGCCACATCACCATGATCCCCAAGCAGGGCGCGCGTCTTCGCGTCGTCCGCAGACGCGACTGACGCCGGAGCGTCGCGAAAGGTGTGAACATGAATCAGCAGGTGCGCGTCGCCGCGGTCGTCAACCCGGCGGCCGGCGGCGACGGCGAAGCCGCCGTCAGCGCCATGAGGGAGGTGGGCACCGCCGACGTGGAGGTCTTCGCGACCACGGCGGCGGGCGACGCGGCCGGCATCGCCTACAAGCTGGCCGCCGCCGCCGTTCCTCCGGACATCCTCGTCGCCGTCGGCGGTGACGGCACGGTCTCGGAGGTGGCCGCAGGCCTCTGCCAGGCCCGCGAGACGGGCGTCGCCGCGCTTCCCCCGCTCCTGATCGCGCCGGCGGGAACCGGTAACTCCAGCTACCGGGGGCTTTGGAACGACCGGCCGTGGGAGAGCGTGGCCGGGCTGGCGCTGCGGGGCGAGGCCGTCACCCGGACGATCGACCTGGCCAGGATCGAGCAGAACGACCACCTGGTGCTGCTGGGCTCGGGCAGCGGTCTGTTCGCCGAGACCCTGCTCACGGCCAGGAAGATGGCGGGCAGGGGACGTGAGTTGCTGATGGCGGCCGCCCTGGCCGCCATGGAGGGCTACGTGCCGTACCCGGGCCGGGTGACCGTCGACGGCGAGGTCGTCTACGAGGGGGACGTCATCGAGACGATCGTGGCCGGTTTCCGCTACCGGGGAGGCCTGCTGCAACTGGTCCCGGAGTCGATCGTGGACGACGGAAGGCTCGACATCACCGTCGTCACCGCCGCCGTGGACATGGACGAGTTCGGACAGGCCGCCCTGTACGGCCGTGTCTACGACGTGCCGGGAGTGCGGTGGGGGCGCGGCGAACGGATCACCGTCGAGCGCCTGGACGGACAGCCGTTGTTGTACGAGCACGACGGGGAGCTCATGCCGCGGACCACCCCGTCCTACGACGTCCACGTCGTCCCGGCCGCGCTGACCGTCCTCACGGCGGCCGACGCGCCGTCGTGGTTCAGTGAGAGGTGATCGCGTGGTCAGCGCGAGTTCCGTGCGGGGGAGCGGCCCGTCCCTGGGCGCCGAGCCGTTCCGCGACTACTGCCGCAAGCTGGCCGCCGGCGTCGCCGTGGTCACCTCGTGCGGCCCGTCCGGCTGGTCGGGGACGACCGTGAGCACCGTGACCAGCGTGTCGATGGACCCTCCCCTCCTGATGTGCTGCGTCCGCCCCTGCTCCCAGACCCTGGCCGCGATCCGCGCCGCCGGGCGCTTCGCGGTCCACCTGCTGACCGACGACCAGGCCGCCCTGGCCGACCGGTTCAGCCGGTCGGCCGGCGAGGGCTCGCGTTTCGCCGGGATCGAGGGCCAGGTGCAGCTCGTCGACGGAAGCCCGGTGATCGCCGGCGCACTCGCGGTCGGGTGGTGCGACCTGTACTCCCTGGACGAGATCGGCGACCACGTCGTGGTGTACGGGCGGCTCACGAACATGCGGCTCGGGCAGGGCCGTCCGCTGGTCTGGCACGAGCGCTCCTACCGGCACCTGGAGGCCGCGTCGCCCGACGGCGTGAACGGGAGGGGAACCGCGTCATGACGACCACCCGGCCCGCCGGCGTCACCTCCGGCGAGGCTTCCGAGCCGCCCGCGAGCCTCACGGCGCAGCTCGCCGCCTGGGCGCACGCGGTGACGTACGGGGACATCCCCGCGGCCACGCTGGCGGCGGCCCGCAGCCAGCTCATCTCCAACCTGGCGGCCGTGCGGGCGTCGCTGCGCCATCCCGCCGGACGGGCGATCGTCGCGGCGTACGGCCCGCCGCTGCAGGCCGACCCCGCCCGGTCGGCCTGCGTACTGGCCGCCCTGGCCTCGGCGCTCGACTTCGACGAGGTCGCCTACGCGGGGCACGTCTCGACGGGGGGCGTGAACGTCGCGATCGCGCACGCCGGACTCGACCGGCTGGACGGGCGGGCGCTGCTGGCCACGATCGTCACCGCCAACGAGTGCGCCGCCAGGATCACCGCGGCGACGATCCTCAGCCCGTTCTTCCGGGGGCAGACCAACACCCACTGCCATCTGGCCGGCGCGGCCGCCGCCCGCCTCCGCGCCCGCGACGCCGCACCCGGCGAGTGGGTCGCGGGGCTGGGGCTGGCGCTGGGAACCCTGCCCGTCCCCCTCCACCACGCGGTCGTGACCAGCGACGTCAAGGCGCTGTCGGCGGCGGCGGCCGTCCGCATGGCGCTCGACGGGTGCGACGGCGCGGCGCACGGCCTGGCCGGGCCGGCCACGGTCCTCGAACACCCGGAGGGCCTGCTGGCGGCGCTGTCGGCCGTCCCGCTGCCCGAGATCGTGACCACCGGGCTCGGCCACCGGTGGCACACCGACACCCTGACCTACAAGCGCTTCCCCGGCAGCGCCTACCTGCACGCCGCGTTCGACTGCGCCGAGCGGTTGCACGAGTGGCTGCAGGGGCGGCTCGGCGCCGTCGATCCGTCCCGGGTCCGCCGGGTGGTCGTCCACGGGTCGCTGCTGACCTGGCAGATGGAGCAGAAGGTGGCCCGGGACCTCGACGGCCCCCGGACGAACGTCTCCGCCGCGACCCTGTCGGTCGGGTACGGCGTGGCCACACTGCTGATGACCGGGGCGTTCGGGCCGGAGGACCTCACTCCCTCGGCCCTGGCCGACCCGGAGCGCTGGGCCCTGGTGGAGAAGGTCGTGGTCGAGCACGACATGGACCTGTCGATCCGGATGGCGCAGGCCACCTCGCCGCTGGGCGAGTCGCTGCGCCGGGCCGGGGACCGGGCGCTGGACTGGCCGGAGTTCGTGCGGTGGACCGGCGACGCCGCGCCGGGCCTGCTGGCCGCGCTGGGCGGCCCGGAGGAGACGTTCGAGCAGGCCACCATGGCGATCGGCGCCAGGGTCACCGTCGAGCTGGCCGACGGCGCGTCCGCCGCGGAGAGCCGCGACGCGTTCACCGGGTCCGCGGGCCCCGCGACGCGCCGTGACCACGGCGCGATCGTGGGCCGCAAGTTCCTGTCCACCGGCGGGCCGCGGGACGTGCTGGTCGAGCTGGAACGCCTGGACGCCCTCGGCCCCGACCAGGTCGTCGCGGTCCTGGCCCGCGCCTTGGAGGAGCCGCCGGAGCCCTGACGGCCTGGAGCCCCGGCGGCAGGAGCCCGGCCCCTCAGGGCTCCGAGCCGTGTCCGGGCCCGGCGCCCTGCCGGAGCCCGGACCAGACGCCGGTCAGGAAACGGCCGATGTCGTGCACCGACTCGGCGGCCGCCCTGACCAGGCCCGCCTGCGCCTGGGCGGCGTGCCACAGCCTGGCGTGCTCGACGTAGCGCACCTCGACCCCCGCCGCCCGCAGCGCGGAGGCGAGCGTACGGCACTGGGAATAGAGCAGTTCCCGCGTGTTGGTGTGCAGGTACGTCGGGGGAAGCCCGGCAAGCGCTCCCAGCGCGGGCGCGTAGCGGTGGTCGGCGGGGTCGCCGTCGCCGAGGTAGGCGGCCGCGCAGGCGAAGGCCCACGTGCGGCTGACCACGAGATCCCGGCGCCGATCGGCCTGGACGCCGGGGTTGGCCCAGGGAGAGACGAGGGCCAGCGCGGCCGGCCGCGCCGTTCCCCTGGCGGCCAGCACCTGGGCGGCGGCGAGGGCGAGGCCGCCGCCCGCGGAGTCGCCCGCCAGAGCGACCGAGCCCACGACGCGGGTCAGCGCGTCGAAGGCCGCGACCGTGTCGTCCAGCGCGGCCGGGCACGGGTGCTCGGGCGCGAGGCGGTAGTCCAGAAGGTAGACGGGACGGCGGATCTCCCGGGCGAGGTGGGCGGCCAGCGACCTGTGGGTGGCCGGCGACCCCGTGGTGAACCCGCCGCCGTGGAGGTAGAGCACGGCCTCGGACGAGGGGGTGGCGCCGACGACGACCCGCTCGGCCGGACGGCCCCCCAGCCACGCTTTGGAGACCGTCGTGCCCGCCGGGAGCGGCTGCAGGCGCGCCACGGCGTTCAGCAGAGCGCGCTGCACCGGCCACGGCACCCGGTGATGGAACGTCAGGCGGTAGTAGGGCGCCAGCAGCGCGGACGCGAGCGGCAGCGGAAGCGTCGGCATCGCCGTCACAGCGCGCTCCGGGGCGAGGGGGAGAGCCCGAGGAGCCGGGCCATCAGCACGCCGGCCCGCTGCGAGCCGGAGGGCGTGATCCGGGCCAGCCAGTCGAGGGCCTTGGCCTCGGCGCCCACGACGACCCGCGCCCTGCGCCTGCGCACGCCGTCGAGGATGACGGCGGCGGCCATCTCGGGGCTGTGCAACGCCAGCCGCCGGTCGAAGACGCCCGCGATCGCGTCCCCGTCCAGGCCGTCGGCGACCGCCAGGCGCCGGGTGATCCCCGTTCTGATGCCGCCGGGGTGGACGCAGGTCACGTGCACCGGGTGCCGCGCGGCCAGCATCTCCTGGCGCAGCGCCTCGGTGAACCCGCGGACGGCGAACTTGGAGGCGTTGTAGGCGCTCTGGCCGGGGAAGGTGATGAGCCCGAACAGGCTGGAGACGGTGACGAGGTGCCCGTCTCCGGACGCCACCAGATGGGGCAGGAAGGCGGTGGTGGCGTACACGGCGCCCCAGAAGTTGACCTTGAGGATGTGCTCGACGTCCTCCAGGCGCGCCCGCTCGACCTCGCCGTAGTAGGCGATTCCGGCGTTGTTGTACAGCTGGTTCACCCTCCCGAACCGGGTGAGGACGTCGCCGGCGTAGGAGACGACCGCGTCCCGGTCGGTGACGTCCAGGTGGTCGGCCTTGACGTCGGCGCCCCCGGCCTTGCACCGGTCGGCGGTCTCGGCCAGACCGGCGGCGTCGACGTCGGAGATCGCCAGAGCGGCACCGGACCCGGCGAGGCGCAGGGCGAGCGCCCGCCCGATCCCCGAGCCCGCGCCCGTGATGGCGGCGACCTTTCCCGTGAAACGGGTTGTTCCGGTTCTCCTGGTCATGGGGTCTCCGCGTGGGACGTGTGGTAGGCATCGAGGTCGAACGTGCGGGTGACCTGCCGGAACTCGTAGGAGAAGCCCGGCCACATCGTGGTGTTGGCGCCGTGTTTGTCCATGTACCAGCTGGCGCAGCGCCCGGTGTTCCACACGCTGCGCGACAGCTTGTCCTGCAGCGTCCGCGAGAACCGGTCCTGGGCGTCCGCGCGCACCTCCACCGATCGGATGCGCCGCCGCCTCATGGTCTCGATGGCCTCGACCAGGTAGTTCACCTGGCACTCGATCATGAAGATCATCGAGTTGTGGCCGAGGCCCGTGTTGGGGCCCACGAGGATGAACAGGTTCGGGAAGCCCGCGACGGCGGTGCCCTTGTAACACTTGCGGCCGACGTCGTCGAAGACCTCGCCGAGACTCCTGCCGTGCCTGCCGAAGATCTTGCGGTAGGTGGGGGAGTCGGTCACCTGGAACCCGGTGGCCAGGATGATGGCGTCGGTGTCGTGGAGGCCGCCGTCCGCGGTGGCGATGGAGTCGACGCCCACCTTGTCGATCCGCGCCGTCACCAGGCGCACGTGCTCACGGTTGAAGGCGGGGTAGTAGGAGTTGGACAGGAGGATGCGCTTGCAGCCCAGACGGTAGTCGGGCGTGAGCTGCCGGCGTACCTCCGGGTCGCGCACCTCGTACCGCAGCTTGGCCCTGCTCAGGTGCTCCACGGGCTTGAGCAGCATCGGCCGCCGCGCCAGGCCGACGACCTGGGCCTCGTGCGCCCAGTACAGGACCGAGCGGACGAGCCGCCGGTAGAACGGCAGACGGCGGAACGCCAGCCGTTCCGGCTTCGTGTAGCGGCGTTCCAGGCGCGGCAGTATCCAGGGGGCGGTGCGCTGGTAGACGCGCAGCTCGGCGACCTCGTCCGCGATGGCGGGGACGATCTGGACGGCCGAGGCGCCGGTGCCGATGACCGCGACCTTCTTGCCGGTCAGGTCCGCCTCGTGGCTCCACCGGGCCGAGTGGAAGATCGGCCCGCCGAACGTGTCGAGCCCGGGGATGTCGGGCAGCGCCGGCTCGCACAGCGCGCCCCACGCGCCCACCAGGACGGCGGCGGTGAACCGCCCCTTGGAGGTGCGCAGCTCCCACCGCCCGGTCGCGTCGTTCCAGCGGGCGTCGGTGACCTCGCACCCGAACACGTGCCTGCGGCGGATGTCGTACCGGTGCGCCACCTGGCGGATGTAGTCCTGGATCTCCGGCTGCTCGGAGAACGACCTCGTCCAGTTCGGATTGAGGGCGAAGGAGTACGAGTACAGGTGGGACGGCACGTCGCACGCCGCCCCGGGATAGGTGTTGTCACGCCAGGTGCCGCCGACGTCGCCGCCGCGTTCCAGGATCAGGAAGTCGTCCCACCCCTTGAGGCGGAAGCGGACCGCGGTGGCGACACCGGCCAGTCCTCCGCCGATCACGATGATGTGCGCGTGCCGCTCCGGCGGATCCGCGGGCTCCGGGTCCCCGGTGCCCGCGGCCACGACGTCGAGCGGCGTCTTCGAGTCTGTAGAGTCCACGCGCGATCCGATCTCTCGTCATCGCCGTCTGCGCGATTCGCCCGGCGATTGTCCCAACCCGGCCTGACGTGCCTCTGAAACCCGGCCCCGCCGACGGACAGCGGTGTTTCAGGGGGCTTGTGGACCATGGGTGCCGCAACGGCCGCGATGTCCGGTGCCCCGGACCTTCGCCGTCGACGACCGGGCAGGTGAGGAGAGGTCCCATGGGATTCACGCCAGCGGAGACGGGATCGGCCGAGACGCCGGACGTCCTGATAGTGGGGGCCGGAATGGCCGGGCTGGGCATGGCGATCGAACTGCTCCGAGCCGGCATGTCCGACTTCGTCGTGCTGGAGAAGGCCGACGGCGTCGGCGGGACGTGGCGCGAGAACACCTATCCGGGCTGCGCGTGCGACGTGGCGAGCGTCATGTACTCCTACTCCTTCGCCCCCAGCCGCAAGTGGTCCAGGATGTACGCGCGGCAGCCGGAGATCCTCGACTACATCGGAACCGTCGCCAAGGACCACGAGCTGGAGCCCTTCATCAGGTTCGGCACCGAGGCGGTGTCGTACGAGTTCGACGAGGCCGACGACCGGTGGCGGGTCCGCACCCGGTCGGGCCAGGAGTACCGGCCGCGGATCGTCGTGCTGGCGCACGGGGCGCTGCACCTGCCGAACATCCCGGACTTCCCGGGCATGGCCCGTTTCAAGGGCCCGATCTTCCACTCGGCCCTGTGGGACGACTCCGTCGAACTGGCGGGCAAGCGGGTCGCGGTGATCGGCACCGGGGCGAGCGCCGTGCAGTTCATCCCGGAGATCGCGGGGATCGCGGCGCACGTCGACGTCTACCAGCGCAACGCGCACTGGATGCTGCCCAAGGCCGACCGGCCGTTCAAGACCTGGGAACACCGGCTCTTCCGTACGCTGCCGTTCACGCAGTGGCTCTACCGCAACGTCGCGTACTGGACGCACGAACTCCCCGTCCTGGCGTTCCTCAACCCGCGGTTCGTCAAGATCCTGGAGGTGGCGTCGCGGCGCATGCTGGACAAGCAGGTTCCCGATCCGGAACTGCGTGCCAAGCTCACCCCCCGGTACAAGATCGGGTGCAAGCGCATCCTGTTGTCGAACGACTACTATCCCGCGCTGCTGCGCCCGGACGTGGACCTGGTCACCGACGGCGTCGCCGAGTTCACCGAGACGGGCGTCAGGACGGCGTCCGGTGAGGTCCGGGAGGCGGACGTGGTGATCCTCGGCACCGGGTTCCGCACCCACAACAGGTGTGCCGACATCCCGATCACCGGCCGGGACGGGCTCACGATCCAGGAGGCGTGGCGCGACGGCATGACCGCCTATCTGGGCATGACCGTCGCCGGGATGCCGAACATGTTCATGATCATGGGGCCCAACTCCGGCGGCGGAGCGCAGTCGATCCTGTTCGTCATCGAGTCGCAGCTCCACTACATCGTCGAGTGCCTCCGCATGATGAAGGCGCGCCGGGCCACCCGCCTGGAGGTGCGCGCGGAGGTCCAGCGCCGGTTCAACGCCTGGCTGCACGGCAAGCTCAACCGGTCGGTCTGGAACACCGGCGGCTGCCACAGCTGGTTCCTCGACCACACCGGGCACAACCGGCATTCGTGGCCGGGGACCGGCACGTCGTACTGGAAGGCCACCCGCCGCCCCGACCCGCGGGCGTTCATCCTGTCCGGCTCACGGGCCGGGCGGGACGCCCAGGGCGCCCCGCGGGTGGACGCGCCCCCGCGGGCCGGGTCCTCCACCGGCGGTCAGTGAGGCGCACGCCCGGCACGCCGCCGTGGGCCCGAGGCGTCGCGTTTCCCTTGCCCATAAATACGGTCGATCGTACTCTTTCTTAATGGATACCACCGCGCACATCGGTCTGACCGAAGAGACGGACCCCTACTGCGTCACGGCGGAGGACGCCGTCAGGATGCTGTCCGGAGCCCCCTGGCGCCGATACGCCGTGATCGGGGACAGCCTGTCGGCCGGCACCGGGGATCCCAGCCCGGGCTATCTCGACCAGGGGTGGTCCGACCGGCTCGCCGGCATCCTGCGGCGCGTCCGGCCGGACCTGGAGTACCTGAACACGGCGGAGATCGGGGCGACCACCGGCGAGACGCTCGACAAGCAGGCCGGGCGGATGCTCGAGTTCAAGCCCGATCTCCTGCACGTGCCGTGCGGGGCCAACGACATCATCCGCAGGCAGCCGGACTTCGGCGAGATCGAGGCGACGCTGCGGCGCATGTACGACCTGGCGGCGGGGACCGGCGCGCGGCTGACCACGTTCACCCTGGGCCGGGCCTTCGTCGTGCCGGTCTTCCCTGACTGGCACGACCGGGTCACCACGCTGAACGACATGGTCCGCCGCCTGGCCGCCGAGTACGGCGCCGTCGTCATCGACATGTGGAGCCACCCGGTCAACGACCGCGACACGCTGCTGAGCGCCGACCGCATCCACTTCTCCACGTCCGGGCAGGCGGTGATGGCGGCGGAGATGGTCAGGGCGCTGGCCGGCGTCCTCGGCCGCGACCGGCTCGGGTCCGGCGACGACGCTCCCCGGCACACCTGACAGACCCCACCTGACAGACCCCACCTGACCGGCCGCACCTGACCGGCCACACCTCTCGGTCCCGCCTCCGCGCACGGGCCGGCGGCTCTCGCCGCCGGCCCGTCGTCGCGAGAGCGTTGAAGAAGAAATACGTACGGGCGTATGCTCTTCTTGTTCTCTTCGTGTCCCGTCGTGCCGAGAGCCGGCGGGGATTCCCACGTACGGCAGGCGCAGTGCGAGAGGCGCAGGAACAGGGAGGTCATGTGACCAAGGACCGGCAACAGGTGATCGCCCCCGCGGCGCCGACGGAGGAGGCGGCGATCCCCTGGGGTGCGATGTCGCTCGTCATGGTCGGCATGTTCATGGCGATCCTCGACTCGTTCATCGTCGTGGTGGCGGCCCCGTCGATCGCGGCCGATCTCAACGCCTCCGTCGGCGACCTGCAATGGATCCTGGCCGCATACCAGCTCAGCTACGCGACCCTGATGATCACGGGTGGTCGCGTGGCGGACCTGTTCGGCCGCAAGCGGATCTACATCCTGGGCATGGGGATATTCACGCTGTCCTCCATCGCGTGCGCGATGGCGCCGAGCCCGGGAACGCTCATCGCCGCGCGTGTCGTCCAGGGCGTGGGCGCGGCCCTGATGGTCCCCCAGGTGTTCGCCGTCGTCACGGTGCTGGTCCCCGAGAAGGGAAGACACCGGGTCTTCGGCGTCCTGGGCGTCGTGATCGGCATGGCCACGATCAGCGGCCAGCTCGTCGGCGGCCTGCTGATCGGAGCCGACATCTTCGGGTCCGACTGGCGGGCGGTGTTCTGGGTCAACGTGCCGATCGGCGTCGTCACGCTCCTGCTCGCCCTGGCGTACGTCCCGGAGTCGCGGTCTCCGGCGGCTCGCAAGCTCGACATCCCCGGAATGCTGGCGCTCAGCGTCGCGCTGCTGCTGGCGGTCTTCCCGCTGATCCAGGGGCGGGAGGAAGGCTGGCCGTGGTGGATCTGGGCGTGTTTCGCCGCGAGCCTGATCGCGTTCGGGGTCTTCGTCGTGGTCGAGCGCGCCGTGGCCGCCCGCGGCGGCGATCCGCTGATGACGCTGTCGCTGTTCGCCCAGCGCTCGTTCTCGCTGGGCATCGTGCTGGTCCTGGCCGTGTACGCGCTGCTCAGCTCGTACTACCTGTCGCTGTCGGTCGCCATGCAGCAGGGTCTCGGCATGTCGGCGCTGGGCGCGGGGCTGGTGTACACGCCCGCCGCGACCGTCTTCTTCATCTTCAGCATGGTGGCGGGCCGGCTCGTGCCGAGGTACGGCCGGCGCGTGCTCGAGGTCGGTGCGATCATCCTGGCCCTCGGATACCTGACGACGACGCTCGTGCTGCTGTTCGGCCCGCGGCTTACCCCGGCGCTGGTGATCCCCACGCTCATGCTGCAGAGCGTCGGCGGCGGGCTGCTCATCACGCCCCTGCTGAACACCGTGCTGAGCCGGATCAAGCCGGAGTCGGTCGGGATGGCCTCCGGGTCGCTGTCCACGGCTCAGCAGGTCGGCGGCGCGCTCGGCGTCGCCGTGATCGGCGCGGTGTTCTTCAACTCCTTCCACCCGCAGGCGGACGGACCGGTGGAGGCCGCGGGGCACGCCTTCGCGATGGCGTCGCTGGGCACGTTCGTGGTCGCCGCGGTGACCGCCGTCCTCATCTTCCTGTTGCCCAAGCAGGCCAGGGCAGGCCGATGAGGCGATGACCGGCCCTCCCCGGGAGGGCCGGTCAGAGGCCCAGCATCCCGTTCACGGCACGGTAGACCTTGTCCACCACGCCGGCGTCTCCCATGCGCAGGGCGGTGTTGGCGGCGCACAGCAGTGCGTCGATCTGGAAGGCGGCGAGCTGGGTGTCCAGACCGGAGACCTCGCCCTCGGCGACGGCGTGCCCCAGCTCGCCCGCGATGGTCGCGACCCACTCCTGCTGGTCGCGGAACAGCGCGTCGCGGATCGGGCCCGGCCTGCTGTCGAAGTCCGCCAGGTTAGCGGCCCGGAAACAGCCGCCGGCGAACAGCGGAGCCGTGGCGTACTCGGTCCAGTGGTCGAGCAGCGCGCGCAGCCGGGCGACGCCCGGCTGCGCCGACCGGGTCGGCCGGATGACCGCGTCGATGAACAGGCGGCGCGCGTACTCGATGGTGGCGAGCTGGAGCGTCTCCTTGCTCTTGAAGAGGGTCTGGATGCCGGCCTTGCTGAGCCCGGTCTCGGTGGCGAGCCGTCCGAAGGAGACGTTCTCGAGACCCTCCAGCGAGGCCAGGTCGACCGCGTGCCGCAGGACGCGCTCGCGTGTCCTGGCACCGCGCAGCAGGCGTTTGTCCGTGACCCCGGTCTTTCCCCGCAGGAGAGCCTGACCGGGTGCGATCGTGTCATCGTGCGGCGCGACGGGATCCACAGCACTCCCCATACGATCGACCGTACACCATAAGTCCTCACCCCGATCGGCCGCAGGCAAACGCGAGGACCCGGATCCGCCGTCATTCCCCCGACCGGCCTCAGCGCGACCTACTCGATCGACCGGGTAGCTGCTCGAACGTGCGGGTCCCCCCTGGAGATTCCCTCTGGTTAGACTCCTGCCGATGACAATTCGGTGAGATCCACCTTTTACTCGTCGCCAGAGGCCTTGACCTGCCGCCGGGGAGGATGTCCCGTTCCTCCGCCGGTGATGCGGCAACTATGTGGCACAGCCTGTTTTCCACTAGGGGGAAGTGAACTGTGGCGATCGTTGGCATAGATATTCTCGGCCCACTGCGAGTCAGGTTCTCCAATTGCGAGGCGGCACCGACCGGAGCGAAGCTGAGGAGTCTTTTCGCCATTCTCGCGTTCCGCGCCGGCCATACGGTGATGCGCGACGAACTCATCGACGAACTCGACCTGATGAACACCACCGACGACGCCGTCAACGCCCTGCACGCGCATCTGGCCCGGCTCCGCCGCTGGCTGCGGCACTACGGCCGGGAATCCGACCTGATCGAGACGGTCGGCTCCGACTACCGGCTCAACCTGGACCGGGGCACGGTGGACGCGCACCGGTTCGTCAATCTCACCGAGCGCGCGCTGGAACTGGCGCCGGGAACTCCCTCGGTGGTCGCGAGCATCCTCAAGGACGCGCTCTGCCTGTGGCGCGGCGATGCCATGCTCGACGCCCTCGACGGCCGGCTGGGTGCCGCCGCGGCCAACGAACTCGACAACTGGCGCGCGGTCGCGCGGGAGACGCTGATCGACGCGTGGCTCTGTCTCGGCAGCAACCAGCAGGTGGTGCTGAACGCCAGGAAGTTCATCGCCGAGAATCCGCTGAACGAGATGATGCACGCCCGGCACATACGCGCGCTGTGCCGGATGGGCCGGTACGCCGAGGCGATCGAGGCCTACAAGAACGCCGAGAAGGTGCTGAGCGACGAACTGGGCGTCGGGCCGGGCAGCGAACTCCGTCTCGCCACCGAGGATCTGGCGACCCTCGGCCCGGGCCTGGCGCTCCCCGCCGAGAGCCGGCGAGGCGCGGCCGACCACGGGGAGCCGACGCCCCACGCCGGACGCGCCACAAGGAAGGCGCCCCGCCCCACGGGTCCGGCCCGGCCGGACAGGCCCGCGGACCGGTGGGCCGCACTCGGTGCGGGCCGATGACCCCCGACGGGAAGCGGCGGGACCACTGCGACCGGCCGCTCCTGCGGCAGGCAAGCCCGCGCCCGGGCGGTGTCTCCTGACGAAAGCCGGAAGGGCGGGCGGCGACCGCGATACATGATTCGTCGTTTTCCGGATGAGCAGGCCGCCTGCCGATTTCTGCCCTTGTCACTGTTTTCCCGATATGCCCGTCTGTGGCGGCGGATTTCCCTGCGGGCGGCCGCCGGGCTTTCGCCGAGACCGGACGTCACCGTCGCGCCACCGTTTTATCGCCACTATGTCACCGCCATGGCGCGATGTCCTGGCCTGCGACGGCGGAGGAGGGATATCGTCGGGGACAGTCCGATTCCAATTGCTCATTCCGTCTGATCAGCCGCTGTCGGCGCCGGTAACGGCGAGGGCGGGCATCCGGGTGCCCGCGGGCCGTCCCGTACACGCGGACGTGCGCGACGGAGCCGGGAGGAGGCGGCCATGCGGCATCGGCGGCACGCCGGCGAAACGCCTGCGGGCACGGGCGAGCCGCTCGTGCGGGTCCTGGAGGGAGCGCTGTCACGAGCGGAATGCCGGGCGGTCGTCCACCGCATGGCGGATGCGACCGGTCATCCGGGAAGCGTGCTCAGGAGGAGCGCCGACGTGGTCGACCTCCGCTTGCGCCGCTGCCGGGAGCACTCACTCGACGCCGGGGAGGCCCGCCTCGTCGTGGCGGCCATGGTCGGGGCCGCCCGCGAGGCGCACGCCGGCGCGGTGGAGGAGATCAGGCTCGACGGCCCCAAGTTCTGCAGCTACGGGCAGGGCGAGTACTTCCGCGCCCACCGCGACCGTTCCGGAGACGCGCGTGACCCGGCCGCCGTACGGACTCGGCGCCTGACCATGGTGTGCGCGCTCAACGACGCGGACCCCGACGGCGGGTTGCCGGTCTTCGACGGCGGCGCGTTGATCCTGCACGTGCCGGGGAGCGACGGCGTCATGGAGGCCCGCCCCGTCCAGCCGGCGGCCGGGTCGTTGGTGATCTTCGAGGCCGGCCTGTTGCACGAGGTGCGTCCGGTCAGAGCCGGAACCAGATACTCGGCCATCGCCTGGACCTTCGCCCCCGCCGGGACGGAGCCCGCCGGGCACGACGGGTGAAGTCCACACGGACCGACAGGAGGGTCAAGCGATGCGGAACCTGCACGACGACGTCAACGAGTGTCTCGAAGTCCGGGTGACGGACGATCTCCTCGGTGCCTACCGTCCGGAGCTGGCCGGGTTCCTGAGCGCATGCGGGCTCGGCCGTCTCCTCGAGGAGGTGTTCGTCCCGCTGGCCGCCTCGTCCCGAACCCGGACGGCCGTCGCGTACGAGGAGCGCCCCTGGCCGCCGGCCGGGGTCGGCGCGCGGGCGCTGCGCGGGCTGGCGCTCGCGGTGGTCAGCGACGACGGTCAGGCGCTGCTGACGCCGGTCGCCCTCACACCGCAGCACCGCACGAACATCGGGCTCTCCGCCGCGCTGCTCAAGATCCTCCTGGAGGACCTCGGGGCGCAGGAGATCGAGTGGCTCGCGGTGTTCGTCAACCAGCGCTCCCAGCTCGTCGCCGGGGAACTGGCGAGCGTCGGGTTCGAGCCGCGTGAGGCGCGGGTGGTCACCGGCCAGGCCGAGTTCACCGCGTACGCCGCACGACCCGCCGAGGTCCTCGGGCGCCTGGGGCTGGCCGATGCCCGGCTGGGCGACGTCCTCGCGCTCAACCTGGAGCACGCGCTGATCACCAAGCTCGCCGCGTTCCAGTTCTCGCTGTCCGAAGGGGTCAAGAACTACTGGGCGGACAAGCCGCAGTGGGCCGAGGTGTTCCCCGGATTCATCGACTGGGCGGCGCTTCCCCCCGGCGGCATCACCGGGACGGCCGGGCCGGGCGCCGACCCGATCGACCCCGTGATCGTCATTCCGAAGTAGGCGTCGTCCCGTCGTGGCGGCCTCCATCGACATCGTCATCCGGTCCTATCACCGCGACAGGCACTGGCTCGCCCTCGCGCTGCGGTCGGTCGAACTGTTCGTGACGGGCCAACGGAACGTGGTCGTGGTGATACCCGAGACGAGCGCGTCCCGGATGGACACCGCGCCGCTGCGCGACGCCCCCGGCGTGCGTCTTCGTCTCTGTCCCGGCGGCGACGACGACTACCTGGGCCAGCAGCTCACCAAGCTGCACGCCGACCTGCTGACCGACGCCGACCTGATCGTGCATCTCGACTCCGATCAGGTGTTCGTCCAGCCGTGCGACCTGCGCGAGCGGCTCTGGAAGGAGGGAAGGCCGTGGATGGCGTTCTCTGGCGGCGACCGCAGGCCGCCTCGCGACGGGTGGCGGCGATCGCCCGCCGCGTTCTACGGGCGTCCCGTGCACTGCGATCTGGCGACGCCGTTGCCGCTCGCCGTACCACGTCACGTCTACGGCGCGGTGCGGGAGCACAGCCTCGTCGCGCACGGCGTCCCCATCGCCGAGTACGCCCGGCGCGCGGGGGCCGGGAGGTTCAGTGAGGCCGCGCTGCTCCGCGGCCACGCCCTGCTGTTCGAACCCGAGCGGTACGCCTGGGTGGACGTGCGCGACGCGGATCCCCTCCCCGAATGCCTGACCTTCTGGAGCCGGGCCGAGACCCCGGCCTCGGCCGCCCACCGCCTTCCCGGGGCGCTGGCCGAGCAGGCGCTCGCGGGCCTGCCGTGACGAGGACGGCGCCGGTGTCGGTCGTCATCTCCACCTACCAGGAGGGAGAGGCGCTCGCCGCGACGGTGCGCTCCGTCTCGCACGCCGTCCCGCGGCCGCGCGAGATCGTCGTGGTCGACGACGGGAGCACCGACGGGAGCGCCGAGCGGGACTGGCCGGACCACGTCACGCTCGTGCGCCAGGCGCACCGCGGCATCGCGGCCGCGAGGAACCACGGAGCGCGGGTCGCCTCGCAGCCGGCGCTGGTGTTCCTCGACGCCCACTGCGGTGTGGCGGACGGCTGGCTGGACCCGCTTCTCGACGTCCTCGACGAGGAACCCGAGGCTGTCGCCGGGCCCGCCGTACGGGACGCGGAGCAGCCGGATTACGTCGGGTGCGGCGCCCGTATCGTGGACGCGCTGTTCACCTACCGGTGGCAGCGCGTCCCGGACACGGCGTGCGCCCACGTGCCCGTCGGCGTGGTCCCCGGAGGCTGCCTGGCGGTGAACCGGAGGACGTTCGCCGACGCCGGCGGGTTCGCCCCCTTCACCGGCTTCGGCGTGGAGGACGTCGAGATCAGCCTGCGGTGGTGGCGCGCGGGCCGTCCCCTGCTCGGAGTCCCGGCCTCGCAGGTCGCTCACCGGTTCCGCGCGGCGCCGCCGTATCGCCCCGACCACGCGTCGTGGCTGCGCAACGTCCTGCGTACGGCCCTGCTGCACCTGACGGGCGAGCGCCTGCGCGTGACCGTGCTCGCCTGCGCCCGTTTCTCGTCGTTCAACAGGGCCGTCGCGGACGTCCTCGCCGAGCGGTGGGCGGAGGCGGCGTCGCGGCTCGCCGTGGCGGAGGTCCGGCAGGTCGTCTCCTACCTCGACACGTGGGCCCCGGCGGCCTTCCCGGCACAGGCCTGCCCGAATGAAGCTCCGAGGGCCGACGGATGGACCGCGTGGTGACAGGCTGCCTCGAAGCGGCCTCCGCGGTTCTCCCGGGCGTCACAGGCGCCGGCGGCGAGCCGCGCGGGGCCGTACCGGGCCCGGCGCGATGGCCGGAGTAATGTTCTGGCATGTTCGCCGTCACCGTCACTCAGACCGATCCGGACGACCCGCTCAAGGGCCTGACGCTCGGGGAGCACCCCGAGCCGGCCGTACCGGAAGGATGGACGACCGTCACGGTCCGGGCCGCCGCGCTCAACCATCACGACCTGTGGACCCTCAAGGGGGTGGGGATCAGCCAGGACCGGCTGCCGATCGTGCTCGGCTGCGACGCGGCGGGTGTGGACGAGGACGGCAACGAGGTCATCGTCCATTCCGTGATCGGCACTCCGGTCGACGGGGACGAGACCCTCGACCCGGCGCGTTCGCTGCTGTCGGAGAAGTACGACGGGACGTTCGCCGAGAAGGTCGCGGTGCCCCGCCGCAACCTGGTGCCCAAGCCCGCGGCGATCACCTTCGAGGAGGCCGCCTGCCTGCCCACGGCCTGGCTGACGGCCTACCGCATGCTCTTCGACAAGGCAGGGCTGGAGCCGGGCTCGACCATCCTGGTCCAGGGCGCCGGTGGCGGCGTGGCGACCGCGCTGATCGCGCTCGGCCGGGCCGGCGGCTTCCGCGTCTGGGCGACCAGCCGCTCGCAGGACAAGCGGGAACGGGCCCTCGCGCTCGGCGCCGACCGGGTCTTCGAGACGGGCGCCCGGCTGCCCGAGCGGGTGGACGCCGTCATGGAGACGGTCGGCGAGGCCACCTGGAAGCACTCGCTGAGCTCCCTGCGCCCGGGCGGCCGGATCGTCACCTGCGGCGCGACGAGCGGCATGGTCGCCGCGACGCAGCTCGCGCAGGTCTACTTCCTGCAGAAGTCGATCATCGGGTCCACGATGGGCACGCGCGGGCAGCTCGGGCGGCTCGCGGTGTTCCTGGAGCAGACGGGCGTCCGGCCGGCGATCGACCGGGTGCTGCCGCTGACCGAGGCGGAGGAGGGGTTCGCCGCCATGCATCGCGGCGAGGTCTTCGGCAAGGTGGTCTTCACGCTCTGACGGGGGCCCGCGCGGGGTGGGCGGCGCTCTCGTCGCCGCCCTCCCGCCGCGTCGTAGGGGACGTCAGGGGTGCAGGGCCCGGCGGATGCGCTCGGCGGCCTCGTCGAGGGCGGCCCGGCACTCGGCCAGGGCGCGCTCGTCCGGCACGCCGGCATCCGAGGTCCGGTGGACGTCGGCGACGAAGTCGGCCAGCATCCGGCTGAGCTCGGCGTCGTGGCCGCCCTGCCGGCCGCCGCCGAACCCCCAGGACTCCTCCCAGACGCGGCGCCACTCGTGCTGCCAGCGCTCGCTCTCCTCCTGCCACTGGCGCTTGTGGCGGCGCCACTCCTCCTTCTGCCTGCGCCACTCCTCCTTGGCGTGGTCGCGCTGCCGCCGCCAGTCCTCCTTCTGCTCACGCCGCTGGTCGCGGTTGTCGTGGCCGATGTCCCTGGCCATCTGGGTGAGCTCCTCGCGCAGGGAACGCACGGTCTGCCGCACGTCCTCCTTGACCTCGCGCGCGATGTCCTGGACCGAGGCGGTGATCTCCTGTTCGAGGTCGGCCAGCTCGTCCATCCGGTCGTTCAGCTCGGCCCGGCCCTTGTCGGTGAGGGTGAAGACCTTCTTGCCGTCCACGACCTCGTGGGTGACCAGGCCCTCGTCCTCCAGCCGGGCCAGCCGGGGATAGATCGTGCCGGGAGAGGGGGAGTAGACGCCGAGGAAACGGTCCTGCAGGAGCCGGATGACCTCGTAGCCGTGCCGCGGGCTCTCCTCCAGCAACTTCAACAGGTACAACCGCAACCGGCCATGCCCGAAAACAGGACTCATGCCTTCTCCTCTGCTCGCCTGCCGGCGGGCTGGCCGCACAGCAGGGTGACTGCGCCGGACACCGTGGTCGCCGACAGGGACGCCATGCCGCCGCCCAGCCGGCCGTCGAGCGAGCGGGCTCCCGGCATCGCGGAGGCGCGCAGCTCGGGGAAGGCCGAGTCGATCCTGCCCGAGGTCGAGTGGACGGACACGTCGGCGTCCACGTCCTGCGGGAGCCGTACGACGATCGTGCCCGACATGCTGTGCAGCGTGACGTGACCGGTGGGCTCCAGGTCCAGGTCCGCGGTGACGCGCCCGGACACCGTGTTCGCGCGCAGCCGCCGCGGCCGGCCGGCGGCGACCGTGAGCTCGCCGGAGACGCTGGAGAAGGACAGGTCGCCCACCAGCCCCCGGCTCTCCACCGAGCCCGAGACCGTCTCGGCCTGCACCTCGCCGCTGACGCCGTCGAGGACGATGTCCCCGGACACGGCCTTCACGCCGGTGATCCCCTCCATGCCCGCGACGACGGCGGAGGCGGAGACGACCCCGGCCTGGACGGGACACGTCCTCGGCACGGTGAGCGTCAGCGTGGTCCTGCGCGGGCCCGGGCGCAGCCACCCCAGGATGCCGTCCCATGTCAGGTCCTTGTACGCGACCGTCAGGCGGCCGTCGTCGTCGTGAGTCACCACGAGCGGCGCGCCGTCCACCTCCGTCACTTCGAGTGTCGGCGGGCCGTCGCTGGCCAGCACCGCCAGCCGGCCGGCCACGACGCGTACGTTGAGTGCGGTGACCTCTCCGAACGTGAGCCGTCCGGGAGAGTCGATCGTGTATTGGGGCATCGCTCGGGCCCTTCCACGCGAAGTCCTGCGTCCCCGCGGACACCGCGCGGACGTACCATCACAAACAAGATATATCTCGTTCGCGAAAAGTCAAGACATATCGCGTTTGGCCGGGCTCCCCGGCCGGGCGGAGCGGGCCTCGTCAGTCGTCGTCTCCCTCAGTCGTCGTCCTCGTCAAGGCGGGCGAGCCAGGTGGCCAGCCGCTCCACGGGCACCTCGAACTCGGGGTTGAGGTCCACGAACTCGCGCAGCCGCTCCGCGAGCCAGCCCACGCTGACCTCCTCCTCGCCGCGGCGCTCGACGAGCTCCTCGATCCCCCTGTCGGTGAAGTACATACCTCGCTCCAGTACATGGCCTGATTCATGGAGAGAGGTCCCCCACGGATGTGGGGGACCTCCTCAGTCGTACGAAACCTCCGGTCAGCCGAAGATCTCGCCCAGGATGCCGTGCAGTTCCTCGTCGTGCTTGGCGTGGGAGCCGACGGCCGGCGAGGAGTTCGGCGTACGCGAGACCCGGCGGAAGGTGCGGCCCCCGAGCAGCTCGGGCTTCTCCACCATCTTCAGGCTCAGGTACGGCCACGGGCCCATGTTGACGGGCTCGTCCTGCGCCCAGACGAGGTCCGCGTCGGCGGGGTAGCGGCCCAGCTCGGCCTTGAGCGGGTTCTCCGGGAACGGGTAGATGCGCTCCAGGCGCACCAGCGCCACGTCGTTCCTGCCGTCCTTCTCGCGCCGCGCGAGCAGGTCGTAGTAGATCCTGCCCGAGCAGACCACGATCCGCCGGACCGCCGCCGGGTCCACCGTCGAGTCGCCGATGACCGGGCGGAAGGCGCCGGTGGTGAACTCGGACGTGGCCGAGGCCGCCGCCTTGAGCCGCAGCAGCGACTTGGGCGTGAACACGATGAGGGGCTTGCGCCGCTGCGAGAGCACCTGCCAGCGCAGCAGGTGGAAGTAGTTCGCGGGGGTGCTCGGCTGCGCCACCGTCATGTTGTCCTGCGCGCACAGCTGCAGGTAGCGCTCGATCCGGCCGGAGGAGTGGTCCGGTCCCTGACCCTCGTAGCCGTGCGGCAGCAGCAGCACGACCGAGGAGCGCTGGCCCCACTTCTGCTCGCCCGACGAGATGAACTCGTCGATGATCGACTGGGCGCCGTTGGCGAAGTCGCCGAACTGCGCCTCCCAGGCGACCAGGGCGTCCGGGCGGACCACGCTGTAGCCGTACTCGAAGCCCATCGCGGCGAACTCGCTGAGCAGCGAGTCGTACACGTAGAACTTCGTGGTGTCGTGGTTGAACGTCTTGAGCGGCGTGTGCTCCTCGCCGGTCACGCGGTCGACCAGCACGGCGTGGCGCTGGCCGAAGGTGCCGCGGCGGGAGTCCTGGCCCACCAGGCGGACCGGGTGGTCGTCGATGAGCAGCGAGCCGAACGCGAGCAGCTCACCGGTCGCCCAGTCGATCGCGTCCTCGGAGATCATGGTGCCGCGGCGCTGGATCACCGGGGCGAGGCGCGGGTGGACGGTGAAGCCCTCGGGCAGGTTGAGCTGGGTGTCGATGACCCGCTTGACGACCTCCTCCGAGATCGCCGTCTTGGTGTCCTCGTGCGACCACGGGATCTGCTCGTCGGGCTCGGGAACCACGACCGCGCCGGGCTCCAGCGGCCTCTTGGCGGCCTCGCGGGTCTCGGTGAAGGCCCGCTCCAGCTGCTCCTGGTAGTCGCGCAGGGCCTGCTCGGCCTCCTCGACCGTGATGTCCCCGCGGCCGATGAGGGCCTCGGTGTACAGCTTGCGGGTCGAGCGCTTGGCGTCGATGAGGTCGTACATCAGCGGCTGGGTGAAGGCCGGGTTGTCGCCCTCGTTGTGACCGCGCCGCCGGTAGCAGATCATGTCGATGACGACGTCCTTGCGGAACGTCTGACGGTACTCGTAGGCGAGCAGACCGACGCGGACGACCGCCTCGGGGTCGTCGCCGTTCACGTGGAAGATCGGCGCCTGGATCATGCGCGCGACGTCGGTGGCGTACACGCTGGAGCGCGAGGACGCGGGGGAGGTGGTGAAGCCGACCTGGTTGTTCACCACGATGTGCACGGTGCCGCCGGTGCGGTAGCCGCGCAGCTGGGACAGGTGCAGGGTCTCGGCGACCACGCCCTGACCGGCGAACGCCGCGTCGCCGTGGACGAGCACGGGCAGGACGGTGAAGCCCTCCTCGCCGCGCTCAAGCAGGTCCTGCTTGGCCCGGACCACGCCTTCCAGGACCGGGTCGACGGCCTCCAGGTGCGAGGGGTTCGCGACCACGGACGTGCTGATCTTGTTGCCGCACGGGGCCACGAAGTCGCCGCTCGCGCCGAGGTGGTACTTCACGTCGCCGGAGCCGTGCGCGCTGCGGGGGTCGATGTTGCCCTCGAACTCGCCGAAGACCTGGGCGTACGACTTGCCCACGATGTTGGCGAGCACGTTGAGCCGGCCGCGGTGGGCCATGCCGATGACGACCTCGTCGAGGTTCTCCTCGGCCGCCGCGCTGATGACCGAGTCGAGCAGCGGGATCAGCGACTCGCCGCCCTCGAGCGAGAACCGCTTCTGGCCGACGTACTTGGTCTGCAGGAACGTCTCGAACGCCTCGGCGGTGTTGAGCCTGCGCAGGATGTGCAGCTGCTCCTCGCGGTCGGGCTTGGCGTGCGGCCGCTCCACCCGCGCCTGGATCCAGGCCCGCTCCTCGGGGTTCTGGATGTGCATGTACTCGATGCCGACCGTGCGGACGTACGAGTCGCGCAGCACGCCGAGGATGTCGCGCAGCTTCATCAGCGGCTTGCCGCCGAAGCCGCCCGTCGGGAACTCGCGCTCCAGGTCCCATAGCGTCAGCCCGTGCGACTGGATGTCGAGGTCGGGGTGCTTGCGCTGGCGGTACTCCAGCGGGTCGGTGTCGGCCATGAGGTGGCCCCGGACCCGGTAGGCGTGGATGAGCTCGAGCACGCGGGCGGACTTGGCCACGTCGTCGTCGTGCGTGGCCGAGATGTCCTGCACCCAGCGGACCGGCTCGTACGGGATGCGCAGCGACTCGAAGATCTCGTCGTAGAAACCTTCGGCGCCGAGCAGGAGCTGGTGGATGCGGCGCAGGAAGTCACCCGACTGGGCGCCCTGGATGATCCGGTGGTCGTAGGTGGAGGTGAGCGTCATCACCTTGCTGATGGCCAGGCGGGACAGCGTCTCCCCGGAGGCGCCCTGGTACTCCGCCGGATACTCCATCGCGCCGACGCCGATGATCGTGCCCTGACCGGGCATCAGCCGCGGCACCGAATGGACCGTGCCGATCGTGCCGGGGTTCGTCAGGGAGATCGTGGTGCCCTGGAAGTCCTCCACGCCCAGCTTGCCGCCGCGGGCCTTGCGCACGATCTCCTCGTACGCGGTCCAGAACTGGCGGAAGTCCATCGACTCGGCGTGCTTGATCGAGGGCACCAGCAGCTGACGGGTGCCGTCGCTCTTCTGCACGTCGATCGCGAGGCCGAGCCCGACGTGCTCCGGCTTGACGAGGACCGGCTTGCCGTCCACCTCGCCGTACGAGTAGTTCATCTCAGGCATGGACTTGAGCGCCCGGACGATCGCGTAGCCGATGAGGTGGGTGAAGGAGATCTTGCCGCCGCGGCCGCGGGACAGGTGGTTGTTGATGACGATGCGGTTGTCGATCAGCAGCTTCGCGGGGACCGCGCGGACGCTGGTGGCCGTGGGGACGACCAGCGAGGCCTCCATGTTGGCGGCCGTGCGCGCGGCGGCGCCGCGCAGCTTCTCCTCGACCGCGCCGGCCGGCACCGGGGCCTGCTGCTTGGCGGGCGCGGGCGCCTTCGCCTCGGGCTTGGCCTGCGGCGCGGGCTTCGGCGGGGCCGTCTGCGGCGCCGGGGTCACCGGCGCTGGAGCCTCGGGCGCGGCCGTCGCCGTCGCACCGTTCGCGGCGCCTGCGGACTTGGACGGAGCGGGCTTGGCCGTCCCGTTGTAGTCAGCGAAGAAGTGCCACCAGGCCTGGTCAACAGACTCGGGATCTTCGAGATACTTTTGGTACAACTCGTCGACAAGCCACTCATTTTGCCCGAAGCTTGCCAGCGGGTTTGTCCGCGACGACTCAGACGACACGGCGGAAATCGCCCTCTTCCGCAGATCGGCGTTGATGTTTGGTGAACCTGTCCAAGGCTACTCGCCTCGCACACCGAGGTGCGCCCCGGCGGGTCGCAGGTCCCGGCCCATCCTCCCAGGATCGATAAAACAGGTCACGCGCGGATAGTCCGTCTGGGTGGTGAGGTGTCCCTTACCATCTGGTCACATCGACTGGGTCAGCCGATGAGCCGCGACTCGATCCGGATATCGGGAGCTATATCGGACAGCATACCCGTGAGGTCGTCGCCCGCCGCACGCAACGCGTCCAGAGAGAGCGGTTCGAGTCGCTCCAGGAGGAAGAGCGCGTCCACCGTCTCCTCGGTGATCCTCGTCCTGACGCACTGCCGCCAGTTCCACCGCCGGCAGGTCACCCCGGCGTCGTCGCGCCACACCACCTCGCCGATCTCCGGGTCGCCCAGCGCCTCCTCCGACGGCTCGTCGCCCGCGGCCCGCATCAGCCGCGCGCTGCCCTGGTAGCGGCGCAGGTCCTCGCCGCCGATCGGCAGGCCGTGCCGTACGGACACGGTGTTGTAGGCGTCCACCACCAGGTTGATCTCGGGGAGCGGCATCCGGCGGACCAGCGCGTCGACCGACGGCCGGGTGCGCTGGGGCTTGGCGCCGAAGGCGCGGTAGGCCGTCCGCCAGGCCTCGATCCTGGGGTCGTCCAGCGGCACGGCGTCCGCGGCGGCGTCGGCGAGCCAGGCCCGCGAGCGGTCGTCGGACGGCCCGTTGCGCAGGCCGTACGCGCAGATCACCAGGACGGCGAAGTCCGGACGTAGCGCCGTGACGGCGTCGTCCACCCAGATGTCGTCGATCACGCCCGACAGCCTACGGCCACGCCCGCATGGCGAGCGTCGCCACCGCCTGGAGGTCCTCCCGGCTCGCGCCATCCCTGGCCTGGGTGGACATGCCCTGGATGACGGCGGCGAAGAACGTCGCCAGCGCGGGGGCGTCGGTCTCGGGCGAGAGGAGGCCGGCCTCGACGTCCCGCTCGACGCGGCGGCGGATCGCCGCCTTGCCGGCCTCGCGGTGCGCCCGCAGTTCCTCGATCACGCCGGGGTCGCTCGTGTTCACCCCCGCGGAGATGACCATGCACCCGGGCGGGTGCGCGGGATCGGTGTAGACCTCCGCCGCCTCGCGGAGCAGGCGCTCGACGGCCGCCCGCGCGGCCGGCTCCCCGGCCAGGGCCCGGCCGGCGAACGCGCCGTGGGTCTCCTGGTAGCGCCGCACGGCCTCGGCGAACAGCCGGCGCTTGTCGCCGAAGGCGGCGTAGAGGCTGGGCGGGTTGATGCCCATCGCGGCCGTCAGCCCCGCGACCGAGGTCGCTTCGTAGCCGTGCCGCCAGAACTCCTCCAGCGCCCGGTTCAGTGCGACGTCCCGATCGAACGCCCTGGCCCTTCCCATGCGCCGATTTTATAGCGATCGCTACAGTCGTGTATTTTGTAGCGATCGCTAAAGAAAGAGGCGGACATGGCTGCACTGCATGGCAAGACGGCGCTGGTGACGGGCGCGGGCAGGGGGATCGGACGGGGGATCGCCGAGCGGCTGGCGGCCGACGGGGCGCTGGTGGCGGTCAACTACGCCAGGGACGAGGCGGCGGCGAAGGACACGGTGGCGGCGATCGAGGCCCGGGGCGGCCGGGCCTTCGCGGTGCGGGCCGAACTGGGCGTGCCGGGCGACGTGGACGAGCTGTTCGCCGGGCTGGACCTGGAGCTGGGGCCGGAGGCGCCGATCGACATCCTGGTCAACAACACGGGGATCACCGTGCGGGGAACGATCGAAGAGATCACGCCGGAGGATTACGACAGGGCGTTCGCCGTCAACACGCGGGCGGCCCTCTTCGTCACGCGCCGGGCGCTGCCGCGCATCCCCGACGGCGGGCGGATCGTGACCGTCACCTCGGGGGTGACCCGGATCGCGTTCCCCGAGGCGATCGCGTACGCGATGACCAAGGGCGCGCTGGAGACCTTCACACTGGCGCTGGCCAAGCATCTCGGGCCCCGGGGGATCACGGTCAACAACGTGGCGCCGGGGATCGTCGACACCGACACGAACGCGGACTGGCTGCGCGGCGACGAGGCGGCCTGGGCGGCGTCGGCCGGCCGGGCGGCGCTGGGCCGGGTGGGCACCCCGCGGGACGTGGCCGGGGTGGTCGCGTTCCTCGCCTCCGACGACGCGGGCTGGGTCACCGGCGCCACCGTGGACGCCACCGGCGGCAGCGACCTGTGACGCCTTCGGGCCCTCAGTCCCAGGGGACGTCGAGCAGCCGCTCGAACTGGGCGGCGGCCTCGTCGGGGTCGAACCCGGGAAGGCCGTCGCGGATCAGCTCCCGGGTCCGGCGCGCGGCGTCGAGCCGCGCCCGGGAGACGGCGGTGCGGACCTCCTCCGCCAGCGTCCGGCTGTCCAGGCGCGTCGCGCGCGGCCCGAACGCCACGTCCAGCACCAGGCCCTCCGCCGACACGGTGGCCGTCACCTGACCGGAGGCCGCCTCGCCCGTGCCGGTGATCTCTTCGAGGTCGGCCCGCGCCCGCTCGGCCCAGGCGTGGACTCGCTCCGCCTGCTCCTCGGCCCGGGCGAGATCCTCCTCGCGGATGTCGGCCGGGTTCATGCGAGAGCCGTACACGGGGCCTCCAGTCGGGTCGTGAAGGGTCACAGCAGGTCGCGGGCGATCCGCTCCACGCGGTCGCGGACGAACCTCTCGTCCAGCGGCGCGGGGACGTCCGCGGTCTCGGCGAGGGCGGCGTCCATGATCTCCCGGGTCCTGGCCTCGGCGTCCCGCTGGGCCGCGCGCAGCACGGCCGTCACCTGCCGGCCGAGGGCCTCGCGGTCGAGCCGCATGACGCGCGGGTCGAAGTGCAGCTCCACGATCTCGCCCCGGCCGTCGGCCACCGCTTTCATCGTCCGGTCGGGGCTTTCCGCCCGTCCCGTCACGTCGCGGACCAGGGCCCGCGCGTCCTGCAGCCGCCGCATCATCGTCCGGCCCTCCAGCAGCACGCGCTCCAGCAACTCGGCGTCGCCGTCGGGGGAGGGGGTCGTCATGAGAAAGAAGGCTATCGAAAGGTAGATCAGTGTTTACTGTGATCCGTACGAAACGGGAAGTGGGGGAGTTGAGTCTGCGGCATGGAGTCGGGACTGGAGATCATCCACGACCGGATGAGGCAGGACGCCTCCCGGATGCAGGTGCACGGTGAGGACTACGCCGCCGCGCTGAGCCGGCTCAGGGAACGCGGGCTCGGCGGCGCTGCGTGGCAGGACGACGGCCTGCTCGGCATGCTGGCCGGGCCGTACGCCGAGTGCACGCTCCTGGGGGTGGAGGCGCTGACCGGCCTGTCCGCGGCGATGGGCGACACCGGCGACGGGCTGGGCAGGGTCAGCGCCCGCGTCGGCGAGGCCGAGGGCGCGAGCCTGTCGCGGTCCCGCGACCTGTACGGCGAGCAGTGGGCGTGACGGGGGCCCGACGGTGGGTGTGACGGTTCCCCCGCAGGTGGAGATGATGCTGAGCCTGCTCGGCGTGCCCTGGCCGAACGTCGACGAGGACGAGATCCGCAAGGACGCCGACGCGTGGCGGACCGTGCTCGCGGGCACCGATCGGTCCGGTACGGCGGCGAACGCGACGATCGCGGGGACGGGCGAGGTCTACCGCGGCAGGTCGGCGACGGCGCTGGCCGGCTACTGGAGCGAGACGGGCGGCGAGGGCGGACACCTGAGCCGGGCGGCCGCCGCCGCGCGATGGGCCCCGCCCGTGCTCGACAACGCGGCCTGGCTGACGACCGGCGTGAAGGTCGCGGTGGCCTCGACCGCCGTCTACACGACCGTGCGGGTGGCCAGGGCGTACCTGGCGGGCGGTCCGCTCGGCGCGGCCCTGGCCGCGGCGGAGATGTTCCGCTCCCGCGCCGCCATCGGGAAGATCCAGCGGGAGGGCGCCGAGGGCGCCGGACGGGTGCTGGCCCCCGCGCTCGACCGCCGGGTCACCGAGCAGTTCCGCCGGATCCTCGAAGGCCTGCGCCGCCCGGGCGGCGGGCCGGTCCCCGCGTTCGCCGGCGCGGGTCACCGCATCCCGGCCCGGGGCACGGTGGGCCCCCGAGCGTCCGGCCGGTCCCCGCACGACGGCCTGGCACTCATGGGGCGCAGCAACAAGAACGCCAGGAGCGGCGGCAACGGGCGCCGCGGCGGGGGCGGGCGCCGTGGCGGCGGCGGTGGCGGAGGAGGCGGGGGCGGAGGCGGGGGCGGCGTCGCCCGCCCGAACGAGGACGGCAAGACCGCTCATGTCGCCCGGGACCGGCAGTTCCAGCGTGGCTTCAGCGACGACATGATCGACGAGGTCAAGGCGAACGGCCGGAGGAGCCGCGGCCACGATCCCGGCACCTCCGTCTACGAGACGGACAAGCTGAAGGTCGTCGTGAACGACAGGACCGGTAACGTGATCACGGTCATCCGCAAGAAGAAGAGAAGGAACTAGGGAGTATCTGACGAATGCTGCCCGTCGCGAGCCGGGATACAGGTGGATGCATCGCAAGGCGGAGGAGGAGCCGATAACAGCGTTATCGGCGACGACGACCCCGGGCCCCGCGGAAATTCCGAGCCTGCGAGGAATTTTCGTGGGTGGGGCAACGCAGCGAGGCGCCGCCTGGGCCGCGCGCAGCAGGGCCATGATTCGTCAGACACGACCTAGCCGCCGGGCGAGGGTGGGAGGTCTGACGTGCGCGTCGATCACGACAGAGAGAACAACGTCGCCTACATCTACCTGGTCGACGAGATCGGCGAGGGAGAGGCGGTCACCCAGATCGAGGTCGAGGACGACGAACTGCGCGGGGAGATCGTGCTGGACCTGGACCGGGAGGGGCGCCTCCTGGGCATCGAGGTTCTCGGTGCGTCGCGCATCCTGCGGCCGGAGGTCCTCGCCCAGGCCGACGACGAAGCGGACGACGGGGACGAAGGAGACGAGGGCGGGCAGGGCGGCGGCGTCGCCCTGCCGCCCTACGAGCCGCATCTGCGCTGAGCCTCCCCGATGACATGGAACCGGCCGCCGCCTCTGCCGAGGCGGCGGCCGGGGTCTTCAGGAGCGGCGGCCGGTCAGACGGAGCAGGCGGCGCCGTTCAGCGTGAACAGGTCGGGCGCGGGGTTGGCCCCCGGTGCGCCCAGGCCGTTGAAGCCGAAGGTGACCGACTGGCCCGGCTTGATGGTCTTGTTGTACGACTCGTTCGCGGCGGTCACGGTCGCGGCCTGCTGCGAGAACTTGGCGTTCCAGCTGACGTCGACCTTCTGGCCGCCCAGGAACGACCACTTCAGCGACCAGCCGTCGATCGCCTTCGTGCCGGTGTTCTTGAGGGTGACCTGGGTGGTGAAGCCGGACGGCCAGGAGCCGTGCGTGGTGTAGGTGACCTTGCACGAGGCCGGAGCCTTGACCGTGCCGTCGCCCTGGTCGGCGATGAAGGCCGAGATCCACGACAGCGGCGAGTTCCAGTTGATCGTCAGCTCGTTGGTCGCCCACGAGTTGATGTCGTCGATGTAGCAGAACTGCGCCACGCAGCCCTTCAGCTTCGCCTGGGCCACCGGGTCCTGGATGCCGGAGTTGGCGCCGCCCGCGAGCGTGCCGCGCGGCGGGCTCGGCAGCGAGGTGTCCAGCGCGTGGGCGTACCACCTGCTGTGCTGGTTCTTCGACGCCACTTCGCCGTAGCCGGTCACGTACGACTGGTTGAGCGCGTTGCGGCCGAAGATGTAGTCGACGCCCTCCAGCACGCCGTCGCGGTACTTCACGTCGCCGGTGAGGTCGTAGGCCGTGGCCAGGACCACCAGGTTGTTGACGATGATGCTGTTCGATCCCCAGTCGTAGGACGTCGTGTCGTACGGCAGGCCGTACGGGTGGGCCTTCAGCGCGGAGAGGTACTTGTCCGCGCCGGCCACCACCGAGGCGCGCACCTCGTCGCGGCCGGGCAGGGCGTTGGGCACGGTCGCCAGGTCGAGACGGCCGAGCGCCGCGACGTTGCCCCAGTCCATGGCGCCCGTCCGCCAGATGTCGGCCGTGTGGACCGGCGAGGCGAGGACGAAGTCCTTGTACTCCTTGTCACCGGTGGTGATGTAGAGCTCGGCCGCCGCCCAGTAGAACTCGTCGCTGACGTTGGCGTCGTCGTAGGTGCCGCCGCCGACTCCGTCGGCGGTGGAGGCCAGGATGTTCGGGTTCGCCTTGGCCGCCGCCCACGCCTTCTTCGCCGCCGCGAGGTTCTTCGCCGCGAACGCCGCGTCGTACGGCGCGAAGATGCGGGCCGCCTGGGCGGCCGTTGCGGCGAGGTTGAGCGTGGCGGCCGTGGTGACGGGGTGCAGCTCGCGCTTCTGCGCGTCCAGGTGCGGCAGCAGCGGCAGGCCGGTCCAGTTCTCGTCGTGGATCTTGTGGTGGGCCATGCCGTCGGGCCGCTGCATCTTCAGCAGGAACTCCTGCTCCCAGCGGGCCTCGTCGAGCACGTCGGGGACGTCGTCGCCGCTCTCGGGGATGTTCAGGCTCCCGATCGGCTTGGCGGTCGCGGCGTTCTTGGTGCGTTCGAACTCGCTCATGAGCTGGGCGACCGAGATGCCGCCGTTGACGACGTACTTGCCGTGGTCGCCCGCGTCGTACCAGCCGCCGGACACGTCGAGGGTGTAGTCGCAGACGCCCGGCTGGCAGGGGACGTTCTTGTCGCCCTGGTTGGGGGCGACGCCCACGTGACCGGCGGGCCGGCCGTAGCCGGGACGCAGGGCGTCGTCGATCGCGATGCCGCTGCGCTGGGTGTAGTAGAACTTCAGCGCGTCGAGCTTGAGGCCGGCGTACGCGTCGGGCTTGATGTCGAACGGCCGGCTGGTCTCGCCGTCGGCGGTCAGCGTGTAGCCGGTCCCGGCCTTCACGTACGAGCCGAAGTCGATGGAGTGGACGTTCTGGCCGGAGCTCGCGTCGACGCCGCGCGGGGTGGTCGTGCCGTGCGCGACCACGGTCCCGGCGGAGTTCTTGAGCTGCCACGGCAGCGCCGCGGTGGCGTCGGTGACCACGGTGGCGTTCTTGGGGCCCTTGGGCAGGTAGGCCACCTGGTTCACGCGGACCCGGGGGCCGGTGTCGGGCGTGTAGACGTCCGGCGGCGCCCCGCCCTTGAGCGAGACGTTGTCCACGCAGAACCGCCACGCCGTCGCGCTGCCGCCGAGCTGGAAGACGACCTGCGCGTTGGGCAGGTCGACCGGTGAGGTGAACGTGTAGCTGTAGGTGTTGCCCGAGACGCTCAGCTCGGGGGCCGCCGCCACGTACTGCGTGTAGGGGTCGGTCGGGAGCTGGACGTACGCCCTGGCGACCTTTCCGGGGGTCGCGGTGGCGAAGAAGCTGAACGCGTACGTCTCGTCCTTTACCAGCGGGATGTCGTTGACGCCGACGATCGCGTCCCAGGGGTTGGTCGTTCCCGCGGGGATGTCGGAGCAGAGCCGGCCGTCGGTCAGCTCGAAGTTCAGGTTCGCGGTGTGCCACCACGGTTCCGTGGTGGTGTCGAACGTGCCGTTGGGGATCTGTTCCGGGCCCTCCTCCGCCGTGGCGGGAGGTGTGCCGGTCAGGCATGCCGTGGCCAGTGCCGCCACGGCGAGGATGCCGATTCGTCTGAGCACAGTCGTCCTCGGGGGGTGGTGTGGGAGCGCTCCCAAGCCGGTGAGCGAATGGCATGTTTCCTTCGCGTTTCGCCGGGCGTCAACGATCCGGTGGGGAAGACGCCGCTGACCGGCCATTGCGGGGCCGTGCAGCTGAAACTTTCATTTCCGCAGAGATATCTTTGCAAAAGTTCCTTTGCGAAGTAGTGTCCGCGATATGGATCAGGAGGTCTTCCACGTCCGCGATTCCCGGACCCTGAAGGCGGTCGCCCACCCGCTGCGGGTGCGGCTGCTGGGGGAGCTGCGCACGAACGGCCCGGCGACCGCGACCGAGCTGGCCGGGCGCCTCGGCGAGAGCTCCGGCTCCACCAGCTATCACCTGCGTCAGCTCGCCCGATACGGCTTCGTGGAGCAGGATCCCGGCAGGCGTGACCGGCGTGAGCGCCGGTGGCGCGCGATCCACCGCTTCACCTCCTGGAGCGACGTGGAGATGGCCGCGACCGCCGAGGGCCGGGAGGCCGCCGCGTTCCTGCGGCGGCGCCAGCTCGAGAAGCTCACCGCCGACGTGGAGAACTTCGAGCGCGAGCGTGAGCTGTGGAGCGAGGCGTGGGTCGAGGCCGCCGGCATGTCCGATCTGGTGGTACGGCTCTCGCCGGCGACGGTGACGGCCCTGTACGAGCGGGTGTCGGCCATGTTCCTGGAGGCCGCCGAGCGGGACCGGGACGACCCCGACGCGCGCACGGTCGCGGTGCTGCTGGCGGCCCATCCGCGCCGGGACGACCCGGCGGCCGGACATGCGTGAGCACGGGCGGTACGCCGCGATCGAGTTCCTCACCTGGCTGCCGACCGGCCTGATGCTGGCGCCGATGGTGTTGCTGATGGCCGGGCGCGGGCTGGACATCGCCGAGATCGGCCTCGTCACGGCGGCCTACTCGGTCACCGTCGTCGTCCTGGAGCTGCCGACCGGCGGGCTCGCCGACGTGCTCGGCAGGCGGGCGGTGCTCGCCGCCTCGGCCGTCGTCGGCGTGGCGGCGCTGGCCGTCATGGCGCTGGCGCACTCCGCCTGGGCGTTCCTGGTCGCGTCCGTGCTCAAGGGCGTCTCCCGCGCGTTGTCCAGCGGACCGGCGCAGGCGTGGTACGTCGACACGCTGCACGAGCGGCACGGCCCGGACGCCGACCTCAAGCCCGCGCTGGCGGCGGGCAACGTCGCGGGCTCGGCCGCCCTGGCGCTCGGCACGCTCGCCGGGGGCCTGCTCCCGCTGGCCGTACGCCGGGATCCGCTGGCCGCGCCGGTCTGGGCGGCGGCGGGGGCCGCGGTCGTCCTCCTCGTGGCCGTGCTCGTGCTGATGCGCGAGCCGAGCCGTACGGCGCGGGGGCCGGGCCGGGTGGCCCGGCTGACCGCGGCGGTCCGCGACGTGCCGGTCACGATCGCGGGCGGAGTGCGGATCGGGCTGACCGACCGCGGTCTCGGCCGGCTGCTGCTGGTGGCCGCGGCGGGCGGCGTGATGCTCAACACGATCGAGATGCTGACCCCCGGCCGGCTCGCGGAGATCACCGGGCGGGCCGAGACGGGCGGCGCCGCCTACGCCTTCGTGACCTTCGCCGGGTTCGCCGCCAACGCGCTCGGCAGCTCGCTCGCGCCGGTGGCGGCCCGGCTGGCCCGCGGCTCCGTCCGGGCGGCGGTGCTCGCCACCGTCGTGGTGGCGGCGGCGGTCGCCGCGCTGGCCGCCTCGGTGGTGCTGCGCGGCTGGGCCGCGATCGCCGCCGCCGCGGCCGCCTACGTCGTGCTGTTCACCGCGCTCGCGGTCGCCTCCCTGCTCAGGACCGAACTGGTCCACCGGCGGGTGGCCGCGGACCGCCGGGCGACCGTGATGTCGGTGGACTCCCTGCAGCTCCAGTTCGGCGGCATGCTCTCCTCGCTCTGCCTGGTGCCGCTGGCGGGGGTCGCCGGCGCCGGTCCCGTCTGGGCCCTCACCGCCGTGGTCGTCCTCGCCTCCGCCCTCCTGTACGTACGCCTCCCCGCCGGTCCCATCCTGAGGCACCTCCGGTAGAGCACGCGGTCACCACGACCGCCGGGAACCTCGCGGATCATCGTCCTCCGCCGGCGGATCCTCGGATGGCTTCCACGAGCCTCCACACCGATGTCGACGGGTTCCGCATGTGGTCCTTCTTCTCGGAGGCAACGGCCCTGGCCCGTCGGCAGGCATCGTCGACGCCGTCCCGGAAGTCCGCGAACTTCGTACTTCCCTTACTCCACCCCGGCAGCGCCCGCTTCAGCGCCTTCTCGACGTCACCCGCCGTCTGAAAGGGAGCGCGGCGGTCCTCTCGATGCAGCAGAAGCCAGAAGTCAAAACATGGGGTCGAGAGCGCGAGGCGAATCGTGCCGCCCGCCTTGGCCAGGATCCGATCAGCGAGCCCGCGGTCGAGTTCGGTGTCGAGAACGCACCAGACCTCGTCGCCGTCGTCGTAATCGTCCAGACATCGACGTCGATGGGCTTCCACGACTACGTTGACGTGGTCGACCTTGGGATTGATAACGTCGAGCACCGGACCGCCACGGGTACGCATGCCTTGAAAGTAACGTTCCTCGGTCTCGCCCTCACAAAGGATAAGGAAACGCTTCTTCTGGGCTCGTGTGCCGGAAGGCCGTCGTTCAAGGAGCGACCGCCTCGCTATTGATGAGCTACCTTTGCGGCTATTGTCGTTCTTGGGCTGCCGGGGGGACATGCGCCGAATCTACACGTGTGGCAAGCGCCGCCGTGAATAGTTCGTCGTCCATGTTCGGAACGGCGCCGTAGCGACCCGTCAGATAGCGGCGCTCTCTGTTGTCCTCCTTGCGCGGCTTGAAATCGGTCAGCGGGAACAGCTGAGTGCCGCCGTCCTCTCCCTTCTCGGTGAACCAGATCTGGTCACGCCTGAGCACGTCTCTCCCTTGAATCCGCCCCAGTAGCGCGGAGTCATGGCTGGCGAAGACGAGCTGAGCGCCGCGCGGGTTGGTGACCGGATCCTGGAACAGTTGGATCAGCTTGGCGCTGAGGTAGGTGTGCAGGCTCGCGTCCAGCTCGTCCGCCACGAGAACGCCTCCGTGCTGCAGGACGGGAAGCACCGAGACCGCGAGGTGGAACATCTGCTGGGTTCCCTCGGACTCCTGCTGCAGGGGGAGCGTGAACTCGCCCGCGCCGCACATATGCCGGAACAAGAGCCTTGTCCGGCGCGAGGGCATGTATTCCCCTCCAACCCTTGGCCTTCTCGCGGCCCGTACGGCCAGCTCCTCGTCGGTCTCCTCGACGACCTCGAATTCGGTGATTCCCGTGTCCGCGGCGCGCATGAGGTCGGCTATGCGGGCTTGAAGCTCGGGGATTTCCATACTTCCCAGCCTGCCCAGGAGCGTCTCCGTGTTCATGATGGTGGACGGTGAGCGAAAGCCTTGAGCTGCGAACCAGCCGTAAACGGGTCGCAACGTCTCCTGGCGCGCACGCGCACCCACGGACAGAAGAAGAACGTTGGGCTCCACGAGTTCCGCCAACCCCTTGACGGAGTCGGGAGTATTCACTCCATAGGTGAACGTATCGCCGCTACGCTCGAATATCTTACGTTCCCTCTTGCGCGGGTAGCTGTACAACCACTCATCTACTACGGCGAGATCGTCAACTGCGAATCCGTATGTGTATCGAACTCCATCAATAGAGAGATCCACCACATAGGTGGACGGTTCATCGCTGTTGAGTGCGAAGGGGTTTCGTCGCAGCCCTGCCCCTGGCTCGTTCTCCCGGAAGGACCATCTGACGACGTACGACATGTACCTGATCGCATCAAGCACGTTGGACTTGCCGGAGGCGTTCGGCCCGAAGATCGCCGCGACCGGGACGGCCGGCCACTCGACGTCGGCGGTGTCCTGCCCGTCATACGCGGGCGTGAGGAGCAGACGCTGCTCCTCACGCAGCGACCGATGGTTGGCTGTGCGGAAACTCAGCAACATTCCGCCTGACACCCCGTCCTATGCCGACTCTCAGGCTGGATCTCGCAGAATACTCGCACGGTCGATCGTGAGGCGATAAGCCCGGCCGTCGAAGTACGGCCAGAGCCGCAGATTGTGCTCCGAACCGGAGAGGCGGTCGCATGCCTCGGCCTGAGGCACCTCCGGTAGAACCAGATTCGGTAAGACGGCACAATCGAGCGGGCAGGGCTGCGAGAGGGGCGGGGAGCCGATGAACAAGGTGAGTGTGACCGCGGCGAACGAGGCGCAGCGCGCGGCGTGGCTGGGCGGGAGACTGCCCGAGGTCGAGCGGGTGCGGCCGGGGCTGTGGTCGATCCCCGTCCCGATCCCGATCAACCCGCTGCGCTACGTGCTGGTCTACGCCCTGGAGGTCCCCGACGGGGTAGTGATCATCGACGCCGGATGGAACACCGAGGAGGCGTACGCCGCGCTCGTCGCGGGGCTCGCCGCGGCCGGGTACGAGATCACCGACGTGAAGGCCGTGCTGGTCACGCACATCCACCCGGACCACTACGGCCTGGCCGGGCGGATCCGGGAGGTCTCCGGCGCCTGGATCGGGCTGCACCCGGCCGATGCCCGCATCGTGCACGACCGCTACGACGAGTCGGCGATCGAGTCGCTCGTACATCGGGAACGCGCCCTCCTGCTGAGGTGCGGCGTGCCGGACCTGACGGCCGAGGAGCTCGCCGGAGCGTCGGTCATGCTGCGCCAGTTCGTCACGATGGCGACGCCCGACCGGCTCATCGAGGACGGAGACCGGCTCGACCTGCCCGGCTGGGACCTGCGGGCGGTGTGGACCCCGGGCCACTCGCCCGGTCACCTGTGCTTCGCCGAGCCGGAGCGCAGGCTGCTGTTCTCCGGCGACCACGTGCTCGCCCGGATCACGTCGATGGTCGCCGTGCACCCGCAGTCGTCGGCCAACCCGCTGGCCGACTACCTCGACGCGCTGCGGGCGGTGGGCAAGCTCGACGTCGAGGAGGTGCTGCCCGCCCACGAGTACCGCTTCCTGGAGCTGGCCGACCGGGTGGACTACGTGATCGCGCACCACGAGGAGCGGCTGGCCGAGGTGCGCCGCGTCGTGGCCGAGAGTGACGGCTCCACCTGCTGGGACATCGCCACCCGGCTCACCTGGTCGCGCGGCTGGGAGGAGATCCCCGCGTACATGCGGCGGGCGGCCAACAACGAGACGCTCGCCCACCTGGTGTGGCTGGAGCAGCGGGGCATGGTCACCCGCGTGCCCGGCGAGCCCGACCTTTGGTACGGCCCCTCCGCCTGACGCTCCGTCAAGGCGGCTTTCTCCGGCTGAGCGGTTGAGGATATCGTTCTGGAAGAACTAGAACGATGTTCTCTTCTGGTCCTGCGAGGGAAGGGTGGCGCCATGTCTGAGGGGTCCGAGCTCAGGTTCGACGGGAGAGTGGCGATCGTCACCGGAGCCGGGCACGGTCTCGGCCGGTCGCACGCGCTGCTGCTCGCCCAGCGGGGGGCGAAGGTCGTCGTCAACGACCTGGGCGGCGCCCTCGACGGCTCCGGCGCGTCCACGGGCCCGGCGGCGGAGGTCGCCGAGCTCATCGGGAAGAACGGCGGCGAGGCGGTGGCCAGCACCGACAACGTCGCCACGCCGGAGGGCGCGGAGGCGATCGTGCGGACGGCTCTCGACGCGTTCGGCCGCGTGGACGTCGTCGTCAACAACGCCGGCATCCTGCGCGACCGGTCGTTCGGGAAGATGGCGGTCGAGGAGTTCGACGCGGTGATCGCCGTGCACGTGCGCGGGTCGTTCCTGGTCAGCCGGGCGGCGTTCCCGCACATGAAGGAGCAGGCGTACGGGCGGATCGTGAACACCTCCTCGCCGGCCGGGCTGTTCGGCAACTTCGGCCAGGCCAACTACTCGACGGCCAAGATGGGCCTGGTGGGCCTCACCAAGACGCTCGGCATAGAGGGGGCGCGGGCGAACATCAAGGCCAACGCGATCGCCCCCGTGGCGTGGACGCGGATGACCGAGTCGCTGCTGCCCGCGGAGTTCGAGGAGAAGTTCACCCCCGAGCGGGTCAGCCCGCTGGTGGCCTACCTGGCCCACGAGAGCTGCGAGACCAGCGGCGAGGTGTTCTCGGTCGGCGCGGGCCGGGTCGCCCGGGTGTTCGTGGCCGAGGGGCCGGGCTGGCGGACCGACGACCTCACCGTCGAGGCGCTCCGCGACAACTGGGAGGCCGTCATGGCCGAGCAGCCCTATCTGCCGACCAAACTGGGCGAGCAGGCCGGCGCCTCCCTGCAGGCCATGCTCTGACCTCAGAGCTCCTCGCCCGGCTGCTCCGGCGGGCAGGCGAGGTCGATGGACAGGTCCCCGGGTCGTCGCGGAACGGGCGCGCGGCCGGGGGGCTGCCTGACCCGCAGGCCGGGAAACGGCGGCGCCGGGTTGCGCCGGGCCTGCGGCTGCGCGCCGAGCGTGAGCTCCTCACCGTGGTGCGTCAGCGTGAGGGGGGTGCCGTGCAGCAGCCGGTACGTCGTGCCGTCCGGCGTGACGTCGACCCGCAGCAGCCGGCCCCGGTAGCGGACGCGGAAGGTGAGCCGGGTGATGCCCGAGGGCAGGCGGGGGGCGAAGCGGACGCGTCCCTCGCGTGCCCGCATGCCGCCGAACCCCGCCACCAGCGCGATCCACGCCCCGGCGAGCGAGGCCATGTGGACCCCGTCGCGCGTGTTGTGCTCCAGGTCGCGCAGGTCCATCAGCGCGGCCTCGCCGAGGTAGGCGTAGGCGAGGTCGAGCTGCCCCACCTCGGCGGCGAGCACGGCCTGGGTGGCGGCCGACAGCGAGGAGTCCCTGACGGTCAGCGCCTCGTAGTAGGCGAAGTCACGCGCCTTCTGCTCGGGGGTGAACGCCTCGCCGCACAGGTGCATGGCCAGCACGAGGTCGGCCTGCTTGACGACCTGCTTGCGGTACAGGTCGAAGTAGGGGAAGTGGAGCAGCAGCGGATACTGCTCGGGCCGGGTGCCCGCGAAGTCCCACACCGCGTGCCCGGTGAACCCCTCGCTCTGCTCGTGGACCCCCAGCCGTTCGTCGTACGGCAGGTACATGGCCGCGGCGGCGTCGCGCCACGTCGCCGTCTCCTCCAGCGTGACCCCGAGCTGCTGCGCGCGGTCGAGGTGACGTACGGCCACGGCGGCGGCGGCCCGCAGGTTCCGCTGCGCCATGAGGTTCGTGTAGACGTTGTTGTCCGCGACGGCGCTGTACTCGTCGGGGCCGGTCACGCCGTCGATGCGGTAGCGGCCTTCGGCGTCGTGGTGGCCGAGCGCGCACCACAGCCGGGCGGTCGCGACGAGCAGCGGCAGGCCGATGTCCCGCTCGAAGCCGGTGTCCTCGGTCGCGTCGACGTACCGCGTGACCGCGGCGGCGATGTCGGCGTTGACGTGGAAGGCCGCCGTGCCCGCGGGCCAGTATCCCGAGCACTCCTCGCCGTTGATCGTCCGCCAGGGGAAGGCGGCCCCGCGCAGCCCGAGCTGTTCGGCGCGCGCCTGTGCGAGGGGGAGGATCGACTGCCGCCACATCAGGGCGTCGGCGGCGGCCCGGGGATAGGTGTAGATGGCCACCGGCAGCACGAAGCTCTCGGTGTCCCAGAACGCGTGGCCGTCGTAGCCCGAGCCGGTCAGGCCCTTGCCGGGGATGGGCCGCCGCTCCAGCCGGGCACCCGCCTGGAGCAGGTGGAACAGCCCGAAGCGCACGGCCTGCTGCACCTCGGCGTCGCCCTCCACCTCGACGTCCGCGCCCGCCCAGAAGTCGTCGAGGAAGGCGCGCTGCTCGTCGCACAGCCCGTCCCACCCGGTGAGCCGGGCCGCCGCCAGCGCCGCCACGACCTGGTCGTGCATCGCGGGCCTGGACCGCTTGGCCGACCAGCCGTAGGCGAAGAACTTGTCCAGCCGCAGCCGCTCGCCGGGTTTCAACCGGGTGGCGACCGTCACCCGGCTGACGTTGCCGCCGCCGTCGCACTCCGCGTGGGTGCCGTCCGGGCCGTCGATCTCGTGGCGCATGCCCGCCGCGACCCGCAGCCGGCTGGCCCTCGTGGAGTGGACCATGACGCACACGCCGTTGCGCGCGGTGACGTTCTCCTCCAGGACGAGCGGCGCCTCCAGCGCGGCGGCGGCGCGGGGGTCGGTGGTCGGCGGCGGCACGGTCTCGTTGGCCACCAGTTCCGACTGGACGACCACGCTGAGCGCCTGGTCCACGGGCTCCACCTCGTAGCGGATCGCGGCCACGGCCCGGTGGGTGAACGACACGAGCCGGGTCGAGGTGACCCGCACTTCCGCCCCGGTCGGGGAGCTCCAGCACACCTTCCGGGTGAGCGTCCCCGCCCGCAGGTCGAGGACTCGTTCGTGTGAGTGCAGCGTGCCGTACCGGACGTCGAACGGTTCGTCGTCCACCAGCAGCCGGATCAGCTTGCCGTTGGTGACGTTGACGACCGTCTGCCCGGACTCGGGGTAGCCGTAGCCCGCCTCGGCGTACGGCATCGGGCGCAGTTCGTAGAAGGAGTTGAGGTAGGTGCCGGGCAGCCCGTACGGCTCGCCCTCGTCGAGGTTGCCGCGCAGCCCGATGTGCCCGTTCGACAGGGCGAAGACCGACTCGGTCTGGGCGAGCACGTCGGTGTGCAGGTGGCACTCCCGCACCGACCACGGCTCGACCACGAAGGCGGGATGTTTGATCATTTCTCGTCCAGCAGGTCGGAGAGGTCCGTCACCACCACGTCGGCGCCGTTGTCCCGCAGGGCACCGGCCTGATGCCCGCGGTCCACGCCCACCACGACGGCGAAGCCGCCCGCGCGCCCGGCGGCGACCCCCGCCAGCGCGTCCTCGAACACCGCGGCCTCGGCCGGGGCGAGCCCGAGGGCCTCGGCGGCGGCGAGGAACATGTCGGGGGCGGGCTTGCCGGCCAGGCCGCGCCGCCTGGCCACCTCGCCGTCGATCCGCGCGTCGAACATGTCGTCCAGCCCGGCCGCGGCGAGCACGCGCGCGGTGTTGGCGCTGCTGGAGACCACCGCGCGGCGCAGCCCGGCGTCGCGGACGGCCCGCAGGTAGCGCACCGACCCCTCGAAGACCTCCACGCCCTGCCGGTCGAGGATCGCCTGGACCAGTTCGTTCTTGCGGTTGCTCAGGCCGTTGACCGTGGGCATGCCCGGCGGGTCGTCCGGCTTGCCCTCGGGCAGGTCGATGTCTCTGGCCCGCAGGAACCCCCGGGTGCCGTCCAGGCGTTTTCTGCCGTCGACGTACCGCTCGTAGTCGCCGGTCTCGTCGAAGGGCACGAACGGCGTGCCGCTGTCGGCCGCCCGCTCGCGCAGATACTCGTCGAACATCTCCTTCCACGCCGCAGCGTGGACCCGCGCCGTGCGCGTGAGCACCCCGTCCATGTCGAACAGGCAGCCGCGCACCTCGTCCGGCAACCCCAGCATGCGCCCTCCAACGGTCCTCCTGCTCTTCTACCCCGTACGTCGGAGGCGACTTTTGCTGATTCCAGCGAAAGGTTGCATCGGATCGATAAAAGGTCTTCCCAGATCAGCAGAAAAGGGGTACGTTTCCAGCCAATCACTGGGACGCGGAGGCGTAGGTGAAGAGGACGACCATCAGGCCGGAGAACGCGCACCAGGCCGCGCTCCTGCGATTGCTGAGGGACGGCGGGCGTTCCCGCGCCGAACTCGGCGACGTGGTGGACCTGTCCCGGTCGAAGCTCAACGTCGAGCTGGACCGGCTGATCGAGCTCGGGCTCGCCGAGCCCGACGGGCTGGCCGCCTCGCGCGGCGGCAGGCGCTCGGGCCGCGTACGGATCGCGCGTGACATCCGGTTCGCCGGGATCGACATCGGCGCCACCTCGATCGACGTCGCGGTCACCAACGGCGAGCTCGAGGTGCTCGGTCACCTGAGCGAACCCTGTGACATCAAAGAGGGACCCGGCGTCGTGCTGGACCGGGCCATCGAACTGCTCGGCAAGCTGAGCAGGGACGGGCTGTTCACCGATCTCAGCGGCGCCGGCATCGGCGTCCCCGGGCCGGTGAGCTTCGCCGAAGGCGTTCCGGTGGTGCCGCCGATCATGCCGGGCTGGGACCGCTACCCGGTCAGGGAGACGGTCGGGCAGGCACTGTGCTGCCCCACGGTGGTCGACAACGACGTCAACATCATGGCCCTCGGGGAGCTGCACGCGGGCCTCGCACGGCACGTCGAGGACTTCCTGCTCGTCAAGATCGGCACCGGTATCGGCTGCGGCATCGTGGTGGGCGGGAAGATCTACCGCGGTGTGTCCGGCAGCGCCGGCGACATCGGCCACATCCGGGTGGACGACCTCGGGCCGGTCTGTTCCTGCGGCAACTCCGGGTGTCTGGAGGCGTACTTCGGCGGCGCCGCGCTGGCGCGGGAGGCCGTCGCGGTGGCGCGCTCGGGCGGCTCGCCGTACCTGGCCGAGCGGCTCGCGGTCGCGGGCACGCTGACGGCCGAGGACGTCGCCGCCGCGGCGGCGCAGGGCGACGCGGGCGCGATCGGGCTGATCCGCGACGGCGGGCGCCGGGTGGGACAGGTCCTGGCGAGCCTGGTGAGCTTCTTCAACCCCGGTCTTGTGATCATCGCGGGTGGCGTGGCCAAGCTCGGCCACGTGCTGCTCGCGGAGATCAGAAGCGTCGTCTATCGCCGGTCGCTGCCGCTCGCCACCGGAAATCTGCCGATCGTGCTGTCCGAACTGGGCGACACCGCGGGTGTCATCGGCGCCACCCGCCTGATCAGCGATCACGTCTACTCCGACCACGTCTATTCCGGCAATTGACATCGTTGGGAGATCCCCATGGGAGACGAACACCCCCTGCTTCAGATGAGGGGGATCGTCAAGCAGTTCCCCGGCGTGCGTGCGCTGGACGGCGTGGACCTTGAGGTCAGGGCCGGGGAAGTGCACTGCCTGCTCGGCCAGAATGGTGCCGGGAAGTCCACGCTTATCAAGATTTTGTCTGGTGCTCACGCGCCTGATGAGGGCGAGGTGCTGCTGGATGGCGCGCCGGTGCGGCTGGCGCCGCCGACCGCGGCGATGGGCCATGGCATCGCGACCATTTACCAGGAGCTCGACCTGGTCGACGGGTTGAGCGTGACGGAGAACATCTTCCTCGGGCATGAGCCGGCGAGTTTCGGGTTCTCCCGCAGGGGTGAGGCCGATCGGGCGGCGGGGGAGTTGCTCAAGCGGCTGGGGCACGGGGAGATCCGGCCGCGGACCGAGGTGGGCCGGTTGTCGCCGGCGCACAAGCAGATCGTGAGCATGGCCCGGGCGTTGTCGCATTCGGCCCGGTTGATCATCATGGACGAGCCGTCGGCCGCGCTGGCTCATGACGAGGTGGACAACCTGTTTCGGGTGATCCGTGATCTGACCGCTGCGGGGGTCGCGGTGATCTATATCTCCCACCGGTTGGAGGAGATCCGCCAGATCGGTGACCGGGTGACGGTGCTGAAGGACGGGCGGACGGTCGCGGTGGGGCTGGCGGCCAAGGACACTCCGACCTCGCAGATCGTGGCGTTGATGACCGGGCGGAATGTGGAGTATGTGTTCCCGCCGCGGCCGGGCAGGGGCGCTCATGAGGGGCGGCCGGATGTGCTGCGGGTGGAGAACCTGAGTGTGCCGGGCCGGGTGCGGGATGTGTCGTTCAGTATCCGGGCGGGGGAGATCCTCGGGTTGGCGGGGCTGGTCGGGTCGGGTCGCAGCGAGATCATCGAGGCGATCTACGGGGCGCGGCGGGCCAGTGGCCGGGTGGTGCTGGACGGGCGGACGGTGCGGCCGGGGAGTACGACCCGGGCGGTGCGGATGGGTATGGGGCTGGCGCCCGAGGAGCGCAAGGCGCAGGCGTTGCTGCTGGATCATCCGGTGGCGCAGAACATCACGCTGGCGAGTTTGAGCCGGTATACCCGGCCGCGGTGGCTGGGCTGGCTGGATCGGCGGGCGGAGTTCGCCGAGGCCAAGCGGTTGTCGCAGGCGTTGGACAT
>NZ_JABBWU010000003.1:0-434091 GCF_012999525.1 Microbispora sp. H10836
AGCCATCGTGTGGTGTCCTCCGCGAGAACCTTTGGTCGGGAACTCGCTGACCGTCACACGATGGCTCGCCCCGTGTCCGGGGCTTGCATCAACAGCTTGGAGTTACACCACCCGAGGGGACGTCACCGATCAGGGTTCCGCCATGGGGTCACAGATGTGGGAGGGAACGGACTGGCCGGCGCAGTGGTATCCGCATTCGCGGACCCAGTCTCGCAGTTCGGCCAGCGAGGTTCGAGAGAGGTCGAACACCACTGTGGCCGTCTGGGCCACCGGGTTGACCTCGACCTTCAGCACACCGGGCTGCCGGCCCAGCCGTGAGGCGACGACGTTCTGTTCGGAGGCCCAGTGCAGTCCGCTGACGTCCAGAACCGCCGTGCTACGGTCCTTGCCCTCGTAACGAGTTCCCGGCTCCCCTACCACGGCTATGCCTCCCATGCCTACAGCGAACGATGGCTGCTATTTGAGATAGTAGATGCCCGGTATGCGTAGGGCCTTGGCCATGCGCTGGGAGGACCTCTTCATACACGGGCAGGACCTTCGCCCTTGGGCACATCTAGTGGCGCAGGAGGAGAGTGAAGCTGCCGCGGATTGGAAGGGAGGCCCGCAATGAAGGTGAACTATGGCCTGGTCGCCATCGCGGTAGCCGTCCTCGTCGTGGGAGCGCTCTGGCTGGGAATGCCTCTCAGCACCTTGCTCCTGCTCGGTATCGTCCTCGTATGCCCGATCATGATGATGGTCATGATGAAGGGGATGCACGGGGACGAGGGCGGGCGGCGCGATCACCCTGAAAGCAGCACGAATGACCAGACGGCCCGTCGCTGACATGACTGCCTGGACCGAGCCGTCTTCGAGAGGTGGGAGCTCATGAGATGGAGGCAGAGCCTCTCCGAAGGCGGCTCCGGCGAGTAGCCGGATAGGTCCAAGGCATCGACCGCATCGCCGAACGGACGTCCCTGCGATGCGATCCTGATGCAACTGCTCGCCCCTGAAGCCGCGTTGCGAGCGGCGGCCCCGCATGTCCACCGCCGGCACGTACGGGCGATCGCCGCTCCGCTTGCCCAAGGGTGCCCAGTCGGAGCTAGGGATGAGGGCCGCCAGAGCGGCACTCACGGCGCACACCATGAAGGCGGTGCTGAAGCCGGTGTTCGCGCCGGTCTCGATACCGGTGGCCGCGACGGTGGAGAGGGCGGCGACGCCGACCGATCCGCCGACCTCGTGGAAGGTGTTGACCATGCCCGAGGCAAGCCCGGCCTCCTGGCGAGAGACGTAGCCGAGTGCTGTCGTGGTGGCTGCGACGAACACAGTGCCGAGGCTGGCGGTGGCTACGGCAAAGCCGGGGACCAGGGTCGCCCAGACGTTCGCCTCCGCCGGCATGCCGGTGAGCAGCCAGGAGCCGCCGACCATCGCCCGCCTTGACCGGGCCGTAGATGAGAGCGACGGTAGCGCCGGTGACCAGCAGCGCCCCGGGCAGGTCGATCCGGCCCCGCTGCATCTGCCGGGCTGTCGCCGGGACGGTGAACGGTGGGGCGATTAGTGAGACCGACCGACCTACTACTACCATTAGTAGGATTCGTGGCGAGATAACCGGATGCTCCGCGAGACGAGGATTGCCATGCTCCCGACCCGGCGTCGCCTCCCTGGCATCGTCGCCCTGCTGGCCGTGTTGCTGACCGGGTGCGCAGCCGGCCAGGCCGATCAGGTCGACCAGACCCGGGCGCAGAGAACCGATTCCATGGACCCGGGCGTAGGCCACATCCATGGCCTCGGCACCGATCCGGCAGACGGCTCGATCTACATCGCCGGACACTTCGGCCTGTTCCAGGTCAGGGCGACGAACACCGCGGTCAGAATCGCCGACCGGGTTCAGGACCACATGGGCTTCACGGTCGTAGGACCCAAGACCTTCCTGGCCAGCGGCCACCCTTCGGCTGTCGACGTGGCGGCGGGAGCGCCCGCCCACCTCGGGCTGATCCGCACCACCGACGCCGGCCTCACCTGGAAGACGGTGTCGGAGGCAGGAACTGCCGACTTCCACGCCCTGCAACCCGCAGGCGCCAGCCTGTACGCCTACGACAGCCAGAGCGGGCGGATCCGCCGCAGCGTCGACAACGGCGTCACCTGGACGGACGGCGCGCACCTGGAGGTGGCCGATCTGGCAGGCTCCGCCGACCAGCCCGATCTCCTCTACGCGACCACGTCCGAGGGCCCGATGGTGAGCCAGGACGGCGGAAAGACGTTCACCGCACTGACGGGTGCACCGCCGCTCACCTTCCTGGACACGCTGGGCAAGGGGCTGCTCGTCGGGACCGCGACCGACGGAACGGTTCGTAGGAGCGAGGACGGCGGGAAGACCTGGAAGACCCAGGGGAACCTCCCTGGCCCCGCCGCAGCGTTCTCCACTACCGACGGGCGCCGACTTCTCATGGCGACAGAGGACGGCACCGTCTACCAGTCCCGGGACGGAGGCCGGACCTTCTCGACGGCGTACAAGCCCCCTCCCGCCTGATCGCCATGCGGCTCCAAGCGTCGTCGGCGCCGAAGAAGGTGGACAGCCCGACGAGGGAACGCCGCGTCGTTCACCCATGCCGGCCGGCGATTCGGGCGTACATCACGACGAGGACGGGGAACCTGACGGCCGGCGCCTCCAAGGGGGATCCAGGAGTCACCGGCCGTACGAGAATCAGCGGCGGGCGGCAGCGCCCGGGGTGATCAAGCCTGGAGGTAGCCCAGCGTGGTCATCATGCCGCTCTCAGCGTGATAGATGTTGTGACAGTGAATCATCCACATGCCTGGGTTGTCGGCGTCGAAATCGACATCCAAGGTGGTGTTCGGCAGCACGATCGCGGTGTCCTTACGGATTCCGCTGTCTGCCAGCGCGAAGGTGTGACCGTGCAGGTGCATGGGATGCCACATGGTTGTTCGGTTGACGAACGACAGCCGGACCCGCTCACCGGTTCTTACGGCATGAATGGTCTTCGGATCGTACGGCTTGCCGTCGATGGCCCAGTTGTAGGCCATCATGCTGCCGGTCAGCTCCAACCTGATCGTGCGGTCGCCCGCCTTCGACGGCAACCTCACGTCCTGCGCTGGGCGAAGCCCGTCATAGTGGACGATTTTCCCCTTGAGCTGTGCCGGTTGCGCGTTCATGCCCGGCGCCCGGCGGGTCGCACTGGTACGGACCAACGCACGGGCTGAGCCCTTCTTGCCCTCGGCGAGGGCGACCAGCGGGAACACGCCGTCCTTAAGCGTCACCAGTACGTCGTAGCGCTCTCCCATGCCGATCAGTAGCGCATCCGTCGACACGGGCTCGATGGGGAAGCCGTCGGTGTGGGTAACGGTCATCTTGTGCTCGCCGAGAGCCACCCGGACGGCGGTGTCGGCACCGGCGTTGATGAATCGGATGCGCACCCGGGTGCCGGGCTTGGCGCGGAAGGTCTCCGGCGCGGTCGGCAGGCGGCCGTTGAGGAGGAAGTAGGGGTAGGCCACGTCGCCGGCGTCCCCGCCGAGTAGTTCGCTGGTGGCGCCCATGAGCATGTGGGAGCCGCCCCCGGGGCTGGGCGTGCTCATGTCCATGCCGCCCATCCCGTCCTGGCCGCCGGCGGAATGGTTCATCCCGCCCATCATGCCCTTGCGAAGTTCCGCGAGGACCTGGTCGGGGGTGCCGGTCACGCCGTCCAGCCAGTCGTCGAGGACGACCACCCACTCCTCGTCGTACGACAGCGGCTCGTGGGGATCCTCGACGATCAGCGGTGCATACAGGCCGCGGTCGAGCTGCGGCCCGGAATGCGGGTGGAACCAGTAGGTGCCGGGGGTGGGCGCGGTGAACTTATAGGTGAACTCCGCGCCGGCCCCGATGGGCGGCTGCGTGACGCCGGGGACACCGTCGACGTCGTTGCGCAGAGCCAGGCCGTGCCAGTGCACGCTGGTGTCGGCCGGAAGCCGGTTGACCACCCGGGCCCTGACGACCTCCCCCGCTTTCACGCGGATCTGTGCGCCGGGAATGCGGCCGTCATACGACCAGGTGTCGACCACCTTCCCACCCAGGTCGACCTTCCCCCGCTGCGGGGTCAGGACGAAGTCTCGGACCGCGCCCGGGTGGCGTTCCGCTTCCGCGGCCCGCACCTGCTCCGCCGAGGGCCCGATGAAGGCCGGAGCATTACCAGTCGTGTCGGCCGCCGTGTTGCCGCTGCAGGCGGAGACGGCGGTCCCGGCGGCGATCAGCAGGCCGCCACGCAGGAAGGAACGCCGATCGAACGTAGACATGCGAAACCTCATTTGGGTCGTACTGATGGATTGAGCGGAACGCGGAGTGCCGGGCACCCGCGTGGCATCCATCAGTTCCGAAGCACGACCACACCAGTGAGGATGACGGACAGTGAAGGCACGTTGGGGGCAGCCCGCCTGTGGCTTGGCAGCCGCAGGAGCCTGGTCGACTCCTCGGCGGAGATGCGGTGCAGAAGCAGCGGCAGCCCAAGGGCCAGGCCCAGCGCTACCAGGATCGCGAGGCACACCGCGCTCGGGTCGAGTGGCACGTGGGAACCACCGGCGGTGGATGGAGAAAACTCACTGATCACGGAGCTGTGATGAGCGGTGCCGGGCATTTCGCCGACCGTATGCACTGACACCGTCGACGGCATCAACATCTCGGCATGGTCGTCGTGCTCATGCCCCAGGGTGTGCATGAATGCGATACCCGCCACGAGGATCGCCAGCAGCAACACGCGGAGAAGCGCTGCCACCGGTCCTCGGGCTGCCATCATCGCCCCCAGACGCTGAGTCGTATCTCTTATCGGCCATAGTAGTGGCTGAGGTGAGCCGTCCACCGCGAGTCCCCATGCCCAGGCGGCAGCACTCGGCCAGGTCCAGAGCGCCGACATCCCGCCGACATGTATGGGCTCCTTCGTCGTTCACCCGAGGAGCACTGGATGTCCGCGGCGATCGCCTGTGAAGTAACCCCAGGAGCAGGTGCGATCACTACGAGCTGGTACCCGTGCGAGCATCTGGCGATCACCCTGCGGCGAACGACCGGACAAGTGTACAGATATCGCAATTATCGGGATATTACGGACGGCAGACTCATACGGGTTCAATCATCATAAAAGTCTCCCGTTTGGATTGATGGCATTTCCCGTATATTGCCAATTGCGCCAAATGTCCGTTTGAGTGGTTGTGGCGCAGGAAATCAAGACCCCACGCGAGATGGCCCGTTAGCGCCATCGAGAGACAGTTCCTGTGACCGCAGGAGAAATCTCTGATCTCGCAAACCAAGGGGGAAACTAATGTCAATTCTCCAGGGGAAAATCGCCAAGCTGGCAATCTCCACGGCCCTGGCCGCCGGTGCCGCCGCCCTGGGTGCCTGCACCTGTGCAAACGCCGGGACTACTCAGGATGCCGGAAGCTTCAGCTACCCCTACTCGGGGAGCTGCAAGTGCATCGACTGTCAGTGCGGTGACTGCCAGTGCGGCGACTAGTGCCGCAAGTCTGGACGACCTTTGAATGAGCCTTTTCGGCGCCGGAGATGGCACTCTTGAAGGTTTCGAGAAGGGCTCCGGCGAGCCGTAGTTCGGCGGAGCCCCGATCGAATTTCTGCGTCCCAGATTCCCCGCTGCGGGGTGGGGCTGTGTGGTCCTGCGCCCCTACGTTTCAAGCATCCACCCGAGCACGTCGCAGCGTGTCGAGACGGGCCTGATACTCCTCGGTGTCGATTTCGCCGCGGGCGTAGCGTTGTGCCAGAAACTCTTCAGCGGACGGGAGATCAGTCCTCACGGGAGGGCGAGATGCCCGGCCAAGGTGACGGGCAAGCAGCACAACGCCGGTGATCAGTGCAGCCCAGAAGATCACGTTTCCGGCCATCATCACGGCGTAACCCCAGCCGTTCATTCCGTTCCAGTACATCATTTCGATCACCTGCTTTGATCGGTAGCCGGCTGCGGTGACAGCCGGCTCTTCGAGCATGGACCTCCCGGCACCGTCGAGGAGAGGTCAAAGGTCCCCCATCAGCCCGTCATAGGTCATCCACCGGGCGAACCGTGATCACAATGGCAACCGAAGCACCCGGCGGCCTTGGCCCGCCGGCACCTCCCAGACCCCTTTCAGCGAGGCCCCAAGTCCCACCTCCTGGGCCCTTTTCGGGTGAGGGCCCAGGGCAGGAATATGCGACTTTCGCGAGCCGGGGCATGCGTTCATGCTCTGAGATGTCTTGATCACCCCATAGCGCTGGGTGCGTCTCGTAGGGTGGCCAATCGCATGGCCAATTCCTGACCACTGGTTCGCCACTTATGACTGGTCATGATCAGATTTGGATTGCCGCTGGTAGGCAGCTTGTCGAACGGCCTCTTGCTGGCCCGACTCTATGGGCAACGCCATGATCGAAGGCGAGGTAGGGGCGATGTTCGCTGGATTAGTCCTGATCGCAAGTTCTTGAATTCGGCCTGGCCGCATTCTTTCTATCAGGCCATTTCAGTTCATTCCTTTCGGTGAAAGTTCCTTGCTGTTCTTGATTTGTTCCTGATTGCTTGCCTGTGGTTTTCGTCTGTTGTGCTGCGGCTCATCCCTTCCCTGATCGAGGTAGTCGAAGTTGAACGAGCGGAAGAAGCGGATGAAGACAGCGGTGACGAGCATCCATAGCCTCTTTCCGACTGGAAGCACTATCGGCCATGGTAATGCTCAGACACGACATAATTCCGGTCTCCACCTACGTCAGCTGGTTGAGCTCGAGACGGGATCGGCCGGTGCGTCAAGCCCGCTCTCGGCCAGAGTCCTGGGCTGCTACCGACCCTTCGGACAGGCTCGCCACGAGGCGGTCGAAGGGGGCGCCCCCGACCAGCTCGTCCAACACCGCGAGCAGGTGGGGGCAGTCACGGGCGGGATGCTCGGCAGGGCAGTCGAGCGCGTACGTAAGGAACTCGCGCGCCGCCCGAGCCCGTGCGATCAGGTCGTCCAGCTGGTGTATCTGCCGGCTCGTGTCGTGCCGCCATCGTTCCCGAGGCTGATCGAGTACCGCGGCCGCCACATCCAGGGGGATGTCCAGCCGCTTGACCATGTGCACGAAGGCAAGGCGGCGCAGTTCCTCCGGCCCGTACATCCGACGCCCGCGTTCGCGCCCGCTCGGCCATACCAGACCGCGTTCTTCGTAGTAGCGAAGTGTGGAGGGGTTGAGGCCGAAGCGCCCGGCGGCCTCACCGATGGGGATGGACTCCATGACTCCATTTGACTTCAAGGCGGCTTGAACCGAGAACCTGGTCGGCATGAGGACGCCATCGATTTCGTCCTGGGCCTTCGACGGCCCGGTTCGGTCTTCGTTCGCCATGCCCACCGGTCTTCCAGGGCGGATGGCGGGGTGGCTGATGCTGCGGCTGAACGATCCGGGGGAACTGCTCGGACTCCTCGACGTGCAGGAAGGCGATCAAGTCTGCGAGGTCGGCTGCGGACCGGGCGCGCTGATCCGCGCGCTGGACCTGGAGACCTCGGCGCAGGCGATCTGCGGTGTCGATCCGTCCGCCGACATGCTGGCCATGGCGTCGCGGCATAACGCGGCAGCCGTCTCGAGCGGCCGGGTGCGGCTGGAGCCCGGCACGGCGGATGACACCACCCAAGTCGACCAGAGCTTCGACCGGGTCGTGTCCGTCAACAATGTCGCCATGTGGCCGGACCTCGACGCGGGTGTACGTGAGCTCCACCGGATCCTCCGGCCGGGCGGCATCCTGCTGATCGCCTGGCACGGTGGAAGGGCGCCTTCTGCGATCGCCAGGAAGAACTCCCTGCCCTCACAGAAACTCAATCGAATTCGCTACGCGCTGGAGCGGGTCTTCCCGCTGGTAGAGCGCCAGGAGCTGACGAAGGTCACTGTCTTCACCGCCCAGCGGAGTGCCTGAAAGGCGCACCTGCCGTTCCTACCCCCGAGGCTATGAATTACGGCGGAGGAGGCGGGGTGCCCAGCCCGGCCAGGGTGACCGTGACCAGGCGGTGGACCGCGTCATGGCCGTCGACCGTGCCGGCCGCGGTGAGGGCGTGCAGGCAGTAGCCGGCCAGCTCCCCGGCCGCCACGTCGTCACGAAGATCCCCGTCCTGTGCGGCCTCGGCGATCAGGTTCTCCACGAACTCCCGCAACCGATGCCGCGCGCGGTCGACGTGCTCACTGCGATGCAGCAGTGCGGCGAGCTCACCGCCATGGTGGCGCGCCGAGTGGTACTGGATCTCCGCGAAGGTCCGCAGTGCGGCCCGCAGGCGTACGACGGCCGGCTCGGTCGGCTCGGCCGCCGCGGTGAGCCGGTCGAGATGTGCGTTGATCTGGCGTTCGTGCCACGCGGTGAGGACGGCCTGGGTGTCGGGGAAGTACTTGTACAGCGTCGCGCGCCCGACACCGGCGCGTTCGGCGATCTGCGACATCGTCAGCGAGACCAGCCCGCGCTCGGCCACCAGCGCCGCCATGGCGTTCAAGGCGGCATTCCGAACCGCTGCGCGATGCGCGTCGATCGTCTCGGTCCACAGCTTGGGCACGTCCAGATCATACAGGCTGTCCTCTTGTGCGACATAGTGACGTTGGCGTAGACACTATGTATCGATAAATACGATCTCGCTGCGACCTCCCGGACACCGCGGGTGGTCGTCTCGAAGAGAAAGAACGGACACCTCTCATGCAGAACGCGACCACCGGCCGGCACCATGGCGCCGCCGCCCCACACGGCATGGACACCGAGCACCCGAACTGGGAAGAGATCTACGCCCGTGGGCCGCGATGGGACATCGGCCGCCCCCAGCCGGCGTTCCTCGCTCTCGCCGCGTCCGGCGCCATCTCCGGGCGAGTCCTGGACGTCGGCTGCGGAACCGGCGAACACGTGCTGATGTGCGCGGCCCTCGGCCTCGACGCCACCGGAGTCGACATCGCGGGCGCCGCGATCGACGCCGCGGAACGCAAGGCGCACGAGCGGGGCATGAACGCCAGGTTCCTCCGTCGCGATGTGAGGCGGCTGGCCGACCTCGGGGAGTCCTTCGACACCGTGCTGGACAGCGGGCTGCTGGTCCACGTCGTCAACGACGAACAGGACCGCGTCGCCTACCTGCAGGGGTTGCGGGCGGTGGTGCCGCCCGGTGGCCGCTACTTCGTCTTGTGCTTCCGCGGCCCCCAGAGCGGCCCGGGGCCACAGCACCTGGTGCGCGAGGACGTCACCGCCTGCTTCACCGAAGGCTGGCGCGTGGACGCGACCGAGAAGACCGCCCTCGACAGCCTGACGGACGAGGACGGCATCCCGGCGTGGCTCATCGCCCTCACGCGGATCTGATCTGGGCCATCGCGACGCCGGATCCCTCCACCACAGACGAGCAAGAAAGCTCCCCGATGCCAATCCTGCATGCTCGCATCCAGACCGAACGGGCCGGGCGCTACCTCGCCCAGTTCTGCAAGCACGCGGCCGCCATGGGCGGCGGCGGCCACACCGCCCGGTTACACCCGCACGGACCGGCAGCCCGCCGCGGCGTGCGGGTGACCGCCGAGTGGTCGGACACCAGCGGAACCGTCGCCTTCACCCCATGGGGCGAATGCACGCTCACCGCCGACGCCGGCACCCTCACAGTCCGCATCGACGCACCCGAAGAGGAGGGCCTGGCCCGGATACGCGACGTCGTCACCCGCGACCTCGAGCGGTTCAGCCGCCGCGAGCCGCTGACCGTGACCTGGCAGCGGCAGGAAACCCCGGACGCCCCCGTCGTGCCCACCGGCGCAACCCCAGCCACGCCACGGTGGGGGCTTTCACGCCCGAGACTCCAGACCATCCTCCTGGCGCTGGCCATCCTCCTGGTCATCGGCCTGCACGTCGGCGTGGCCGGTACGGTCATAGCGGAATCACGCTGGACCGCCGCTGCCGGCGACATCGTCATCGTGCTCATCGTGGTGAAAATCGCGCTGATCACGTTAGCTCGCCTCCGGCTCCGCCGCCGGAAGGTCGCCAGAACCCCCGATCGAACCTGAGACAGCTGCCAGTAGCTCTGCCGGCGGTGCCACCGTTAAGGCATCGCTCGCGCAACCTGGCTGAGCGGCGGCCACAGCGCCCGTGCCCTTGTCGCTGGCCGCCTTCGGCCGCTGGCGACGGTCCAGCTCCGAGGCCGATCGCTCCCTGGACCTCGGGGTCGAAGGTTCAACCGGACGCTAAGCGGGGTGATTTTTAGGGCTGCCTGGGGTTGCTAACGGCCATGTGATCGGGTTCAAACCACTAACGCCACGCTAACGAACGATCAAGGGCCTGACCGCTGTCTCCAGCGATCAGGCCCTTGACCTGCAACTACCTGGTCGGGGTGGCGGGATTTGAACCCACGGCCTCTTCGTCCCGAACGAAGCGCGCTGCCAAGCTGCGCTACACCCCGGTCGCTTGGACTTTTCGTCCTGCGCCTCGGCAAGTCTAGCGGACTTTGCGGCTGCTTGTGCCATCTGGCGCGACGGGGCGGCGAGGAACGAGCGTCAGCAGGGTCGCCTCGGGCGGGCAGGCGAAGCGCGCGGGCGCGTAGGGCGAGGTGCCGAGGCCGGCGGAGACGTGCAGCCAGGCGCTCTCGTGCCTGCTCAGCCCCTTGACCCGGGCGCGGTCGATGCCGCAGTTGGTCACCAGGGCGCCGTAAAAGGGGATGCACAGCTGCCCGCCGTGGGTGTGCCCGGCCAGCAGCAGTTGGTACCCGTCCTCGGCGAACCGCGACATGTTGCGTGGTTCGGGCGAGTGCATGACGCCGAGGCGCAGGTCGGCGTCTGCGGGTGCCTGGCCGGCGATCTCGTCGTACCGGTCCCGGTCGATGTGGGAGTCGTGGATGCCGCCCACGTGGACGTCGAGGTCGGCCACCTTGAGGCGGGCCGTCGCGTTGTTCATGTCCAGCCAGCCGGCCTCCCGCATCGCGGCGCCCAGCTCCTCCCACGGCAGGTTCGGCATGTGCTGCCGTGAGTCCCCCTTGGAGGTGCGCCACAGGTAGCGGGCGGGGTTCTTCGGCCGGGGGGCGTAGAGGTCGTTGGAGCCGTAGACGAACAGGCCCGGCCGCTCGAGCAACGGCTCCACGGCGTACATGTACGACTCGACGGCGTCGGGGTGCGCCAGCGTGTCGCCGGTGTTCACGACGAGGTCGGGGTTGAGCGCGGCCAGCGACCGCACCCACTTGATCAGCCGGTGGCGGCGGGGCGTGAGATGCAGGTCGGAGATCTGCAGGATACGGACCGGCCGCTGGCCCGGCGCCAGGACGGGGACGTCGAAGCGGCGCAGCCGGAACCAGTTCCGCTCGAGTACGGCGGCGTAACCGACACCGGCGACGCCGAGGCCGAGGACGGACAGGGGAACCGCGGCTGCTTTCCTCACACAGCAATGATGCCCGACGTACGGCCCGCCTCCCGCATAACCTGGCGAAGACCGGAGCCCGGGCACGGCAAGATGGACGCATGAGTGCGTTGAAGGACAAGCTGAAGGCCGACCTCGCGGTCTCGATGAAGGCCCGTGACGAGGTACGGGTCCGGACGATCCGGATGGCCCTGGCCGCCGTCAACGTCGAGGAGGTCGCGGGCAAGGAGGCACGCGAGCTCTCCGACGACGAGGTGATCAAGGTGCTGACCCGCGAGGCCAAGAAGCGCCGGGAGGCCTCCGAGGCGTTCGCGGGCGCCGGGCGGACCGAGCAGGCCCAGGCGGAGCTGGACGAGCAGGCGGTCCTCGATGAGTACCTCCCCGCCCAGTTGAGCGACGACGAGCTGAACGCGCTCGTCGACGAGGCGGTCGCCGAGAGCGGCGCGCAGGGCCCCAAGGCCATGGGTCAGGTCATGAAGATCCTGAACCCGAAGGTCGCGGGCCGCGCCGAGGGCGGCCGCGTCGCCCAGGCCGTACGCGCCCGTCTGTCCGCGTAGCCGTCCGGACGCTGAGACAGTAGCGGGTCCGGGCGCTGAGACGCCGAAGGGCCGCTCCCCGGTGAGGGAGCGGCCCGTCGGAGGGAATCAGCCGAAGGGGTCGAACGGCGAGCCGCCGCCACCCGGACCGCGGCCGCCGCCGCGCCCGCCACCGGGACCGTCGCCACCGCGCCCGCCACCGGGACCACCGCCACCGTCGCCACGGCCGTCGCCGTCGCCCCGGTCGGACTTCGGCTTCGGCGGGGGCGCGCACTGGTGGGCGCAGCCGCCGAACCTCGACATGTCCGGCTTCACGAACGACGTGGGATCGACGCCCTTGAGCGCCGCCAGGAAGGTGGCCTTCCAGATCGGACCGGGGACGGTGGCGCCGAAGACCGAGCCGTACGTCCGGCCTGCCATCACCTGTCCAGGGAGCGGGTACCGCATCGGGCCGCGCGGGTCGCCGAGGCTGACCGCGCCCGCGAGGTCGGGAGTGAACCCGGCGAACCAGACGGTGCGAGACTGGTCGCCGGTACCGGTCTTGCCGGCGGCGTCCCGGCCGATGCCGCCGACGCCCGACATGGTGCCCTTGGTGAACACGCCCGACATGATGTAGGTGGCGGCGTCCGCGATCTCGGCCTCGATGACCTGCTTGCAGGACGGCTTGAACGAGGTCACCTTGTTGTAGCGGTCGGTGATCTCCGTGATCGCCATAGGCTTGCAGTACTTCCCGCGTGCCCCGATGGCCGCGTACGCGCTGGCCACGGTCACCGGATCCATCTCGTTGAAGCCGAGCGTGAACGTCTGGAACTCGCGCAGTTTCGCGCCGTCGGCCCGCTTGATGCCGAGGTCCTTGGCGGTCTTCACGACGTCGCAGAGCCCCACCCTCTGCTCCAGGGCCATGAAGAAGGTGTTCACCGACTTCAAGGTGCCGGTCTGCAGGGTCAGGAACCCGCCGCTGCCGCCCTCGGAGTTGTGCTGGACGCCCCGGGGGTCACCGACCAGGTTGCCGTCGCAGTCCTTGAAGGCCGAGGGACCGCTGGCCTGGAAGGTCGCGCCGGTGCCGATGCCGTCGTTGATCTTCCATCCCTCCTTCAAGGCGGTGATCAGCGTGAACACCTTGAAGGTCGATCCTGCCTGGAAGCCCGCGCCGCCGCCGTGCTGCGCGTCGGCCACGACGTTGATCGACATCTCGTTCTTCTTCTTGCTGGTGCCGAACTTCCGGCTGGCGGCCATCGCTCTGATGGCACCCGTGCCCGGTTCGACCAGAGCCTCGGAGGCGACCGGCTTGTCGGCCGGGTGGACGTACTTCTTGATCGCCGTCTCGGCGGCCTTCTGCATCTTCCGGTTCAGCGTGGTGCGGATCGTCAGGCCGCCGCGGGCCAGGAAGTCCTGACGGGCCTTCTTGGTCTTGCCGAACTGCGTGTCGTTGAGGATCTCGTTGCGCACGTACAGGCAGAAGTACGGGTAGTCGCTCTCCTCGCAGCCGCCGGGGATCTCCTTGTCCTTCCACCCCAGCTTCTTCTTCTTGGCCGCGTCGCGCTCGGCGTCGGTGATGATGTCCAGCTGGGCCATGCGGTCGAGCACGACGTTGCGCCGGGCCAGCAGCCGGTCCCGGAACGTCTTGCCCCGGTTGGGGTCGGTGGCGTTCGGGTCCTGGACGGCTCCCGCCAGCGTCGCGGACTCGGCCAGGTTCAGCTCCGAGGCGTGCTTGCCGAAGAACCGCTTGGACGCCGCCTCGATGCCGTACGCGCTGGCGCCGAAGTAGGCGATGTTGAGATACCGGTTGAGGATCTCGTCCTTGCTGTACTTCTGCTCCATCGACATCGCGTAGCGGATCTCGTTGAGCTTGCGCCCCACGGTCGGCGCGACGGCGGCGGCCTTCTCCTCGTCGGTCTCCGCCTTGTTGAACAGGACCTGCTTCACGTACTGCTGGGTGATGGACGAGCCGCCCTGGGTCACCCCGCCGGTCGTGAGGTTCTTGACCAGCGCGCGGGTGGTGCCCTCGACGTCGAGCGGGCCGTGCTCGTAGAAGCGGAAGTCCTCGATCGCCACGATCGCCTGACGCATGATCGGCGCGATGCGGTCCATCGAGACCGATTCCCGGTTCTCGAAGTAGAACTGGGCGATCTGCTTGCCGTCCGCGTCGAGCAGGACCGTCTTCTCGGGCAGCGGCGGTTCGTCGAGGTCCGCCGGCTTGAGGCTCAGGGTCTCGATGCTCGATTTGACCGTGACGCCGGCCCCGCCGACGGCGGGTAGTGCAATCGCCGCCGCCAGCACTCCCGCGACGCCCGAGGCGCCGACAAGACGCAGGGCCGCACCTGTCCGGGATGCCAGAGTTTTGCCGTGAGCTTGCACGGAACCAAGGGTACGTCCGTTTGGCGGCTCTCCCGGCATCGACCTCACGGAACGGCATTACCCCCGCGAGGGGGGGACTAGTCATTCCCGGCCACATGGCCTGACTTGACCATGCACGAATTTGGTCCCCCCGGGGTATGTCGGTTCGATCGTTTCCTTGCGTACTTTCTCCTCTGCGGCTACTGCAACCAGGAGGCCCGACGCCCGCGCCCGTCGGCCGAAACGACGACTGACCACCTAAGGGGAGTGGGGTCGAACATGTGGATCACGGATTGGACCTCCCGTGCCGCCTGCCGAGGTGCGGATCCTGACGCACTCTTCGTGCAAGGCGCCGCCCAGAACCGGGCCAAGCTCATCTGTCGTGGATGCCCCGTCCGTACCGAATGCCTCGCCGATGCGCTGGACAACCGCATCGAGTTCGGGGTGTGGGGCGGTATGACGGAGAGGGAACGGCGCGCGCTGCTCAGGCGCAGGCCGGACGTGGAGTCCTGGCGAGACCTGCTGGAGTCCGCCAAGGAAGAGTACGAGCGGACGAACGAGCTGATCGCCGGCTGAGCCGGCGCGGCGTCCCGCTGTGGAGCGGGACGCCGGACGACACGTCTTCAGGACGCGAGGAGTTGCCCGATCTGGCGCAGTCCCGCCAGATCGTGCACGTCCTCGGGCATCGCGGGCACCTGTGCGATGGGCACCGTCGGATGGGCCGAGGTGAAGTGCTCCTGCTGGCGCTGCTCCCGGGCGGCGAGCTGCATTCTTCCGGCGTGCAGCCGCAGCACGGCGGCGGTCAGCTCGTGCTCGCCCCTGGCGTCGAGATCCTCGGCGGCGGCGGAGCTGCGCGCCGCCGACAGCGACGGCGCCAGCGGACGGTGCACGCGGTTGACGACGAGCCCGGCCAGCGGCATGCGCTCGTCGGCCAGCCGCTCCACGAAGTAGGACGCCTCGCGCATCGCGTCGCGCTCCGGCGCGGCGACGACGACGAACGCGGTGCCGGGTGCCTGGAGCAGCCGGTACGTCTGTTCGGCGCGCTGCCGGAAGCCGCCGAACACCGCGTCGAGCGCGGTGACGAACATCTGGATGTCCCGCAGCACCTGGGCCCCGATCACCTTGGTCAGGATGCCGGCGACCATCCCGAAGCCGGCGTTGAGCAGCTTGAACGCGCTGCGCCCGCCGACCTTGGCCGGTGCCGTGAGGATGCGGATCAACCTGCCGTCGAGGAACCGGCCGAGGCGCTCGGGGGCGTCGAGGAAGTCGAGCGCCGACCGCGACGGCGGGGTGTCCACCACGATCAGGTCCCACTCGTCCGAGCGGCGCAGTTGGCCCAGCTTCTCCATGGCCATGTACTCCTGCGTGCCGGAGAAGCTGGACGACAACGACTGGTAGAAGGGGTTCGTCAGGATCTGCCGGGCCCGCTCGGGGTCGGCGTGGGCCTCGATGATCTCGTCGAAGGTCCGCTTCATGTCGAGCATCATCGCGTGCAGCTCGCCGCCGGCCTCCCCGGCGCCGTCGACGCCGTGGACCCGCCGTGGGGTGTTGTCGAGCTCGGTCAGGCCCATCGCCTGGGCGAGCCGCCTGGCGGGGTCCACGGTCAGGACGACCACCGAGCGGCCCCGCTCGGCGGCGCGCAGCCCGAGGGCCGCGGCCGTCGTGGTCTTGCCGACACCGCCCGAGCCGCAGCACACGATGATCCGGGTGTCCGGATCATCCAAGATCGCGTCGATGTCCAGCGCGGGCGCCGTCCTCGTCACAGCTCAGCCTCTCACTCGATGCACTCGATCAGCAGGTCACGCCGCGCCCTGGGCCCGCAGCGCGTCGGCCAGCTCGTAGAGCCCGGCCAGGTCGGCGCCGTCGGGCAGCAGCGGCAGGTCGTACCGCGGCACGTCGGCCTCCTCCAGCGCGCCGCGCTCCCGCTTCTCCAGCTCGGTCCGCAGGGCGTGCTCGCACACCTCCCGGGCGAGCGCCTCGGCGACCGCGGAGGCGTCGGCCCTGGCGTCCGTCAGCCCGGCCGCCTTGAGGCCGAGCGCGAGCTCGGCGGAGTCGAACCCGCCCCCGCAGGCCGCCGCAAGCACGCCCTCGGGCAGCCCGGCGGGGCGCACCATGTTGACGAACACGCCGCCGACAGGAAGCCCGGTCGTGCGCAGCTCCTCGATGCCGTCCAGCGTCTCCTGGACGGGCATCTCCTCCAGGAGCGTCACGAAGTGGACGGCCGTCTCCGGGGAGGCGAGGACGCCCCGCACCAGATCGGCGTGGTTCTTGATGGGTCCGACCCGGGCCAGCCCGGCGACCTCCTGCGTCACGTTGAGGAAGCGGGAGATCCGGCCGGTCGGGGGCGCGTCCATGACGACCGCGTCGTACACCCTCCGGCCCAGCTTGTCGCGGCGCCGTACGGCCTCGCTGGTCTTGCCGGTGACCAGGACGTCCCGCAGGCCGGGAGCGATGGTCGTGGCGAAGTCGACCACGCCCATGCGGGTCAGCGCCTTGCCCACGCGCTTGATGCCGTAGAACATCTCGAGGTATTCGAGCATCGCCTCTTCGGGGTCGATGGCCAGCGCGTACACGTCGCCGCCGCCGGGCGCCACGGCGACCTTGCGCTCCTCGTACGGCAGCGGCGGCAGGTCGAACGCCTGCGCGATGCCCTGCCGTCCCTCGACCTCGACGAGCAGCACCTTGCGCCCGCCCGCCGCCAGGGCAAGCGCGAGCGCGGCGGCCACCGTGGTCTTCCCGGTGCCACCCTTGCCGCTCACCACGTGCAGGCGCACGCCGTCCCAGTCGGTGTCACGGGCCTCCCCGTTGCTTCCGGCGCGACCGCCGGTCGGCTGACTCACCGTGCCTCCTCCGCGTCGGCGTGCCTGCTCCACTCGCCCACGTGAGGAAGGCTACCCAAGGGTTACCTGCCGATACGCGGCGGTCGTCCCCCGTCGCGACCGGTCGGGTAAGGGTTTGCCAACGGGCTCCCGCCCGAACCGCGTTCCTGGGCGCCCCGGGCGCGCCCCGCCTCGATAGCCTTTGGCCATGACCAAGTGGGAATACGTCACCGTGCCGCTGCTCACGCACGCGACGAAGCAAATTCTGGACAATTGGGGCGAAGACGGGTGGGAGCTCGTCTCGGTCATCCCGGGGCCCAACCCGGAGCAGTTGGTCGCCTACATGAAGCGGGCCAAGTGATGGCGACCCCGGAGGAGCGGCTCGCCGAGCTCGGGCTCACGCTGCCAGAGGTCGTGCCTCCGCTGGCCGCGTACGTGCCCGCCGTACGGACGGGCGACTACGTCTACACCTCCGGCCAGCTCCCGCTCGTGAATGGCGAGCTGGGCGTCGCCGGCAAGGTCGGCGCGGAGGTGTCGGCCGAGGAGGCCAAGGAACAGGCGCGCATCTGCGCCGTCAACGCCCTGGCGGCCATCAAGGCCCTGGTGGGCGACCTGTCGCAGGTCGTGCGGATCGTGAAGGTGGCCGGGTTCGTCGCGAGCGCTCCCGGCTTCACCGGGCAGCCGCAGGTCCTCAACGGCGCCAGCGAACTGCTCGGCGAGGTGTTCGGCGAGGCGGGCAGGCACGCGAGGAGCGCGGTCGGCGTGGCGGTCCTCCCGCTCGACGCCGCGGTCGAGGTGGAGGTCATCGCGGAGGTCCGCTGACGGGGTCCGGCTCACCGGAACCGGGGTTTGCGGTCTCGCGAAGGCGTGGGGGAGCATGGGGCCGGTCGAACCGATGGTTGTTCTGGAGGGCCTCATGGGGTTTCCGCTGCCCGGCGAGGTCGGCGAGCGGGCGCGGGAGATCCTCGCCGGCCGCCGGGCCCCCGTCCCCGCCCGGGACGCGGCCACGGTGGTGTTGCTGCGTGACGATCCCCTGGAGGCGTACCTCCTCAGGCGCACGGCCACGATGGCCTTCGCGGCCGGTGCCTACGTGTTCCCCGGCGGATCGGTCGATCCGCGGGACGCCGACCACGCCGTGGCCTGGGCGGGGCCCTCGCCCGCCGAGTGGGGCGAGGTCTTCCGGGCCGACGAGAGCACGGCCCGGGGCCTCGTCTGCGCCGCCGTGCGCGAGACGTTCGAGGAGTCGGGCGTGCTCCTGGCCGGGCCGGGCCCGGACGCGGTGGTGACGGACACGACCGGACCCGACTGGGAGGCCGACCGCCTCGCGCTGATCGCGCGCACGCTGTCGTTCGCCGAGTTCCTCGACCGGCGCGGTCTCGTGCTCAGGTCCGACCTGCTCAAGGCGTGGGCGCACTGGATCACGCCGGTCGTGGAGCCCCGGCGCTTCGACACCCGCTTCTTCGTGGCGGCCCTGCCGCCCGGGCAGCGTACGCGTGACGTGGGCGGGGAGGCGTCGGGGGTCGCCTGGATGCGGCCGCGGGACGCGCTGGCCGCCGCGAGGGCGGGAACGGCGCACATGCTGCCGCCCACCTTCCGGACGCTGGCCGAGGTGGCGGCGTTCGAGTCGGTCGGCGACGTGCTCGCCTGTCCCCGGTCGATCACGACCGTCCTGCCGGAGCCCGCCGAGGTGGACGGGCGGATGGTGCTGATGTTCCCCGAGACAGGAGAGACGGGCGAGTGAGCGGTCTGCGCATCCCGGTGGAGGGACCGGACGGCTCCGGCACGGCGAGCGCCGTGAACGTGCTGGCGCCCAATCCGTCGCCGATGACCCTCGACGGCACGAACACGTGGATCGTCGGCGGGGAGCGGGCCGTGCTGGTCGTCGACCCCGGCCCGGACGACGAGGCCCACCTGCGGCGGGTCGCCGAGCGGGTGGACGGGCGCCGGGTGACCGCCGTTCTGCTGACGCATGGCCATCCCGACCACAGCGAGGGCGCGGGGACGCTCGCGCGGATGCTCGGCGCGCCGGTGCGGGCGCTCGACCCCCGGCACCGCCTGGGCGACGAGGGCCTGGTCGACGGCGACGTCGTCACGGCGGGCGACGTGGACGTGCGGGTCGTCGGCACGCCCGGGCACTCGTTCGACTCGCTGTGCTTCTGGCTGCCCGGCGACCGGGCGATGCTCACCGGCGACACCATCCTCGGCCGGGGCACGACCGTGATCGCCCCCGACGGGAACCTCGGCGACTACCTGCGCAGCCTCGACAGGCTGCGGCAGGGCGCCGAGATGCTGGAGGCCGCGGCGCTGCTGCCCGGCCACGGGCCCGTGCTGCCCGACCCGTCCGGGGTGCTCGACGCGTACATCGCCCACCGGCGTGAGCGACTGGAGCAGATCCGCGAGGCGATCCGCGGGGGCGCCAGGGACGCCCGCGAGATCGTCGAGTTGGTCTACGCCGAGGTGGACCGGTCGCTGTGGCCGGCCGCCGAGATGTCGGTGGCGGCCCAGCTCGACTATCTCAAGACGCTCTAGCCTCGCCCAGCCGTCGCTCAGCCGTCGCTCAGCGGGAGCGGTTGTAGAGCCGCTCCCTGTCCATGATCACCACGGCCTTGGCCTCGATGCGCAGCCAGCCGCGCTGGGCGAAGTCGGCCAGGGCCTTGTTGACCGTCTCCCGTGAGGCGCCCACGAGCTGGGCGAGCTCCTCCTGGGTGAGGTCGTGGTGCACCCGGATGCCGTCGTCGGTCTTCTGCCCGAAACGGTCGGCCAGGTCGAGGAGCTGCTTGGCGACACGCCCCGGGACGTCGGTGAAGACGAGGTCCGCGAGCACGTCGTTCGTACGGCGCAGCCGCTGGGCCAGGGCGCGCAGCAGGTGGAGGGCGACCTCGGGCCGGCCGGTCAGCCACGGCCGAAGGTCGTCATGGCCCAGCCCCGCCAGGCGCACTTCGGTCAGCGCGATCGCCGAGGCCGTGCGCGGGCGCGGGTCGAACAGCGACAGCTCGCCGAACATCTCGCCCGGGCCGAGCACGCTCAGCAGGTTCTCCCGGCCGTCGGGAGCGGTGCGCGCCAGCTTGATCTTGCCCTCGAGCACCACGTAGAGCCGGTCGCCCGTCTCGTTCTCACTGAAGAGGGTGCGGCCCTTGGGCAACTCCACCTCGGTGATGCTCGCACGCAGAGCCGCGGCGCTCTCGCGGTCGAGCGCGGAGAACAGCGGCGCCTTGCTCAGTACTTCCTCGGTGCTCACGGTGCCTCCTTGCTGCGGGCGCGCTCGGTCGCCGGCTCCGTGCTAGCCATTGTGACCCACACCTTCCGCGACGCATTACGGGGTGTCCCGTTACGTGGCATGGGTGTCGGTCCCGGCTCGCAGCCGTGTGCGTGGTGCCTGGCGAAACAACACAATCTTGGCGGAAACCTATCCTTACGCCCGTTGCGCGCTCGACCGGCTCGGGCGGCCGGCCGTCCCCCTACGGGCTCAGTGTATTGCGCAGCGTAGGGACAAATTGGCAAATACAGGCCGCATATGTGGCATGTATGACAAGGCTCTCGTCGCGGTGGACGGGGAGGTGGGCGGTCGTCCGAGGCCCTACGCTTGCGGCATGGCGACGAACACGGCCGCTCCCCGACGGCGTCAGCGCCAGGCCGAGAGCCGCCTGGGGCTCGTGCGGCGGGCGCGGCGGATCAACCGGATTCTGGCCGAGACCTACCCCGACGCCCATTGCGAACTCGACTTCGGCAACCCTCTGGAGTTGCTGGTCGCCACGATCCTCTCGGCGCAGTGTACGGACAAGAGAGTCAACATGGTCACTCCGGTGCTCTTCGCGAAGTACCGGACCGCGGCCGACTACGCCGGAGCCGATCGCGCCGAACTCGAGGAGATCATCAAATCGACCGGGTTCTTCCGGGCGAAGGCCAACAGCATCATCGGGATGGCGCAGGCCCTTTGTGAGCACCACAAGGGGGAGGTTCCGGGCAAGCTGGCCGATCTGGTCAAGCTCCCCGGCGTGGGCCGCAAGACCGCGAACGTCGTGCTCGGCAACGCCTTCGACGTCCCCGGCATCACCGTGGACACGCACTTCCAGCGGCTGACCAGGCGCTTCGGCTGGACGGCCGAGACCGATCCGGTGAAGATCGAGCACGAGGTCGGCGAGCTGATCCCCAAGTCCGAGTGGACGATGCTGTCGCATCGGCTGATCTGGCACGGCCGCCGCATCTGCCACGCGCGCAAGCCCGCCTGCGGCGTGTGCCCCCTCGCCGCCCTCTGCCCGTCGTACGGCACCGGCCCCACGGACCCGGACGAGGCGCGCAAGCTGGTGCGTCCGGGCCCGTTCTCGTGAATCCACGGTGATCGGGAAGCTCGGGCGTTCTTCCGTGGTTGTACGGCACGCCTGGGCCCGAGCGTGCCCAGCGTGACGATGCGGTGTGACGATGTGGAGGTGGTCGTGGCTCCCGCCTGGTTGACGGAGCTGGCCGCGAAGGCCGCGCACAGTCCTGTCCCCACCGGCTTGCGGCCGCCCGCCAACGGCTCCGGCCGCTCGGCCGCGGTGCTGTTGCTGTTCGGCGAGGGCCCGGAAGGGCCCGACATCCTGCTCATCCAGCGCAGTTCGAAGGGCCGTGTGCACGCCGGCCAGCCCGCGTTCCCCGGCGGCGGCGTCGATCCCGGTGACGACGGCCCGATCGGCGCCGCGCTGCGGGAGGCGCAGGAGGAGACCGGGCTCGACCCCGCGGGCGTCGAGGTCGTCGGGACCATGCCGGAGCTCTACGTGTGGCGCAGCGACAACCGGGTGACGCCCGTGCTCGCCTGGTGGCACACGCCCTGCGCCGTGCACGCCGCGTCTCCCGACGAGGTCGAGGCCGTCGAGCGGGTCCCGGTCGCGGAGCTGGTGGACCCGGCCAACCGGCTGCGGCTGCGCCACCCGCGCGGCATCGTCCCCTCCGTGGCGTTCCGCGTACGCGGCCTGCTCGTGTGGGGCTTCACCGCCGGGGTGCTGGACGGCGTGCTGACGGCGGCGGGCTTCGAGCGCCCCTGGGACCGCTCGCGGGTCGAAGATCTTCCTCCCGAGGTCGTCAACCTGGCCGCGCGGGGCTGAGCCGGCGGGGTGCTCGTACGCCGCGTACGGCGACGAGACCCGGCAGACGCCCGCACACGACGACGGGCGTGCCTATACCGTGGAAACTGTGCGCGGCGATCTTCTGGATCTCATCCTGATCGGCCTGGTGGTGGCCTTCGCGGTGTCGGGCTACCGGCAGGGCTTCATCATCGGGGCCTTCAGCTTCTTCGGATTCGTCGGCGGCGCCATCCTGGGGTTGTTCATCGCGCCACCCCTGGCGGGAGCGATCGTCAGCGGCGACATCGAGCGGGCCCTGTTAGCCATCGTCATCGTCTTCCTGACGGCCACCGTCGGGCAGTTCGCGTCCTCCACCATCGGCGCCATGGCCCGTAGCCACGTCACGTGGGAGCCCGCCAAGGCGGTCGACGCCTTCGGCGGCTCGGTCGCCAGCGGCCTGTCGGTTCTGGCCATCGCCTGGCTGATCGGCTCCCTGATGGTCTCGATGAGCATCGGCCAGCCGCTGATCAAGGACCAGATCAACGGCTCGGTGATCTGGCAGAGCGTCGACGACGCCATCCCGGACGGCGTGGGAGCGCTGCAGAAGCAGTTCAGGGACTTCGTCAGCACCTCGGAGTGGCCGCAGGTCATCACCTCGATCGGCGGCCAGAACGTGCCGCCGCCGGACCAGAGCCTGATCAACGGAAGCCCTGCCCTCGTCCGGGCCCGCAGGGCGATCGTCAAGGTGCAGGGCACGGCCCCGAGCTGCCGCAAGCGCATCGAGGGGACCGGGTTCGTCTACGCACGACAGCGGATCATGACCAACGCCCACGTCGTCGCCGGGGTCACCGAGGGGCTGCACGTGACCGACTACGACGGCAACCAGTACGACGCCCGGGTGGTCCTGTACAACCCCGAGCGGGACATCGCGGTCCTGTTCGTCCCGGACCTGCCGATCGGCGCGCTGCGCTTCGACATGACCGCCGAGAAGGGCGACAGCGCGATCATCGCCGGTTACCCGAAGGGACACCCCTTCACGCCGCTCGCCGCGCGCGTCAGGGTCAAGCAGCGCGCCGAGTCGTACGACATCTACAACAAGCGCAAGGTGGAGCGTGAGGTCTACGCGATCCGCGGCAAGGTCCAGCCGGGCAACTCGGGTGGGCCGCTGCTGAGCCCGGAGGGCCGCGTGCTTGGAGTGATCTTCGCCGCCGCGACGGACCAGCCGGAGACGGGCTTCGCCCTCACGGCGGAGGAGGTCATGCGCGACGCCACCGACGGCAGCGGCGCCGTCGCCCGTGTGGGCACGCAGGACTGCGACTGACGCGCGCCCGGCTACTCGCCGGGGGTCAGGCGGGCGAGGATGGCGGAGACGGCGGAGACGGCGTCGGCGTTCCCTTCGTCGATGGCGGCCGTGATCGCGTCGGCCTCCACGGCCAGGGCCCGCAGGTCGAGTCCGTATGGCCGGGTCGAGCCGTACGCGCCGAGCCGGGCGGATCCACGGGTCAGCAGGGCGGCGGCGCCGGCGAGGTTGCCGCGCTGGATGTGCGTGAGGCCGACGCATATCTGCGCGAGCCCCTGCCACAGCTCGCGTTCCTCGGCCGGGCCGGTCTTCCAACGGGCCTCCAGCACCTCGTGGGCGTGGAACGGCCGGCCCGCCGCGAGCAGCTTCCTGGCCTCCTCCAGCGCCTCCCCGGCGGTGGGGGCGTAGTCGTCCGGCACCCGGGGCACTCCCTCGGTGCCTCTGGGGAGCGGCCTGCCGTACTCGTCGCGAGGACGTGCATTGCGGGGGCGGCCCGCTTCGTCACGGTCACGCATGATCTCTCCGCAGTGCGCGTGGGCGGTTCAGGGCGGCCGAAGCGCCGGCGATCTCCTGGAGGACCATAGATCAACCAGGAAGTTGGGCCACTTCAGGGCACATTTCTACTATCTTCTTCAAGATCACGGGCGTCGATCGCGGAGCACGGTCGCGCCGGCCGGTCGTGGCGGCCGGTCGTGTCAGCGGGGAGGCCGGCTACCGGAGGGCGGGCGCCGGACGGCGCCTCAGCGGTCGGGTTCGGGGTCGGAGAGCCAGGAGATGATCTCGGCGTTGAACTGCTCGGGGCGCTCCTCGTGCGGGAAATGCCCGGCGCCCTCGATCAGCCGCCATCGGTACGGCGCGGCCACGAACCTGCTGGAGCCCTGGGCGGTCCGGGGCAGGACGCACGGGTCGAGCGCGCCGTGCAGTTGCAGCGTCGGCGCCTCGATCTCGGCGCGCATCTGCCGGGCATAGCGGAAGCCGTCCGGGCGGATCTGGGATCGGGCGAACCAGCGGTAGTACTCCAGCGCACAGTGGGCGACCGTCGGGATCCGCATCGCCTCCCGGTACACGTGTGTCACGCCGTCGCCCGGCCACCGAGGCCCGGCCCACTTCTCGACGAGCCGGCCCACCGCCGCGCCGCCCTTGCGGGTCAGCTTCCGCTCCGGCAGGAAGGGCAGCTGGAATCCCAGGGCGTAGCGGCCGGCCTTGAGCTGCCCCAGCGGGTCGGTGAACAGCGCGGCGCGCAGGCGCAGCGGGTGCGGCGCCGACACCACGACCAGTCGTCGCACCACCTTCGGGTCGAGGACGCCCATCGTCCAGCCCAGCAGACCACCCCAGTCGTGGCCGACCACGACGGCGCTCGTCTCGCCGAGCGCGCGCACCAGGCCCGCCGCGTCCACGGCCAGCGTGGGCAGGTCGTATCCGCGCGGAGGCTTGTCGCTGGCGCCGTATCCGCGCAGGTCGACGGCGACGGCCCGGTAGCCGGCCGCGGCCAGCGCCGGAAGCTGGTGCCGCCAGGTCCACCAGAACTGGGGGAATCCGTGCAGCAGCAGGACCAGCGGCCCGTCCCCGACCTCGGCCACGTGGAACCGCACACCGCCCGCGTGCACCGTCCGGTGCGTCCAGGGGCCGTCGACCTCGATCAGCGTCTCGTCAACCGGCATCGCTCACGGACTCCCGGTGGGCGCCCACCTGCCCGGCGGTCGGGCCGGTGTACGGCGGCGGCGCCGGGGCCGCGGGCCGCGCCGTGGGGCCCGGAATCGTCTCCGGCAGCACCTCGGCCTCCTCCGGGCCCCCGAGGCCGCGCAGGCTCCGCCTGGTGCGCTTCATGCCGGTCAGCCCCTTGAGCCGCCGGTAGCCGATGAAGACCAGCAACCCGGCCGTCAGGAGGTAGAACACGGTGACGATCGTGAACGCGAGCCATGTGGCCAGCCCCACGGCCACGAGGGCGTACGCGATCGCGAAGGAGGCCAGGATCAGGCACAGGTGCCCGATGAAGGCCGCGGCGCCGAAAAGCCCGGCGGCCATGCCGACCCGCTTCGCGTCGAACTTGAGCTCGGCCTTCGCCAGCTCGATCTCCGACCGTACGAGGGTCGAGATGTGATGGCTCGCCTGGGCGACCAGCGCACCGAGCGATTCGTCCTCGGGCATGAGCGATCTCCTATCTGCGACTATCAAACATCATCTCGTGCCCGTCCGCGCATGTGCACGCGAAGCCCCTCGCCTGTGGATGACCGCAGTCCGGAGGCCGCACAGGCGGGGACCTGCCCACAGACGGCCGGAATATGACGCCCCAGGCGATCTGCCCGCTCCCCGTCGCGCCCGAACCCGCGGCGGGCGCGGAGACGAGGAAGGCGCGGACGCCGTACGTCCACGCCTTCCTCAGGAGATCGGGCGGCTCGCGATCAGTCGTCGCTCTTGGCGCTGGGCAGCTTGTCCGCGATCAGGTTCATGACCGAGCTGTCGGTCAGCGTGGTGACGTCGCCGAGGGAGCGGTTCTCCGCCACGTCGCGCAGCAGCCGGCGCATGATCTTGCCCGAGCGGGTCTTCGGCAGCTCGGGCACGACCAGGATCTGCCGCGGCTTGGCGATCGGGCCGAGCGTCTTGGCCACGTGGGCGCGCAGTTCGGCGGCGATGTCGTCGCTCTCCTCCGCGCTGCCGCGCAGGATCACGAAGGCCACGATGGCCTGGCCGGTGAGCGGGTCGGTGGCGCCCACGACGGCCGCCTCGGCCACCTTCGGGTGGCTGACCAGCGCGCTCTCGACCTCGGTGGTGGAGATGTTGTGCCCGGAGACGAGCATGACGTCGTCCACCCGGCCGAGCAGCCACAGGTCGCCGTCCTCGTCGCGCTTGGCGCCGTCGCCGGGGAAGTACATCCCCTCGAACCGCGACCAGTAGGTGTCGACGTAGCGCTTGTCGTCGCCCCAGATCGTCCGGAGCATGGCCGGCCAAGGCTCGCGGACCACGAGGAACCCGCCGCCGCCGTTCGGCACCGAGTTGCCCTGGTCGTCGACCACGTCGGCCGAGATGCCGGGCAGCGGCTGCATGGCGGCGCCGGGCTTGGCGGCCGTGACGCCGGGAAGCGGGCTGATCATGATGCCGCCCGTCTCCGTCTGCCACCACGTGTCCACGACGGGGCAGCGGTTGGCGCCGATGTGCTCGCGGTACCAGACGTACGCCTCGGGGTTGATGGGCTCGCCGACCGACCCGAGCACCCGCAGGGACGACATGTCGTACTTCGCCGGGATGTCGTCGCCCCACTTCATGAACGTACGGATCGCGGTGGGGGCGGTGTAGAGGATCGTGACCTTGTACTTCTGCACGATCTCCCAGAAGCGGCCGCGGTGCGGCGTGTCCGGGGTGCCCTCGTAGATCACACTGGTCGCGCCGTTGGCGAGCGGGCCGTACACGATGTAGGAGTGCCCGGTGACCCAGCCGATGTCGGCGGTGCACCAGTAGATGTCGGTCTCGGGCTTGAGGTCGAAGACCGCGTGGTGGGTCCAGGCGACCTGGGTGAGGTAGCCGCCGGTGGTGTGCAGGATGCCCTTGGGCTTCCCGGTCGTGCCGCTGGTGTAGAGGATGTACAGCGGGTCCTCGGCGTCGTGCGGCACCGGCTCGTGCTCGGCCGGCTGGCGGTCCACGAGGTCGTGCCACCAGACGTCCCGGTCGCTCCACGCGATGTCCTGGCCGGTCCTGCGCACCACGAGGACATGCTCGACGCCGGGGCACTCGGCGACCGCCTCGTCGACCGTCGGCTTGAGCGCGCTCGGCGCGCCGCGGCGGAAGCCGCCGTCGGCCGTGACGACGACCTTGGCGTCCGCGTCGAGGATGCGGCTCTTCAGGGCGGAGGCGGAGAAACCGCCGAAGACCACCGAGTGGATCGCCCCGATCCGGGCGCAGGCCAGCAGGGTGATGGGCAGCTCGGGGATCATCGGCATGTAGACCGCGACCCGGTCGCCCTTGCGCACCCCCAGCTCCTGCAGCGCGTGGGCCGCCTTCGCGACCTCCTTCTGCAGGTCGGCGTAGGTGATCGTACGGCTGTCGCCCTCGGGCTCGCCCTCCCAGTAGTAGGCGACCTTGTCGCCCCGGCCGGCCTCCACGTGGCGGTCGACGCAGTTGTAGGCGACGTTGAGCTTGCCGCCGATGAACCACTTGGCGAAGGGCGGCTCCCACTCCAGCGTGGTGTCCCAGCGCTCCGCCCACGTGAGCCGCTCCGCGGCGCGCTCCCAGAAGGCGAGCTGGTCCCGGGCGGCCTCCTCGTAGGCGTCCGCCGTGATGTTCGCGGCCGACGCCAGGTCCGCCGGGGGCTCGAACCGACGCGTCTCGCTCAGCAGGTTCGACAGCGTCTCCTGGGTTTCCTGACCGGGGGTCTCGGTGGCCACTCCGTGCTCCTTCAGCGTCTAAAAAGGTTGTCTCTCGTTCGGCCGCCTCGGCCAAGCAGGGGTATGCGTGTCCCACTTCACCAGGCGAGCGGTGTCAAGTACAAGTAATCGGGGTGGGGGCGTTTTGTCCGGTTACCGGCCTTTGGCCTGCAAACTTAGCCGTAGGCGATGAGCCCGCCGAGACCGGAGTCGCCGTTGTGCGGTGAACGGCCGCACCTCCTCGGCGAACGACGTTCTACCGGCGGGTATGGTCGGGGGCTGTGAGCGATCCCCTGGCCGTGATCGCCGGGCTGCCCGGCGTGCCCGAGGCCGTACAGGAGGCCCGCGAGGCCGTCGACCGGCTCTATCGTCACCGGGTGCTGCGCCGGCGCAGTCCCGAGGTGTCGGCCGAGTCGGCCCTGCGTGGCGCGCGTGCCTCCGCCGCGATCGAGGGCGTGGACGTGCCGCTCGAGCCGCTGCGCATGGGCGAGGTGACCGACCCCGTCGTGCAGGGCGCGCTGCGCGCCTCGGCCGAACTCGGCCGGCTGGCCCCGACGTGGCGGTCGGCGCCACGCCAGGTGCTCGCCCGGCTGCACGCGCTCGCGGCGGCGGGCCTGACCGCCGAGCCCGGCAGGCCGCGCACCGCGCCCACGACCGCCGATCCGCTCGGACTCGGCCCGGCGCCCGGACCGGAGGAGACCGCGGCGCGTATGTCGGCCCTCGCCGGGCTGGTCACGGCCTCCGCCGCGGCGCCCGCCCTCGTGCTCGCCGCGATCGTGCACGCGGAGCTGGCGGTGCTGCGTCCCTTCGGTGTGGCGGACGGCCTGGTCGCCCGTGCCGCCGAGCGGCTCACGCTGGTGGACCTCGGTCTGGACCCCAAGTCGCTGGCCGCCGTCGAGGTGGGCCACGCCGACCTCGGCGACGCGTACGCCGAGAGCCTCAGGGCGTACCTCAAGGGCACGGGCGAGGGCGTCGGGACGTGGGTGCGGCACTGCGCCTCGGCGGTCGTCCTGGGCGTGCGCGAGACGACGGCGATCTGCGAGGCCATGTCCCGCTGACGCACCCACGCCGGCCGCCGGCTGCCGCAGGGCGTGGACAGCTGTGCGCGCTGCTGGGACAACCGTGGGCGGCGTCGGAGGCGCTGCCTGTGGACGGACAGCGTGGGCGGCGGCGGTGACGCGCAGGCTCTGTGGGTGCGCGCGTGCGGCTGCGCGGGTGTGCGGCGGACAAAGCAGACGGCGTCCCTGGTGTGGGACGCCGCCGCCAGTACGTGTCACCGGGTTACCAAGCGTGCACCTGAATTTGTCGGAGCGGGTCAAGCCCGTCTCGACACGCCTCCCGCGGCTGGTCGCGCGTGGGTACCCGATGCCGTACGCGGACCCGCAGGTCCGTAATCCCTTTTTACGTCCGTTCCCCCGGGATGGAAACCCCCGGTTCCAAGAGCTTTAACGGGTCACCTGCGTCATTCCTGTACTTCTGTCCCCAGTGATGCTGTATGTCGGCATGAAGGATGCGGTGGGTGACTCCCCGTGGCAGTCGTCTTCACCCGTTGCGACCGCGCCTGTCGACATGTCAGACTGACTTTTGGAAAAAGTTTTACTCAGATTGGGCGGGGTTCTCGACGTCCCTCTCGTGATCAGGCAGCATACGGTGTGTCTCTGATTCGGAACGGCGAGCGTCCCCGGGGGTATCTGACCCTTGCCATGCCCTGGTCTCTTGTTTAAAGCTTTCTTGTAATACGGGACCGGCTCTACCCCCCCAGAGCCGGACCGCTACGGCGACCCCCGCTATCCCCCCCGGCGGGGGTCGCCCCTTTTCCCTGATCTTCACGGCGGGCTTCGACGATCAGAGCGAGCCGCTCGGTCTTGTCCACAGGCGGGGTTCCGTCCACAGAACGTGGTTCGCCGCCCCGGGCCGGTGGCGGTCGCTCGCATTGTGGTCCTCCCGAACGCCGAGTCGTCCCGGACGACAGGGAGACACCGATGCCACGCCCACTGGCCATAACCGACGACCAGGAACTCCTCGACGATCTGCTCCGCATCGCCGCCGCCGCGGGCGTCGAACTCGACGTGGCCCACGCGGCCGCCCACGCCCGGCCGTACTGGACACGGGCGCCGCTGGTCGTGGTCGGCAGCGACCTGGCGGACGAGCTCGCCGCCACGGGTCCGCCGGCCCGGCGGAACGTGGTCGTCGTGACGCGGACGGCCGACGACCCCGACATGTGGCGCAGGTGCGTCGCCGTCGGGGCGCACACCGTACTGGAGTTGCCCGAGGCCGAGCGGCTTCTCGTGGAGGAGTTCGGCGACGCGGCCGAACCCGCCACCAGGGCGGGCACGGTCCTGTGCGTCGCCGCGGGGAAAGGAGGCGCCGGTGCCAGCGTCCTCGCGGCGTCCCTGGCGCTGACGGCGTCCCGCGCCGGGCTGCGAACGCTCCTCGTCGACGCCGATCCGCTCGGCGGAGGCATCGACGTGCTGCTCGGCCAGGAGGAGGCCCTGGGTGCCCGCTGGCCCGACGTCGTCGGAAGGGAGGGCAGGGTGAGCTTCGCCGCCCTGCAGGAGGCGCTGCCCACCTTTGGCGAACTGACCGTGCTGTCGGCGCATCGCGGCGAGCCGGTGCGGATACCCCGGGAGGCGATGCGCGTCGTGCTCGACGCCGCACGGCGCGGCTGCGACCTGGTCGTGGTCGACCTGCCGAGGCATGTCGGCGAAGGCGAGGCGGAGGCCCTCGCCAGGGCCGCCGCGACGATCGTCGTCGTTCCCGCAGACCTGCGAGGAGCGCTCGCGGCGGCCCAGACGGTGACGCTGCTCCGGCCGGGGACCGGCGACCTGCGCCTGGTGATGCGCGCGGGAACGCTCGATCCGGAGGTCGTCGCGGCCTCTTTGTCGGTCCCGTGCGCGGGCGTGCTCCCGGAGGTGCGCGGCCTCGTGGAGACGCTGGACCGGGGAGATCCGCCGCCGCTGCGCCGCTCCCCGCTGGGCCGCTTCTGCGGGGAACTGCTCGAGGCCCTGCTGGGCGGCTTCTCGACCGGCCTGACGGGCCGGCCATCCATGAGGGCGGACGGCTCATGACCCACGTAGGCCCGGTGACCGTTTCCGGCGTCGGCGCGGACCTGGTCGAGGCGGTCCGGGTACGGCTGTCGCAGACCGGCACCGCTCCCACCGCGGCCCAGGTGGCGGCGGCCCTGCGCGCGGAGCGTGCCGTGCTCGGCGACGCCGAGATCCTGGCCGTCGCACGCACGCTGCGCGCCCATCTCATCGGCGCGGGCCCCCTCGAGACCCTGCTGGCCGAGCCGGGCGTCACGGACGTCCTGGTCAACGGGCCGCGCGAGGTGTGGGTGGACGACGGGGACGGTCTGCGCAGGACGAACGTGACATTCCCGGGTGACGACGAGGTCCGCAGGCTCGCCCAGCGTCTGGCCGCGTCGGCCGGACGTCGCCTCGACGACGCCTGCCCCTATGTGGACGCCCGGCTCGCCGGCGGCGTGCGCCTGCATGCGGTGCTCCCGCCCATCGCCGCGGAGGGGACCTGCCTGTCCCTGCGGCTGCCCTCGCGCCGGGCGTTCACGGTGGAGGAGCTCGCCGCGGGGGACGGAGCCGCCGTGCTCCGCGCGATCATGGCGGCACGGCTGGCGTTCCTGGTCACCGGAGGAACGGGCACCGGCAAGACGACCATGTTGAGCGCCATGCTCTCCCTCGCGGGCCCGGCGGAGCGCCTGCTGCTGGTCGAGGACTCCGCCGAGCTGCACCCCCCGCACCCTCACGTCGTACGGCTCGAGGCCCGGCCGCCGAACCTGGAGGGCGCGGGCGGGGTCGGGCTGCGTGATCTCGTACGGCAGGCCCTTCGGATGCGGCCCGACCGCCTGGTGGTGGGCGAAGTGCGGGGAGCGGAGGTCGTCGACCTCCTGGCCGCGCTCAACACGGGCCACGAGGGGGGCTGCGGGACGCTGCACGCCAACAACGCCGCCGATGTGCCCGCGCGGCTGGAGGCCCTGGCCTGCGCCGCGGGCCTGTCGCGGGAGGCGGTGCACAGCCAGATCGCCGCCGCGCTCGACCTCGTCATCCACCTCGTGCGGGAGGCCGGCGGTGGACGTCGTCGTGTGGCGGAGATCTGCGTGCTCGAACGCGGCCCGTCCGGTCTGGTGACGGCGCTTCCGGCCCTGACCTTCGACCCGCACGGCCGGGCGAGGCGGGGCCCGTCCTTCGACGTGCTGCGGGAACGGTGCGCGGGGTCGTGGCCCTCATGACGCCGCCGGGCGGGCCTGTCATGGGGCTGGTCGCGGTGCTCGCCGCCGCCCTCGCCGCCTGGGTGTGGGCCGGGCCGGATTCCGGGACGACACGGCTCGCATCGCTCACCGGAACGAGGCGGGCAAGGGATCTGCGCAGGTTCTTGGCGGCGCTCACCCGCCGTCCACGGCCCGGGGCGACAGCGGCGGCCTGGCGTGTGGCGTCCATCGAGCTGTGCCAGATCCTGGCCGCCGAGCTGTCGGCGGGCAGGCCTCCCGGCGACGCCCTCGTGCGGGCGATCTCCTCGGTCAGCCTGCCGGACCCCGCCGCGCTCGCCCCGGTGGTCGCCGCCGCCCGGGACGGCGGCGACGTCGCCGCGGCCCTGTCGAACGCCGCACCCGCCCGTGGTGGTGAGGGCCTGGTCCGGCTGGCCGCGTGCTGGCGCGTGAGCGTAGCCGTGGGCGGCGGCCTGACCGCGCTGGTGGAGCGGGTGTGCGTGTCCCTGCGGGAGGCGCAGGCCCACCGGGAGGAGGTGGCCGCACAGCTTTCCGGACCTCGGGCGACCGCCCGGATGCTCGCGGGCCTGCCCGTGCTCGGCCTGCTGATGGCCGCCGGACTCGGGATGAATCCGCTGGCGTTCCTGCTCGGCGGCCCGGCGGGGTTCGCCTGCCTGGTCGTCGGGCTCGCCCTCGACGCCGCCGGCGTCTGCTGGACACACAGGCTCGTCGCCCGGGCGGAGGAGCTGCCGGGATCCGCCACCCGATGAGCATGCCGGGAAGGGGTGCGAGACATGATCACCGTGCTGGCCGGGGTCCTGACCACGCTGGCGGTGCTGACATGGCCGGCCGCCCGTTCGCCGGCCGCGCGCCTGAACGCCATCGCGTCGTCGGTGCCGTCCCCGCAAGCGCCGTCGCAGGGACCGCCGGGCCACACGCCGGTGGGCGCGAGCGCGTCGCGTCGGGGAGCGGCCATCGCGGCACCCGTGGGACTCGCGGTCCTCCTCCTTGTGGGAGGGCCGGTGGGAGCGCTTGCGGGGACGGCGACGGCCGTCGGCGTCTTCGTCGCCGTGCGCAGGCGGGAGCCCGCCGAAGTCAGGCGTCGCCGCGAACGTATCGGGGCCGACCTTCCGTTCGCCGTCGACCTGATCGTCGCCTGTCTGCGGGCCGGGCAGCCGATGAGCGGGGCCGTCGAAACAACCGCGGTCGCCATCGCGGGCCCTGTCGGCGACCGCCTCTCGTGGGCCGGTGCTCAGATGCGTTTGGGTGCTCCTCCGGAGGAGGCCTGGGCCGCCCTGGCCGACGAGCCCGCGCTCGCCGCCCTGGCCAGAACGATGGTCCGGGCCGCTCAGAGCGGTGCGCCCGTGGCCGACGTCCTCACGCGACTCGCCGATGACGCCCGGCGTACGGCTCGGGCGACTGCCTCGGCCGCGGCGCGAAGGGTGGGCGTGCACGCCGTCGCGCCGCTTGGGCTCTGCTTCCTGCCTGCCTTCGTCTTCCTTGGGATCATTCCCATGGTCGCAGGACTGGCGGGCCAGATCCTCCTGCCGTGAACAACCTGTGGACAGTGTCATCCACACCTGTGGACAGCAGGCAGGATGAATGACCTGCAAGCTCCCATATCGCAGGTCGATGATCCACAGGCGGGAGCGAGGTGGCTGTGGACAACCTCGTCGGCAGGACTCTCGTCCACAGAACCGCGCTCGGCTCGATTCCTGCCGTCCGCGATCCCGCAACCTGGCCCCAGCGCGGGCGGACGGGCCGCCCCGAGCGGGTCAGGAGGACCGATGAGCAAGCACGCCGCGACCGGCCGGAGGAAGCAGACGGGCACCCAGGCGGGCACCTCGACGGGCACCGTCCTCCAGCGGCGCGCCGGAGGCGCCGGGGGCCGGCACAGGGCGCGTCCGGCGCGATGGGCGGCGCTCGCGCGTGCCGTGCGGAGGGCGCTGTCCAGCCGCTCCGGACGCGTGTCCGTGTTCGCCCGCTCCTGCCGGTGGGCAGGGTCAGGCGGCTCGCAGGGCCGGAGGTCGTCGATGCGGTTGATCCGCGGTGCCGTGCGGGTGGCGTCCGTCGTGCAGATGGTCTGCCACGGTCCGCGGCGATCGTGTGCCGCGCTGCGGCGTTCCGCCGCCCGCATCTCGTGCCGTGCCCAGGAGCTGAGCATCCAGTGGACGGTGCGGGCGGGGACGAGGGCCGAGGCGGGCATGTCCACCGCGGAGTACGCCGTCGGCACGATCGCCGCCTGCGGGTTCGCCGCGCTGCTCTGGAAGGTGGTCACGAGCGCCGAGGTCAGGTCGATGCTCGCCGCGCTCATTCAGAAGGCCCTGAAACTGGCCGCCTGAGGCCACCGATGGTGCGCCGATGTGCCCGGGTGCCGCGACGTCGCGTGATCGACCTGTGGCGCCCGCGAGACCGAGGGTCAGTGACCGCGGAGACCGCCGTCGCCCTTCCCGCCCTCGTGCTGGTGCTGACCGCCGCTCTGTGGGCGGTGACGATCACGGGCGCCCAGCTGCGATGCGTCGACGCGGCCCGGGCCGGCGCACGCGCGGCGGCACGGGGCGAGGCCGCCGAGGAGGTGAGGACGGTGGTCCTGCGGTTGGCTCCCGAGGGCGCCACGGTGTCCATTCGCACGGGAGCCGACACCACCCGGGTGGAGGTTGTCGTCACCGTCAGCCCGCCGTTCAGGTCGCCGCTCCCGCCGGTTCGCCTCCGGGTCGCGGCCGTCTCCGCCACCGAACCCGGCGTCCTTGCGCCGCTCTCATCGGCCGCGCAGCCGGCCCGGTCTCCGAGTCGCACAGGAGACCTCGTGGCTCCGAAACCGGCCGACCACGAATGAGGGACGCGCATCGGTCGGTCCCCGGGCCGGCGGGAGCGTGTGGGTGCGGGCGGCCTTGGGCCGTAGGAGCGCGGATGGCGGATCACTCCGGACAGCGAGGACGCGTGGATGACGGACGCGTCGCGGACATGGGGGCACGCGAATGAGGAGATTTGGGACCTTCGAGAACGGTGCGCGCTGCCTACGGGAGCGCGGCTCGGCGACCATCTGGACAATCGCGCTCATGACCGCCGTCTGGGCGGTGACGGTGGTCGTCGTGCAGGTGGGCGTGGCCCGTGTAGCGCGGCACCGGGCGCAGAGCGCGGCCGATCTCGGCGCGCTCGGGGCCGCTCGCGTGGCACTGGCGACGCCGGACGAGGCGTGTGATCGGGCGGAGGCGATCGCGGCGGTCAACGGTGCGTCGTTGCGGTCGTGCTCGCTGTCGGACGGCGTCGCCGAGGTCATGGTGAGGGTGCGATTCGCGGTCCCCCTCCTCGGTCCCGCGACGGCCGCCGCTTCCGCCAAGGCCGGTCCGGCCGGTGCGGTGGCATGAGGGGCGGTGGCATGAGGGGGCGATCGCACGACGAACAGCCGCCGGTGCACCAGCCCGCCGGCGCATGAGCTCGTGGGCGCCCGGCTGGTGCACGAGCTCGTGGAAGCCGACCTCGTTCCGGCCTGGCTCGCGGACCGGCCGGCGTCCATGCGGATGGGCGTGGCCGCGAACCTGCCGGGGCTGCCCGCGGTGGCCGTGCCGACCTGTGGGGCGGGTTGGGTGCCGCAGACGGTGCACACCATCGGTTCCCGAATCCGCGAGGATTTCTGCCTCACGGCGGCCGTCGTCGAAGCCGCTGTCCCGCCGCTGACACCCGTAGAGCGGTGGTGAGGCGCTACCAGCAGGAAAGGCATTTTGGAGCTTCCGTAATGTCACACCACTTGTGTCGCAATAGAATCACGACTTCTTAGACATACGGTCCAAGAGTGGACGGTTGGCATAAAGTGCCGCGTACTTCTCAGTCGCCCTACCCATCGGCACAGGCGGCCGGGAGCGGACGGTTCTCCACGAAGGGATGCGTCGTGACCAGGGTTCGCAGGCTGGGCACAACGGCGGTGATCGTTTCGACGGCTCTGGCATCCGCGCTGGTGGTCGGTGCCGCACCGGCGTACGCGGCCGACGCCGAGATCCTGTCGCCCGGAGACGGGGAGGTCCTCAAGTCGTCCCGGCCGGTGACCGTGTCCGCGAAGACGGACTGGTACCAGGTCAGCATGTCCCTGTACGTCGAGGGTCCGTCCGTGTCCCGGCAGAAGATCGCCTCCGGTGGCGCGAACCAGACGATCAGCGGATCCTTCGATCCCGGCGATGCCCCCAACGGCATGTTCACGGTCAGCCTGTTCGGTGAGGTCACGCACAAGACCTACGCCACTTCGACCTTCGTGCTCAGCCGTCCGCCGGAGGCGCCGTCCGGGGTCGAAGCACAGCTCAAAGGCCCCTCGACGATACAGATCAGCTGGGCGAAGGGCGCCGAACCGGATCTGCGGTCCTACGAGATCACCTCGGTCAAGGCCGGCAAGTCCGGCTCCGTCTCCGCCGACTCCGCCTGCTCGGGTTCGACCTGTCAGGCGAGCCTCGCGCTCCCGGCCGGTCTGGGCGGGCGGAAGGTGGACGTCTCCGTCCGGGCGTTCCGATCGGACGGCCTCGGCGGCACGGTCGGATCTCAGCGCTCCTCGGCGCCTGAGGTGTCCGTTCCCGCCCCGAAGGCCTCCCCGAGCCCCTCGCCGACGCCGTCGAAGAAGCCGGACCAGTCGGCCGCCAGGCCGCCCGTCGCCACGACCCCGAAGGCGCACCGGCCCACGGCGGCGCCGAAGCCGGAACCGGCACTGCCCGAGGACACCACGCTGCCCGAGGACACGGAACTGCCGAAGGACACCGAGCTCACGCTGCCGGAGGCGAACGGCGGCAGCGACCAGACCGAGCCGGTGGTCGTCCCGGAGAAGACCGACGATCCGAAGATGACGGCCCAGTCATCCTTCCTGCCGCTCGGCGGGCTCAATTTCGGCGTGTACGTCGCGCTGGCCGTCGTCCTGCTGCTCACGGGTGCGAACCTAGGCGCCTGGCTGCGGCGCAAGGGCCTGACCGGGGACACCGCTGGCAACGGGCGGCCCGGAGATTCGGGGGCACATCCGATGACCGGAGAGACGGGCGCCTCGCCGGAGGCCGCCACGGTCGTCGGCGGCGCGGCCGCGCTCGGCGGCACCGCCGCGGCGAAGGCCCGGGGGACCACGCCCGTACGACGCCCCTCCGTCATCCTGGCCAGACCCAAGGCCCGGGAGAATTCCCCGGAGACGGAGATCGACACCGGGGCCGGAGCGGGCGACGTCGCCTCGACGATCGCGAGCACGACCGCGAGCGCGACCGTGAACACGGGCACGGACGCGGGCCAGGAGGCCACGCTGTCCGATCAGGAGTCGGCCCACCCTCTCGCCCGGCCGGACCAGCAGGAGCCGCTGCCGGCTACTACCGAGGTCATCGCCGGTGAACCAGCCGCGGCCGAGGCGACTTCGGCCACTCCCACAGCCGAGGACCAGACCTCCGGCCCCTCGGCCGACGGCGCCCACTCCGCCGCAGCGGGTGTGGTCTTCCCCGGACCGCTGTCCGGGGACCTTCCGGCATCGGCCGTCCTCGCCGAAGGCGAACCGCCCGTGCGGTCCGCGCTGGGCCGGCTGGCATCGCTTCCTCCGTTGACGGCCTCGCTGGGCGGTGCCGGTCAGGCGGCCTCCGCCCACGTGCCGCTGTCCTCGGCCGGGCGGCCCGGCCAGATGCCGATGGTCCCGGCGCCGGCGGTGCCCGCGGGCGCGGCGGTCAGCGGCCAGATGCCGGAACGGCCTCTCCGCCAGCCCGAGCCGGACGTCTGGACGGAGGACGACGACAGCCTCTACTCGGGCCGCCATTGCGATCCCTGACGGTCGCCCAGTCCCTGTTCCCGCCTCTCCGGCCACGGCGGAAGCGGGAGCCGCCGCCGGGGCCTGACCTGACGCGCACCCCCGGCTCAGGCGCCCAGGAGGATGTCGAGGAGGCGGATCGCCCCGGCCTTGTCGAGGGGTTCGTTGCCGTTGCCGCACTTGGGCGACTGGATGCAGGACGGGCAGCCGCGCTCGCATTCGCACGAGGCGATCGCCTCCCGCGTCGCCGTCAGCCAGTCCGGCGCCCGGCTGTACCCGCGCTCGGCGAAGCCCGCGCCGCCGTCGTGGCCGTCGTAGACGAAGACCGTGAGCAGGCCCGTGTCGGGGTGGAGTTCGGTGGACACGCCCCCGATGTCCCAGCGGTCGCAGGTCGCGAACAGCGGCAGCAGGCCGATCGAGGCGTGTTCGGCCGCGTGGGCGGCCCCGCCGAGATCCACCGCGTCCCCCGGCTGTGCCAGGCAGGCGAGGGCGGGTGCGGGCAGGGTCCACCACACCGCGCGCGTGCACAGAGTGCGCGGCGGCAGGTCGAGCGGCTCCTCGCCGACGACCTCGCCGGTCTGGGTGCGCCGTTTGAGGTACGAGACGACCTGGCGGGTGACCTCCACCGAGCCGAAGTGGAGGGTGCCGGGCCCGAAGGGCCGCGAACGCAGCGACTCCATCACCCGGATGTCGGTGACGTCCCGCGCGAAGGTCGCGTAGTCCGGTTCGGCGGCCGCGACCAGGGCGACCCCCGCGTCCAGATCGAGCACGTCGACCACGAACGTCTCGCTCTGGTGCAGGTAGACGGCTCCCGGATGGACCATGGTGTGCGCCGACGGCTCGTCGACCGTGCCCAGCAGGCGGCCGGTCGACGCCTCGACGACCTGGACGGGCGCGCCGCCCGATCCGCGGATGTCCGCCAGGTCGGCCGCGTGGTCGCGGCTCGTCCAGAACCACCCGGCGGGCCGCCTGCGCAGTAGTCCGCGGCTCACGAGGTCGTCGAGCGCGTCCCGCGCCGCCGGGCCGAAGATCTCCAGGTCGTCCTCGGTCAGCGGGATCTCCGCGGCGGCCGCGCACAGGTGGGGCGCCAGCACGTAGGGGTTGTCGGGATCGAGGACGATGGCCTCCACCGGCTGCCCGAACACGGCTTCCGGGTGATGGACGATGTAGGTGTCCAGCGGGTCGTCGCGGGCGATCAGCACGGCCAGCGCGTCCTGGCCCGCGCGGCCGGCCCGGCCCGCCTGCTGCCACAGTGAGGCGCGGGTGCCGGGCCACCCGGCGATGAGGACCGCGTCGAGCCCCGAGACGTCGACGCCGAGTTCGAGCGCGTTGGTGGTGGCCAGGCAGGTCAGCTCGCCCGACCGGAGGGCCTTTTCGAGCACCCGCCGGTCGTCGGCCAGGTAGCCGGCCCGGTAAGCCGCCACCCGATCCGCCAGCCGGTTTCTCTCACGACCGGTCCGGCCTCCCACGCCGGTCGCGGCCGCGTCCGCGCTTCCGGCGGCTTCCGCGGGAGACGGCCCGCGCGATCCGTCGAGACCTCCGCCGAAAGGCTCACCGAGGGCTCCGCCGGACGGAACACCATGGGCGCCGCCGGACGGAACACCATGGGCGCCGCCGGAAGGTTCACCGAAACCTCCGCCGGAAGGTTCACCGAAACCTCCGCCGGAAGGTTCACCGGGACCTCCGCCGGAAGGCTCGCCGAGCGCCTCGCCGGACAGCTCACCGAGGGCTCCACTGGAGGTCTCTCCGAGGATCCCTCCGGCAGCCGCTCCGTGAGGCCCGTCGCCGTTCGGGCCGCTCATCTCGTCCGGCAGGTCCCCGGCGTCCTCGCCGTACGGCGCGGGCCCCGCGTCGAGGAGGGCCTCGACCTCCTCCAGCGTGCGGCGGGCGGTGAGGGCCACGGTCTCCGCGGCCCGGCGGGAGCGGACGAACGCGAGAGTGCGCACATCCTCGATCACGAGGTCCGCCAGAAGGTCGGCCGCCTCCGCCGTGGCGGTGCGGCGGACCGGGGCCCCGCTCTCCCCGCGTAAATCGGTCAGAGGCGGCTCCCACAGCGCGAAGGTGGTCGAACCCCTGGGAGAGGCGTCCGCGGTCACCTCGGCCATCTCAAGGCCGGTCAGGCGCATTCCCGCGGCTGCGGGGTCGCTGGCGGTGGCCGACGCCAGCAGGAACACGGGGGAGGAGCCGTACCTGGCGCAGACCCGGCGCAGCCGGCGCAGGATCTGGGCGACGTGGGAGCCGAAGACACCCCGGTAGCCGTGGCACTCGTCGACGACCACCAGCCGCAGCCGTCGCCAGAAGGACGACCACGACGAGTGGCGAGGCAGAATCGACCTGTGCAGCATGTCCGGGTTGGTCAGCACGTAGTTGGCGTTCTGGCGGATCCACCGGCGTTCCTCGTGCGGTGTGTCCCCGTCGTACGTCGCCGCGCGCACCTGCGTCAGCCGCAGCTTCCGCAGCGCTCTGAGCTGGTCGGCGGCGAGCGCCTTGGTCGGGGTGAGGTACAGCACCGTCCCGCCGGTGAAGATCTCCGCGACGGCCGGGACCAGGTAGGCCAGCGATTTTCCGGACGCGGTCCCTGTGGCAATGATCACGTTTTGGCCACGTTTAACCAGCTCGGCGGCCTCAAGCTGGTGTTCCCACAGGCCGGTGACCCCCTGCAGACGCAGTCGCGAGACCAGCAGCTCAGGGGCCCATTCCGGCCATCTCGCCGCACTCGCCTGACGTGCTGGAACATGCTCCACATGCGTCACGCGCCCCCGGCGTGCGGGAACCGCGAGCAGACGGGTGAGAAGGTCGCCTGTTCGGGCAGAGGACGAAGAAGTCGGAGTCACTGGTTTCCAGTTTGGCATCTGCGGGGAGAGTCGCCCGGAGTCGTGATTTCGTATAGACACGGAGTCGTAGCGTGGTTGAATGCCGCGCATCGGGTCGTGCCTCTGGACTACCAGGATGCATGACCTGTATCGAGACCTACGCAAGTAAGGCGCTGGAGGATCTGTGGATCTGAAGTTGGACCACCATTCCGAGGACAATCTCACCATCGTCGATGTCGAGGGTGAGATCGACGTCTACACCGCGCCCAGACTGCGTGAGCTGCTGATCGACCTGGTCAACAAGGGCAACTTCCACCTGCTCGTGAACATGGAGAAGGTGGACTTCCTCGACTCGACGGGCCTTGGCGTGCTGGTCGGCGGCCTCAAGCGGGTGCGGGCGCACGACGGCTCCCTGGAGCTCGTCTGCACGCAGGAGCGCATTCTGAAGATCTTCCGGATCACCGGCTTGACGAAGGTCTTCGGGATCTACGCCTCCGTCGAGGAGGCCAAGGAAGCCCACGGCCGGGACAAGTGACGGCCGGGGATTCAGCAACATGGCCACCGTCGAGCTGACGTTCAGCGCTCTGCCCGCCCACGTGCGCACGGCCCGGCTGGTCGCCACGGCCATCGCCCGGCGTACGGGAGTGGCGGAGGCGATCTTGGACGAGGTGCGGCTCGCCGTCGGAGAGGCGTGCTCGCGGGCTGTGGAGGCACACCGCCTCCACTGCCCGGGGGAGCCGGTACGCATCGAGTTACGCGATGACGCGGGGCGTTTCGAGGTGACGGTCACCGACGCCGCCCCGAGCGAGGATGTGACGCCCCAGGTGCTGGAGGCGAGCGGCAGCCTCATGCCCGAGATCGACAATCTGGGCATCGCGGTCATCGCGGGGCTGGCCGACGACGTCGAGGTGCTTCCCGGGCCGAAGGGCATGCGCATCCGCATGAGCTGGCCCGCGTCGTCCAACGGCGTCGCCGCCCTCTGACCGCCGGGACCTCCGGCGGACCTCCGGGGCCCCCGCGGGCCTTCGGAGACCTCGAAGACCTTCGATCAGATCGAGTGTCGCCCCCGGCGTGACACTCGATCTTTTGCTATGTCCATCGGGATATCGGATGACCGAAACCTACTATCGGGGAGTACCGTAACTCGGGCGACCCCTGTCGCCGCACTCCTGACTCCGCTGGTCAAAGCACCTTGATAGCGGTGCAAATGTTCGTCCATTACCGGGCGCCGCCTCGATTGCGGGGCACGAGGGCCTTCATATCCGCGGCATCGCTGCGTAGACTCCCGGCACCGGCCAAGGTATTGCGGATGCAACCGGAAGCGGCACTTGCCAACCGCCCGGAAGTGCGCCGCACGGCCAGTGGGTTCGTTCAGCGCCGCCCGGGCAGGAGGACCGAAACCCGTCTGGCCGAGGAGGACGGATGTCTGCCTATTACGCCGCTGCCGCTGACGAAGGCGCAGCGGTAGCTCTGAACGGTTCCCATCTCACCCTTGTCATAGTCGTCGCCGTCGTGGCGCTGCTCGCTCTGGCCGTCGCGGGCGGACTGGTGCGGGAGGTGCTCGCCGCGGGGCAGGGCACCGAGCGAATGCAGAACATCGCGAGGGCCGTGCAACAGGGCGCCGCCGCCTATCTCGCGCGGCAGTTCCGGACGCTCGCGATATTCGTCGTCATCATTCCGTTCCTGCTGCTGCTTCTCCCGGCCGGCTCGACCGGCGAGAGAATCGGCAGGTCGGTCTTCTTCGTCGTCGGGGCGGTGTTCTCCGCGCTGACGGGTTTCATCGGCATGTGGCTCGCCGTACGCGGGAACGTCCGCGTCGCGTCCGCCGCCCGTGAATCGGGCGAGAAGACCGCGATGCGCATCGCGTTCCGCACGGGCGGCGTCGCCGGCATGTTCACGGTCGGCCTCGGCCTGCTGGGCGCCGCGATCGTCGTGCTCGTCTACAAGGGCGACGCGCCGAACGTCCTCGAGGGGTTCGGCTTCGGCGCCGCGCTGCTCGCGATGTTCATGCGTGTCGGTGGCGGCATCTTCACCAAGGCCGCCGACGTCGGCGCCGACCTGGTGGGCAAGGTCGAGCAGGGCATCCCCGAGGACGACCCGCGCAACGCCGCCACCATCGCCGACAACGTGGGCGACAACGTCGGCGACTGCGCCGGCATGGCGGCCGACCTGTTCGAGTCGTACGCCGTCACCCTGGTCGCGAGCCTGATCCTGGGCAAGGCCGCCTTCGGCACCGAGGGCCTGGTCTTCCCGCTGATCGTCCCGATGATCGGTGTGATCACCGCGGTCATCGGCATCTTCACCACCGCGCCTCGCGGGCGGGACCGTTCCGGCATGGCCGCCATCAACCGCGGCTTCTTCATCTCCGCCGCCATCTCCGCCGTGCTGGTGGCCGTCGCGGCGTTCGCCTACCTCCCGTCGAGCTTCGCCCAGCTGTCCGGCGCGTCCGCGGACGTCGCCGCGCTGACCGCCGACCCGCGCCTGATCGCCATCGGCGCGGTGCTCGTGGGACTGGTCCTGGCCAGCGCCATCCAGATTCTCACCGGCTACTTCACCGAGACCAACCGGCGCCCGGTCCGGGAGATCGGCGAGAGTTCGCTCACCGGTCCCGCCACCGTCATCCTGTCCGGCATCTCGGTCGGCCTGGAGTCCGCGGTCTACTCGGCGCTGCTGATCGGCGGCGCGGTCTACGGCGCCTTCCTGCTCGGCTTCGGCAACGTGACCGTGGCGCTGTTCGCCGTGGCCCTCGCCGGCACCGGCCTGCTGACAACGGTCGGCGTGATCGTGTCGATGGACACCTTCGGCCCGGTCTCCGACAACGCCCAGGGCATCGCCGAGATGTCGGGCGACGTCGAGGGCGAGGGCGCCCGCGTGCTCACCTCCCTGGACGCGGTCGGCAACACCACCAAGGCCATCACCAAGGGCATCGCGATCGCGACCGCCGTGCTCGCGGCGACCGCGCTGTTCGGCTCGTTCCGCACCGCGGTCGAGAGCGAGCTAGCGAAGGCCTCGCAGGGCGTGAAGGACGCACTCGGGTCGTTCGCGAACTTCAGCCTGTCGGTGGACGCCCCGAACGTGCTGGTCGGCCTCATCGTCGGCGCGGCCGTGGTGTTCCTCTTCTCCGGCCTCGCGATCAGCGCCGTCGGCCGCGCGGCGGGCCGGGTCGTGTACGAGGTGCGCGAGCAGTTCCGCACCAAGCCGGGGATCATGGACGGCAGCGAGGTGCCGGACTACGGCCGCGTGGTCGACATCTGCACCCGCGACTCACTGCGCGAGCTCGCGACCCCCGGCCTGCTCGCCGTGCTGACCCCGATCGCGGTCGGCTTCGCGCTCGGCTACGCGCCGCTCGGCGCCTACCTGGCCGGCGCCATCGCGGCGGGAACGCTGATGGCGGTGTTCCTCGCCAACTCCGGTGGCGCCTGGGACAACGCCAAGAAGCTCGTCGAGGACGGCCACCACGGCGGCAAGGGGTCGGACGCGCACGCCGCCACCGTGATCGGCGACACCGTCGGCGACCCGTTCAAGGACACCGCCGGCCCGGCCATCAACCCGCTGATCAAGGTGATGAACCTGGTCGCGCTGCTGATCGCCCCGGCCGTCGTCGCGTACGCCGACAACGTCGCGGTCCGCGTCACCGCGACGGTCGTCGCCGTGGCGGTCGTCGTCGGCGCCGTGGTCGTCTCCAAGCGCCGCGCCTCGGGCATCGCCCCGACCGGCGAGGCCGACCAGGCCTCCCGCGCCACGGAGCCCGTCGCCCACTGACGCGGCACCCACGCGGCCCGAAGGTCCCCTGCTCCTGGAGCGGGGGACCTTCTCCATACACTGAGCACTTATGGACAAGCCGAACGGGGGCAGGACGCTGGCGCTGATCCTGCTGACCATGACGGCGATGATCGCCGTGATCGTGGGCCTCGCCATCTGGGCCATGCCATGAGCGTCCGGACGCTCGTGGTGGTCAGGCACGCCGCGGCCGGCCACGCGCCCGGGCTTCCGGACAGCGAACGTCCGCTGACCTCCGGCGGCGAGCGGGACGCTCGGGCGATCGGGGAGGAGATCAGGCGGCTCGGCCCTGTGCTCTCCCCCGGACTCGTCCTGTGCTCGCCCTCGGTGCGTACCCGCAGGACCGCGGAGTTGCTCGGCCTCGACGTCCCCGTCGAGATCGAACGCGACATCTACGAGGCGTACCCGGACGACCTGCTCGGCGTGCTGCGCCGCACGGACGGCGAGACCGCGTCGGTCGTGCTCGTCGGCCACAACCCGGGCGTGTACGAGCTCGTCGCCGCCCTGACGGACGTCAGGCTCGACGGCTTCCCGCCCGGCGCGTACGCGGTGATCGAGCTGGACGTGTCGTGGGAGGACGCCGCTCCCGGCACCGGACGCCTGGTGCGGACGAGCCGCCCCTGATAGCGCCCGGGGAATCCGGGTAGGAAGAACCGCCTGCCGCTCAGGAACGTCGTGCTCGCCAGGGCGCCGAGGCTGGAGGATCCGCGCCTCGCGCTCGGCTTCGGCCTGACCGGGGCCGCCTGCCTGGCGATCCCGCTGCTCACGGGCCTGCTCACCGGACACCCGGCGGGCGGCGCGACCGTCGGCCTCGGCGCGTGGCTGGTCGCGGGGCGGGCCATCGCGAATCCCGCGGGCGTGCGCACGCCGTACCTGCTCGGGGTCGTGCTGTCGGTCGGCGTGGGGACGTCGCTGGGGGTCCTGCTGGCGGGCAGCGGCTGGCTCATGGTCGCCGTCGCCTCGGCCCTGGCCGGGCTGGGCGGCCTGGTGCGCCCGATCGGCGTCACCCCGGCACTCACACTGCTGCTGACCGCGGCCAACCCCCTGCCGCTCGACCCCGCGCCGCACACGGGCCTGCAACTGCTCGGCGGGCTGCTGGCCGCCGTCCTGCTCACCCTGCCCTGGCCGTGGCGGCGCACCCGCCCGATCGTCACGATGCTGGGCGAGGCGGCCGACACCCTGGCCGGGCTGGCCGAGGCGGTGGCCGACCCCGCGGTGGGTCAGGACGAGTGGGACGGGCGCCGCAGGACGGCCTCCGACGCGATCGCCGAGATCCGTACGGCCCGCGCCCGCCGCCTGCGGTGGGAGCGGTCGCGGGCGGCCGAGGACGTCGCGTTCGCGCTGCGCCGGGTGTTCCACGAGATCATCGCGCTGCGCGGGCTGTGCGACACGCTGGCGCGGCGGGCGCCCGGGGCGGCGGACGAGGTGGGGCTCGGCGACCTCGTGGACTCGCTGTCCGCGTCGCTGCGGGCCTATCTGGCCGAGTGCCCGCCCGAGCAGGTGCCGGTCGTGGACTTCGGCGACCGGGTGGACCGGCTGCGCGAGCGGGGCACGTGCGGCAAGCGCGAGATGGTCGTGCTCGTCCTCCTGCGGCAGATCGCGCACAGTGCCGGACGGATCCAGACGGCGCTCGACGGCTCCGCCGAGGCGGCCCGCCGCCTGTGCGCGCCCGGCCTCGCCCCCGCTCTCGACATGGCCACCCTGGCGGTTCCCCCGCCGCTCGCCTTCGACGACCCGCGCGTGCGGCACGCCCTGCGGGTCGTGCTCGGCACCGCCTTCGCCTCGATCGGCATCGTGCTGTTCAAGCCCGCGTTCCCGCACTGGCTGGTGATCGCGGTGCTGGTCACCATCCAGCCGACCTACGGAGAGACGCGGGCCAGGGTGTGGTGGCGGGTGGGCGGCAGCACGGCCGGCGGGCTGGTCTCCGCCGCGATCCTGCACGTCGCGCCCGGTCATTGGCCGCTGGTCGCGCTGATCGGGGTGTCGGCCGCGCTGGCGTTCGGCCTGGCCCCGACGCACCACGCCTATTGGGCGACGTTCATGACGATGTGCGTGCTGCTGCTGCTCGACTTCCAGGTGCCGCAGACCGAGAAGATCGCCGAGTCGCGGGTGGTGCTGACCGTCATCGGCGGCGTCATCGCCATCGCGTGCACGCGGCTGCTGTGGCCGCGGGGGGAGACGGACCGGCTGGCCGAGCGGGTCGGCCGGATGCTCGACTCGCACGCGGTGGTCGCCCGGGCGCTCGCGCAGCTGGCGCGGGGGAGGGCGGACGCCGAGCGGGCCGAGGAACGGATCAGGAAGGCCGCGGTGGACGCCGAGATGGTCGCCGCGGCGCTCGACTACATCGCGAAGGAGCCCGGGGGCGCGGCCCCCGGCGCCGTCGACGAGGCCCTGGAGGCCGCCCAGCGGGTCCGCGACGACCTCCTGACGCTGATCTCGGTGTTCCGTGACGAGCCGACCGGCGCCGGGCCGGTCCCCGATGTCCTGGACGCCGTGGCCGGACACCTGCGGGCCGCCGCGGAGGCCGTGCGGGGGCGGGAGCCGTACGAGGAACCGGCGGCGGACGTGGGCAGGGGGCTCGCGGACGACGCCGCGTGGGTCGGCGTCCAGGCCGAGCGCCGGCTCACGGAACTGGAGACGAGCGCGACCGAGCCGGGTCCCCGGCCGGCCGCGAGCGAGCCGGGTTCGGGGCGGGCGCTGCTGCGCACCGCCGCGGTCGACCAGGCGCTGCGCTCGCTGGACGCCGACGCCGTACGGCTGTGCGCGGCGTCGGCCGGGGCGTTCGCGGCCCCGCCGTGACCAATCCCGCCGCCGGCACGGGCGGCCCCTCCTCAGGTCAGGGCGGGCGGCATGCCGTCCTCGGCGTCGGCCGCCTCGACCTCCTCGCGGGAGATGCCGAGCAGGTAGAGGATCGAGTCGAGGTACGGCACGTTGACCGCGGTGTCGGCGGCCTGCCGCACGATCGGCTTGGCGTTGAAGGCGATGCCGAGCCCGGCGGCCGCGAACATGTCGAGGTCGTTCGCGCCGTCGCCGATCGCGACGGTCTGGCTCAGAGGGATGCCCGCCTCGGCGGCGAAGCGCTCCAGCGCGCGGGCCTTGCCCGGCCGGTCCACGATCTCGCCGACCACCCGGCCGGTGAGCCGGCCGTCCACGACCTCCAGGGTGTTGGCGGCCGAGTAGTCGATGCCGAGGTCGGCCACCAGGGAGTCGGTGATCTGGGTGAAGCCGCCGCTGACGATCGCGAAGCGGTAGTCCAGCCGCTTGAGGGTGCGCACCAGCGTGCGCGCGCCGGGGGTGAGGACGACCTCCTTGACGACCTTCTCGAAGACCTCCTCCGACAGCCCCTCGAGCAGCGCGACCCGCCTGACCAGCGACTCGGCGAAGTCGAGCTCGCCCCGCATGGCCTCGTCGGTGACCCTGGCGACCTCGTCGAGGCAGCCGGCGTGCCGCGCCAGCAGCTCGATGACCTCGTTCTGGATCAGGGTCGAGTCGACGTCCATCACGATGAGGCGCTTGGCGCGGCGGTGCAGGCCGGTGCGCTGCACGGCGACGTCCACCTGCTGGGCCGCCGCCTCGGCGGCGAGTTCCGCCCGCATCGCCTGGGGGTCGGCGCCGGACACGGCGAGCTCGATGCACGTCACCGGATAGCTCGACAGCCGTTCGATCCTGTCGATGTTGGCGCCGCTCGCCGCGATGCGGCCGGCGATCCCGGCCATGGCGGCGGGCAGCAGCGGCGCGCCCAGGACGGTGACGTGCAGCCGTCCGCGCCGTCGCTTCTCTTTGGAGGTCGTGCCGGTGGCGATCTCCAGGTCCATGTCGAGGTCGGCGGCGACCTGCTCGACGGCCGTCCACAGGCCGCCGATGGTGCTTCCGGTGCCGGAGGGCGGTCCCCCGGCGTAGGCGACGAGTACGCCCAAAGTGAGGCGGCCACGGATGACGACCTGCTCCACGTCGGCCACGACGACCGGGAACCCGGCCAGCACGGCGAACAGCCGCGAGGTGACGCCCGGGCGATCAGGACCGGTCAGCGTGATCAGGAGCGTGCGCTGGTTCACGTTGTTTGAGGTTACTGCGCCGCTTGTCATGAGCGCGCACGAGGTTCACGATGCGGACGCCTTCATGCCCCCGCCCTGAGGGACCGCTGTCATTTCCGCATGTCGTCATGGTGGTGGGCCGCGGAGCGGGCCGGGAGAGACGGGACGCCTCACCGTGGCCGGCACCCCCGAGGAAGGACGCGACGCGCATGACGATCTCTCTGCAGTCCCAGCACTCCCTTGGCTCCGGCCGCTACACCGTCGGGCTCGCGGAGAGCGCCGCCGACCTGCGTGCCGCCCAGCGCCTGCGGTACGAGGTGTTCGCCGAGGAGATGGGGGCCCGGCTCGACTCCCCGCTGAACGGGCTCGACGTCGAGCCGCTCGACGCGTACTGCGACCACCTCCTCGTCCGCGAGGGGGACACGGTGGTCGGCACCTACCGCCTGCTGCCGCCCCGCCGCAGCGACCGGCTCTACTCCGACTCCGAGTTCGACCTCGGCGCGCTGGAGGGCCTGCGCGGCGACCTGGTCGAGGCCGGGCGCACGTGCGTGCACCCGGACCACCGCGGCGGGACGGTCGTCGCCCTGATGTGGGCCGGGATCGCCCAGTACATGACCAGCCGCGGGCACGCCTGGCTGGCGGGCTGCTGCTCGGTGCCCCTGGACGACGGCGGCGTGATCGCGGCCGGGATCGTCGACCGGGTGCCGCTGGGGCCCGAGGAGCGCCGCGTGACGCCGCACACGCCCTGGCGCGACGCGGGGGTGCCGCGTTCCGACCGGTTCGTGCTGCCGCCGCTGCTGCGCGGCTACCTGCGTCTCGGCGCGTGGGTCTGCGGCGCCCCCGCGCACGATCCGGCGTTCGGCACCGCCGACTTCTTCGTGCTGCTCTCGGTGGCCGACGCCGACCCCCGCTACCTGCGGCGCTTCCTGGGACAGGCGCGGTGAGCGCCGTCACGCACCAGCCGGCGGCCTCCTCCGCCTGGCTGCCGGTCTCTCCCTGCGCGCCCGGCGCCTGCCTGCGCGCGCAGGCGCGTACGGCCGGCCCCCTGCGCCGTGCAGCCCGCCTGACGGGCGCGGTCGCCGTGCTGATCGCCGGCCTGCCGATCGCGCTCACGCTGGGGCGTACGGCACGGCGTGGGGCGGTCACCATGCTGTGGTCGCGGCTGCTGCTGCGGGCCCTCGGCGTGCGGCTCGTGACGCGCCGGGGGTTCTCCTTCATCGGGGGGTCGGCGCGGGCGCGGGCCGTGCCCGAGGAGGACGGGCCCGCCCTGCTCGTCGGCAACCACGTCTCCTGGCTCGATCCCCTGGTCATCACGGCGACCGTCGCCTGCCGCCCGCTGGCCAAGGCCGAGGTGGGCAGGTGGCCGATCGTCCGCACGCTCGCCGCCGGAGGCGGCGCGCTGTTCATCGACAGGGACAGGATGTCCGCCCTGCCGGGGGTCGTCGCGGACATGACCGCCGCGCTGCGGAGCGGCGAGAGCGTGGCCGCGTTCCCGGAGGGCACCACGTGGTGCGGACGGGAGATGGGCGGCTTCCGGCCCGCGGTGTTCCAGGCGGCGCTCGACGCGGGGGTGCCCGTACGGCCGGTGGCGCTGCGGTTCGTGGAGGGGACGGGCGACCGCGCGGCCCTGTCCACCCGGCCGTCGTACGTCGGGGACGACACGCTGCTCGCGTCCGTCCTGCGGATCGTCGCGACCAGGGACCTCGTCGCGGCGGTGACGCTCTTCCCCGCCGTACGGCTCGACCGTCCGGCCGTGTACGGCGAGCGCGCCCGCCGGGGGGAGGCACGTGCGGCGCTGGCGCGCATCGCCGAGGCTCAGGTCAGGACCGGGCTCACGGAACCGGAGGGGCAGGCCCTGGCGGCCTGAGACGGCAGGAGCGGCCCCCCGGAAACGGCTCGCGCCCGACTGGCGAGGCCCGGAAAAGGCTCGCGCCCGCCCGGCGAGGCCCGGAAAAGGCTCGCGCCCGCCCGGCGAGGCCGGACGGGCGCCATGGACAGGGGGACTTTCCGCGTCGCGCGGGGGCTCAGCGGGTGATCGAGCTCTTCGTCTTCACCCAGCCGATGCTGTCGCCGAACTCGCTGAGCAGTTCCTTCGGGTCGGTGTTCAGCGACGTGTCGGTGACCGCCCCGCCGAAGTAACCGTAGAGCTTGCCGCTGGCCGACCCGCTCACCTGGGCCTTCGCCCAGAACGTGTAGCTCCTGCCCTTCTTCAGACCGGGCAGCACGCACAGCGCGCGGGTCCGCTCCCGCGTGCAGTGCTCGTTGTAGTTGGTGCCGCGCGGGACGTAGATCCGGGTCTTGGTGACGTTCTTGGGGAACTTGACCGCAAGGAAGATCTCGTCGGTTCTCGTCTTGAGCTTGTTGACGAGCGTGACCTTGAAGGACACCACGCGTCCGCGACGGACGCTGTAGGGATAGCTGACCTGGATGCGGACGGGCGCCGACGCCGCCTTGGCCGAGGCGGACGCCGTGGACGCCGTGGACGCCGTGGACGCGGTGACCGCGGTGGTCGCGGTGGACGCGGCGGAGGCGGGCAGGCCGGAGGCGACCAGCGCGCCCGCGGCCAGTGGCACGGCCAGCAGCGCGGTCGGCTTGCCGATGGGGGTACGCATGCGGAAAGCCTTGACGATCGAGATCACGGTTCGATCACGCATCACAGGATGAGATGGCTGTCGCCGAACTCGTGCCAGAGGTAGCCCTCGTCGATCGCCGCTTCGTACGCGCGGGCAAGGACGCCGGTCCCGGTGATCGCCGACAGCATCATCAGATGGCTGGAGCGGGGCTCGTGCAGGCCCGTGACCAGGCCGTCCACCGCTCGCACGCCTCCCTCCGGCGTGACGACGTGAGAGGTCCAGCCCGTCGCCGCCCGCACCGTTCCCGGGACGGCGGCGTCGAGGGCGGCGGTCTCCAGAGCCCGTACGACGGTCGTGCCGACGGCGATCACCCGGCCCCCGTGCTCGCGGGTGATGTTCACCTGCCGTGCCGTCCGCGGGGAGACCGAGAACCACTCGGGATAGGGCGGTTCGTCCTTCTCGGGAGACGCGACCCCGGTGTGCAGCGTGATCGGCGCGACACCGATCCCCCGGCTGACCAGCGCGGTGACGAGTTCCGGGGTGAAGGGCCGGCCCGCGCTGGGCATCTCCGCGCTGCCCGGCTCGACCCCGAAGACCGTCTGGTAGTCGGCGAGCGGCCAGTCGCGCCCCACGTAGCCGTACCGGATGGGCACGCCGTGTGCGGCGAGGTAGGAGAGCACGTCGCGGTCCAGCCGGGCGCGCCACAGGCGCGGCGTCTCCTGCGCCAGCAGGCGCAGCGTGGCGCCTCCCGGCAACGGCAGCCACTCTCCGGGCGCGGCGCCGGAGTAGGGCTCCGTCGCCGTCGCCGTACGGCGGCGCAGCTCGACCAGCCACTCGCCGGACGCGAGCCGGCCGGAGAAGTGGACGGCGAGCCGGTCGAGCCGCACCGCCGCGGGCAGGGTGGCGGAGTTGTTGACCACCAGCAGGTCGCCGGGGATCAGCAGCGACGGCAGGTCGGCGAAGACGTGGTGGGTGGCCTCGCCGGTGTCGCGGCGGGACACCAGCAGCCTGACCTCGTCGCGGCGCAGCCCGCGGGCCTCCGGCGGCTCGTGCGCCTCCAGCGGCGCCGTCAGCGCGAACTCGAACGATCCCCCCGGCCCGTACGGCCGGATTCCACGGGGGAGGGCTTCGGTCCACGCGGGCGCCGGGCCGGCCTCGCTCGCCGGGCCGGGGCCGGCGGTCGCGGGGGAATCGGCCCGGCTCCGGGCGGCGGCGTGAGGACCGGGGCCGGCCTCGCCCCGGCGGGCGGCGTGAGGACCGGCCTCGTCCCGGCGGGCGGCGTGAGGACCGGCGTCGCCCCGGCGGACGACGTGGGGGCCGGGGGTGGTCATTGCAGCTCTCCCCGGGTGAAGCGGCCGGGCGCGGGGCGGTCGCGCACGAGGCGCAGCAGCGCCGGGACCACGCTCTCGGGCGGCGGCGCGGCCCCGGCCTCCTCCGGGCCGACGGCGTCGGCCAGCATGCGGGTGCGCATCTCGCCGGGATCCACCCACCAGACCGCGACGTCGGGCTCCTCGGCGGCGAGGACGTTGGAGACCTGGTCGAGAGCGGCCTTGGTCGCGCCGTAGCCGCCCCAGCCCTCGTACGCCTCGACGGCGGCGTCGGACGAGACGTTGAGAATCGCGCCCCGTCGCTTGCGCAGCGCGGGCAGCGTCGCCTGCGCCAGCGCGAGCGGCGCGATCACGTTGGTCTCGAACAGCGCGCGCAGCGCGTCCAGCGGGTAGTCGGCGAGCCTGGGCATCGGGGCGGGCCCGAGCCCGCTGGCGTTGTTGACCAGGAGGTCGAGCTCGGGCACGGCCTCGGCGAGCCTGGCCACGTGCGCCGGGTCGGCGACGTCACCCGGGAAGGCCCGGGCGCCGAGGTCGAAGGCCGCGGACATCAGGTCCTCCTCGCCCCGGGCGGTGAGCAGGAGCGACCAGCCGTCGGCGGCGAGCGCCTTGGCGAGAGCGAGTCCCAGCCCGCGGGACGCTCCGGTGATGAGTGCGTGCTTCATGCGCTTCACGCTAGAAATCGGCACGTCAGGCACACATCGGACGGAGGTCCGGCCGCCGCTCGGCATTTGGGACTAGGACCCGCGGCCGACGCGGGACGCCCGATTCGCGGCCTAGTCTGTGTCCGTGCCCCAGCCCGCCGACCCCGCTGCCGACCTCGCTGCCGACCCTGCCGCCGGCCCCGCTGCCGACCCTGCTGCCGTGTCCGCACGGGACCGCGACGCGGTGCTGCACGCGGTCAGCTCGGCCGTGCTCGCCGTAACCCGGCACCTGTCGGTCCGGGAGGTCCTCCAGGTGATCGTGCGGTCGGCGGCGCGGCTGCTCGACGCGAAGTACGCCGCGCTCGGCGTGCCCGACGACGACGGCGCGTTCGCCGAGTTCGTGGCCGAGGGCATCTCCGACGAGCAGTGGAAGGCCATCGGCCCGACCCCGCGCCAGCACGGCATGCTGGGCGCGATGCTGCGTGAGGGGGCACCGGTCCGGCTGGCCGACATCCGCAAGGACCCCAGGTTCGAGTGGTGGCCGAAGGCCCATCCGATCCTCAAGGACTTCCTGGGCGTACCGATCATGGATGGCGGCACGGTCCTCGGGATCATCTTCCTGTCCAACAAGCGGACGCCCGGCGGGTTCGGCGAGGCCGACGAGGAACTGCTGACGTTGTTCGCGGCGCACGCCGCCATCGCGATCACCAATGCCCGGCTCTACGAGCGGGGGCGCGAGCTCACGGTGATCGAGGAACGCACCCGCATGGCCCGCGAACTGCACGACGCCGTCAGCCAGAAGCTGTTCTCGCTGCGGCTGACCGCGCGGGCCGCCGCCGCGCTCGCCCGTACGGACCCCGAGCGGGCGGCCGAGGCGATCGACCGGGTCGAGCGGATGGCGGGAGAGGCCCTGACCGAGCTGCGCGCGGTGATCGTGGAGCTGCGCCCGCCCGAGCTGGACCGGCACGGCCTGGTGGAGAGCCTGCGCAAGCAGGTGGCCCTCCTCGACCGGCTGCACCCCATGACGGTCGCCTTCACGGCCGAGGGCGAGCCGCCCGGCGACTCCGGCTCCGATTCGGCGCCGGAGATCGAGGTCGCCGTGCTCCGGGTCGCCCAGGAGGCGCTGCACAACGCCGTACGGCACGCCCGGGCCGCCCGCATCGACGTACGGCTCGCGCACGAGGAGGCCGGGCTCGTGCTGGAGGTGAGCGACGACGGCGCGGGGTTCGACAGCACCGGGCTCGACGGTGCGGGAGTGCACGGCCTCGGCCTGCCGTCCATGAGCGACCGGGCGCAGGCCGTCGGCGGCAGGTTGTCGGTCTCCTCCGCGCCCGGCCGCGGCACGACCGTACGACTGGAGGTGCCCGCGTGATCCGCGTGCTCATCGCCGACGACCACCCCGTCGTACGGCAGGGCCTGCGCACGTTCCTGGAGATCCAGGAGGACATCAGCGTCGTGGGGGAGGCGGCCGACGGCGCCGAGGCCGTGACGATGACCGGCGAGCTCGCCCCCGACGTCCTGCTGCTCGACCTGAAGATGCCGGTGCTCGACGGCCTCGGCGCGCTCACGGAGCTGTCCGGCCGGGACGTGCGCGTGATCGTCCTCACGTCGGTGAGCGACCGCGGCGACGTGGCCCCCGCCATGCGGGCGGGCGCGGCCGGCTTCCTCTACAAGGACGTGGACCCCGGCGCCCTCGTCCAGGCGATCCGCGCCGTGCACGGCGGGCAGGTCCTGCTCGCACCGGAGGCCGCCGAGGCGATGCTGTCCGGCCCGGGCCGCGAGCAGAGCGGGGCGGCGGTCGCGCTGACCGACCGGGAGCGTGAGGTGCTGCGGCTGCTCGCCGCGGGCCGCTCGAACCGCGAGATCGCCCGCGAGCTGGTGGTGGCGGAGAAGACCGTCAAGACCCACGTCTCCAACGTGCTCATGAAGCTCGGCGTGCAGGACCGCACCCAGGCCGCGCTCTACGCCGTACGCCACGGCTTCGCCTGAGCGCGCGCCGGCTCACCCGGCTCAGCCGGCCAGCCGGGCGCCGCGCCGCCAGACGGCCCGGATGTTCAGGGTGTCGCCGATGTCGGTGGTGGGATCGCCGTCGACGAGGAGAAGGTCGGCGCGCAGCCCCGGGGCGATGCGCCCGCGGTCGTCCAGCCGGAACCGCCGCGCGGTGGCGGCGGTCGCCGCGTTGAGCGCCGCGGACGGGGTGAGACCGGCGCGCACGAGGTACCGCAGTTCGTGGTGCACGCTCGCGCCGTGGGCCAGCCCGCCGAGGAACGGCACGGGGATGGAGGTGTCGGTGCCGGCGAGGACGTCGACACCGGCCTCGTGCAGGGCCGCGACGGACGCCAGCACGTCGTCGAGCCTGCCCTGCGGGTAGCGGTCGAAGCTGCCGCGCAGTGTCTTGTCCCAGCGGTCGTCGAGACGGCCGCGCACCCGCGGGTCGTCGGCCAGTTCCTCGCCCGTCATTCCCATCAGCGAGGCGTTCAGGCAGACGCACGCGACGACGAAGGCACCGGAGGCGGCGATCATCCGGATGATCTCGGGAGTGTGCGGGCGGTCCATGAACAGGTGGGCGAGGCCGTCCACGCCCGCCTCGATGGCCATGCGGGTGGCGTCGACGGTGAGGGCGTGGGCGATGGCGAGCATCCCGTGCCGGTGGGCCTCGGCGACGCCGGCGTTCAGTGTCGCCTGGTCGAGCATGGGCAGGCCCGGGTGTCCTTCGACGGTCCCGTCGTCGACCATGAACTTGATGTAGTCCGAGCCGGAGGCCACGAGGCGGGGGATCCAGGCCACCGCCTCCTCGGGGGTGGTCACCTGCGGCATCGGGGGAGGGCCCGCCTGCCGCCGGTCACCCGGCCCGCCGTTGCGCGCGGAGGCCCGGCGGCCGCCTTCGACGAAGGGGCGGATGTCGAAGTCCTCGGGGAACAGTTCGCTGGGATGCCCGCCCGGGGGTGTGAGACCGAAGCCGGCGGACCGGACGTCGGCGAGCGTGTCGTCGTCCTCGATGTGAACGCGGCCGTGCCGGGTGTGCCCACCCTGCATCTCGAGTTCCGTCGTCACACCGAACGTCAGGGCGAGCGCGAGGGAGTCCTCGCTGGTGTGGACGTGGGCGTCGATCAGGCCGGGGAGAAGGGTCGCCCCGGTGGCGTCGACGACCTCGGCGTCGGAGGGCGTGTCCCCGCCCACGGCGAGGATCCGTCCGTCGCCGACGAGCACCCCCGCCCGGCCGATCGGCCTCTCGCCGTCGAACACCCGGGCGTTGGCGATGACTGTTCTCTTCATGGTGGGGTCCAGTCTGTCGGGCCGATGCATAGGGCCCTATGTAAACATTTGCATAGGTGCCTATGCAACTGGCGCCGTACGGTGTCGGTAGCCTTCTGCACGGGCGCCGACGGGGGTCCCGCGTGGGACGCCGTCGTGTCCCATGCCGGACGGCCGGTCGAGCAGGAAAGAGGCGCCGATGGAGGGCGAGGGGGAGCGGTGGTCCCCGGAGCGCTATGTGGCGTTCTGGATCAACCACTCGTCGAGGAAGGTGATCCGCCTCCATGAGCTTCGGCTGCGTCCCCTGGGGCTGAGCATGGCCAACGCCGCCGTGCTCCTGATGCTGGCCGAGGGCGGCCCGCTGTCGCAGAAGGACCTGATCCGGCTGGCGCGGGTCGAACAGCCGACGATGGCCGAGATGCTGTCACGGATGGAGCGCGATGGCCTGGTGTGCCGGCAGCGCAATCCCCGCGACCGGCGGGGCAGCCTTTTCTCCGTCACCGACATGGCGCGGGGCCATCTCGATCTGGTGCGCGAGGCGCTGCTGCAGGGAGAACGGGACGTGCTGGCCGGTCTCACGGAGGAGGAGGCGGAGCAGCTGATCCGGCTGCTCCGGCGCGTGGCCGACAACGTGGACCGCGCCGCCGCTCCGCTCCAGCCGCCCCGATAGCCGCCGCCCGCGGCCGCCGACCCGCCGGCCCGGGCCGCGCCCATGCCGGCGCGTACGGTGACCGTCGTGCCGGCCGTTCGCGAGGCGATCGCGAAGCGGTGAGCACGGTCCGGGCGTGGGGGTCAGACCTGTGACTCGACGACGGCGTTGTGGGCGGCCACCCGGGCCCGGCGTACGGCCCGGTCGAGGTCGCGCAGGGCCTGGCCGCGGGCGCCGACCTGCCCCGAGGTGAGCCCCCGCTCGTCGGCGAGGCGGAGCGCGAGCGACAGCCGGGAGGCGAGGGCGCCGACCCGATGGGCCCTGCCCGGGTAGCCGGGCGCGAGGGCCTCGCCGGCGCGGTCGAGGGCATCCGGCGCGGGGAAACCCTGCGCGGGCCCGCCCACGCCCAGCAGCGCCTCCGTGGCGGCCATCATGGTGGTCCGTAGCGCCTGCTCCGCCTCGGCCAGCGACGGCACGTCGGGTGGGGCGGCCGACGTCTCGGTCACCGTCCAGCGGACCCCGGAGTACGACGAGCCACGCCGGTCGTCGGACGGCACGAGGCCGAGGCACCGGCCGGACAGGACGGCCACGGCGGCCTGGCCCGCGTCGATGGCGGCGCCGTTGAAGACGGGCGGGCCGGTGAGCCCGAGCGGGTCGCCGGGAACGGGCAGGGCCAGCCGGAACGCGCGGAGCCCCTCGATCCGCCGGTCCACGAGGAAGGCCAGCAGCGGAGTCTCGACGCTGTCCGCCGCCACCACCTGCGGCCCGGCCTCGCGCTCGACGCGGTCGAGGGCGTCCTCCAGGCTCACGTGTCCCCCCAGCCAGGCGTTGCCCCAGGCGACGAGCGTGGCGGAGATCGGTGAATCGGTGCGCACCCGATCCACGATATGTGGTCGGACTGCCATAGTTTTATCTCAGCGAACCACGGAGGGGGACCACATGGGCGGTCAGGTGCTTCAGCTTCAGGACGTGGCCGTCCGCAGGGACGGTGCCGCCCTGCTGCGCGGCATCGACTGGAGCGTCAGGGAGGACGAGCGCTGGGTGGTGATCGGGCCCAACGGCGCGGGGAAGACGACGTTGCTTCAGGTGGCCGCATCGCTGCTGTTCCCGTCCGAGGGCTCGGTCGAGATCCTCGGCGAGCGGCTCGGCCAGGCGGACGTGTTCGACCTGCGGCCCCGGATCGGCCTGGCCAGCGCGGCCCTGTCGGAGCGCATCCCGCCGGACGAGAAGGTCATCGACCTGGTGCTCACCGCGTCGTACGCGATCCTCGGCCGGTGGACGGAGGAGTACGACTCCCACGACGTCACCCGGGCGGTCGAGCTGATCGACCAGCTCGGCTGCGCCCACCTGATCCGGCGGCGCTTCGCGACGCTGTCGGAGGGCGAGCGCAAGCGGGTGCAGATCGCCCGGGCGCTCATGCCGGACCCCGAGCTGCTCCTGCTCGACGAGCCCGCCGCCGGGCTCGACGTGGCGGGCCGCGAGGATCTGGTCCGCCGACTCGGCGCGCTGGCCACGGACCCGAAGTCGCCCACGATGGTGCTGGTCACCCACCACGTCGAGGAAATCCCGCCCGGGTTCACCCACGTGCTGCTGCTCAAGCACGGCTCGGTGGTCGCCCAGGGGCCGATCGACTCGGTCATGACGCCGGAGAACCTGTCCGCGACGTTCGGTGTGCGGTTGCACCTCGACCGCGGCCAGGAGGGCCGCTGGTACGCCCGTCCCCTCTGACCTCCTCGCGGAACCCGCCGCCTACCCTTGGCGGATAGCCGTACGAGGGAGTAGTGCGAGTGACGCCGTGGGAGGCGGCCGCGGTCTTCGCGGCCGGTGTCGGGGCCGGGGCCATCAACGCCGTCGTGGGATCGGGATCGCTCATCACGTTCCCCACGATGCTGGCCGTGGGCTTCCCGCCGATCGTCGCTAACGTGTCCAACAACGTCGGGCTCGTCCCCGGCGGCGTGACCGGGGTGCTCGGCTACCGCGCCGAGCTCAAGGGTCAGCGCGAGCGGCTGCTGCGGCTCGGCGTCGCGTCGGTGATCGGTTCGTTCGCCGGCGGCCTGCTCCTGTTGTGGCTGCCCGCGGAGGCGTTCAAGGTCATCGTCCCGGTGCTCATCGCGGTCGCCTGCCTCCTCGTGGTGTTCCAGCCGAGGATCAACGAGTGGCTCGCCGTACGGCGCAGGCCGCACCCCCACGGCGGGCCGTGGCTGTGGCTGGGCGTGCTCGGCGCCGGCATGTACGGCGGCTACTTCGGCGCCGCCCAGGGGATCGTGCTGATCGGCCTGCTCGGCAGCTTCCTCGACGAGGACCTGCAACGGGTGAACGCGGCCAAGAACCTGCTGTCGCTGCTGGTGAACGGCACCGCGGCGGTGCTGTTCACGTTCATCGCGCCGGTGGACTGGGCCGCCGTGCTGATGGTCGCGCTCGGCTCGGCCGTCGGCGGATTCCTCGGCGCCCGGGTGGGCCGTCGGCTGCCCGCGCCCTTGCTGCGGGGATTCATTGTTGTCGTCGGTGTCGTGGCGATAGTGAAGCTGGTGTCCTGAAAGGGTATGTCTGCCCTTGTGAAGGGCGACCGGGTGGAGATCGTCATCGATGCGGGCGGAACCCCGCGCACCTACGAGGTGGTCGCGACCAGGGCGGGCCGCCGGATCGAGATCACGACGGGCCGTGGAGTGGTCGAGGTCAGCGAGGTCACGCGGGCGGGCACTCCCGTCCGCACCGCGAGGTTCATGTCCAACCGCGTCCTGGCGCTGGTGGAACATCCCGCCGACGACCGCGGCCCGGACACCGGCTGAGCCGCGTCCGGGCATGGTCGGGGCATGGTCGGCGCACGGTCGGCGCGGTGCGGGGTGAGTGGCGCGAAGTCAGTGGCGCACGGTCACTCCGCGGGGCGGACCTGGATGACGCCGTCCTGCCGCAGCCGGGTCTGGAAGGCGGGCTGGCGCGACGTCGCGGGACCGTGCATGACCCGGCCGTCGGAGATGCGGAAGGCGCTGCCGTGCCATGGGCAGACGATGCAGGCCTCGCCCTCCTCCATCGCGACCCGGCCCTGGTGGAGAGGACCGGCGAGGTGGGAGCAGTTGTCCGCGAGCACGCTCACGTCGTCGCCGAGGCGCAGCACGAACAGGTCGATGTAGCCGAGCCGCCGCCGGACCGGCCGTCCGTTGGGCAGGTCCTTGAGTGCGCACAGGTCGTGCCAGCCGAGCGGCATCAGGTGGCTGACCGACTCCGCGTGGTTGGCCCCGGCCGCCTGGCGGTAGGACATGTGGCTGCCGAGGTGCGCGCCCGCCGAGGCCGCCGCGAGGCCCGCGTATCCCAGGGTGCGCCCGGCCCGTTCGCGTCCGCTCAACCGTAAGAGGAGAGAGCCGGCGTAACAGAGCGCCGCCGTGGCGTTGGTCATCGCGTGCACGAAACCCACGCGCTGCTGCTCCCGGTGGAGCGTGGACCAGTCGGTGAGCCCCGCCGCCACCGTGGGGACGGCGCTGGCCAGTCCCGCGAGGATCAGCGTCCGCGCCGCGCGTGGGCCGCTCTTGGTCATGTCCACCACGCTGGCCGACAGCAGACAGCCGAAGGTCGTCACGGCGAGCGCCGGGTGCAGCGGGTGTCCCATGGGCACGCCGTGCAGGACGTCCCGCAGCTTGCCGGGGCCGAGCCTGCGGCGGACCTTCTTCGAGATGACGGCGATCGGCCGGTCGAGCGCGGTGGCCCGCTCGAGCCCGTCGAGGAGCTCCGCCGAAGGGACCCTCCGTGCCGTCTTGCCCGCACGCGGCCTGGTCGTCTCTTCCATGTTCGCCCCCTAACACGGGATCACGTACCCCCGCGTCACGGGTGTGAACATGGACAGGCATGAGACGGTATGTGCGAGTTTCGGGCTGAAGAGCGTGCGGCGGCCCTCGGCGTCGTCACCCCGATCAGGGCGCCAGATGACCCTGGGCGACCGAGGCGGCGACCAGCCCCGCGGCGTACTCGCCGAGCGTGGGCGACCCCTCCTCGATGAGCCGCACCTTCTCCATGACCTGGGCGGCCGTCACCTTGAAGAGAGACCAGGTGCCACCGTCGTTGTGGTGGTTCGCGATGATCGGAGCGAGCCGGTCGAGCGCCCTGGCGAACCTCGCCTCCGGTGTGCGCCGCTCCTCGAACTCGTCCCACAGCGTCCGCAACCGCGTCCCCTGGTCCTCCGGGAGCAGCCCGAAGATGCGATCGGCCGCCGCGAGTTCGAGGGCGGCCTGCCCCTCGACGGCGGCGGGGTCGTAGATGAAGGTGTCACCGGCGTCGATCTCCACGATGTCGTGGACGAGCAGCATCGCGACCACTTTGGACATGTCGGTGCCCGGGGGCGCGTGCTCCGCCAGGGTCATCGCCATCATGGCCAGATGCCATGAGTGCTCCGCGTCGTTCTCCCGGCGCGAGCCGTCGATCAGCGAGTTCCGGCGGATGACGCGCTTCAGCTTGTCGATCTCCATGTGGAAGGCGAGCTGAGACTGCAGCCGTTCGTGGATGAGCGCGGTCGTCACCCGCGCAAGCCTAACCGGTCACGATCACCTTCCGCCTGATTCACGGGCGCGTGCCGCGCGGACGCGTCGGCGGCCGCTCCGTGAGCGCCGGCCGCGCGTCAGACGGTGAACAGGCGGCCGACCTCCTCCAGTTCGCGTACGAGGTCGAAGCGGGGGTCGCGGTAGTGCCGGGCGCCGAAGCCGGTGCGGCTGACGGTCCACCTCAGTTCGCGTGCCCACCTGTCCTGGTCGGCGCACAGTGCCAGGTCGGCCATCGTCATCCGGCTTCTGATCAGCGATAACCAGGCGGCACCGGGGGGATTCATGGAGCCCTCCTTTCGGACGGGTGCCAAGTGGAGATCTCGTCGTTCTCCGAATTCGTCGTACGGAGGGCGCGGCCCCTTCGCGGGAACGGCCCATCGGGTGATCGCTGTTCAGCAGACGCGAGCGCCGGCGACGCCGGCCGGATGTCGAAATCCCACTGGCCCGGATGCCTCCCGTTGTCACGCGCATCCGAAGCGGCCGGCGCCCCTCGCCGGGCGCGTGCCCCGGATGGGGAATCGGGTCTCGGAGTATTTCGCCGGCGACCGCCGGCGCCCCCACAATCCGGAAGACCCTTCCCGTATCGATCGTGGCTCAGGACGCATTCCCCTGCAATACTTGACGAAAAGAATTCCGCAAGAATCTTGTGCGCATGCGCTGCAAATCACGGTGCAACTTGCACGAGCGGGCGTTGTAATCTTCGGACAGGGCGCTCCTCACCCGTGCGCCCGATCCGCCGGGACGCGCCCACCATCCGCGCGTCCACCGGAACACCGGAATACCGGACTTACCGGACTTACCGGATGAAGGAGGTCGGCAGGGGATGCCCGAGCACGGCAGTCCCACCGTCCGCCGACGGCGCCTGGGGCAGGAACTACGCCGGTTGCGTGAGCGCGCCGATCTGACGGGCGACCAGGTCGCCGCCCGGCTCGGCTGGTCGGCAGCGAAGATCAGCAGAATAGAGACGGCGCGGACCTCGCCAAGAACGGCCGACGTTGAAGCGCTACTCGTGATCTACATGGTAGATTCCGGCCAACGCCAAGAGCTTCTCGCCCTGCACCGGGACGCGACCCGGAAGGGCTGGTGGGAGGATTACCGCGACTCCCTGCCCAAGGAATACACGACGTTCCTTGGCCTGGAGGCCGAAGCCACGACGGCACGCGACTGGGAACCCCAGGTGGTGCCGGGCCTGTTCCAGACAGAGGCCTACGTCCGAGCCATGATGGAGAGCGGACAGCGGAGCACCCTTGAGGCGCCGGGCAACGTCCGCAGCCGGATCGAGGTCCGGATGGCGCGCCAGCAGGCGGTTCTCAGGGCGGAGAGCCCGCTGGCCATCTCGGCCGTCCTGGAGGAGTCGGTCCTGCTGCGCCGGTTCGGTGACCACGAGGTGATGCGGGAACAGCTCAGGCGGCTGGTCGAGGTGTCGGAACTGCCGAACGTCGAGTTGCGGATCCTTCCGCTCGACGCGGACCACCCGATCAACACCGGGGCGTTCTGCCACCTCAAGCTGCCGGAGTTCCACGACGTGGTGTATTTGGAAGCGCTTCTGGGCGGGCGTCTGGTCGAGGACGAGACGATCGTCTACCGGTACGAGGTGGCATTCGACTATCTGGAGACGAAGGCCCTCGACGTGGACGAATCCCGCCGGTTCTTGGAGAAAACTGTCCGTCACTGGCGATAGCCAGCTCTAGACCGCCCCGGAGACCCGCGCGACATGATTTCCGGGGGGAGAAAAACATTGTCCATGAACTCGATTGACCTGTCCGGTGCCGCCTGGTGGAAGAGCAGCCGGAGCTCTAACAACTGCCAGTGCGTCGAAGTCGCCGTTCTCCCCGACGGCCATGTGGGTGTTCGCGACAGCAAGAACCAGGACGGTCCCGCCCTCGTCTTCACCTCCGCGGAATGGGACGCGTTCATCGGCGGCGTGAAGGACGGCGAGTTCGACCTTTAGTCCTCGGGCCTGGCCGGCCATCTCGGCGGCCAGGCTTGCCTTTCCCGGCGCTGCTCTCACGCGTAACGCGAAGGCGTTCGACCTCGTCGGGAGGGGCGGATACGCGCATACGGCCCGCGCCGGGAAGGCGCGAGCCGTACGCGAGGGGAAGGGGGTCAGGCGACGCCGAGCCCCTGGGCGACGCGCTGGCCGAGGTCCTTGTGGACGTTGGTCCAGTACTCGACCACGCGCTTCTTCATGTCGGCGGTGACCTCGGGAGCCGAGGCGTGGCCGACGATGTTGCCCACCATGTGGTCGCGGTCGACGTCCGAGAGCACGTTCTCCCACAGCGCGCGCGGCTGGACGAAGTCGTCGTCGTCGCGGTGCCTGACGTAGGCGCTCCGGATGATCTCACCGGCGATCTGGTAGTTCTCGCCCCGGTAGAGCGAGGGGTCGGCGGCCGGGCCGCCGAAGGAGTTCGGCGCGTACAGCGGGTCGCTCGGGCTGGCGAACGCCATCGCGCCGTCCTTGTTGTAGCTGTGGACGGGCGACTTGGGACGGTTCACCGGGAGCTGCAGGTAGTTGGCGCCGATGCGGTAGCGGTGGGTGTCCGGGTAGGAGAACAGCCGGCCCTGGAGCATCTTGTCCGGGGACGCGGCGATGCCCGGCACCAGGTTGGCGGGTTCGAAAGCGGCCTGCTCGATCTCCGCGAAGTAGTTCTCCGGGTTGCGGTTCAGCACGAACCGGCCGATCGTGATCTCCGGGTAGTCGGAGTGCGGCCAGACCTTGGTCAGGTCGAACGGGTTGAACCGGTAGTCCGCCGCGTCCTCGAACGGCATGATCTGGACGTTGACCTTCCACGCCGGGTGGTCGCCGTTTTTGATCGCCGTGTGGAGGTCGCGGATGTGGAAGTCCGGGTCCTCCGCCGTCAGCGCCTTGGCCTCGGCGTCGGTGAAGTTCTCGATGCCCTGCTCGGTCTTGAAGTGGTACTTGACCCAGAACTTCTCGCCCGCGGCGTTGTACCAGAGGAAGGTGTGCGAGCCGAAGCCGTGCATGTGCCGCCAGGTGCGCGGCGTGCCCCGGTCGGTCATGAGGAACGACACCTGGTGGGCCGACTCGGGCGACAGCGTCCAGAAGTCCCACTGCATGTTGTGGTCGTGCAGGTGGTTGTCGGCGCGGCGCTTCTGGGTGTGGATGAAGTCGGAGAACTTCGAGGGGTCGCGGATGAAGAAGATCGGTGTGTTGTTGCCGACGAGGTCGTAGTTGCCGTCCTCGGTGTAGAACTTGAGCGCGAAGCCGCGGGGGTCGCGCGCCGTGTCGGCGCTGCCCAGCTCGCCGGCCACCGTGGAGAACCGCAGGAGCAGCTCGGTCTCCCTGCCCTTCTGGAACAGCGTGGCCTTGGTGTACTGGCTGACGTCCTCGGTGATCTTCAGCACGCCGTACGCGCCGCCGCCCTTGGCGTGCACCACGCGCTCGGGGACCCGCTCCCGGTTGAAGTGGGCCATCTTCTGGATCAGGTAGTGGTCCTGCAGCAGCAGAGGGCCGTTGGGGCCGACGGACAGCGAGAACTCGTCACTGGGGGCCGGGATCCCGGCGTCATCGGTGGTGATGGGCCTGTCGGTCATGGGGCTGTCCTCCGGGGTCGCTTTCATCGGGGCCATTCGAGAACGGCCACTTCTGTTGCGGTCACTTCTGCTGCGGTCATTTCGGCAACGGAAAGCAGGGACACGAGAGCTCAGACGTGAGCGGAGTCGGGCCGGGCGTCGCCGGCCTCGGCCCGGCACGGCGGGCACAGACCCCAGTAGATGACATCCGCCTCGTCCACCAGGTAACCGGCGTCCGACGCCGGCTCCAGGCACGGCGCGTGCCCCACCGCGCAGTCGACGTCCCTGACTCGTCCGCATTGGCGGCAGACGAGGTGGTGGTGGTTGTCGCCCACCCGCGCCTCGTACCGCGTCGGGCTGCCCGCGGGCTCGATGCGGCGGAGCAGTCCGCCGCGCTGCAACGCGTTCAGCGAGTCGTAGACGGCTTGCAGGGACACCTGCCCGACGCGTGCGCACACACCGCGATGGATGGCGTCCACGTCGAGGTGGTCGCCGTCGCTCACGGTCTGCATGATCGCCAGCCGGGCGGCGGTCACCCGCAGTCCGGCCTCGCGAAGGCGCCCGGCATCGTCCACAGCCCCCACGCTAGCAGCAAAGTTGAATGATTCAAGTAAAGGAAGTATCCCAGTTACTTGCCCCACGATCTCCCATGGGTTCCCCGGATGCCGGCGGAAGATGGCATGCTCAGGTGCCGTGAGACGTCAGCCCCTCGCCCTGTCCCTGCTCGCACTCCTCGCGGCTCCCCTCCTCGTCGCGGGATGCAGCCCGGCCGAGAGCGAGCCCGTCCCCGAAGCGCCGCAACCGGAGACGGAGACCTCCACGCCATCTCCCAAACCGCCGCAGCGGCGGCCCTTCACCATCTCCTTCGCCGGCGACGTGCACTTCGAGGGGGTCCTGCGCAACCGGCTCAACGCCGACCCGCGTACGGCGCTCGGCCCGATCGCGGCCGTCCTGCGCAGGTCCAACCTCACGGCGCTCAACCTCGAGACGGCCATCACCACCGGCGGCACGCCCGCACCGGGCAAGCAGTTCACCTTCCGGGCCCCGGCCACGGCGTTCACCGCGCTCAAGGCCGCCGGGGTGGACGTCGTCACGATGGCCAACAACCACGGCATGGACTACATGGAGAGCGGCCTGGCCGACACGCTCAAGGCGATCAAGTCCTCGAAGTTCCCCGTCATCGGCATCGGCGCGAACGAGACCGAGGCATACCGGCCCTACCGCAGGACGGTCAACGGCAACCGGGTGTCGATCATCGGCGCCACCCAGGTGCTCGACTCGCAGTTCATCCAGTCCTGGACGGCCGCCGGCGACAAGGGCGGGCTCGCCTCCGCCAAGAACGAGCCCCGCCTCATCCGGGCCGTACGGCAGGCCCGCAAGAACTCCGACACCGTCATCGTGTTCCTGCACTGGGGCACGGAGCTGGTCAAGTGCCCGACGCCGGTGCAGCGGAGCCTGGCGGACAAGCTCGTGGCCGCGGGGGCCGACGTGATCGTGGGCAGCCACGCGCACATCCTGCTGGGCGGCGGCTACTCCGGTCAGGCGTACGTGCAGTACGGCCTCGGCAACTTCGCCTTCTACAACTGGGGCCCGGACACCGGGGCGACCGGCGTGCTCACTTTGACGATCAACGGCAGGAAGGTGCTCAAGGACCAGTGGACCCCTGCCCGGATCAACGGCGGCGTGCCGATTCCCGCGACGGGCGGCGCCAAGCAGCAGGCACTCGGCGCCTACCGCGCGCTGCGCGGCTGCACCGGTCTGTCGGCGGCGCCTGCCGACTCCTGACGGCTGAGTCACCGGATTCTTGCCGCATTTCAGACGACTGGCCGATTAGCGCTGACCGTCGCGCGTGAAACAGGCAAGATGGGTGGGTGTCCAGCCGGTTCGTGAGGGAAGCAGGCGGTCCCGCCGTCGCCGTCGAGCACTGTGTCGTCGAGCACTGTGACGTCGTCGAGCAACGGAGCCGTGAGGGTGGTGAGGGGATGTCGCCGCGCTCGTCGCATCCCGATGAGCCGCTGCGGCGGCGTCCTTCGCAGCGTCGCAGTGCCCGCAGAGTGGAGCGGATGCTCGACGCCTGCGCCGAGTTGCTCGACGAGGGCGGGTACGACGCGCTGACGACCACCAGGGTGGCCGAGCGGGCCGGGGTGGCCATCGGTTCGGTCTACCAGTTCTTCCCCGACAAGCGGGCGCTCAGCCAGGCCCTGACCCGGCGCAACGTCGAGTCGTTCGTGGCGCGGGTCGGGCGCCGGTTCATGGTCGAGGACTACGCCGGCTGGTGGGAGGCCGTCGACGCCGTCATCGACGAGTACGTCGAGATGCACCGCAGCGTGCCCGGATTCCGCTCGCTGCACTTCGGCGAGGTCTTCGATCTCGGCCTCCTCGACTCCGTGGCCGACAACAACACCGTGATCGCCGGGCGGCTCCGCGCGCTTCTCCTCGCCGAATTCGGACTGGCGGACAGTGAAGAATTGGACCGTGCCATTCCCGTCGCCGTGGAGGCAGGGGACGCGGTGCTGAAGCTCGCCTTCCGGCACGACCCGAACGGCGACCCGGGAATCGTGGCCGAAGCCAAGCAACTGGTCCGCGGATACCTGTCCCGCCAGCTCGCCTCCGCCGTCTCGCGACGCGGGTGACGCGGCAGGTGACGCGGGTGACGCCACGCGCGGGCGCGGCGCCGCCCGGCTCGGGGACTCAGTCGCGGGAATGGCGCGGCTCGGCCGGTGCCTGGGGGCCGGGTACGCCGCGGGGGACGTCGATCGAGGGCCACAGTCCCGGCGAGCCGCCCTGCACGTAGGCGGTGTTCTGCCACGACCTGGTGTGGGTGCGCGGCGGTATCGTCAGCTCCCGCTGGTCGTCCTCGTCCGTCTGGCTCGGCCCCTTCTCCGTCTTGTCGGTACGGCACCCCAGCGCCGCCGCGGGCTCCATCCTGAGTTCCATCATCTGCAGCTTGGCCTGCAGCCGGGCCAGCTCGGCGCGGGCATGGTCGAGCGCCTCGTACTGCGCCGTGACGAAGCCGGCGAAACCCGGGACCACGGCGGCGAGCACCGTTGTGGAGGCGAGAGTCAGTATCACCCGCTTGGACATGCTGTAGCGCTCCTCGCCGAGCTTCGATTGGCACAGGCAGGGTGCGATATGCCCGACTATCTGCCGAGAAAAGCGCATAGTAGCCAAACGTGTACTAATTGTTGCTTCGGCAATGCCTGATGTTGCCCTGCGAAAACAGGCCGGGATCGGTAGCCTCGGCACTGTGGCACATGTGACAAATGAGCAGGTGGATCGACTGCTCGAACAGGCCCTGCTGCTCGATGACCACGGTGCCCTCGCCCGCCGCCTCGACGCGCTGGCCCAGGGGTACGAGTCCGGAGAGATGTCGAGGGCGGCGATCCTCGTGCTCGCCGCGGAGGAGTGGCGCCAGGCCGGTCAGCCCGCCACCGCCCTCGACCGCTACCAGAGCGCCATGGAGGACGGCGGGGAGGTGCCGGTGGACCCGCGTGCCGGGATCGCCGACACGCTGTTCGAGCTCGACCGGCCGGAGGAGGCCAGAGCCGTCATCGCCGTGATCCGGGCGGGTGGCTGTAGCCCGGCCACCGCGCTGACCGTGGCCGAGACGCTCGTGGCGTACGGCGACCTCGACGCGGCGCACGAGTGGGCCACCGACGGGATCCGGGCCTGTGGGGGCGCGGGATCGGGCATTCGCGACTCCCTGCTGCGCACCCGCTACCGCATCCGGGTCGACCTCGGCCTGCCCGAGGACGACCTCGACGCCCTCCTCGACGTCTCCCGCTGAGCCCCTCGGCACCATGCGAAAAGGGGCCGTGAACCACGGCCCCTCGAGTCTCGCTGTCTTGGGTCTCGCTGTCTTCGGTATTCCGGCGGGTCGGTGCCGGGTGGGAGCCGCGTGGGGGCGGGGCGGCGCGGCTCAGCGCGGCCGGTGTGCGCCCCTCCGGCAGGTGCTCGTCTCCCGTCCCGGCGAACTCGTTCCTCGTACGGCCCGGCCGTCGAACCCGGGCCGCCGGCCGCCGTCTTCGCACGCCCGTCCGGGACGTACGGCGGGTTAGGGCAGGAGCTTCTTGCCGGTCGCGGCGGCCAGGTCGGTCACCGCGCGTGTGCCCGTCGCCTTGGTGAGGGCGGCCGGTGCGGTGATGTCGCCGTTCTGCCGGGCCGCGGCCGCCTTGGGGTACTCGCGCGGCTGCATCCGCGGCACGTGCCGGCCGTCCGCCGCGTCGGGCCGCACGACCGGAGCGGTCCCCTGCGCGCCGTCGTGCCGTTGCCGCCTGTCCTTGGCGCCCTTCTTGCGCTCGCCCTCCGGCAGGGAGGCGTTGCGCGTGCCGGCCACCGGCCGGCCGGTCTGACCCGCCTGGTTCGCGGCCTGCGCCGGCGGTACGAGCCCTGGCTTGTGGGGATGGTGTGCCTTGCGGTGGCGGCGGTCCCGCGCCGGGAAGGTCTGCGTGCTCTGCTCCTGGCCCGAGGCGGCGCTCTGCGAACTGTTGCTGGTGGAGACGCCCTCGGGCGCCGGAGCGCCCTGCGTGCCCTGGTTCTGCGCTCCTGGCTTCTGCGCTCCCGGCTTACGTGCCTCCGGCCTGTGCGGCGAGGTGTTCTGCGCCCCCTGGTTCTGCGCCCCCTGGTTCTGCGCCCCCGGGTTCTGCGGCAGCGTGCCGCGGGCCGAGTCGCCGCGGGACGCGGCGCCCGCCGGGTCGCCCTCCGGCTTCGGATGCCGGTGGCCCTTCTTCGGATGCCCCTGCGTGACGGGGTGCTCCCGCTCGTGGGCGGCCGGCGCGGTCCGCAGCGCCTGGGGCGCGCAGGCGTTCGCGGCGCTCGGCCTGGCCGGTGCGACGGCGAGGAGGGGCACGGTGCTCCTGGCCGGGAACAGGGTCTTGGCGTCCGCAGCGGGGACGGCAGGCGCGGCCTTGGCCGCCGCGGGGGCCGCGCCGGTCATCGCACCCGGCAGCGTACGGGGACCCGGCACGGCCGGCAGAGTACGGGGGCCGGGCACGGCCGGCAGCGCCGCCGGGACGGGCCGCGTGGTCGTCGCGGGACCGGTAGGCAGGGAGTTGCGCCCCTGACCGGCGGCCGCTCCGGCAGCGTCGGCGATGCTCAGCACGCCGGCCGCCGGAGCGAGGGAGGTCAGCCCGCCCGTGACGTCACGGCCTGGGACGTCACGGTCCGTGACATCGCGGCCTGTGACGTCGCGGCTTTGAGTCCGGCAGGCGTCGGCCAGCGCGCCGTCCTTCGCCATCGCCGCGCCCCCGGTCAGCCAGCTCACTCCGGCCGTGACCGCCGCAAGCGCGACGCACCGCCCTCGAATACTTCGTGATGTCCTGGACATCCACGTCCCCCTGATCGCGTACGGTAGTCCGACGAACGCCGAACGTAGCAGCGAGGGAGAAGGGCGGGGCGCGCTTGCCCCAATGGTGGGGAAGACCTTACCGAACGGGCCGGATCGTCAGCGTGTCTCCTGCCTCGTCGAAGTCGACGATTACCTCGTCGCCGTCCCGGATGGTCCCCGACAGCAGCTCCTTGGCGAGCCGGTCGCCGATCGCCGACTGGATCAGACGGCGCAGCGGACGCGCACCGTACAACGGGTCGTAGCCGGTCAGCGCGAGCCAGTCGCGGGCCGCGGGCGTGACGGTCAGCGTGAGCCGCCGGTCGGACAGGCGCCGGGCGAGCCGGGTGACCTGCAGGTCCACGATCTGCGACAGCTCCTCGGTGCCCAGCGCGTCGAACACGATGATGTCGTCGAGCCGGTTGAGGAACTCGGGCTTGAACGAGGCCCGCACCGCGTTCATCACGGCGTCGCGCTTGGCATGGTTCTCCATCGTGGGATCCACGAGGAACTGCGAGCCGATGTTCGAGGTGAGAATCAGGATCGTGTTGCGGAAGTCGACCGTCCGGCCCTGCCCGTCGGTGAGCCGGCCGTCGTCGAGCACCTGGAGCAGGATGTCGAAGACCTCCGGGTGGGCCTTCTCGATCTCGTCGAGCAGCACCACGGTGTAGGGCCTGCGCCGCACGGCCTCGGTGAGCTGGCCGCCCTCCTCGTAGCCGACGTATCCGGGCGGCGCGCCGACCAGGCGGGCCACGCTGTGCTTCTCGCCGTACTCGCTCATGTCGATGCGGGTCATGGCCCGCTCGTCGTCGAACAGGAACTCGGCGAGCGCCTTGGCCAGCTCGGTCTTGCCGACGCCGGTGGGGCCGAGGAACAGGAACGAGCCGGTCGGCCGGTCGGGGTCGGAGATGCCGGCCCGGGCCCGCCGTACGGCGTCGGAGACGGCCTGGACCGCCTCGCTCTGGCCGATCAGGCGCCTGCCCAGTTCGTCCTCCATCCGCAGCAGCTTGGCGGTCTCGCCCTCCAGCAGCCGTCCCGCGGGAATGCCGGTCCACGAGGAGATGACCTCGGCGATGTCGTCGGGGCCGACCTCCTCCTTCACCATGGGCTCGGCCTCGGCCTCCGCCGTCTCGGCGGCCTTGGTGGCCTCCGCGAGCTCCTTCTCCAGACGCGGGACGTCGCCGTACATGAGCCGGGACGCGGCCTCGAAGTCGCCGTCGCGCTGGGCCCGCTCGGCCGCGCCGCGCGCCTCGTCGAGCTGCTTCTTCAGCTCGCCGACCTTGTTGAGACCGGCCTTCTCCCGCTCCCACCGGCTGACCAGGGCGTTGAGGTCCTCCTGCCGGTTGGCCAGTTCCTCGCGGAGCTTCTCCAGGCGCTGGCGGCTGGCCTCGTCGGTCTCCTTGGCGAGCGCGAGCTCCTCCATCTTGAGGCGGTCCACGCTCCGCTGGAGCTGGTCGATCTCCACCGGCCGCGAGTCGATCTCCATGCGCAGCCGCGACATCGACTCGTCCACCAGGTCGATCGCCTTGTCGGGAAGGAACCGCGCCGTGATGTACCGGTCGGAGAGCGTGGCGGCGGCGACCAGGGCGCTGTCGGAGATCTGCACCTGGTGATGCGCCTCGTAGCGGCCCTTGAGCCCGCGCAGGATCGCGATCGTGTCCTCGACCGTCGGCTCGCCCACGTAGACCTGCTGGAACCGCCGCTCCAGGGCCGGGTCCTTCTCGATGCGCTCGCGGTACTCGTCGAGCGTGGTGGCGCCGATCATGCGCAACTCGCCGCGGGCCAGCATGGGCTTGAGCATGTTGCCGGCGTCCATCGCGCCCTCGGCGGCGCCCGCGCCGACCATCGTGTGCAGCTCGTCGATGAACGTCACGACCTGGCCGTTGCTCTCCTTGATCTCGTTGAGCACGGCCTTGAGGCGTTCCTCGAACTCGCCGCGATACTTCGCGCCCGCGACCATCGCGCCGAGGTCGAGCGCGACCAGGCGCTTGTTGCGCAGGCTCTCGGGCACGTCGCCGGCGACGATCCGCTGGGCGAGGCCCTCGACCACGGCGGTCTTGCCGACACCGGGCTCGCCGATCAGCACGGGGTTGTTCTTGGTGCGGCGCGACAGCACCTGGATGACCCGGCGGATCTCGCTGTCGCGGCCGATCACCGGGTCGAGCTTGCCGGACCGCGCCCGCTCGGTGAGGTCGACGCCGTACTTCTCCAGCGCCTGGAAGGTGTCTTCGGGGGTCTCGCTGGTCACCCTGGCGTGCCCGCGGACCTTCTCGAACGCCTCGAGCAGCGCGTCGGGGGTGGCGCCCGTGGCCTTCAGCAGATCGGCGACCGGCCCGCCGTCGGTGGCGAGCCCGACCAGCAGGTGCTCGGTCGAGACGTACTCGTCCTCGAGTTGCTTGGCCCGCTGGGCGGCGGTGTTGATCACGCTGTGCAGCTGACGGGAGCTGGACGGCGCGCTCACGGTGGAGCCCTGCGCCTTGGGCAGCCGGTCGAGCAGCTCCTCCGCCTGGGTGCGCAGCCGCCGGGGGTCCGCCCCCACGGCCTGCAGCAGCGACCCGGCGATGCCGCCGTTCTGCGCCAGCAGGGTCGTCAGCAGGTGGGCGGGCGCGACCTCGGGGTTGCCGTCCGCCGCGGCGCGCCGGACGGCCGCGGACAGGGCCTCCTGGCTCTTCTGCGTGAACTTGTAGTCCATATGTGAATGCCTCGATTCGCCGGTCAGGCAGGTGGCAGTTCGTAGCGGACCAGTGCCCGCAACATCGTGAGCTCACCCCTGAGCCGGGTGACCTCCTCGCGCAGGCGCATGTTCTCGGTTTCGAGTTCGAGGATGCGCTTGATTCCGGCGAGGTTGATGCCGTGCTCCTGGGAGAGCCGCTGGACCTCGCGCAGGAGCACGATGTCCCTTGTCGAGTACAGCCGCCCCCGCCCGGCCGTACGACCGGGGCTGACGAGCCCGAGCCGGTCGTACTGGCGGAGCGTCTGCGGGTGCAGCCCGGACAGCTGGGCGGCTACGGAGATCACATAAACAGGTGTGTCGTCGGAGATGTCGAAAAACCTGGCATCCATCGGCTCACTCGCTTCTGGCCTGCTTGATGAGCTCTTCGCGAAGGTCCGGGCCCTCCGTGGCGTTCCTGAACTCCTCGAGGGCCGCGCGAGCCTTGTCGTCGAGGTTCTGGGGCACCGCGACCTGCACGGTGACCAGCAGGTCGCCCTTCGTGCCGTCCTTGCGGGAGGCCCCCCTGCCGCGCACGCGGAACGTCCGCCCGTTGGGCGTCCCCTCGGGAATGCGCAGGGTCACCGGCATCCCCCGGAGGGTCGGCACCTTGATCTCGGCGCCGAGCGCGGCCTCGGGGAAGGTGACGGGGACCGTGACGGTCAGGTTCTCCCCGCTGCGCCCGAACACGGGGTGCGGCTTGACGTGGACCAGCACGTAGAGGTCGCCGGCCGGGCCGCCGTTCTCACCGGGCGCGCCCTTGCCCTTGATCCTGATGCGCTGGCCGTCGCCGACCCCCGCCGGGATGCGGGCCTGAATCGTACGGGTGCTCTTGCCGCGCCCGCTGCCGTCGCAGACGGGGCAGGGGTCGTCGACGACCAGGCCCCGGCCGCGGCAGTCGCGGCACGGCTCGGAGAAGGCGAAGTTGCCGAGGTTGCGGCTGGCCGCCCCGGTTCCCTCGCAGGTCGGGCAGACCCGTGGCGTGGTGCCCGCCTTCGCCCCCGTGCCGCCACAGGCGGTGCAGGCGGCCGAACTGGTGAGCCGGAGTGACACGGTCGTGCCGTCGACCGCCTCGCCGAAGGCGAGCGTCACCTCCGATTCGACGTCCTGGCCGCGCCGGGGCCGGGCATTGGTCGTGCGCGTGCCCGTGCCCGCGCCGCCCCGGTTGAACAGCCCCCCGAACAGGTCCCCGATCCGCTCGCCCGACCCCGAGCCGCCGAACAGGTCGCCGAGGTCGAAGTTGAAGCCGCCCCCGGCACCGCGCGGTCCGCCCGCCCCCGCGAAGCCGCCCACACCCGATCCGAACAGGGTGCGCGCCTCGTCGTACTCCTTGCGCCGCTTGACGTCGGACAGCACGTCGTACGCCTCGGAGACCGCCTTGAACTTCTCCTCGGCCTCCTTGTTCCCCGGGTTGGCGTCGGGGTGGTACTGCCGGGCGAGCTTGCGGTACGCCTTCTTGATCTCCTCGGCGCTCGCGGTCTTGGGCACACCAAGGACGGCGTAGTAGTCCTTTTCCAAGTAGTCCTTGGTGCTCATCTATCGCTTCCTTCGCACGAAAGGGGGAGTCAATCAGTGGTCCCGCGGGCGATCCCGCGGCTGTCGTCGCGGGTGCCCTCGCGGGTCTCTCCCGATCTTCGCCGATCGGGAGAGACCTCCGCGGTTTCAGTTCTCGTCCGGCCCGCCGGACTCACCGGAGCCGGCCGCCGTCTCCTCCGGCGCCGCCTCCTCGCTCGGCTCGGCGACGGCCACGCGGGCGGCCCGCAGGATCCGGTCGTTGACCCGGTAGCCCGGCTGGAGGATCTCGACGCACGTCGGCTCGCTCACCTCCGCCGAGTAGCTGTGCATCAGCGCCTCGTGCACGGTCGGGTCGAAGGGGTCGCCCTTCGCGCCGTACGCGGTCAGGCCCAGCTTGCCGAGAGTCGCCTCCAGCGATTCGCTCACCTTCGCGAAGCCGCCGGTCAGCTCGCCGTGGTCGCGTGCGCGACCGATGTCGTCGAGCACCGGCAGCAATTCGGTGAGCACGCTCGCGACGGCCTGCTCCTTGACGGCGATCCGGTCGCGATCGACCCGCTTGCGGTAGTTGCTGTACTCCGCCTGGAGCCGCTGGAGGTCGGCGGTGCGCTCGGCGAGCAGGTCCCTGGCGGACCCCTCGGCGGGCGCCGTCGCCGTCTCCGTCCCCTGGTCCCCGGGGGCCGCCTCGGCGTCCCCGGCGGAGTCGCGGGCCTTGCCGGTCTCCGGGTCGATCTTGCGGTTGTCGCGGATCACCGGCTCCTCCTGGGCGCCGTTCTCACGCGGGCTCACTTGCGGCCGCCCTCCCGCTCGTCGTCGACGATCTCCGCCTCGACCACGTCCTCGTCGGCCTTCGCCTGGGCGCCCTCCGCGCCCGCGCCCGCGCCGGCCGCGGCGCCCTCGGCGCCGGCCTGCGACTGGGCGTAGATGGCCGAGCCCATCTTCTGGCTGACGGTCGCGAGCTTCTCGGCGGCGGTGCGGATGGCGGGGACGTCGGTGCCCTCCAGCGCCTTCTTCAGCTCGGCGAGCGAGTCGTTGACCTCGGTCTTGACGTCGGCCGGGACCTTCTCGTCGTTCTCGCGGAGGAACTTCTCCGTCTGGTAGGCCAGGGCGTCCGCGTTGTTGCGGACCTCGGCCTCCTCGCGGCGCTGCTTGTCCTCCTCGGCGTAGGAATCCGCCTCGCGCATCATGCGCTCGATGTCGTCCTTGCCCAGAGCCGAGCCGCCGGTGATGGTCATCGACTGCTCCTTGCCCGTGCCGAGGTCCTTCGCCGACACGTTCACGATGCCGTTGGCGTCGATGTCGAAGGTGACCTCGATCTGCGGGATGCCGCGCGGGGCCGGGGCGATGCCGGTCAGCTCGAAGGTGGCCAGCTTCTTGTTGTACGCCGCGATCTCACGCTCGCCCTGGTAGACCTGGATCTGCACCGACGGCTGGTTGTCCTCAGCCGTGGTGAAGACCTCCGAGCGCTTGGTCGGGATCGTCGTGTTGCGCTCGATGATCTTGGTGAAGATCCCGCCCTTGGTCTCGATGCCGAGGCTCAGCGGGGTGACGTCGAGCAGCAGGACGTCCTTGACCTCGCCCTTGAGGACGCCGGCCTGGAGCGCGGCGCCGATGGCGACGACCTCGTCCGGGTTCACGCCCTTGTTGGGCTCCTTGCCGCCGGTCAGCTCCTTGACCAGGTCGGACACGGCCGGCATGCGGGTGGAGCCGCCGACCATGACCACGTGGGCGATGTCGGCGACCTTGATCCCCGCGTCCTTGATGACCTGGTTGAACGGGCCCTTGCAGCGCTCGAGCAGGTCGGCGGTGATCCGCTGGAACTCCGCCCGGGTGAGCTTCTCCTCCAGGTGCAGCGGGCCCTCGGAGGAGGCGGTGATGTAGGGCAGGTTGATCGTGGTCTCGGTCTGGGCCGACAGCTCGATCTTGGCCTTCTCGGCCGCCTCGCGCAGGCGCTGGAGGGCCATCTTGTCCTTGGACAGGTCCACGCCGTGCGCGTTCTTGAAGCGGGTCACCAGCTCGTCGACGACCCTCTGGTCCCAGTCGTCGCCGCCCAGGTGGTTGTCACCGCTGGTGGCCTTGACCTCGACGAACCCGTGCCCGTCCTCCTGGCCGACGTCGAGCAGGGACACGTCGAAGGTGCCGCCGCCGAGGTCGAAGACCAGGATGGTCTGGTCCTTATCCTTGTCCAGGCCGTAGGCCAGGGCCGCGGAGGTGGGCTCGTTGATGATGCGCAGCACGTTGAGGCCCGCGATCTGGCCGGCCTCCTTGGTGGCCTGCCGCTGGGCGTCGTTGAAGTACGCCGGGACGGTGATCACCGCGTCGGTGATCTTCTCGCCCAGGTACGCCTCCGCGTCCTGCTTGAGCTTCTGCAGGACGAACGCGCTGATCTGCTGGGGCGTGAACTTCTTGCCGTCGATCTCGATCGACCAGTTCGTGCCCATGTGGCGCTTGACCGAGCGGATGGTCCTGTCGACGTTCGTCACCGCCTGCCGCTTGGCGACCTCGCCGACGAGAACCTCCCCGTTCTTCGCGAACGCGACCACGGACGGCGTGGTCCGCGAGCCCTGGGCGTTCGCGATGACCGTGGGCTCGCCGCCCTCGAGGATCGAGACGACGGAGTTGGTCGTCCCCAGGTCGATACCTACCGCACGTGCCATGAGTACGTCCTTGTAGTCAAAGTTGAGTCGGTCAGACTCAAATACTGGGCCCCCGGTCGGGGTTCTGTCAAACAGCTTGAGTCTATGAGGCTCAACCCTGGGACGCGCGGATTTCTTCCCATCATCGCGAACGCAGCGCGAGGCGTCCGCGCTGCTTCGCGGCAGGCGGCGCTCAGGTTGCCCGTCGCCAGGCCTATTTGGCGCCGTCCACGACCTTCCGGCCGTCGAGGGGTGCCTTGAGCTGCACCTTCGTGGTCTTGAGTATCGCGATCGCGATGCACATGGCGTCGGGCGAGCGCCGGTCCTGCCCCTCGTACAGCGTCACGGTGACCTCGCGCGCCGTCTCGGTCACCTCGACGTGGTCGAGCACGTTGCAGGGCTCCACGCCCGACCACCACACCACGTCGAGGGACCGGCCGTCGGCGGCGGGAGTGGCGCTCTCCCACGGCACCTTGCGCGGGTTCAGGGTGGGCCCTGCCGGGGTCACGGGAGAGGGGGCGCCGCTCGGGGCGCCGGACGGCGAGGCGGGCGCGGGCGAGCCGTGGCCGGCCTCGGCACCGGTGGGGGAACCGTCCGGCTGTTCGGGTGAGGCCGAGGTGGAGGAGGTCCCCCCGCAGGCGACCGCCAGGAACAGGAGGGCCACGAGCCAGAGCTTTCTCATGCCCCTTACACGGCTGTAAAGAGCCTCCGGTTCACCCGCCGTCATCGCCCCGGGCATCGCCCGAGGCGCCCTCACAACGCGTCCCGGCGGCGCGTCAGCACGCGGGTGACGCTCCCGTCGTCTTCGGCGATGTCCCGGACGTGCTCGAAGCCGATCCTGTCCAGCACGGCCAGCGAGGCGGTGTTCGGCGCCGCCACGGTGGCGTAAACCTCCGTGAGCCCCAGGACGTCGAAGCCGTAGGCGACGATCGCCCCGGCCAGTTCTCTCCCCAGGCCCGATCCCCACGTGTCGGGGGCCAGCGCGTAGATGATCTCGTAGCCTTCCGCCACGTCCGTCGGCTTGATCTCGGCGTGCCCGGCGAAGCGGCCGTTCCGGCGAACGGCCCAGACGTCGAACGACTCCTGGGCATAGACCTTTGTGAAGATCCGTCCGAACAGGGCGCGGTACTCCGCCTCGGCGGCGGGGCCGTCGCCCATCCACTGCGAAACCCTCCGGTCCTGGAACAGGGTGACGAAGTCTTCCTCGTCTTCGGGGGTGTACGGCTCCAGCAGCAGGCGCTCGGTACGCAGAGTCGGGGTCATAGGGCGCGAAGTTACCCATGTGCTGCTCTTCCGGACAATTCACTTTCGCCAGTGGCAGGGAATGCGGTCCTCAACCGGCCGCCATTGACGCGCCGTCCCGCCGGGGGCTAATTTCAACGCATGATGAATTTATCGGATCCCGCGATCGCCGTACGGGATCTGCGGGTGTCCAGGGGCGGGGTGGAGGTCCTGCACGGCCTCACCTTCGAAGTGCCCCGGGGGCAGGTCACCGGCCTGCTCGGGCCGAGTGGCTGCGGCAAGACGACGCTCATGCGGGCGATCGTGGGCGTCCAGATCGTCGGCGGCGGCGAGGTACGCGTGCTCGGCGAGCCGGCCGGAAGCGCGGGCCTGCGGCGCAGGATCGGCTACTCCACCCAGAGCCCGGCCGTCTACCGGGACCTGACCGTGCTGGAGAACCTGCGCTACTTCGCGGCCGTGCTCGGCGCCCCGAAGGACGACCCCGAGCGGGTCCTGACGGAGGTCGGGCTCGCCGGCGCCGCCCACCAGCTCGGGTCCACGCTCTCGGGCGGCCAGCTGGGCCGGGCCGGGCTCGCCGTCGCGCTGCTCGGCCGTCCGCAACTGCTCGTGCTCGACGAGCCGACGGTCGGGCTCGACCCCGTGCTGAGGCAGGAGCTGTGGACGCTCTTCCACCGCCTGGCCGGGGGCGGCACCACGATCCTGGTCTCCAGCCATGTCATGGACGAGGCCGCGCGGTGCGAGCGGCTGATCGTGCTGCGCCAGGGGGAGATCCTCGCCGACGACACCCCCGGCGGACTGCGCGCGCACACGCGAACGACGGACCTGGAGGAGGCGTTCCTGCGCCTGATCGAGGAGAGGGCGGCGGCATGAACGTCGCGATCACCCTCGCCACGGCACGGCGGATCACGACGCAGCTCCGCCACGACAGGCGCACGGTCGCGCTGATGGTGCTCGTGCCGACGCTGGTGATGATCCTGCTCTACTACGTGATGGACGATGAGCGGGCGTTCGGCCGCTGGGCGCCGATCCTGCTGTGCGTCTTCCCCTTCCTGGTGATGTTCCTCATCACCTCGATCGCCACCCTGCGCGAGCGCACGTCGGGCACGCTGGAGCGGCTCATGGCGATGCCGCTCGGCCGGCTCGACCTCCTCCTCGGGTACGGCCTCGCGTTCGGGCTGGCGGCGTGCGCCCAGGTGGCGCTGGCGCTGGCCGTCTCCCTCACCTGGCTGGGCCTGGACCTGCCGGGCGCCCTGTGGCCGCTGGTGCTCGTCGCGCTGCTCAACGCCCTGCTCGGCACCGCGCTTGGCCTGCTGTGCAGCGCGTTCGCCCGTACGGAGTTCCAGGCCGTGCAGTTCATGCCGATCGTCATGCTCCCCCAGATCCTGCTCGGGGGGATCCTCGTGCCGCGCGGGCAGATGGCGACCGTGCTCGAATGGATCTCCAACGTGCTGCCCATGTCGTACGCGATCGAGGCGATGGCGCACGCGGTCGCGGACGCCGATCCGGGCGGCGAGTTCTGGCGCGACGTCCTGGTGGTGGCGGGGTCGGCCGTGCTCGCCCTCCTGCTCGGCGCCGCCACGCTGCGCCGCCGGACCCCCTGAGCGCGGGCGGAGGGGTCGGCGGTCGGCGAGTTCGGCTCCGTCCCGCGAGGTCGGTAAGCTGCGTGGAGATCCCGGCGAAGCCCAGAAGAGGTGCAGGAATGATCGCGATTCTCGGGACCGGAAAGATGGGCGAGGCCCTGCTCTCCGGGCTGGTACGCGCCGGTCTGCGACCCGAGGAGATCGTGGCGACGGCCCGCAGGCCCGAGCGGGCCGATGCGCTGCGCGAGCGGTACGGCGTGCGGGTCGCGGGCAACGCCGAAGCCGCCAAGCTGGCCGAGACGCTGATCCTCGCGGTCAAGCCGCAGGACATGGACGCGCTGCTGACCGAGATCGCCCCGCACGTGGCCGCCGACCGGCTGGTGATCTCGGTGGCCGCCGGCATCACGACCGCGTTCGTGGAGGAGAGGCTCGGCGACGGCGTCGCGGTCGTGCGGGTCATGTCCAACACGCCCGTCCTGGTGGACGAGGCCATGAGCGTCATCTCGGCCGGGGCCCACGCCTCCGAGGAGCACCTCAAGCGCACCGAGGCGCTGCTCAGCCCGGTGGGCAAGGTGCTGCGCATCCCCGAGAAGCAGCAGGACGCGGCCACCGCGCTGTCCGGCAGCGGCCCGGCGTACTTCTTCTACCTGGTCGAGGCCATGGTCGACGCCGGGATCCTGCTGGGCATGCCGCGCGCCGCCGCTCTCGACATGGTCACCCAGTCGATCGTCGGCGCCGCGATCATGCTGCGCGACTCCGGGGAGCACCCGGTGATCCTGCGCGAGGCCGTGACCTCGCCCGGAGGCACCACGATCGCCGCCATCGCCGAACTGGAGCGCCACAAGGTGCGGGCCGCGTTCCTCGACGCGATCGAGGCCGCCTGCGAGCGCAGCCGCCGTCTCGCCGCCGGCTGACATACCGGGTTTCGCGCCGGATCGGCATCTCCGGGACGGATGTTGACCATCGCTTTACGATTGGCCGGTGATGTCCCGTGGCGGGATCATCCCGCTTCTCGCCGTCCTGCTCGCCGCCGGGTGCTCGTCGCCGGAACCCCGGAGAACCCAGGTGGCGATGGTCACCAGGACCACCGTCAGCGAGGTCGTCGAGGCCCCGGCGACGGTGGGCGCGCGTGCGACGGCCACTCTGACCGCCCCAGCCCCGGGCACGGTCGCCCGCCTGTACGTCCAGGACGGCGACACGGTGAAGAAGGGCCAGATCCTCGCCAGGATCAGCTCTCCCCAGGCCAGGCAGCAGCTTTCCGCCGCCCGGAAGGCCGACCGGCAGGCCTCCCGTCCGGTCTCCTTCGGCGGCGCGGGCGGCGCTCCGGCGAGCGTACGGCTGCCGCGCCTGCGACTGCCGGCCTCGCTCGACGCCCACGTCTCCCAGTCCTTCGCCCGGGCGAGGAAGGCCGCCAGGTCGATCGGCGACCGCACGACCCGGGCCCGGCTGCTGGCCGCCATCGACGCCGCCGAGCAGCGTCAGCGAGCCCAGCGCCGGGCGCTGGGTGAGGTGCTCGACGGGCTCACCCGATCGATCGACCAGAGCCTGTCGCAGGTGAGCGGCCAGGTCAGCGCGGGGATGAGCGGGCTGAGCGCGTCGATGGCGTCGCTGCGGGCGGCGTCGAGGTCCCAGACCAGGGCGGCCGTGCGCGCGGCCGAGCAGACCGTGGACGCCCTGGTCGTCAGGGCCCCCTTCGGCGGGGTGGTCACGCTCGGCGGCGCGTCCTCCGCCGGGAGCGCGGCCGGCCTCGGCGCGCTGGTCTCGCAACTGCCGGCCGGGCTGGCGGGCCAGGCGGGAGCCGCGGCGGCCGCTCCCGCGGGCCGTTCCGGCGGGACGATCGCCACCGGCGTCCCGGTGGCCGCCGGAGACCCGATCGCCACGGTGACCGACGTGTCCGTGCTCACGTTGTCCGCCGACGTCGACGAGACCGACGTGCTGCTGGTCCGCGAGGGCACGCGGGCCGAGGCCGAGTTCGACGCGGTGACCGGCGCGACGTACACCGCCACCGTGACGGGCGTCGGGGTCACGCCCAAGGAGGGCGCGACGGGCGGCGTCAGCTATCCCGTACGGCTGCGCCTGGGCCGGGGCTCCTACGACGACGGCGGCGCGGCCCCCGCGCCCAAGCCGGGGATGAGCGCGGTCGTGCGGCTGGCCGTACGCCGGTCGGAGAACGCCACGGCCGTGCCCGCGTCGGCGATCGTGACGAGCGGCCGGGAGACGATCGTGTGGGCGGTGCGCGGCGGCAGGGCGGAACGGCGGGTCGTACGGCTGGGCGCGCAGGGCGACGCGGTCGTGGAGATCCTGAGCGGGGTGTCTCCGGGCGAGCAGGTGGTGGTCAGGGGCGCCGACGCCGTACGCCCCGGCCAGTCCCTGTCGTGAGCCGCGACGACGGCGCGGGAGCGCCGGCGTTCGAGGCGATCGGCCTCACCCGCTCCTACCGGCTGGACGGAGGAGTGCTGGTCGACGCGCTGCGCGGAGTGGACCTGCGCATCGGGCAGGGGGAGTTCGCGGCGATCGTGGGCCCGTCGGGGTCGGGCAAGTCGACACTCATGCACCTGCTCGGCTGCCTCGACCGGCCGACCTCGGGCACGTTGCGGGTGGACGGAGTCGACGTGGCGACGCTCGACGACGCCGGGCTGGCCGGCCTGCGCAACCGCACGATCGGCTTCGTGTTCCAGTCCTTCCACCTGCTGGCCCGCACGTCCGCCCTCGACAACGTGGCGCTGCCGCTGGTCTACCGGGGCGTGCCCAGGGCCGAGCGCAGGGAGCGGGCCCGGGCGGCGCTGGAGGCGGTCGGGCTCGGTCACCGGCTCACGCACCGGCCGTCCCAGATGTCCGGTGGCGAGCAGCAGCGGGTGGCGCTCGCCCGCGCGCTGGTGGGCGACCCACGGGTGGTGCTCGCCGACGAGCCGACCGGCAACCTCGACACCCGCAACGGCGAGGAGGTGATGGGCCTGCTCGAACGGCTCAACGAGGGCGGCGTGGCCGTCGTCCTCGTCACCCACGACGCCGAGGTCGCCGCCCGGGCCCGCCGTCAGATCCGCGTACGGGACGGCAGGGTGGAGATGGACACAGCGGAGGCGGACGAGCAGGCGGACGCGGTGGAGACGGACACATGAGAACCGCTGAGGCGCTGCGGATGGCGGTGGAGGCACTGCGGGTCAACCGGCTGCGCAGCATGCTGACCATGCTCGGCGTGATCATCGGCGTGCTCTCGGTCGTGATCCTCGTCGCCGTCGGCACCGGGGCAAAGAACGCCGTCGAAAGCGAGATCGCGGGGCTGGGCAGCAACATCATCCTCGTGGTCCCCGGACAGGTGGGGCTGGGCGCGGCCCCCACCCAGAGCCGTCTCGACCTGGCGGACGTCGCGTACGTGCGGCGCGTGGTCGGCGACCCGTCCAAGGTGACAGTGGCGGTGAACTCCGGCGAGCCGGTCCGGGTGGGGCGCGTGGAGGTGTTCGCCACGCTCACCGGGACCGACGAGAACATGCCGCACGTGTTCGACCGCCCGCTGCGCCGGGGCCGCTACCTCACCGAGACCGACGTGGACACGCGGCGGCGGGTGGCGATCCTCGGCGCGGAGGTCGCGGCCAAGCTGTTCGGCGACGTCGACCCGATCGGCCGCCAGGTCACGATCGCCGGGGTGCGGTTCCGGGTGATCGGCGTCTACGAGACCGTCGGGTCGACGTTCGGGGTGGCGCGGGACCAGGAGGTGCACCTGCCGGTCACCACCGCCCAGCGGCTGATCGGACTGCCGAGGATCAACGGCATCGCCGTCGGCGCCTCCGGCCCGGACGAGATCGAACCGCTGCGGCAGCGGGTCGTGGCCGCCCTGGACGCCCGCTACCCGGGTGAGAAGTTCTCGGCCGTCACGCAGACGCAGCTTCTCGGCACGATCGGCACGGTCCTCGGCATGCTGACCGGCGTGCTGGCGGCCATCGCGGGGATCTCGCTGCTGGTCGGCGGCGTCGGCGTGTCCAACATCATGCTGGTCAGCGTCAGAGAGCGGACCAAGGAGATCGGCCTGCGCAAGGCGCTCGGCGCCCGCGGCCGCGACATCCTCGGTCAGTTCCTGATCGAGGCCGTGCTGCTGACCACGATCGGCGGCGTGATCGGCATCCTGACCGGCGTCGGCGGAGCGCTGCTGATCCGGACGGTCTCGCCGGTGCCCGCGTCGATCACTTGGTGGTCGATCGCGCTCGCCTTCGGGGTTTCCGCGGCCGTGGGCGTCTTCTTCGGCGTGGCCCCCGCCCGGCGCGCGGCCAGGCTCGACCCCGTCGTCGCCCTCCGCGCCGACTGATGCCGGCTGATGCCGAATGATGCCGAATGATGCCGGCTGGCACGGACTGGCGTCGTCACGGCCCGCGACGCCCGTATCGACGTCCGCGACCAGCCGTGCGGTAGCGTCGCGGCATGAGTCAGGCGGTGCGGGTGGTTTGGGACGACGCTCTGGTTTCCTACGATTTCGGGCCCGGCCATCCGCTCGCGCCCGTACGCGTCGAGCTCACCATGGCACTCGCCCGCGACCTGGGCGTGCTCGACGCCGCGGAGATGACCCGCTGCGTCCCCGCGACCGAGGACGAGATCGCGCTGGTGCACAACCGGGACTACATCGAGGCGGTCAAGAACGTCTCCAAGGACGGCCGCCCGGACCTGCGCTACGGGCTCGGCACCGAGGACAATCCCGCCTTCGTGGGCGTCCACGAGGCCTCCGCCCTGGTCACGGGGGCGACGCTGGCCGCCGCCAGGGCGGTGTGGACGGGTGAGGCCGAGCACGCGGTCAACGTCGCAGGCGGGCTGCACCACGCCATGCCCGGCGCCGCCAGCGGCTTCTGCGTCTACAACGACCCGGCCGTCGCCATCGCGTGGCTGCTGTCGCAGGGCGCGACCAGGATCGCGTACGTGGACGTGGACGTGCACCACGGCGACGGCGTGCAGACGGCGTTCTACGACGACCCGAGGGTGCTCACGATCAGCCTGCACGAGAGCCCGCGCACGCTGTTCCCCGGCACCGGCTTCCCGCAGGAAACCGGCGCGGAGGGCACGGCGGTCAACGTCGCGCTGCCGGCCGGGTGCGGCGACACCGGGTGGCTGCGCGCCTTCCACGCGGTGGTCCCGCCGCTGCTGCGGCATTTCCAGCCGCAGATCCTGGTCACCCAGCAGGGCTGCGACAGCCACGCCCTCGACCCGCTGGCCCACCTGATGCTCAGCCTCGACGGGCAGCGCACGGCGTACGCCGCGCTGCACCGGCTGGCCCACGAGACCGCGGGGGGCCGGTGGATCGCGGTGGGCGGCGGGGGATACGAGCTGGTCCAGGTCGTGCCGCGGGCGTGGACCCACCTGATCGCCGAGGCGGTGGGACGCCCCGTCGATCCGTCGACCGAGACCCCGGCGACCTGGCGGACCTTCGTGCGGGAGCACACGGGGGAGATCCCGCCGCTGCGGATGACGGACGGACGGCATCCGCAATGGCGTGACATTTCGGAGGGGTACGATCCAGCCGACGCCGTCGACCGGGCCGTCATCGCGACCAGGAAGGCGGTGTTCCCCTTCCACGGGCTGGACCCCATGCCGTAGCCGTGGCGCCGGAATCACGCCGAGTCGAGGAGCGCTGTACCTGTCGTGACCCTTCCACCCTCCCGAGCCGAACTGCGCGAACACCTCGTCAGGACCGCCATCGCCGGTGACGTGGCGACCAGCCGCGAGAACAACCTCGATCACTACCGGTCGCTCGCGCTGCGCGACCCGCACTACCTCTTCGGGCTCAGCTTCGAGGGCGAGTGGTCCTACCACGAGGTGCTCGCGCTGATGGCCGAGAAGGCAGGGGTGGTCGCGGATCCCGGGCACCGCGAGGGTCCCGACACCATCGACCCCGAGCGGACCATCGACGCCGTCGAGGAGATGGGCGAGCGGATCGCGAAGGTGCTGCGGCGCGCCTCGCCCCGGATCGTGCTCGCCACCGGTCACCCGACCGGTCTGCTCACCATCCACCTCGCGCTGGCGCGGTTCCTCGCGGAGAACGGGGCGACCCTGCTCTTCCCGGCCGAGGGGTGGACGCACATCGGCGGCCTGGGCCGCCGCAGGCGGATCCGCTACCTGGACGGCGTGGCGATGCTGGAGGACCGGGGCACGTTCGTCCACACCCACGAGGCGGTGCCGATGGAGGCGATGCTGGCCGAGGAGCGGCCCGACTTCGTGATCGCCGATCACGGCTGGGCCGGGGCCGCGGGCGAGGCCGGGGTCGAGACCGTGGGTTTCGCCGACAGCAACGACCCGGCGCTGTTCGTGGGCGAGGCCGAGGGGAAGATCGCGGTCACCGTTCCCCTGGACGACAACGTGCTACCCCGCTTCTACGCTCCGTTGACGGCGTACCTGCTCGCCCGGGTCGCCCGCAGCCTCTGACTCCCCTTCCGGACCTCCCAAACCGGGCATTTCGCGCCCGCTTTTGCGCCTCTGTGCCGACCGTTTGCCAACTTTTTTCTGTGCCTGGGCGACTCTAATGGGAGAGAAGTTGGTCCGTTCCAAGGTTGAGGCGAGGGGCACGGTCCGGCTGCTGCCAGCGACTTTCCTGGTTTTGACGGCATACGGCTCTGATGACTGATGGAATGAGGGGTTTGCCTAGTCGGAGTCCGGACTTACGCTGACGGCAGTACACGTGCGTGAGCAATGGCACCAGTGGGGATAACCCGGAAACACGTGCGGAAGAGGCGTCCGATGGGTGCAGGCGAAAGACCTCTCAGCGAGGTGAAGTTCTTGACGGTGGCCGAGGTGGCGACCGTCATGCGGGTGTCCAAGATGACCGTGTACCGGCTTGTGCACTCCGGTGAGTTACCGGCCATCCGTGTCGGCCGGTCCTTCAGGGTGCCCGAGCAGGCGGTCCACGACTACTTGCGGGACGCGTTCATCGAAGCAGGGTGAACCGCCCGGGAGGCCGCGCTTGACGGTGGCGTGGCCGACTCCCGGCCGATGCGGGGTCCCCCGGGGGAGCGATCTACCACGGATCGCCGGTAGTCTGTTGAGCCGGTGTGCGCTCGCGCGCCGGTTGGACAGTCACACCTTCACCTGGGGGTCCCGTGGGCTCTGTGATCAAGAAGCGCCGCAAGCGCATGGCCAAGAAGAAGCACCGCAAGCTGCTGAAGAAGACCCGTATCCAGCGGCGTAACAAGAAGTAGCCGAGACGGAGCGCGCACCGGTCCTCAGGGACCGGGCGACCGTGAACACGCACACCCCCGGCGAGGCCTCGATGACTCGTACTGTGCTGGTCACCGGCGTCTCCGGTCACGTCGGCGCTCGTGTGGCGATCGCGCTCGCGGCCGACCCGGAGATCGACCGGGTCATCGGCGTGGACACGGCACCGCCGCCATCCCCTGCCGGGGAGGACGGCGCGGTGCTCGGCCGCACCGAGTTCGTCCGGGTCGCGTTGCGCAGTCCCGACCTGGTCAAGGTCATCAGGGACGCCGACGTCGACACCGTCGTGCACCTCAGCCTGGTCAGCGGCCCCGGCGGCGGCCGGGCCGGTGACACCGGCGGCCGGTCGGCCATGAAGGAGCACAACGTCATCGGGACGATGCAGCTGCTCGCGGCGTGTCAGCGCTCCGCCACGGTGCGCCGGGTGGTCGTGCGGTCCACCACGGCCGTGTACGGCTCCTCGCCGCACGCTCCGGCCGTGTTCACCGAGGACACCATGCCGGTGGAGGTGTCCCATCACGGCTACGCCAGGGACGCCACAGAGGTGGAGACGTACGTGCGGGGCTTCGCCCGGCGCCGGCCCGACGTGACGACGACCACGCTGCGGTTCGCCAACCTCATGGGACCGGGCGTGGACTCGCCGCTGACGCGGTACTTCTCCCAGCCCGTGCTGCCCACCGTGCTCGGGTTCGACCCCCGGCTGCAGTTCGTCCACGAGGACGACGCGGTCGAGGTGCTGTGCCGTACGGCGCGGGCCGACCACGCCGGTGTGTTCAACGTCTCGGGCGACGGCGTCCTGCTGCTGTCGCAGTGCGCGCGGCGCACGGGCCGGCCGGTGGTCCCGATGCCGTCTCCCGCCTTCCGCCTCGTCAGCGGGGTCGCCAGGGGCGCACGGCTGGTGGACTTCTCGCCCGAGCAGCTGTCGCTCATGAGCCACGGCCGCGCGGTGGACACCACCAGGCTCGCCGCCGAACTCGGCTGGCGGCCGAAGTACAGCACCGCGGCGGCGTTCGACGACTTCCTCCGCTCCCGCGGCGGCCCCGGCGAGCTGCCGCGCGCCGTGGTCGACTGGCTGGCCGATCTCCTGACGGGACGCTGATGGACGACTTCCGGGACCGGCACACGGCGGAGGGCGCGGCTGGAGGCGCGGCCGACGGGCGGCTCGCCGAGCTGTTCGCCTTCCTGCGGCGCAGGATCACCGGCGAGTACGAGGTCGACGAGTTCGGCTACGACCCCGAGCTCAACGAGAGGGTGCTGCTGGAGGCGTTGCGCCCGCTCTACCGGCACTGGTTCAGGACCGAGGCCCTCGGCCTGGGCAACGTGCCGGCCGACAGCGGCGCGCTGATCGTGGCCAACCATTCCGGCACGTTGCCCGTGGACGCGCTGATGCTGCAGGTCGCGATGCACGACGAGCTGGGCAGGCCGCTGCGTCTGCTCGGCGCCCACCTGGTCTACCAGCTGCCCGTGCTCGGGCACCTGGCCCGCAAGTCCGGGCACACGCTCGCGTGCCCCGAGGACGCCGACCGGCTGCTGCGCAAGGGCGAGGTCGTCGGCGTCTTTCCCGAGGGATTCAAGGGCATCGGCAAGCCGTTCTCCGAGCGCTACCGGCTCCAGCGGTTCGGCCGGGGCGGGTTCGTGGCGTCGGCGATCAGAGCCGGGGTGCCGATCGTGCCGTGTGCCATCGTGGGGGCGGAGGAGATCTACCCCAAGATCGGTGACCTCCCGTCGCTCGCCCGGCTGCTCGGCCTGCCGTACCTGCCGATCACGCCGCTGTTCCCCTGGCTCGGGCCGCTCGGCCTGCTCCCGCTGCCGTCGAAGTGGCTGATCGAGTTCGGCGAGCCGATCCGGACCGACGAGTACGCCCCGGAGGAGGCCGACGACCCCATGCTGGTCTTCGACCTGACCGACCACGTCCGGGAGATCATGCAGGGGCAGCTCGACGCCCTGCGGCTGCGCCGGGGACCGGCGTTCCCCCCGATGGTGATGTGACAACAGAGGCTCCTGCTGCTTCGGCAAGGGCGTCTGACATCGCATAGGGACCGGGTCTAACAAAGCGACCTACTGGTCGGTATGGTGTGCTCACCCTCATCCCCGGAGGAGCACCATGAACAAGGGGCGGAAGGCCGCCCTCGCCGGGCTCGCCCTCGGCCTGGCGATCGGCACCGCGCGACGCGTCCAGACCAGACGGGCGAAGGCCGCACAGGCTCCGGACGGCGCGTCCGCGCGCCGGACGACGGTCACGACCGACGACGGGGTACGTCTGGCCGTCGAGATCGACGACCACCCCGATCCCCGGTGCGCCGTCGTCTTCGCGCACGGCTGGCTGATGAACCGGCACTGCTGGCAGCTCCAGCGCGAGGCCCTGGCGGGCCTGGGCACGCTCGTCTTCTACGACCAGCGCGGGCACGGCGACTCCTCGGCCGGGGCGCTGGAGACGTACACGATCGACCGGCTGGGCGACGACCTGGCCGCCGTCATCGAGGCCGCCGTGCCGGAGGGGCTGCCCGTCGTCCTCGTCGGCCACTCGATGGGCGGCATGACGATCATGGCGCTCGCGGGCCGGCATCCCGGCCTGACCGAGTCGCGGGTGGTGGGCGCGGCGCTGCTCAGCACCTCGTCCGGCGGGCTCGACACCAGCACCTTCGGTCTCCCGGGGCCGTTCGGGCGGCTGGCTCCCCGCGTCGCGACATCGGTGTTCGAGAACATGATGGCCCGTGCCGCGGTCATCGACGCGCGTCCCCGGTTGAAGGGCTGGACGAACCTGCCGGTGACCCGATACGTCGCCTTCGGCAGGGGAGCGAGCCGCCGGCACATCCGAGTGGTGAACGCGATGGCCACGGCGACGCCCACGGAGGTCATGGTCGGGTTCTTCCGGGACTTCCGGGTGCACGACAAGCACGCCGCGCTGAAGGCGCTGGAGACCGTGAAGACGCTCGTCATGGTGGGCGAGCGGGACCGGCTCACTCCGCTCGCCCACAGCCGCAGGATCGCCGAGGCGCTGCCGGGCGCCCGGTTCGTCCGCATCCCCGGCACCGGGCACATGATCGGCTACGAACGCCCCGAGCTGGTGAACCGGGAGCTGACCGCCCTGATCATGCGGGCCGTGGCGGACCGGCCCGTGGCCTGACCACCGCTCACGGCCGCCCTGAGGGGCGTGGGAGGATCCCCGCGGGGCACGCCGGGCGCGTGGTCAGACGACGGAGCGGTAGTGGCGGCGCAGCGCGATGCCGGCGGCGACGCCGCCCGCGATGGCCCCCGCGGTCGCGGCGATCGGCAGGCCGATCATCGTCGCCTTCCGGCCCGTGCGGAAGTCGCGGATGTCCCAGCCGTTCTCCCTGGCGTGCTCGCGCAGTTCGCTGTCCGGGTTGATCGCGTGCGCATGCCCGACCAGGGAGAGCATGGGCAGGTCGTTGGCCGAGTCGCTGTAGGCCGAGCAGCGCGCGAGGTCGAGGCCCTCACGGCGCGCCAGCGCCCGGACGGCCTCGGCCTTGGCAGGGCCGTGCAGCAGGTCGCCGACGAGCCTGCCGGTGTAGGCGCCGTCGGCGGTCTCGGCGACGGTGCCGAGGGCGCCGGTGAGCCCGAGCCGCTGCGCGATGACCCGGGCCAGCTCGACCGGTGTGGCGGTGACCAGCCACACGCGCTGCCCGGCGTCGAGGTGCGCCTGGGCCAGCGCGCGGGTGCCCTGCCACACGCGGTCGGCCATCACGTCGTCGTAGATCTCCTCGCCCAGCCGGACGACCTCGTCCACCTTCAGCCCGGCGACGAAGGCGAGGGCCATCTCCTTGGCCTTCGCGATGTGCTCGGGGTTCTCGTTGCCCCGTACGCGAAACCACGCCTGCCCGAGCGCGAACTTCATGAGGTCACGGCTGGTGAACAGGCCGCGCGCCGCCAGTCCCCGGGCGAAGTGGTAGATCGAGGCGCCGCGCATCATCGTGTTGTCCACGTCGAAGAACGCCGCAGCCGTGAGGTCGGGGACGACCTCGGGGGCGGACACCGCCGCGGCGGCCGCCACCTCACCGGCGATTTCCGCCGCTTCCCGCCGTCGCAATAGCCGCCTCATGGCTCATCAGCTTAACCGCCGGACGGTGCCGGGAACGGGACCAGGGTGTGAGCGGGACATGACGTGTCAACGTCCGGAACCCGTGAACGAGTCGATATAACTTAGATACTGGTTCGCTTTATCGCGATTTTCCTGGTCGAGCTTCGGCAGCAGCGGCTCCACCAGATTGTGCTGTTCACGGGCGAACTTGCGGGCATCGCCGGAGGTCTGTCCCCGCCGGGCCACGCGGCTGAGCGCGGACCTGGTGGTCGTCTCCATGTCGTCGAGAGTCTGCGCGATCAGGCGGCGGCTGTCGGGGGCGGACGTGCCCACCAGAGAGGCGGTCTCGGCCGCCCGCTGCCGTGCCGCCACCATCTCCCGTTTCGCCAGCTCCTCCTCGCTGTACGCGAGGTCGAGCACCGTCGACTCCGCCAGCCTCTTCAGCGGGTACAGCACCTCGCCGGGCACCGAGTGGTAGGTCCGCACACCGGTGCCGAACATCCCCGCCAGCAGCACGCAGAACACCAGCAGGGGGCGCAGCCGTACGAGCGCGGACCGGCGGGGCCGCGGCCGCGGGGGCCCGCCGGCGGGCGGCGCCGCGTGCCTGCCCGCGGCGCGCTCGGCGGCGTGGGCGCGCATCAGCTCGGCACGCAGCCTCTCGCGGAACTCCGGCCTCGGGTCGCCGCTCAGCCGGGAGCGCAGGCCCGCCATGCGCGCGACGGCCCCCCGGGTGCGGGCCGGCGGCTTACGGCGGAACGGACCGCGGTGGCCGGGGACGCCGCGGGTGCGGCCCTTCGACCCGCCGCCCGCCCGGCGCGAGGGTCGCCACCAGCCCATCACCGCTCCCGCCATCCCCCGCTTGACGCCCGGCGGAGATCCGCGCGCTGAGCCGCTGGGAGGCGTTCGCCGCCTCCCGGCCGGCCCGCGGACCCCACCTGAAGATCCGACCTGCCACATGCCCAACGATGGGGTATGGGTAATGGTTACGGGGATCTCAGCCGAGATCGTCGGGAAGCGCCCGGGCGAGCGCCTTGATCGCCCGGAACTGCAGCGCCTTGATCGCCCCGGACTTCTTGCCCATGATCTTCGCCGTCTCGGCGAGCGACATCCCGTGCAGGAAGCGCAGGATCACGCATTCCTGCTGCTCCGCGCCGAGTTGCTTGATCGCCTGCATGACCCGCTCGTTGACCATGTTCGCGACGACCGCATTCTCGGGGATGTGCGGGCCGTCCAGGGGCGTGTCGAGTATCTCGGCGGTGGTCACCTCAAGACGGTTGCGGCCCGACTTGAAGTGGTCGGTGACGAGGTTGCGGGCGATCGTGACCAGCCAGGCGCCGAAGTCGCGGCCCTGCCAGGTGAACTCGGCGATGCCCCGCAGCGCCCGCAGGAACGTCTCGCTCGTCAGGTCCTCGGCCAGCGCGTGGCTGCCGACCCGGAAGTAGACGTACCGGTAGACCAGCTCCAGGTAGTGGTCGTAGAGCATGCCGAACGCCTCGCTGTCGCCGGTCTTGGCGCGCAGCACGAGGCTTCGCATCTCGTCGTACTCGTGCTCGCGGTCGGAGAGACCGGCGGAGCGCGCGGATTGCGCTGCTCCTGCGGCGGCCGGAGGGGACAGCCCGGCCAACGGCCACGTATTCGGCATCCGTTATCCCATGGGGGAAGGGGAGTCGGCGTGCTCGAACACTCTAGAAATCAACGGGAGATAACACAATCCGTTCGGGTGGAGGAATCGCGTTCGGGTGAGGAGACGCGGGTGGTGACATTCCCGTACAGGGCGACCGGCTACCGGTGATGAGCCGATGTCCGGCAGCATGGGTGCCACCATGGAAGTCCTCGTCGCACTCCTCGCGTTCGCCGGCGCCCTGCTCGCCGGCATCACCACCGGCGTCCTCGTCGGGCGTCTCCGTGACGAGCCGGCCGGTTGGCTGATCGCGTGGAGCATCGCCACGGGCGCGCTGGCGTTGTCGCTCGGCGCCATCGCCGTCGGTCACCTCACCGGTTTCGGACCCGTGACGTTCCGGGCGTACCAGATCACCGGGTCGCTGCTGGCGCCGCTGTGGCTGACGATCGGCGTCATCCAGCTCCTGTCGGAGAAGGGCGGCGCCCGCTTCGCCGGCTGGCTCCTCGGCGCCGCGCTCACCGTCGTGGGCACGGTCATCATGGTGCTCGACCCCGTCGTCACCGCCGGGTTCGGCAAGTCGCTGCCCGACGGGCCGGCCCACTGGGACCTGTGGCCGGAGTGGCTGCTGCGGGGCGTCCACGGCCTGGTGGTCTTCCTGCTCCTGCTCTGCCTCGCCATGGCGCTGCTGGCCTGGCGTGACGGCGACGACTACGACGTCGACAACATGAACGCGACCGTCGTGCTCGCCCCGGCGGGCATGGCGATCTCGGGCGTACTCGAATTCGGGCTCCCGGGGCTGGTCGTCGTCGTGGTGCTGGCCGCCTCCGCCGGCGGCGTCTGGTACGCCGTGGCCCGTCCGCTCGCGCCGTACGACGACGAGGACGAGGACGACGAGGCTCCCGAGGAGGAGTGGCAGGGACGGCGCGGCGGCCGGGCCGACAACGCCCTGCGCGCCGAGACCCGTGTGCCCTCCGCGCCCTCCGGGCCGCCCGGGCCGCCGCGCGGGGCTGGAGGCCGCTCCGCAGGGCCCGGCGCGGTTCCGCCAGGGGTTCCCGGAGCGCCGGGTGTGCCGGGAGCGGCCGGGGGGCCGGGAGCGCCGCGCCGATCCGGGCTCGGCGACCTGGTGGCCGAATACCGGGCGGGGGAGCAGGGCGAGGTCGACTACGCCGCCCGCATGCGGCCCTCCGACGGCCGCCCGTCCGCCGACGACTTCGGCGGGCCCGCGACCGGCCAGCTTCTCGCCGCCGACCAGTACGGCCAGCCCCACCGGCCCGAGTACGGCATGCCAGCGGCGTCTCCGGCCGAGCCCGACCGGGCGATGCCCGCCACGGGGGCCCTCTACCCCGGGGCGGAGGTCCCCGACCCGGCCGACCTCGCGGCGAGCTTCGGCGTGGGGTTCGGCGGCAGGTCCCGGCCGCCCATGAACCGCCCGGGCGACGGGCAGGGGGACCGGCCGGCGGGCCGGCCCGCCGGTCAGGGGGGCTCGGTGAAGCCGGCCCCCGGCATCTACGGCCTGCTGACCGTCTTCACGCTGCTCGACGGCTCGGGCGAGGCGTTCGACAAACTGGCCGAGGAGACGGTGGAGGCCGTCCAGCGCAACGAACCCGACACGCTGCTGTTCGTCTGCCACGGCGTCAAGTCGGCGCCGCTCCAGCGCATCGTCTACGAGCTCTACCGGGACGAGGTGGGCTACGGCGAGCACCAGCGCCAGCCGCACATGGAGCGGTTCGCGACCGAGCGGGTGAGGTACGTGCTGGCGGCCAACGTCATCGAGCTCAGCGTGAACGCCGCCAAGGTGGTCCCCCTCCCCACCCGCCAGATCCTGTGACCCCTCCCGGACGGGGTCAGCGGGTGAGGGCCTCGCGGAGCCGGTTCTCGTTCACCCGCCAGTAGTCGTGCTGCACGCCGTCGATCAGCACGACGGGGATCATCTCCCAGTACTCCGCCTGGTCCTCGGGCGAGGCGGTGATGTCGCGTTCCTCCCAGGGAACGCCCAGCTCCGCGGCCACGCGCTCGATCACCGCGCGGGCGTCGTCGCACAGATGGCAGCCGGGCTTGCCGAGCAGTGTGATCCGGTGATCTCGAGGAGCCATGCTCTCGATTATTGCGATCCTCGTGGCCCGGAATGGAGACCGGCGTCCCCTCCTGCGACCCTTGGAACGTGGGAGCAGCGCACGATCACTTTGTGCATCGCTTCACAAAGGCACTAACCTGGTATTCATCCGTCGCATCCGCTGTGCGGCCGGGGGCGTAACCGGCCGACCGTCCCCCTGGAGCCCCGGCAAGTGATCCGCCGTATCCCGCAGGCCCGCGACCGCGGCATTCCCGACGCCACGGTGGCGAGGTTGCCGCTCTATCTGCGCGCGCTCAACGGGATGGCCGAGCGCGGCACGGCGACGGTGAGCTCGGAGGACCTGGCGCTCGCCGCCGGGGTGAACTCCGCCAAGCTCCGCAAGGACCTGTCGCACCTCGGGTCGTACGGCACCCGGGGCGTGGGGTACGACGTGCAGTACCTCATCTACCAGATATCGCGTGAGCTTGGTCTCACTCAGGACTGGGCAGTGGCCATCGTGGGCGTGGGAAACCTCGGCCGGGCGCTGGCCAACTACGGCGGGTTCGCCTCCCGCGGGTTCCGGATCGCCGGCCTGCTCGACGCGGATCCGCACGTCGTGGGCGACCGGATCGCCGGTCTCGTCGTCGAGCACACGGACGAGCTGGAGTCGGTGATCCAGAAGCGCGGGGTGTCGATCGTGGTGATCGCCACCCCCGCCACGGCGGCGCAGCAGGTTTGCGACCGTGTCATCGCGGCCGGTGTCACCAGTATTTTGAACTTCGCCCCCGTCGTCCTGGCTGTGCCTGACGGCGTGGACGTCCGTAAAGTCGATTTATCCATCGAACTGCAGATACTTGCGTTCCACGAGCAGCGCAAGGCTAATGGAGGGCCCATCATGGCCGAGGAGTGGCCGGACGGGGTGGTCATGTGAGTGAGCCATCGATCGGAGCGAGCTCATGAGTGTCCTCGTCGTCGGCCTGAGCCACCGGACCACACCGGTCGCGCTGCTCGAACGTGTCACGGTCAGCGGGGACGCGCTCGTCAAGCTGCTGCACGACGTGCAGGCGGACGAGAACGTGTCCGAGGCGCTGGTCGTCTCGACGTGCAACCGCGTCGAGGTCTACGCCGTCGTCGACCGTTTCCACGGCGGCGTCACCGCGGTGACGAACATGCTCGCCGCGCACTCGGGCCTCCCGCAGGAGATGCTCGCGCGGCACCTGTACGTGCACTACGAGGACCGCGCGGTCCAGCATTTGTTCACCGTCGCCTGCGGGCTCGACTCCATGGTGATCGGCGAGGGGCAGATCCTCGGCCAGATCCGCGGCGCGCTGCGCCTGGCGCAGGAGGAGGGCACGGCCGGGACCACGCTCAACGAGCTGGCCCAGCACGCGCTGCGCGTGGGCAAGCGCGCGCACGCCGACACAAGCATCGACCGCGCCGGCGCGTCCCTGGTCGGCGTGGGGCTGACGCTCGCCGAGCGGGTGCTCGGCCCGATCACCGGCCGGCGCGCCCTGGTCGTGGGCGCGGGCTCGATGAGCTCGCTGTCCACCGCGACGCTGTCCCGCGCGGGCGTGACCGACGTCGTCATCGCCAACCGCACCCGCGAGCGGGCAGAACGGCTCGCCGAGACGGTCGGCGGCCGGGCCGCGGACCTGGCCGACGTCCCCGCCGAGCTGGCGGAGGCCGACCTGGTCATCTCCTGCATCGGCGCCGGGACCCGCACCGTCACCCCCGAGATGATCGGGGACCGCGAGCGCCCGCTGTTCCTCCTCGACCTCGCGCTGCCGCACGACGTGGACCCCGGCGTACGGGCCCTGCCCGGCGTGACGCTGGTCGACCTGAAGTCGATGCAGCAGGACGGCGTGGGCGACGTCTCCGACGGCGGCCGGGCCGAGGCGATCTGCGAGGTCAGGCGCATCGTGGCCGAGGAGGTCACCGCCTACCTCGACGCGGCGCGCGCCGCGCTCGTCACCCCGACGGTCGTGGCCCTGCGCAGCAAGGCCGCCGGGGTCGTCGAGGCCGAGATGGGCCGGCTGCTGTCCCGCCTGCCGGACATCGACGGGCGGATGCGCGACGAGATCACCCAGACTGTGCGGCGGGTCGTGGACAAGCTGCTCCACGAACCGACCGTACGGGTCAAGCGGCTGGCCGCCTCACCGGGCGGCGACCAGTACGCGGAGGCGCTGCGCGAGCTGTTCGGCCTCGACCCGAAGACGCCCGATGCCGTTGCGAGCCTGGAGGTGGAACAGTGACCGTCCCCCTGCGGCTCGGCACCCGCAAGAGCCTGATGGCGACCTCGCAGTCGCAGATCGTCGCCGACCGGCTGACCGCGCTGACCGGCCGGGAGGTGGAGCTGGTCGGGGTCACCACGTTCGGCGACGTGTCCCGGGCCCACCTGACCCAGCTCGGCGGCACCGGCGTGTTCGTGAACGACCTGCGCGGCAGGCTGCTCGCGGGCGAGGTCGACTTCGCGGTCCACTCGCTGAAGGACCTGCCGACCAAGCCGGACGAGCGGATCGCGATGGCGGCGATCACGCGGCGGGACGACCCGCGCGACGCGCTCGTCGGCCCGGTCAAGCTGCACGACCTGCCCGCCGGGGCCCGCATCGGCACCGGCTCGCCGCGCCGGGTGGCCCAGCTGCGGCTGCTCCGGCCGGATCTCGAGTACGTCCCCATCAGGGGCAACGCGGAGACCCGCATCGGCAAGGTGACGTCGGGCGAGCTCGACGCCATCGTGCTGGCCGCCGCGGGGCTGGTCAGGATCCGCCGCGACGGGGAGATCGCCCAGGTGTTCGAGGTCGACGAGATGCTGCCCGCTCCCGGGCAGGGCGCCCTCGCCGTCGAGTGCCTGTCCGACCGCGACGACCTCATCGAGCTGCTGAACGCCGTCGACGACCCGCCGACGCGGGCCGCGGTGGACGCCGAGCGCTCGGTGCTCGCCGCCCTCGAGGCCGGTTGCGCGGCCCCGGTAGGTGCTTTCGCCTCCGGTGACGGGCACATTCTCAATCTGACCGCCACCGTCGTCGGCGTCGACGGCGCACGGTCGGTGCGCAAGTCCACCTCCGGACCCACTTCGACGGCCGTGGAGATGGGCCGCGATCTCGCGGCAGCCATGATCGCCGAGGGGGCCGACACGTTGATGGGGGAGCAGGCCCGTTGAGCCCCGCGAATCACAGCACTCAGACCCGGTCCGGGTTCGTCGCCTTCGTCGGCGCCGGCCCCGGTGACGAGAACCTGCTCACGTTGCGCGGCGCCGACCTGCTGGGCAGAGCGGACGTCGTCGTGCTCGACCGGCAGGCGTACGGCGCGCTGCTGCGCCACTGCCGCGAGGACGCGGAGGTCGTCGACATCTCCGCCGACGCGGCGGAGAACTCGGTGTCGCTGAAGACCATCCAGGCCGCCAAGGCGGGCCGCACGGTCGTGCGGCTGTGCTCGGGCGACCCGTCCTTCTTCTCCTCGGTCACCGACGAGGTGGCCGCCTGCGCCAAGGCGGACGTGGACTTCGAGATCGTGCCGGGCGTGCCGCCCGCCACTGCCGTGCTGACCTACGCCGGCATCCCGCCGGCGGCGTCGGTGCCGGAGTTCCGGATCGTGGACGCCGCGCAGGTGGACGACTGGGCGAAGCACGCCGCGTGCGAGGGCACGCTGGTGATCTACAACGGCGTCGCGGACGCCGTCCCGATCGGCAAGGCGCTGATCGCCGGCGGCAAGCCCGACTCGACACCGGTGGCGGTGACCAGCGACGGTACGACCACCGAGCAGTACACGGTGGTCTCCACGCTCGGGCGGCTCGGTCCCGACCTCAAGCACGCCGGGATGACCGAGCCCGCGCTGATCGTGGTCGGCGACGCGGTCGGCATGCGCGAGCGCCTGTCCTGGTTCGAGACCAAGTCGCTGTTCGGCTGGCGGGTCCTCGTGCCGCGCACCAAGGAGCAGTCCAAGGGCCTGTCGGAGCAGCTGCGCTCGTACGGCGCGGTGCCCGAGGAGGTGCCGACGATCTCCGTCGAGCCGCCGCGCACGCCGCAGCAGATGGACCGCGCCATCAAGGGCCTGGTCACGGGCCGCTACGAGTGGGTCGCCTTCACCAGCGCCAACGCGGTCAAGGCGGTGCGCGAGAAGTTCGAGGAGTACGGCCTGGACGCCAGGGCCTTCGCCGGGCTCAAGGTCGCCGCCGTGGGCGAGGCCACCTCGCGGGCGCTGGTGGAGTTCGGCGTGAAGCCCGACCTCATGCCGACGGGCGAGCAGTCGTCCGAGGGCCTGCTGGCCGAGTGGCCGCCGTACGACTCGATGCTCGACCCGATCAACCGGGTGCTGCTGCCGCGGGCCGACATCGCGACCGAGACGCTGGTGGCGGGCCTGACCCAGCTCGGCTGGGAGTGCGACGACGTGACGGCCTACCGGACCGTGCGCGCCGCGCCGCCGCCGGCCCCGATTCGCGAGGCGATCAAGGGCGGCGGGTTCGACGCCGTGCTGTTCACCTCGTCCTCGACCGTGCGGAACCTCGTCGGCATCGCCGGCAAGCCGCACAACGTCACGGTGATCGCGGTCATCGGGCCGCAGACGGCCAAGACGGCCGAGGAGTTCGGCCTGCGGGTCGACGTGATGGCCGACCACCCGTCCGCTTCGGCTCTCGCGGCCGCGCTGGCGGACTACGGTGCGAAGATGCGGCACGCCGCGGTCTCGGCGGGCGAGGTGCCCCGCCGGCCGTCCCAGATGCGCAGGGGCGCACGACGGCGCGTGAAATGAACCAGATCGCATACGGCCCGCGGGAGACGATCCCGCGGGCCGGCGCGATCACGAGCGGGGAGACCATTGTGAACGCCCAATACCCGGTGGCACGGCCCCGGCGGCTGCGCCGTACCGCCGCGATGCGCCGGATGGTCGCGGGGACGCGGCTGCACCCGGCCGAGCTCATCCTGCCGATGTTCGTCAAGGAGGGCATCGCCGAGCCGCAGCCGGTGAGCTCCATGCCCGGGGTCGTCCAGCACACCCGCGAGTCGCTGCGTAAGGCGGCCCACGAGGCGGCCGAGGCCGGCGTGGGCGGGATCATGCTGTTCGGGATTCCGGCGCACAAGGACGCCCGGGGCTCCGGCGCCGACGACCCCGACGGCATCGTCCAGGTGGCGCTGCGCGACCTCGCCTCCGACCTGGGCGACGCGCTCGTGCTGATGACCGACACCTGCCTGGACGAGTACACCGACCACGGCCACTGCGGCCTGCTGACGGCCGACGGCGAGGTGGACAACGACGCGACGCTGGAGCGGTACGCGTCGGCCGCGGTCGCGCAGGCGGCGGCCGGCAGCAGGATGATCGCGCCGAGCGGCATGATGGACGGCCAAGTGGGCGCCATCCGCGCGGCCCTCGACGCCGAGGGCTTCGCCGAGGTCCCGATCATGGCGTACGCCGCCAAGTACGCCTCCGGGTTCTACGGGCCCTTCCGCGACGCCGCGGAGTGCGCGCCGCAGTTCGGCGACCGGAGCGCCTACCAGCAGGACCCGGCCGGCCCGATCGGCGAGGCGCTGCGCGAGGTGCGCCTCGACCTGGCCGAGGGCGCGGACGTCGTCATGGTCAAGCCGGCCCTGGCATATCTGGACATCCTGCGGCAGGTGCGCGACATCGTGGAGGTGCCGGTCGCGGCCTACCAGGTCAGTGGCGAGTACGCGATGGTCGAGGCGGCCGCGGCCAACGGCTGGATCGACCGGGAGCGAGTGATCATGGAATCGCTGATCGCGATCCGCCGCGCCGGAGCCGGCATGATCCTCACCTACTGGGCCACCGAGGTCGCCCGCGGACTATCCTGACACCTCATCAGGGGGGTCCTGCCGCGCCGCGACCGGCCAGAAGGCATTATCAGGTACGTACCGCGTGCATCTTGCGTATCCGCAGGAGGGCGGCGGGGACGCTTGTGGGGAGGAGCGCCATGGTGGGGGTACCGCTGGCCCGACGTGCGAAACGGCGTGCGCATCACGCGCCGCGGAAGTTGACGTCGGTGCTCGAATACGCACAACTGGGCTGGGCGAGCTGTATGGGCGCGCATCCGCTGAGCGAGGGGGGCAGGGCGTGCTCCTGTGACCGGGTCGGCTGTCCCGACCCCGGGATGCACCCGCTGTCGCCCGCGTGGCAGATGCAGGCCACGACGGACACCGCGCTGCTCACGCGGTGGTGGAAGCAGGATCCGGACGCGAACGTGATCCTGCCCACCGGCAGGGTGTTCGACGTGTTCGACGTACCGGCCTCGGCGGGCCGTCCCGCCCTGGCCGCGATGGACGCCGCAGGCTTCGACACGGGCCCGGTCGCCGAGAACGGCGACCGGGTGCTTTTTTTCGTGGCCACGCGAGGGGCGCCCGAGGACGAGGACGAGTGGTGGTCCTGCAGCCTGGACGCGGGACCCGAGACGATCGACAGCACGCCGGGACTGCGCTGGCACTGCCGGGACAGCTACGTGCTCGCGCCGCCGTCCACCACGCCCGTGGGCGGGGTCGTGAGCTGGATCAGGCCCCCTGACGGCCGTCCGCTGCCCGACCCGCTGCGCGTGCTCGACCTGCTCGCCGACTTCTGCGAGTAGTTCCCGGTACGGGCCCCGGACCGGATGGCCCGTAATCTGGAGGGCGTGACTCGCACGCAGACCTCCGAGGACCTGTTCGACCGCGCCCGCCGGATCGTTCCCGGCGGCGTCAACTCGCCGGTGCGCGCCTTCGGCGCCGTGGGCGGCACGCCCCGCTTCATGGCCTCCGGCGAGGGGCCGTACATCACCGACGTGGACGGCAACCGCTACGTCGACCTCGTGTGCTCCTGGGGCCCGATGATCCTCGGCCACCGCCACCCCGCCGTCGTGGAGGCGCTGGAGGAGGCCGTCGCGCGCGGCTTCTCGTTCGGCACCGCGACCGAGGGAGAGGTCCTGCTCGCCGAGGAGATCGTCTCCCGGGTGACCCCCGTCGAGAAGGTCCGCCTGGTCAGCTCCGGCACCGAGGCGACCATGTCCGCCGTACGGCTGGCCCGCGGGTTCACCGGGCGGGCGAAGGTCGTGAAGTTCGCCGGCTGCTACCACGGGCACGTGGACGCGCTGCTGGCCTCGGCCGGGTCCGGGGTCGTCACCTTCGGCCTGCCCGACACCCCCGGCGTCACCGGCGCCTCGGCCGCCGACACGATCGTCCTGCCGTACAACTCGGTGGAGGCGGTCGAGGAGGCGTTCCGCGGTTTCGAGATCGCCTGCGTGATCACCGAGGCGTGCCCGGCCAACATGGGCGTGGTGCCGCCCGCCGAGGGCTTCAACCGTCGCCTGCGCGAGCTGTGCACCGAGCACGGCGCGCTGCTGATCATCGACGAGGTGCTGACCGGGTTCCGCGTGTCCGCCTCCGGCTGGTACGGCATCGACCCCGTCGAGGCCGACCTCATGACGTTCGGCAAGGTCATGGGTGGCGGGCTGCCCGCCGCCGCGTTCGGCGGCCGGGCGGAGGTCATGGCCGCGCTCGCCCCCGAAGGGCCCGTCTACCAGGCCGGCACGCTGTCGGGCAACCCGCTCGCCTGCGCGGCCGGGCTGGCCACGCTGCGCGCCTGCGACGACGACGCGTACGACCGGATCGACGCGTCCGCCCTGGTCATCGGCCGGGCCGCCTCCGACGCGCTGGCCGCCGCCGGGGTCCCGCACCGCCTCCAGCGGGCCGGGAACCTCTTCTCGATCTTCTTCACCGACACCCCGGTCACCGACTTCGACTCCGCGCGCACCCAGAACGCCGACGCGTACCGCGCGTTCTTCCACAGCATGCTCGACCAGGGCGTCTATCTGCCGCCGTCGGCGTACGAGGCGTGGTTCCTGTCGGCCGCCCACGACGACGCGGCGCTCACGCAGGTGGCCGAGGCCCTGCCCCTGGCCGCCAAGGCCGCCGCTCAGGCCGCCGGCGTCTGAGTCACTTCACGCTCGTGCTCGGCGCCCGACGGGCGCCGAGCACGAGGAGCAGCGAAGCCGCCGTCAGCGCCAGGCCGTACCAGACGACACTCGTGACGCCCAGGTGGTCGACGAACAGCCCGCCGAAGAGCGCCCCGAGCGCGATGGACGTGTTGTAGGCCATGGTGTTGAGCGACATCGCGGCTCCGAAGGTGCCGGGCGCGGCGGCCTGGGTGATGTGGCGGGCGTGCGGCGTGAGATGCCCTTCGAGGTGTCGTCCGCCGGGTTCATGGTCGATCTGGTGCGTCAGGGGCTCGGCGTGGGCATGCTGCCGGCCGCGTACGCGCCGCGCTTTCCCGACCTGCGTGTGATCCGTCTTCGCGACGCTCCGACGCGGGTGGAGCACCTGGTCTGGGGCGACCTGCCGTCGCCGGCGGCCACGGCCTTCCTCGAGCTGCTACGCGCCGATCACGCGGAAAGCGGCTGAGCCTCCCGAAGGGCGCCGCCTTCCGGGCCTCACTTCACCAGCTGATCGAGATCCACCTCGACGGGGAAGGGCACCTGTACCGCCAGGCGCCCGTGGTGGATCCCGGTCGGCGTGTACGCGCCCGTGGCGGGGTCCCGTTCGTACACGTAGACGACGGGACGCTCGTCGTTCTCCTCCACCCGCCAGAAGTGCGGGATGCCCGCCTCGGCGTACCGCAGCGGCTTGAGCTTGCGATCGCGTTCCACCGACTCCGGGGAGACGATCTCGATCACGAGATGGACCTCTCGCGCCCGGTAAAAAGTGCGTGCATTGTCCGCTGTGGCCTCGGCGTCGATGACCATCACATCCGGGCAGGGCCGCGTCCGTTCCCCCAGCTTGACGTCCATGCGATGGACCGCCGCCAGATGGCTGGGAGCCTGGGCGTCGAGACGTTCGGTGAACGCTTGGACCAAACGCTGGTGCAACCGCTGCTGTGGGGCCATGAAGACGAGCGCGCCATCCAGCAGTTCGACGTGCTCGAAGAATCCCGGCTCGCCGTTCGGGCCCTCCGCAGGCAGGTGATCGAGGTCGTCCGCGGTCCACCCAGAGGGGGGCGGCGCCGGCCAGTACTCGAAAACGGTGCTCACGCTACGGACTGTAGGTCAGCGGGAGGCGGGGACGGGGGGTCTCGCGAGAGCCGTACGGGGGCGGGAGTTGGCGAACAGGAGGCCGGCGAGGATGAGGGCGCCCGCGGCGACCGTGAGGAGAGAGACCGGCTCGCCGGTGAACAGTGCGGCGGCGGCGATGCCGAAGACCGGCACGAGCAGGCTGTACGGCGCGACGACCGAGGCGTCGTAGCGGGCCAGCAGCCACCCCCAGACGGCGAAGCCGCCCAGGGTGGACAGGAACGCGGTGTAGAGCACGGCGCCCACGCCCTCGGCCGTGAACGACCCCAGCGAGGACGGCCCCTCGGTCGCCAGGGCCAGCGCCAGCAGGGGCGGCGCCGACACCGCGCTCACCCAGACCATGAACCGCAGGGAGTCGGGCGGTGCGGCCCTGCGGGTGGCGACGTTGCCGAGCCCCCACCCGGCCGCCGCGCCGACGCACAGCAGGAACGCGCCGAAGGGGATCGCCCCCGACCTCGCGACCACGTCGGCCGCGATCAGGCCCAGGCCGCCGAAGGCCACCGCCGTCCCGGCGATCCGGCGCCGCCCGAGCCGCTCGCCCAGCAGGGCGGTCGCGAACAGCGCGGTGAAGACCGCCTGCACCTGGAGGACCAGGGAGGTCAGCCCGGCGGGCATGCCGGCGCGCATGCCGAGCAGCAGCAGGCCGTACTGGGCGACGCCGAGCGACGCGCCGGTGGCCAGCACCCACCGCCAGGGCACGCGCGGCCCTCCGGCGACCAGCACGGCGGGGAAGGCGGCCAGCAGAAACCGGAGGGCGGCGTACGTCAGCGGCGGATAGTGCTTCAGGCCCGTCTGCATGACGACGAAGTTGAAGCCCCAGACGGCGGCGAGCGCGACGGCGAGAGCCAGGTGGCGGGGCCGCATGGATCAGGATGCGGCGATCAGCGCGAGGGGTGGCGGTCGCGGCTCTGCCTGGCCTGCCTGGCCAGGGTCTCGAGATAGGACGTCTGCTCGGAACGGACGGGCTTCGTGAAGAGTCGGTTGAAGATTCGCATGCCTATATCGTTGCATCGCTAAACAGTTGAGCGCAAACAAGTTTTTCTAAGCAGAACGGTTTAGACTGGCTACATGTTGGACCTCAACCGGTTGAAGGCCCTGCACGCCGTCGCGGTGTACGGCTCCGTCGGCGCCGCGGCCGAAGCGCTCATGGTCACCCCCTCGGCGATCTCCCAGCAGCTCGCCAAGCTCGAACGGGAGACCGGCGCCGTCCTCATCGAGCGCAACGGGCGCGGGGTGAAGCTGACCGACGCCGCCGGGCTGCTCGCCGACCACGCCGAGCGCATCCTCGCGCTCGTGGAGACGGCGGAGGCCGACTTCGAGGCGCTGCGCGGGGCGGTGGTCGGCAAACTGAACATGGCCGCCTTCCCCACCGCGGCCCGTGGCATCGTGCCGCGCGCCCTGACCGCGCTCAAGAGACAGCACCCCGATCTCGACCTGCTCGTCTACGAGAGGGAACCGGAGCGGCAGACCCGCGAGCTGGTGCGCGGCGACCTCGACCTCGCCGTCCTGCAGGACTGGCTCAACCGGCCGATGGCGCTGCCCGAGGGGCTGTCGCGTACGACGCTGCTCGACGACGTGGCCGACGTCGTCGTGCCGGCCGACCACCCCCTGGTGCGCGCCGACCGGGTGCGGCTGAGCGACCTCGCGGGCGACAGCTGGATCAGCTCGACCCCCGGCACGGTGTGTCACGACTTCCTGGTGTTCCTGCTGCGCTCCGAGGAGCGGGAACCGCGGATCGTCTGCATGGCCGACGAGTACCCCACCCAGCTCGCGCTGGTCGCCGAGGGCCACGGCTGCGCGCTGATCCCCCGGCTGGGCCGGGGACCGCTGCCCGAGGGCGTCGCCGTCCTGGCCGTCCAGCCGCCGCCGGTGCGGCGGATCTACGCGGTCTGGCGGACCGACGCCGCCCGTCGTCCCGCGATCCGCGCCGCCGTCGACGCGCTGCGCTCCGCGTGCTCCGAGCTGCCCGGCGGGTAGGCTGTCCAGGTCATGACAGAGATGACCATCGTTCACCTGCTCCGGCACGGTGAGGTTCACAATCCCCGTGGGGTCCTGTACGGCAGGCTGCCGGGCTACCACCTGTCCGAGACCGGCCTGCGGATGGCCGAGGTGGTCGCCAAGGCCGTCGAGGGCAGGGACATCGTCACGGTGTGGAGCTCGCCCATGGAGCGCGCCCAGGAGACCGCGGCGCCGTCCGCCAAGGCGCTCGGCCTGGAGGTGGCCACCGACGAGCGGCTGATCGAGGCGGGCAACGTCTTCGAGGGCCTGCGGATGGCCGGCAGCGACAACGTCTTCCGCGATCCGCGGTCCTACCGCCACTTCAGGAACCCGTTCCGTCCGTCGTGGGGCGAGCCGTACCGGGACGTCGTGGCACGCATGAAGGCCGTCGTGGACGACGCGCGGGCGGCGGCGCGCGGCCACGAGGCCCTGCTGGTCAGCCACCAGCTGCCCATCTGGATCATCCGGCTGGCGGCCGAGGGCAGGCGGCTGTGGCACGACCCGCGCCGCCGCCAGTGCGCGCTCGCCAGCCTCACCAGCCTGACCTTCGAGGGCGACCGGCTCATCAGCGTCGGCTACAGCGAACCCGCCGGGGCGCTGCTCAGGGCGTCCGGCACGCAGCCGCAGGGCGAGGCCGCGCTGTTCGACAAGGCCGGCGAGGCGCTCCCGGAGGTCCTGCAGGCGGGTCCGGAGGACGAGGAGACGCCCGGCCCGCGATCCGTCCCCGGCGTGTGACCCGGCGAACGGGGCACCCGCATCGCTCGGTAGGCTTACAGCTCTACCGGTTGTAGTGCAAGGAGAATCTCCTCCCGTGTCCGCCAAGCGCCCTTCCGCCACGCGCGTGACCGTCAAGCGTCTGACCGCGCTCGCCGCCGCGGCCGCGGCCGCGACGGCCCTCGCCGGCTGCGCGGGCGGCCAGGCGGCCCAGCCCCGCTCCGGTGACACGCGCTTCATCGCGGGGGACGGCCGCGTCGAGTTCTTCGCCGCCGCCCAGCGCCACAAGGCTCCCGTGGTCGAGGGGCAGACCCTCGACGGCGGCACGGCCACGCTGACCGCGGGCAAGGTCCACGTGCTGAACTTCTGGGCCTCCTGGTGCGCGCCCTGCCGTGCCGAGGCGCCCGTGCTCAAGGACATCGCGGCGACCACGAAGACCAAGGGCGTGGAGTTCCTCGGGGTCAACTTCAAGGACCTCAAGGCCTCCGCCCAGGCGTACGACCGCTCGGTCGAGCCCGGCTACCCGAGCATCTACGACCAGAGCGGCAAGGTGCTGCTGCAGTTCCAGGGCACGGTGCCGCCCGCCGCCATCCCCTCCACGCTGATCATCGACGCCCAGGGCCGCATCGCCGCCCGCGCGCTCGGCGCGGTCAAGTACGACGACCTGCTCTCGGCCGTCACCAAGGTGACCGATGAGTGACCTCGGCAGCACCGTCGCGACCGGGTCGCTGCTGCTGGCCGCGCCGATCGCCGCGGTCGCCGGGCTCGTGTCGTTCGTCTCGCCCTGCGTGCTGCCGCTGGTCCCCGGCTACCTGTCGTACGTCACGGGCATGAGCGGCGACCCGAAGCGCGGCCGGATGGTGCTCGGCAGCGCGCTTTTCGTGCTCGGGTTCGCGGCCGTGTTCGTGCTGGGAGGCGCGCTGTTCGGCGGCCTCGGCGCGGCGCTGCACGGCAACGCCGACGTGATCACCAGGGTCCTCGGGGTGGTGACGATCGTCCTCGGGCTGGCCTTCGTGGGAGTGATCCCCGGTCTCCAGCGTGACGTGCGCATCCACAAACTTCCGGCGGCCGGGATCGCGACGGCCCCACTGCTCGGGGTCGTCTTCGGCCTCGGCTGGACGCCGTGTATCGGCCCGACGCTGGCGGTGGTGATGACGCTCTCGGTGAACCAGGGCAGCGCGCTGCGCGGCGCCGCCCTCGCCTTCGCGTACGCGCTGGGTCTCGGCCTGCCGTTCGTGCTGGCGGGGCTGGCCTACCGCAAGGCGCTGCACACGTTCAAGGCGGTGCGCCGCCACACCCCGCTGATCACCAGGGTCGGCGGCGGCATGCTCGTGGCGGTCGGCCTGCTGCTCGTGACCGGGCAGTGGTCGGAGATCATCGTCCACCTGCAGGTATGGGTCGGCGGCTTCAGGCCGGTGATCTGATGAGCGCCCCCGACGACCTCGCGTCCGCCGTACGGGACGAGTCCGCGGCACAGGAGCAGGCCGAGCAGCAGGCGCAGGAGCGGACGAAGCCGGTCGGCCTGGGACCGGTCGGCTGGCTGCGCTGGGCCTGGCGCACGCTCACCTCGATGCGCACGGCGCTGATCCTGCTGTTCCTGTTCGCGCTCGGCTCGGTCCCCGGTTCCATCTACCCGCAGCGGGGAGTCGACCCGGCCAGGGTCGCGCAGTACTTCAAGGACAACCCCACCCAGGCCGAGTGGCTCGACCGGTTCTGGCTGTTCGACGTCTTCAGTTCGCCCTGGTTCGCCGCGATCTACCTGCTGCTGTTCGTCTCACTGGCCGGATGCGTGTTCCCGCGCGCGCTGGCGCACGTGAAGGAGATCCGGCGCCGCCCGCCCGCCGCGCCGCGCAACCTCCTGCGCCTGCCGCACAGCGAGACGCTCGACGGCGGCCTCACCCTGGAGCAGGCCGCCGCCACGCTCAGACGCAGGCGGTTCCGCGTGGTCACCGGCGACGGCTGGGTGGCGGCCGAGAAGGGCTACCTCCGGGAGACCGGCAACCTCCTGTTCCACGTCGCGCTGCTCGCGCTGCTGTTCGCCGTCGGCGCCGGAGGCCTGTACGGCTACCGCGGCAACGTGCTGGTCGTGGAGGGCGACGGCTTCTCCAACGCGGTGGCGGCCTACGACCGCTTCATGCCCGGCAGCCGGGTCAACGCCGAGTCGCTGGAGCCGTTCTCCTTCACGCTCAAGGACTTCCAGGCGACCTACGTGGCCGCGGGGGACAAGCAGGGCCAGCCGCTGGACTACCACGCCAGGCTGACCGTCCAGGACTCGCCGACGTCCGCGCCGCGCGAGGCGGACCTCAAGGTCAACGACCCGCTGGACGTGGACGGCACGCTGACCTACCTGATCGGGCACGGCTACGCGCCCACGTTCCGGGTGACCGACGGCAAGGGCCAGGTGGCCTACGACGGCCCGGTGCCGTGCCTGGCCGACGACCAGGCCACCTACACGTCCGAGTGCGTGATCAAGGTGCCGGACGCGCAGCCGACCCAGCTCGGGTTCCTGGCGCGCTTCCTGCCCACGACCGTGCCGAACGGCGACACGTGGGTGTCGGTCTTCCCCGGCGCCGCGAACCCGACCGTGCAGATCTTCCCGTTCGCCGGCGACCTCGGCCTCAAGTCGGGGCAGCCGCAGTCGGTCTACCAGCTCGACACCACGAACCTGAAGCCACTCGGGAAGATGTCGGCCCAGCCGACCCCGCTCAACGTGGGCGAGACCAAGGAGCTCGCCGACGGCGCCGGGAAGATCGAGTTCACCGGCGTGAAGGAGTGGATCAGCCTCCAGATCACCTACGACCCCGGCCGGGAGCCCGCCCTGCTGGCCGCGGCCGCCGCGGTGATCGGGCTCGTGCTGTCCCTCACGGTCCGCCGTCGCCGCGTCTGGGTCCGGGTGAAGGACGGGACGGTCACGGTGGGAGGATTGACCCGCACCGAAGGCGGCGGCGCGGCCTTCGCCGAGGAGTTCGCCCAGATCGTCGCGGCCCTGCGCGGCGGGCCCGACGGGTCCCCGGCCGAGCGGCCGGAGGCGACCGGGCCGGACAAGCCCGCCACGACCGAGCGCGGAGCGTCCACGCAGGACAAGCCCGCCACGACCGAGCCCGGGGCGTCCACGCCGGACGCGCCCACCGGAAACGCTGCGCCGGGCGGCCGCCCGGACGAGGAGTGAGTGATGCCCGCCCCGGTAACCCAAGCGGTCAACCAGAGTCTCGCCACGCTGAGCGACCAGCTGATCCTGGTCACCGTCCTGCTGTATCTCGCCGCGATGATCTGCTTCGCGCTGGATCTCGCCTTCGGCCGGGCCCGCACGGTCGTGTCCGCCCGGCGGCGGGAGCTCGTCGGCGCGGGCGGTCCGGCGGTGCCCGATGACACGACCGGCGACGCGACCGGGGACACGACGGAGGATTCAGGCTCGCAGCCGGCGGCGTGGGCCGTCCGTGCGGGGACCGTCGGCGTGGTCCTCACCTGGATCGCGTGGGCCGGCAACCTCGCCGGCATCATCACCCGGGGCATCGCGGTCGACCGGTGGCCGTGGGCCAACATGTACGAGTTCGTGGTGGCCATCTGCTTCGCCGCCGTGACCGCGTTCCTCGCGCTGCTGATCCGTCAGCCGATCCGCTTCCTCGGCGCGTTCGTGACCGTGACGGCGGCGCTCGGGCTGGGCTTCGCCGTGCTGTTCCTGCACGTCCAGGCGGGCCCGGTGATGCCCGCGCTGCACTCGTACTGGATCGCGATCCACGTCACGGCGGCGATCGTGGCGAGCGGGCTGTTCATCGTGGCGGGCGTGTGCGCGATCCTCTACCTGATCCGCAGGGACGGGCGCCCGTCGGTGCTGCCGAGCAGGGAGAGCCTGGAGCGCGTCGCGCACCGCGCGATCGTCATCTCCTTCCCGATCTGGACGTTCGCCGTCATCGCCGGCGCCCTGTGGGCCGACCGCGCGTGGGGCCGTTACTGGGGCTGGGACCCGAAGGAGGTGTGGGCGTTCATCACGTGGGTCGTGTACGCCGCCTATCTCCACGCCCGGGCGACGGCCGGGTGGCGCGGTAAGGCCGTGATGATCATCTCGCTGGTCGCCTTCGGTTGCCTGCTGTTCAACCTGGTCGGCGTCAACATCTTCTTCTCGGGACTGCACTCCTACGCCGACGTGCCCAAGTAAGGGGCCGTTCGCGGCGGAGGTCTCACGCGGGGACTCCCGGCGGGAGGTTCGAGGGGGTGCGCGGGGGGGTCGCGCGGGGTCTCATGTGCGGTCTCGTGCGGGGTCAGTCCTCGTCGCGCAGGCGCCGATCGAGGCTGCGCAGGAACTCGGGGTCGTCGTCGGGTCCGCGGGGCACGTCGCCGCTCTGGGCCCACCCGCCGCTTCCCGCCGCGTACACGGCGTGCTGACGGCGGGGGCGACCCACGAGGAGCCAGGTCAGCGCACCGATGTCCGCCAGGAGGATCACGATGAGGACCCACAGGAACTTCGGGAGATTGCGCACGTCCTGCTCGGGGGTCGTGATCACATCGAAGAGGCAGTAGAGCCAGAGGGCAAGCAGCGCCAGGCCGATAATCACGCTAGGCATGCCCACACGGTAAGCCATGCCGGCCACTGATCGGGTCGGGCTTCGGGGTGACGGGGGCAGCCCGGCATCGTACGGTGGACCGGTACGCGGCACGAGGACGCGGAGCCTGACTGAGGGGTGCGATGGCGGAGCCGGGCGACAGAGGCCGCCACCGGCGGGGGTCGCGGTGGTGGCAGCGAGGGCCCTATTTGTCCTCCCACCGCCGGACGGACGCCCCCGAACGCCCTCGCGATCGTGCTGCCGATCGTGCTTCCGACCGAACCTCTGAGTGGGCGGCGGAACGCGACCGGGACCGGCCCACGGAGCGACCGCAGGGCCGCCGCGCGGAGCGGGACACCCAGTGGGATGCGCAGCGGGGCGGCGAATGGGCGGCCGGCTGGCCGCCGGAGCGGCCGGTGGACCGGGTCCACACGGTCACCGCACCCGTGGTGGACGACCGGCCGCAGTACACCTGGCAGGACTTCGAGCTCGACGACCTGCCGACGCGGGCCGCGCCCCACCCGCCCGACGCACCCGACCTGCGCGACGGCAGACGGCACTGCGGGCCCCTGGAACGCATCCTGTACCGCGAGTGGGACGCCGCCGAAGGGCCTCCGTCCGCCGACGCCGTACGGGCCGTGGACAGCCTGGCGAGGCTGCCCGAGCAGCTCAAGACCAAGCTCGCCATCGGGCTCGAAGGCATCTACGTCGGGCGCGGAGGGGTGCCCGATCTGGACGACATGGGCTACCTGCGCGGCGCGCCGCTGCCGTCGGGACGGGCCACCTGGGACATCTGCGCCGGCGCGTACGGCGACCGCAAGATCGTGGTGGGGGACCGGCCGTCGCCGACGCCCGACGTGATGATGCACGAAGTCGGGCATGCGCTGGACGACGTGGACGCGGGTCCGGGAGAGTGGGTGTCGGACTCCCCGGAGTTCGCGGCGCTCTACGAGGAGTGCCTGCCGCTGTTCGCGTCGTCGTTCCACCGGCAGCCCGGCGGCCTGGGGCGCAAGGAGTTCTTCGCCGACGCGTTCGCGGCGATCGCGTCCCGGCAGCGTCCGGCCCTGGTCGACATGCTGGGCGGCGACACGCGGACGGCCCTCAACGTCATGCTCTTCTTCAACCGGCGTTACGGAATCTAGGTGATTCGGATGTACGTGATCCGGCTCGGCGACGGGACGCTGCGCGTGCCCCGGTCACTGACCACCGATGACGGGCGCCTGATCGGCAACGCGTACGTGGAGGTCGCGCCGGGCGAGCCCGACTACGAACGCTGGCTGGCCGAGTCGATCACCGAGGAGGAGGACGCCGAGCGCCGGCGCCGCTGGCGTGAGGGCGACGACGCGCTCGAGCAGGCGTTCCTGGCCTTCAAGGCGGAGCAGGACTGACGTACCCGGCAAGGGAGCAGGACAGGCCGGGAACGCAGACTCGATGTGGGACTGACTCCGGTGACCCTGCGGCGTCCGGGTAGCGCGCAGGATCACCTGGTGCTGGTACTGCGTCAGACTCGCGGGGAGTCGCCGTTCGGCCTTTCGGCCGTGAGGACGTCCTCACCGCGAAGGAGGGCGTGCACTTCCGATTCACGGAACCGCCTGTGCCCCCCGGGGGTACGGATGCTGCTGATGCGCCCGGCCGCGGCCCAACGGGTCACGGTCTTCGGGTCGACCCTGAAGAGAGCGGCAACCTCTCCAGGAGTCAGCAGTCGCTCGCTGCTACTCTCCACAATCTCTCCCCCTCGCGTCCCGCGTCCTGCAGCGGGCGGACAGGTAACCAGTGTGCCGAGCGAAGCCTGATTTATCCGTGGTTTTCGGAGAAGATCACGGGTTGTTACCGGCTCAGTGCCCGATTGTTATATGATAGAGCCTCTTTGGGGCGCTCATGGGTGTTTCTTTACAAAAGCGCCTTGTTGTGAACACTAGCAGTGCCCGCAGCAGATGCGAAGAGAGACGGGCGGGCCGGGAGGGTGACGTAACCTCGACGCTGTGCATCCGGTTGTCGTTTACACCCTTTCACGCCTCGGGCTGTTCGCCGTCGCTCTCGGCGTCCTGTATCTCGTCGGCCTGCGGTCGTTCCCGCTTCTCCTGCTCGCCGTCCTGGTCAGCGGTCTGGCCAGCTATGTGCTGCTGTCCAAACAGCGCGACGCGGTGAGCGAGCGCATCGCCGGGAAACGGCGGGAGACGGGGAAGAACTAGGTCGCCGGGAACATGCCGACGCGGGCATGGTACTCATGCCCGAGCTCCGTCGTGTCGCTTCCCACCAAAAGACCTGTCTTTACGGTCAGGAAGGCCTTTACCCCGATTCCCCTTTCCCTCGTCGGGTTCCAGCGCAGCGCCCTGCCCCTGACCGGGTCGATCGCCCCGATGCCGGGCCGGTGGACCGCCCCCCGGCCCGCCGTGTCGGCGCCGCGCGGGTTGTCCAGCCAGCGCTGGTGTCCGCCCACGTAGACGGCGGACCCCGTGACCGCGACCGCGTACAGGGAGTCGCCTCCGGTCAGGTTCACCCAGGTCGGGCGGATCGCCTCGCCCTTCGCGTACGTCTCGAACCTGGCGGCCGAGTCGCACAGCTTCGAGGTGCCGCGCGCCGCCCCGCCGGTCGTGACGACCACGAAGTAGCGCCCGTCCGGGGACAGGTCGAGCCCGCGCACGTACGACGGGAAGTCCGGCTTGCACGCCGGGGCGTACGCCTCGGTGTGCCAGTCGGCCACCCGCCCGGTCGTCAGGTCGATCACGCCGAGCTGCGGGCGGCGCAGGCCGTCGAGCGTGGTGAACGAGCCGTCCACCACTAAGCGGTCGCGGACGGCGGCCATCGCGTAGATCCGCGGATCGCCGCGGCGCCCGTCGCCGGGCGTGACGGTGAACCGGGGGTCGACCGCGCCGGTTTCGGCGTCCACCCGGGCCAGCGCGGTGCGCGGGCTCCGGCCGATCCTGCCGAAGTCGCCGCCCACGTAGAGCGCGCCGCCCAGCCGTACCAGGCTGGTGACGTCCCCGCCGTAGACAGGGGCGGAGAAATCGTCGTCGACGGCGCCGTCGGACAAGCGGAGGCGGACCAGGGCCCGGGAGGGCACGTTGAAGGCGCCGCCCACGAAGACCGTGTCGCCGGGACCGGCGGCCAGCGCGGCCACCGGCCCGTCGAGGTCCGGCGCGAAGTCGCGCAGGACGCGCCCGGTGTAGAGGTCGAAGGCGAAGACGTTCGCCCGCGGCAGGTCCTCCCCGCCCCGGGCCTCGCGGACCGCGCTGAACTCGCCACCCACCACGACGGTGCGGCCGACCAGCGCGAACGCGGTCACGACGCCGTCGAGCACGTGCGGTGTGATGTCCACCGGATTCTCCGACACCGCACGGGGCTGCCGGATGCCGGCGGACGCCGTGGCGGCTGGGAGAAGGGCGGCGCATGTGACGAGCGATGCGACCGGAAGCAGTGCGGTGGTGACGCGCATTCCCCAATTTCTAGCAGACTCAACGTAATCGGAGAACTACGTTCCGCTCATCCGGTGGCGGTGGTGAGGGGGCACGCCCGTCGCGTCCTAGGCTTGCCTGCATGACGCGCGCATCGCTGGACAAGCAGCCGCACGAGGTCGCCGCGATGTTCGATCGCACGGCCCGGCGCTACGACCTGGTCAACGACGTCCTCTCGCTGGGCCAGGACCGCCTGTGGCGGAAGGCCACCGCGGCGGCGATCGACGCGGGGCCCGGCGAGCTGGTTCTCGACCTCGCCGCGGGCACCGGCACCTCGACCGACGCGTTCACCGCGCTCGGGGCGCGGGCGATCGCGTGCGACTTCTCGCTCGGCATGCTCCGCACCGGCGTCGAGCGGCGCGGCGGTTCCGGTCTGTACGGCGGGGGCGTGCGCGGGGTGACGTTCGTCGCGGGCGACGCGCTGCGCCTGCCGTTCCGCGACGAGACGTTCGACGCAGTGACGATCTCCTTCGGCCTGCGCAACGTGGCCGACACCGAACAGGCGCTGGGCGAGATGCTGCGGGTGACCCGCCCGGGCGGCCGGCTGGTGATCTGCGAGTTCTCCCGGCCGACGCCGAAGTCGTTCGACCTCGTCTACTCGCAGTACCTGATGAAGCTGCTGCCACCGGTGGCCCGGATGGTCAGCTCGAATCCCGAGTCCTACGAGTACCTCGCCGAGTCGATCCGGGCCTGGCCGGACCAGGAGGCGCTGGCGCGGATCATCCAGGGAGCGGGCTGGCGGAAGGTGGCCTGGCGCAACCTCACGCTCGGCGTCGTGGCCCTGCACCGGGCGGTCAAAGCGTGATGAGACGAGCTTGGCCATACCCCTCTGACACTTCGCCCCGGATAGGGGTTAGACTGCGGCGCGACAGTTTGTGAAGTTGTTCACAAAGGCACGAAGGTCTAAACCAATTTCGAGGCCTTCCTTCCCTGGAACGGACAGGTCCCCCGTGAGTGAGCGAACCCGCGTGACGCGGAGAGAGGTCGACGCCGACGTCATCGTCGTCGGCGCGGGCCCCGCGGGCGCCACGACGGCCTTTCACCTCGCCCGCGCCGGTCTCGACGTGCTGCTCCTGGAGAAGACGCGCTTCCCCAGGGAGAAGGTCTGCGGTGACGGACTGACCCCGCGGGCGGTGAAGGAACTCGTCGCCATGGGCGTCGACATCGACGCGCCCGGCTGGATCAGGAACAAGGGGCTGCGCGTCTACGGCGGCGGCGTGCGCCTCGAACTCGACTGGCCCGAGCTGTCGAGCTACCCCGACTTCGGCCTCGTGCGCACCCGCGCCGACTTCGACCAGATCCTCGCCAGGCACGCCGAGCGCGCGGGCGTCCGGCTGCGCGAGGGCGTGAACGTTACAGGCCCACTGCTCGACGAGCGCAGCGGCCACGTCGTGGGCGTGACGGCCAAGGCGGACGGCGAGGAGGTGTCCTACCGCTCGCGGCTCGTGGTGGCGGCCGACGGCAACTCGACCCGGCTGTCGATCGCGTTGGGCCTGCACAAGCGTGAGGACCGCCCGATGGGCGTGGCGGTGCGCACCTACTACAAGAGCCCCCGCCACGACGACGACTACCTGGAGACGTGGCTCGAGCTCTGGGACGGCGACCGGCTGCTGCCCGGCTACGGCTGGATCTTCCCCGTCGGCGACGGTACCTCCAACGTCGGCCTCGGCCTGCTGAACACCAGCGAGGCGTTCAAGAACATCGACTACCGCGACCTGCTGCGGCGGTGGATGAAGAACACTCCGGAGGAGTGGGGCTTCACCGAGGAGAACATGACGGGCCCGATCAGGGGCGCCGCGCTGCCGATGGGCTTCAACCGGCAGCCGCACTACGCCCGCGGGCTGGTTCTCGTCGGCGACGCGGGCGGCTCGATCAACCCGTTCAACGGCGAGGGCATCGCGTACGCCATGGAGACCGGCAGGACCGCGGCCGAAGTGATCGTCCAGGCGCTGTCCCGGCCGACGCCCGCCCAGCGTGAGCGCGTATTACTCGCGTATCCCCGTATGCTCAAAGACGCCCATGGCGGATACTTCACCCTCGGCCGCCTGTTCGTGGAGGCGATCGGGAGGCCGGGTGTGATGAGCTTCGCCACCCGGCACGGGATGCCCCATCCCACCCTGATGAGATTCGCCTTCAAGCTGCTCGCTAATCTCACAGACCGGCGGGGCGACGTCTCCGACCGCATAATCAACGCCCTGTCCAAGGTGGCTCCGCCATCATGATCGCCGAAGCCAGCATGACTGAAGCCCGCATGACTGAAGCCCGCATGACCGAGACGATGCGCACGTCGCCCCCGGCCCCGCAGGTGGCCGCCCGGCCGGCCGCGCTCTCCGGCATTCTCGTGATCGCCCAAATTCATCGAGTAAGCGAGGACATGTAGCCATGGAGCTGTATGTGCCGATCGTGGTGCTCGCGGTCCTCGCGGCGGGATTCGCCGTGTTCTCCGTGAGCATCGCGCCATTCACCGGGCCGAAGCGCTGGAACCGCGCGAAGCTGGACGCCTACGAGTGCGGCATCGAGCCCACTCCGCAGCCGGTCGGCGGCGGCCGATTCCCGCTGAAGTACATGATCACCGCGATGTTGTTCATCGTGTTCGACATCGAGATCATCTTCCTCTATCCGTGGGCGGTGGCCTTCGACAAACTCGGCGTGTTCGGGCTGGTCGAGATGGTGCTGTTCATCGTCACCGTTCTCGTGGCGTACGCCTACGTCTGGCGGCGTCGCGGCCTCGATTGGGATTAGCCATGGGTCTTGAAGAGAAACTCCCGAGCGGGTTCATCCTCACCACCGTCGAGCAGGTGGCGGGCTGGGCCCGGAAGAACTCCGTCTGGCCGGCGACCTTCGGTCTCGCGTGCTGCGCCATCGAGCTGATGGCCACCGGCGGCCCGAAGCACGACCTGGCCCGCTTCGGCATGGAGCGTGCCTCCGCCTCCCCGCGGCAGGCCGACCTCATGATCGTGGCCGGCCGGCTGTCGCAGAAGATGGCGCCCGTCCTCCGCCAGATCTACGACCAGATGGCCGAGCCCAAGTGGGTCATCGCGATGGGCGTCTGCGCGTCCAGCGGCGGCATGTTCAACAACTACGCCATCGTCCAGGGCGTGGACCACGTGGTGCCGGTCGACATCTACCTGCCCGGCTGCCCGCCGCGCCCGGAGATGCTGATCGACGCCATCGTGAAGCTACACGACAAGATCCAGAACATGAAGTTCGGCGCGCACCGCGAGAAGCAGATCGAGGAGCTCGAGCTCCAGGCGCTGCGCACGTTGCCGCTGATCGACCAGGGGGCCGGGAAGTGACCACCGAGAACCTGCCCGGGCTGCCCGAGGAGCCCGTCGCCCGCAGGGGCATGTTCGGCGTCAAGGACACCGGCGACACCTCCGGCTACAACCGTCTGGTCGTCCGCCGTCCGCCGAAGCTGTCCAGCAGCCGGCCGTACGGGTCGTACTTCGACGAGGTGGCCGACGCGCTGGAGCCGGCGTTCGCCGACGCGATCGAGCGCGTGGTCGTCGACCGCGGGGAGATCACCTTCCACGTGCGGCGCGAGCGGCTGCCCGAGGTGATGAAGCACCTGCGTGACGACCCGGCGCTGCGGTTCGAGCTGTCGCTCGGCGTCTCGGGGGTCCACTACCCCGAGGAGACCGGTGCGGAGCTGCGCGCCGTCTACCACCTGTGCTCCATCACGCACAACCGGCGCGTCCGGGTGGAGGTCTCCTGCCCCGACGCCGACCCGCACATCCCCTCCACGGTTCAGGTCTACCCCACGCACGACTGGCACGAGCGCGAGACGTACGACTTCTTCGGAATCGTCTTCGACGGCCACCCGGCGCTGACCCGGATCGAGATGCCGGACGACTGGGAGGGGCACCCGCAGCGCAAGGACTACCCGCTCGGCGGCATTCCGGTGGAGTACCGCGGCGCCGAGGTCCCCGCGCCGGACCGGAGGAGGTCGTACTCGTGAGCGTCGACCTGCACGACTGGACGAGGGCAGCGAGGAGAGCGTCGTGAGCACCACCGAGACCGAGGGCCGGATCTACGACGTCGCCGGTCAGGACTGGGACGAACTGGTCAAGACCGTCAGTGAGTCGGCCGAGGAACGCCTCGTCGTCAACATGGGCCCGCAGCACCCGTCGACGCACGGTGTGCTCCGGCTCGTGCTGACCCTCGACGGCGAGACCGTGACCGAGGCCCGCACGGTGATCGGCTACCTGCACACCGGCATCGAGAAGAACATGGAGTACCGGACGTGGACCCAGGGGGTCACGTTCGTCACCCGCATGGACTATCTCGCGCCGATCTTCAACGAGACCGCCTACTGCATGGGGGTCGAGAAGCTTCTCGGGATCACCGACAGGATCCCGGATCGGGCGCAGGCCCTCCGGGTCCTGACGATGGAGCTCACCCGGATCTCCTCCCACCTCGTCGCGATCGCGACGTTCGGGTTGGAGCTGGGCGCGACGACGCCGATGCTGTTCGGCTTCCGCGAGCGCGAGATGGTGCTCGACCTGATGGAGTACATCACCGGTCTGCGGATGAACATGGCGTACGTCCGGCCGGGCGGCGTCAGCGTCGACCTGCCGGCCGGCGCCGTCGACAAGATCGGCGAGTTCCTCAAGATCATGCCGGGGCGGATCAAGGAGATGCGCAAGCTCCTCGACGCCAACCCGGTCTACACCCGGCGCACCAAGGACGTGGCCTACCTCGACCTGACCGGGTGCATGGCGCTCGGGATCACCGGGCCCATGCTGCGCGCCGCCGGCCTGCCGTGGGACCTGCGCAAGTCTCAGCCCTACTGTGGCTACGAGACGTACGAGTTCGAGGTGGCGACACAGAACACCTGCGACGTGTACGGCCGTTATCTCGTGCGCATGGCCGAGATGGAGGAGTCCCTCAAGATCGTCGAGCAGGCGCTCGACCGGTTGTCCGGCCCGCTCAAGGGCGGCCCGGTGATGATCGAGGACAAGAAGATCGGCTGGCCGTCGCAGCTCGCGCTCGGCCCCGACGGCCTCGGCAACTCGCCCGACCACATCGCCCACATCATGGGCAGTTCGATGGAGGCCCTGATCCACCACTTCAAGCTGGTGACCGAGGGCTTCCGGGTGCCGGCCGGGCAGGCGTACGCCTCGGTCGAGTCGCCGCGTGGCGAGCTGGGCGCGCACGTGGTCAGCGACGGCGGCACCCGGCCCTACCGGGTCCACTTCCGCGACCCGTCGTTCACGAACCTGCAGGCGGTGCCCGCGACGTGCGAGGGCGGCATGGTCGCCGACGTCATCTCCGCGGTCGCCTCGATCGACCCGGTCATGGGAGGTGTGGACCGATGAGCGGCAAGCCGCCGGTTCAGGCCGCCCGCGTTGCGAATGAGGAGGGGAGCGCGACCATGAGCACGGGTTACGCGCCCGAGGTCCGCGAGCGTCTGGAGACGGACGCCAAGGAGATCATCGGCCGCTACCCCCGGCCGCGTTCGGCGCTGCTGCCGCTGCTGCACCTGGTGCAGTCGGAGGACGGCTACATCTCCGACGCCGGGCAGGAGTTCTGCGCCGAGATGCTGGGCCTGTCCAAGGCCGAGGTCGTCGGCGTCGCGACCTTCTACACCATGTACAAGCGCAAGCCGGCCGGCGAGTACAACGTCGGCGTCTGCATCAACACGCTGTGCGCGGTCATGGGCGGCGACCAGATCTGGGAAGAGCTCAGCGAGCACGTGGGCGTCGGCCACGACGAGACCACCGAGGACGGCAAGATCACGCTGGAGCGGCTGGAGTGCAACGCCGCCTGCGACTTCGCGCCGGTCATGATGGTCAACTGGGAGTTCTTCGACAACCAGACCCCGGAGTCGGCCAGGCAGCTCGTCGACGACCTGCGCGCCGGCAAGGAGGTCGCGCCCACGCGCGGCCCGCGCCGGCTGTGCACGTTCAAGGAGGCGTCCCGGGTCCTCGCCGGCTTCCCCGACGGCCAGGCCGCCGAGGGCCCGTCGGCCGCCGGCCCGTCGCTGGAGGGCCTGAAGGTCGCCAAGGCCAACGGCTGGGAGGCCCCCAAGGCCGAGGGGAGCTCGGAATGACAACGCGGAGAGAACCCGACGCAGTGAGCGGAGCGGTCCGCGAGGTACGAGCGGCCCGCGCAGCGAACGAGGAGCGGTGAGCGACCAAATGACACAGCTTACGCCGATCCTGACGAGGAACTGGGACCAGGACGACTCGTTCACCCTCGACGGGTACGGCGAGTACGCGGCCGCCAAGAAGGCCCTGGGCATGGACCCCGACGCCGTCATCCAGGCGGTGAAGGACTCGGGCCTGCGCGGCCGCGGCGGCGCGGGCTTCCCCACCGGCATGAAGTGGGGCTTCATCCCGCAGGGCGACGGCAAGGCCCACTACCTCGTCGTCAACGCCGACGAGTCGGAGCCGGGGACCTGCAAGGACATCCCGCTCATGATGGCCAACCCGCACGCGCTGGTCGAAGGCGTGATCATCGCGTCCTACGCCATCCGGGCCAACCACGCGTTTATCTACATCCGCGGTGAGGTGGTCCACGTCATCCGCCGGGTGCAGGCCGCGGTTCGTGAGGCGTACGAGAAGGGTTACCTCGGGACGGACATCTTCGGCTCGGGCTACGACCTCGAACTCGTCGTGCACAGCGGCGCCGGGGCGTACATCTGCGGCGAGGAGACCGCGCTGCTCGACTCGCTGGAGGGCTACCGCGGCCAGCCCCGGCTCAAGCCGCCGTTCCCGGCGGTCGCCGGCCTGTACGCCTCCCCGACGGTGGTCAACAACGTCGAGTCGATCGCGAGCGTGCCGAGCATCATCGCCAACGGCGCCGACTGGTTCGCCGGGATGGGCACCGAGAAGTCCAAGGGCTTCGGCATCTTCTCGCTGTCGGGCCACGTGACCCGGCCGGGCCAGTACGAGGCCCCGCTGGGCATCACGCTGCGCGAGCTGCTCGACATGGCGGGCGGCATCCGCGAGGGCCACGAGCTGAAGTTCTGGACGCCGGGAGGCTCCTCGACGCCGATCTTCACGGCCGAGCACCTCGACGTGCCGCTCGACTTCGAGTCGGTCGGGGCCAAGGGCTCGATGCTGGGCACCCGCGCCCTGCAGATCTTCGACGAGACGACCTGCGTGGTCCGCGCGGTGATGCGGTGGACCGAGTTCTACGCGCACGAGTCCTGCGGCAAGTGCACGCCCTGCCGTGAGGGCACCTACTGGCTCAAGCAGGTGCTCAAGCGGCTGGAGAAGGGCCAGGGCACCGAGGACGACCTGGCCACCATCACCGACATCGCCGACAACATCCTCGGCCGTTCGTTCTGCGCCCTCGGCGACGGCGCGACGAGCCCGATCCACTCGTCGGTGAAGCACTTCCGCGACGAATACCTCAAGCACTTCGAGATCGGCGGCTGCCCGTTCGATCCCGCCGCTTCCACGGTGTGGGGGTCCAAGTGACAGTTCAGACGACGCAGCCGGAGCAGCCGGTCGTGGACATGGTCACCCTGACCATCGACGGCTTCCAGATCAGCGTCCCGAAGGGCACCCTGATCATCCGGGCCGCGGAGCTGCTGGGGATCCAGATCCCCCGGTTCTGCGACCACCCGCTGCTCTCGCCGGCGGCCAACTGCCGCCAGTGCCTGGTCGACATCCCCGACGCGGGCAACGGCCGCGGCTTCCCCAAGCCGCAGCCGTCCTGCGCGATCGAGGTCGCCGATGGCATGGTGGTCAAGACGCAGCTCACCTCGCCGGTGGCCGAGAAGGCCCAGCGCGGCGTGATGGAGATGCTGCTGCTGAACCACCCGCTCGACTGCCCGGTCTGCGACAAGGGCGGCGAGTGCCCCCTGCAGAACCAGGCCATGTCGAACGGCCAGGGCGAGAGCCGGTTCGTCGAGCAGAAGCGGACGTTCGAGAAGCCCATCCCGCTGTCGAGCGAGGTGCTGCTCGACCGCGAGCGCTGCATCCAGTGCGCGCGCTGCATCCGCTTCTCCGAGCAGATCGCCGGTGACCCGCTCATCGACTTCTTCGAGCGCGGGGCCAAGGAGCAGGTGGGCGTCGCCGACGGCGAGCCGTTCCAGTCCTACTTCTCGGGCAACACCATCCAGATCTGCCCGGTGGGCGCGCTGACCGGCGCGGCCTACCGGTTCCGCTCCCGCCCGTTCGACCTGGTCTCCACGCCGAGCGCGTGCGAGCACTGCGCGTCGGGCTGCTCGCTGCGCACCGACCACCGCCGGGGCAAGGTCACCCGCCGCCTGGCCGGGGACGACCCGCAGGTCAACGAGGAGTGGAACTGCGACAAGGGCCGCTGGGCCTTCACGTACGCCACCGCGCCCGACCGCCTGCGGTCGCCGCTGGTCCGTGACGAGAGCGGCAAGCTCGTCCCGACCTCCTGGCCGGACGCGCTGGCCGTCGCGGCCGAGGGCCTGCTGCGGGCTCGCGGCAAGGCCGGGGTGCTGGTCGGCGGGCGGCTCACGGTCGAGGACGCCTACGCCTACAGCAAGTTCGCCCGGATCGCCCTCGGCACCAACGACATCGACTTCCGGGCCCGCCCGCACTCCGAGGAGGAGGCGCGCTTCCTCGCCCACGCCGTCGCCGGCAAGGGCATCGAGGTCTCCTACGCCGACCTGGAGACGGCCCCGGCCGTGCTCCTGGCCGGGTTCGAGCCCGAGGAGGAGTCGCCGATCGTCTTCCTGCGCCTGCGCAAGGCGGCGCGCAAGCGGGGCCTGAAGGTCTACTCGCTCGCGCCGTTCGCCACGCCGGGCCTGGCCAAGATGCAGGGCACGCTGATCCGCACCGCGCCCGGCGCCGAGGCGGAGGCGCTCGGCGACCTCGTCGGCGGCGACGTGCTGCCCGCCGGCTCGATCGTCCTCGCCGGCGAGCGGCTCGCCACCGCCCCCGGCGCCCTGTCCGCGCTCGTACGGCTCACGCAGGCCACCGGCGCGCGGCTCGCCTGGGTGCCGCGCCGGGCCGGTGAGCGCGGCGCGCTGGAGGCGGGCGCGCTGCCGGGCCTGCTGCCGATCGGCCGCCCGGCCTCCGACGAGGCCGCCCGCGCGGAGGTCGCCAGGGTGTGGGGCGTCGGCTCGCTGCCGGACGCGCCGGGCCGCGACACGGCGGGCATCATCGAGGCCGCGCTCAACGACGAGGTCGACGCGCTGGTCGTGGCGGGTGTGGACCCCTACGACCTGCCCGACCCGGCCCGGGCCCTGGCGGCGCTGGAGAACACGCCGTTCATCGTCAGCCTGGAGATCCGCGCCAGCGCGGTCACCGACCGGGCCGACGTGGTCCTGCCGGTCGCCGCGGTGGCCGAGAAGTCCGGCACGTTCGTCGACTGGGAGGGCAGGGGCCGCTCGTTCGGTGTGGCCACGGCCGTCCCCGGGCTGATGAGCGACCTGCGCGCCATCGCCTCGATCGCCGACCAGATGGACGTCCACCTCGGCCTGCCCGACCCCGCCGCCGCCCGGCGGGAGATGGCCGCGCTCGGCTCCTGGAAGGGCTCCCGCCCGGCCGCGCCCGCGGTGACGGGCCGCGCGGCCAGGGAGCCGCAGGCGGGCGAGGCCGTGCTGGCGACCTGGCACCTGCTGCTCGACGACGGCCGGCTGCAGGACGGCGAGCCCTACCTGGCGGGGACCGCCCGCTCGGTGGCGGCGCTGCTGTCGGAGGCGACGGCCGCCGAGATCGGCGCGGTCGACGGCGGAAAGATCACCATCGGTGACGACGTGGTCGTGCCGGTGCGCGTCGCGGACCTGCCCGACCGTGTCGTGTGGGTGCCGTCCAACTCCGCCGGCCTGTCGGTCACGCGCGACCTGCGCGCGGTCGCCGGAGACGTCGTAAAGATCGGGAGCGTCTCGTGAACAACCCCGGACCCACCTGGAGCGACTTCGGCCACGATCCCCTGTGGATCATCATCATCAAGGCCGTCGCGATCTTCGTGTTCCTGATGCTGGGCGTGCTGTTCGGCGTGTGGACCGAGCGCAAGCTCATCTCGCGCATGCAGCACCGTTACGGCCCCAACCGGGCCGGAAAGTTCGGCCTGCTGCAGTCGGTGGCCGACGGCCTGAAGATGGGCCTGAAGGAAGACATCATGCCACGCACCGTGGACAAGGTGATCTACCTTCTCGCCCCGGTCATCATCGCCGTGCCCGCCTTCCTGGCCTTCTCGGTGGTGCCGTTCGGGCCGGTGGTCTCGATGTTCGGCCACCGGACGCCGCTGCAGCTCACCGACCTGCCGGTCGCGGTGCTGCTGGTCCTGGCCACCGCCTCGATCGGGGTCTACGGCATCGTGCTCGCCGGGTGGGGCTCCCGCTCGCCGTACGCCGTGCTGGGCGGGCTGCGCTCGGCCGCCCAGGTCGTGTCGTACGAGATCGCGATGGGCCTGTCGTTCGTCGCGGTGTTCCTCCAGGCGGGCACGCTGTCCACCCACGAGATCGTGGCGAAGCAGGCGAGCGGCGGCACCTGGGACATCGGCGCGCTGTCCATCCCCATGCCGTCCTGGTACGTGGTCTCGCTGGTCCCGTCCTTCCTGATCTACGCGATCACGATGCTGGGTGAGACGAACCGCGTGCCCTTCGACCTCCCCGAGGGTGAGGGCGAGCTGGTCGGCGGCTTCCACACCGAGTACTCCTCCTCGCTGAAGTTCGCGATGTTCATGCTCGCCGAGTACGTGAACATCTTCACGGTCTCGGCGATGGCGATCACGCTGTTCTTCGGCGGCTGGCGGGCCCCGTGGCCGATCTCCATGTGGGACGGCGCGAACTCCGGCTGGTGGCCGCTGCTGTGGTTCTTCATCAAGCTGGTGATCGCCTTCGGCTTCTTCGTCTGGGTCCGCGCCTCGCTGCCGCGTGTCCGGTACGACCAGCTCATGGCCTTCGGCTGGAAGGTGCTCATCCCGGTCAACCTGGCCTGGATCCTGATGGCCGCCACGTTCAAGGCGCTGCGCCTGCCGGACAGCAACCGTGCGGTCGTCATGACCATCGGCGCGGTCGTCATCGTCGGCGCCCTCGCGATCTGGCTCCGGTTCGACACGGTCAACCAGCGCCGCAAGGAGGCGAAGGCCGCCCAGATCGAGGAGGAGTTCGAGCAGCTGCGGGAGGAGCCGGTCGCGGGCGGGTTCCCCGTGCCGCCGCTCGACGCCCCGCACTATCACGGAGTCGTGCCCGCCGCGCGTCTCAATTCCGACGCCGCCAAGGAGGTGACCAGTGGGAGCAACTGATTGGCTGAACCCGATCAAGGGATTCGGCGTCACCTTCCACCACATGTTCAAGAAGCCGGTGACCGTCAACTATCCCGAGGAGAAGCGGCCCACCGCGCCGCGCTTCCACGGGAGGCACCAGCTGAACCGGTGGCCCGACGGGCTGGAGAAGTGCGTCGGCTGCGAGCTGTGCGCCTGGGCCTGCCCGGCCGATGCCATCTACGTGGAGGGCGGCGACAACACCGACGAGGAGCGTTTCTCGCCGGGTGAGCGGTACGGCCGCGTCTACCAGATCAACTATTTGCGCTGCATCCTCTGCGGGCTGTGCATCGAGGCGTGTCCCACCCGGGCGCTCACGATGACCAACGAGTACGAGCTCGCCGACTCCAGCCGCGAGTCGCTGATCTACACCAAGGAGATGCTCCTCGCGCCGCTGGGGCCGGGCATGGAGCAGCCGCCCCACCCGATGCGCCTCGGCGAGACCGAGGAGGACTACTACCGGTTGGGTCGAAGCAATGGGTGAGTCCATCACGTTCTGGGTGCTCGCGGTCGTCTCGGTGATCGCCGCGCTCGGACTCGTCTTCAGCCGCAGGGCCGTCTACTCGGCCCTCATGCTCGGCGTCGTCATGCTCTCGCTGGCGGTGCTGTACGCGGTTCAGGACGCTCCGTTCCTGGCGGCGGTGCAGATCATCGTCTACACCGGCGCGGTCATGATGCTGTTCCTGTTCGTGCTCATGCTCGTGGGCGTGGACTCGTCCGACTCCCTCGTGGAGACGATCAGGGGCCAGCGGTTCTGGGCCATCGTGGGCGGGCTCGGCTTCGCCGTCCTGCTCGCGGCCGGCATCGGCAACGCGGTCGTCGGCGCCCCCAAGGGCCTGACCGCCGCCACCCAGGCGGGCAACGTGCCCTCCCTGGCCGAGCTGATCTTCACGCGCCACGTGTTCGCCTTCGAGGTGACCTCGGCGCTGCTGATCACGGCCGCGCTCGGCGCGATGGTGCTCGCGCACCGGGAGCGCAGCGAGCCCAAGCCGACCCAGAAGGACCTGTCCCGGCAGCGCTTCGTCGCCTTCGGCAGGACGGGCAAGAACCCGGCGCCGCTGCCCGGCCCCGGCACCTACGCCCGGCACAACGCCATCGACATGCCGGCGCTGCTGCCCGACGGGTCCGTCTCGCCGCTGTCGGTCAACCGGTACATCGCCCGGTACGAGGAGTCCCAGGGCATCCTGCCCCCGGAGGTCGCCCGCGTGCTGGAGCAGGAGGAGGCCGCCCAGCGGGCCAACGGGCACAGCACCCCGACGGTCGCCGACGAGGCCAGGGACGGCGGTCCCGACACCGAGCCCATGGCCGAAGAGGGCCCGGTGGAAGAGGGCGTCGTGGCCGGCCGGGTCGTCAGCGCCCGCGCTGACGCCCGGAGCGAGGAGGACGGCAAGTGACCACGCACTACCTGGTGCTCTCCGCGCTGCTGTTCTCGATCGGCGGCGTCGGCGTGCTCGTACGGCGCAACGCCATCGTGGTGTTCATGTGCGTCGAGCTCATGCTCAACGCCTGCAACCTGGCGTTCGTCACCTTCGCCCGGCAGAACGGCAACCTCGACGGCCAGCTCATCGCGTTCTTCGTGATGATCGTGGCCGCCGCCGAGGTGGTCATCGGCCTGGCCATCATCGTGACGATCTTCCGAACCCGCAGGTCCGCGTCGGTCGACGACGTCAGCCTGCTGAAGTACTAAGAGGTGGCCGTGGAACCCGCTGAGATCATCCAGCACTCCGGCGGAGCGATCGGAGCAGCCTGGCTCATGATCGCTCTGCCCCTGGTGGGAGCGGCGGTCCTCCTGCTGGGCGGCCGGAGGACCGACAAGTTCGGCCATCTGCTGGGCGTGCTCATGGCCGTCGCGTCCTTCGTGGTGGCGGCGCTGTCGTTCGTACAGCTCCTCGGCCTCGCCCCCGGCGAGCGCCGCCGTGGTATCGAGCTGTACGACTTCATCCCGGGCCTGGCGAAGGTGGGCCTGCTGGTCGACCCGCTGTCGATCTCGTTCTGCCTGCTGATCACCTTTGTGGGCTCACTGATCCACATCTACTCGATCGGCTACATGGCGCACGACCCGAACAGGCGGCGGTTCTTCGCCTACCTCAACCTGTTCGTCGCGGCGATGCTCCTGCTGGTGCTGGCCGACAACTACGTGGCCCTGTTCGTCGGCTGGGAGGGCGTCGGCCTCGCGTCGTACCTGCTGATCGGGTTCTGGCAGCACAAGCCGACGGCGGCGACTGCGGCCAAGAAGGCGTTCATCGTCAACCGCGTCGGCGACTTCGGCCTGCTGATCGGTATCTTCACGATCTTCGCGACGTTCCACACGCTGGCCTTCGACGGCGTCCTGGCGAACGCCGACAAGGCGTCCTCCGGCACGCTCACCGCGATCGGCCTGCTGCTGCTGGTCGGCGCCTGCGGCAAGTCGGCCCAGCTCCCGCTGCAGTCCTGGCTCCTCGACGCCATGGAGGGCCCGACCCCGGTCTCGGCCCTCATCCACGCGGCGACCATGGTCACCGCCGGCGTCTACCTGATCGTCCGGTCCGGCCCGATCTTCCTGGGCACCGAGACCGCGCAGCTCGTGGTGACGATCGTCGGCGTCGCGACGCTGCTCGCCGGTGCGATCATCGGTACGGCCAAGGACGACATCAAGAAGGCGCTGGCCGGTTCGACGATGTCGCAGATCGGCTACATGGTGCTCGCCGCGGGCATCGGCCCGGCGGGCTACGCCTTCGCGATCGCGCACCTGATCACGCACGGCTTCTTCAAGGCCGACATGTTCCTCGGCGCGGGCTCGGTCATGCACGCCATGAACGACGAGGTCGACATGCGCAAGTACGGCGCGCTGCGCAAGGTCATGCCGGTGACGTTCGTGACGTTCCTCATCGGCTACCTGGCGATCATCGGGTTCCCGCTGCTGTCCGGCTACTTCACCAAGGACGGCATCATCGAGACCGCGATGGAGCACAACGCCGTCCTCGGCTGGCTGGCCGTGCTCGGCGCGGGCATCACCGGCTTCTACATGTCGCGCCTGGTGTTCATGACGTTCTTCGGCACCAAGCGCTGGGAGCCCACGGCCCACCCGCACGAGTCGCCCGCCGTCATGACGGTGCCGCTGATCATCCTGTCGATCGGCGCGATCGGGCTGGGCGCGTTCCTGATCCTGGGCAACCGGTTCATGACCTTCCTCGCGCCGGCCGTCGGCGCGCCGGAGGAGATGCCGTCGTTCCACCCGTTCAGCCTCACCGGTCTGGTCACGCTCGCGCTCGTCGCGGTCGGCGCGGCCCTCGCCTGGATGAAGTACGGCAGGGCCGAGGTGCCCGTGGTCGCCCCGCGCGGTTCGTTCCTCACCACCTTCGCCCGTCGTGACCTGTACGGCGACGCCCTGAACGAGGCGCTGTTCATGCGTCCCGGCCAGTGGCTGACCCGCCTGGCCGTGTTCTTCGACAACCGCGGTGTCGACGGCCTCGTGAACGGCCTGGCCGCGGGCATCGGCGGCACGTCCGGGCGCCTGCGCCGGGTCCAGACCGGGTTCGTCCGCTCGTACGCGCTGTCGATATTCCTGGGTGCCGCCCTCCTGGCCGGTGCCTGGCTCGTCGTAGGGAACCTGTGATGCCCTGGCTTTCAACCCTGATGGGCGTGTCCGTGCTCGGCGCGCTGGGCGTGACCCTTGTCCGCAACGACAAGCTCGCCAAGCAGTTCACCCTCGTGGTGTCGCTGATCGTGCTGGCGCTGACCGTCGCCATGGCGGTCCAGTTCAGCCCGAACGGCGACAAGTTCCAGTTCGCCGAGACGTACGACTGGATTCCCGCGTTCGGCGTCCACTACGGCGTCGCCGTGGACGGCATCGCCCTGGTGCTGATCCTGCTGTCGGTGATCCTCGTGCCGATCGTGGTGCTCGCCTCGTGGCACGACGCCGAGGCCGGCAAGCGCTCGGTGCGGACGTACTTCTCGCTGCTGCTCGTGCTCGAGGCCATGATGATCGGCGTCTTCGCGGCGACCGACGTCTTCCTCTTCTACGTCTTCTTCGAAGCCATGCTGATCCCGATGTACTTCATGATCGGGTCGTACGGCGGGGCGCAGCGGTCGTACGCGGCCGTGAAGTTCCTGCTGTACTCGCTGTTCGGCGGGCTTCTGATGCTGGTGGCGGTGATCGCGCTCTACTCGATCGCCGGCAAGGGCACGTTCATGTTCACCGACCTGGTCGGGACCATCCAGGACGTGACGACGCAGAAGTGGCTGTTCCTCGGCTTCTTCATCGCCTTCGCGATCAAGGCGCCGCTGTGGCCGTTCCACACCTGGCTGCCGGACGCCGCCGCCCAGGCCCCGGCCGGCGCGGCCGTCCTGCTGGTCGGTGTGCTGGACAAGGTCGGCACGTACGGCATGCTGCGCTTCTGCCTGGAGCTGTTCCCCGACGCCGCGAAGTTCTTCACGCCGCTGGTCATCACGCTGTCGGTGATCGGCATCGTGTACGGCGCGATCGTGGCCATCGGGCAGACGGACATGAAGCGGCTCATCGCCTACACCTCGGTGTCGCACTTCGGCTTCATCGCGATGGGCGTGTTCGCGATGACCACCAGCGCGGGCGCGGGCGCCACGCTCTACATGGTCAACCACGGCTTCTCGACCGGCGCGCTGTTCCTGATCGCGGGCTTCCTCATCTACCGCAGGGGTTCGCAGTTCATCGCCGATTACGGCGGTGTGCAGAAGGTCGCCCCGATCCTCGCCGGGACGTTCCTGGTGGCCGGCCTGTCCAGCCTCTCGCTGCCCGGCCTCAGCACGTTCGTCAGCGAGTTCATGGTGCTGACCGGCACCTACCAGCGGTACGTCGTCCCGGCGGTGATCGCGACGGTCGGCGTCATCCTCGCCGCGATCTACATCCTGTGGATGTACCAGCGGATGATGAACGGCCCGACGGCCGAGTCGGTCAAGTCGCTGCCCGACCTGAACGCCCGGGAGAAGTGGGTGGTGGCGCCGCTCGTCGCGCTGCTGCTCGTGTTCGGCTTCTATCCGAAGCCGCTGCTCGACGTGATCAATCCCGCCGTGAAGGACACGCTGTCCAGCGTGTCGGTCACGGACCCGCAGCCGGCCGTACCCGTTGCTCAGGAGGGCCAGTAGTGAACGGCACCATTGAGGCGCCCACGATCGAGTACGCCCTGCTGGCGCCGCTACTCGTCGTCTTCGGCGCGGCGATCGTCGGCGTGCTTGTGGAGGCGTTCGCCCCGCGCTACCTGCGCTCGGCGATCCACCTGCCGCTCACGCTGCTGTCGCTGGCCGGCGCGTTCGCGCTGGCCGTGTGGCAGGCGGTCAAGGGCGTGCCCACCCAGCCCGCCGCGATGGGCGCCGTCGCCGTGGACGGCCCGGCCCTGTTCATCTGGGGCACGATCCTCATCCTCGCCTTCGTGAGCGTGCTGCTCATCAAGGACGAGGAGCACTTCGTCGGCTCCGCCGCGGCCGTGCCGGGCTCGGCCGAGGAGGAGCAGTCGCTGGTCGAGCGGGCCGCGCACACCGAGGTCTACCCGCTGCTGCTGTTCGCGGTCGGCGGCATGCTGCTGTTCCCGGCGGCCAACGACCTGCTCGTGGCGTTCGTCGCCCTCGAGGTCATGTCGCTGCCGCTGTACCTGCTGTGCGGCCTGGCCCGGCGTCGCCGCCTGCTGTCGCAGGAGGCCGCGGTCAAGTACTTCCTGCTCGGCGCGTTCTCCTCGGCGTTCTTCCTGTACGGCACGGCCCTGCTCTACGGCTTCGCCGGGTCGGTCGACCTCGTGAAGATCAACCAGGCGCTCGGCTCGGTCGGCGGCCAGGACACGCTGCTCTACATCGGCGCGGCCATGCTCGGCGTCGGGCTGCTGTTCAAGATCGGCGCGGCGCCGTTCCAGGCGTGGAAGCCGGACGTCTACCAGGGCTCGCCCACGCCCATCACCGCGCTGATGGCCTCCGGCACCCTGGTGGCCGCCTTCGGCGCGCTGCTGCGGGTGTTCTGGGTCGGTCTCGGCGGTCTCGACTGGGACTGGCGCCCGGTGCTGTACGGTGTGGCGATTCTCACGATGGTGGTCGGCGCGGTCCTCGCGATCACGCAGACCGACATCAAGCGGATGCTCGCCTACTCCTCCATCGCGCACGGCGGCTTCCTGCTCATCGGCGTGATCGCGACCGGTCACACCCAGGCCGAGAACACCTCGGCCCTGTCCGGCCTGCTGTTCTACCTCGTGGCGTACGGCTTCACCACGGTGGGCGCGTTCGCGGTCGTCACGATGGTGCGCGACGCGGGCGGCGAGGCGTGGCACCTGTCCCGCTGGGCCGGGCTCGGCAAGCGCTCGCCGCTGCTGGCCGGGGTCTTCGCGTTCTTCCTGCTGGCCTTCGCCGGTATCCCGCTGACCAGCGGGTTCTTCGGGAAGTACGCGGTCTTCCAGGCGGCCGTCGCCAACGGCGCCACGCCGCTGGTCATCATCGGTGTGGTCGCCTCGGCCGTCGCCGCGTTCTTCTACGTCCGTGTGATCGTGCTGATGTTCTTCAGCGATCCGGCCGCCGACGGGCCGTCCGTCGTGCTGCCCTCGCGGGCGACCGCGGCGGTCGTGGGTATCGCGGCATTGGCTACGGTAGTTCTCGGGGTCTATCCCCAGCCCGTGCTGGACCTCGCGCACACGGCAGCACAGTCCTTGTTCGTCCGATAGGAGATCTCCGTATGGCCGCGCCGCCCGTTGTGGACATTCCTCTCGTAGACGAGCGGCTGGCCGACGACCTCGCAGGCGGGCTCGCTGCGGTGGAGAAGCTGCTGCGCTCGTCGGTCGAGAGCGAGGACGCCTTCGTCACCCAGACGTCCAGGCACCTCATCGAGGCGGGCGGCAAGCGGTTCCGGGCGATGCTCGTGCTGCTGGCGGCCCAGTTCGGCAACCCGGACGCCCCGGGCATCGTGCCCGGGGCCGTCGTCATCGAGCTGACCCACCTGGCCACGCTCTACCACGACGACGTGATGGACGAGGCCCCGGTGCGCCGGGGCTCCCCGTCCGCCAACGCCCGGTGGGACAACACCGTGGCCATCCTCACCGGCGACTACCTGTTCGCCCAGGCGTCCGAGATCCTCGCCGACCTCGGCGCCGAGCTCATCCGGATCCAGGCGCGTACGTTCTCCCGCCTGGTGCGCGGTCAGATCCGCGAGACGATCGGGCCCGCCGAGGGCTCCGACGCGATCGCCCACTACATCGGCGTGCTGGCCGACAAGACCGGCTCCCTGATCGCCACCTCGGGCCGCTTCGGCGCCATGCTCGCCGGCGCCCCCGCGGAGGTGGTCGATCGTCTGACCGACGCCTGCGAGGCGATCGGCGTGGCCTGGCAGCTCGGCGACGACCTCATCGACGTGGCCGCGCCCACGGCCGACTCGGGCAAGACCCCGGGCACCGACCTGCGCGAGGGCGTCCGCACGCTCCCCGTGCTGTACGCCCTGACCTCCGGCGACCCCGCGGACGAGCGGCTGCGCGCCCTGCTGTCCGGGCCGGTGGCCGAGGAGGACGTCGAGGAGACGCTGAGGCTGCTGCGGGCCCACCGGGCCATGGACCAGGCCCGCGAGGAGCTCACCCGCTGGATCGGCCGGGCCAAGACCGCCCTCGCCGGCCTGCCCGACATCCCCGCTCGTACGGCTCTCGTCGCCCTGTGCGACTACGTCGTCGAGCGCACCGGCTGACCAGACCGGCCGCCCGGACGCCGGGGTCCTGCTCGGCCGCCGTGGCATGGAGTCTCTAGCGCTGGGCGGCGAGCCATTCGTCGAAGGTGGTCGGCGCGATGCGGGCGCCTTCTCCGGGCAGCAGCACGTCGCCGGCCATCTCCGTCCCGAACAGTCCCGACCAGGTCGGCACGAGCTTGACCGTCCGGCCGCGTGCCGCGAGGGTGCGCCTGGCCATGTCGACGAGGTCCTGCGGCTCGGGACCGGCCACGTCGGCGTAGCGCCCCTGCGGGTCGCCCACCGCGACCTCCGCGAGGACGTCGGCCACGTCGGCGGGCGCGATCGGCTGCACCAGCAGCGGCGCGATCGTGGCGACCCCGTCCTGCTCGGTCCACCCCGCCACCATCTCGGCGAAGTCGTGGAACTGCGCGACCGGCACGATCGTCCACGGCACCGGACCGGCGGAGACCCGGCGCTCCTGCTCGCGCTTGCCGGCGTAGTGGGCGTTGCCCTCCACACCGTGGATGCCGATGATCGAGAGCAGCACGTGGTGGCGGACGCCCGCCCGCTCCTCGGCGGCGAGCAGGTTCGCGGTGGTCGTGCCGAAGTACGTCACCGACTCGTCCCGGTCGGCCGCCGCTGAGCTGATCGCGTCGACGACCGCCTCGACGCCGTCCAGGGCCTTGTCGAGCCCCTCGCCCGTCAGGAGGTCCACACCGAGCGAGCGGCTGACGCGGACGACGTCGTGCCCGTCCCGTTCGAGGGCGGCGACGGTGAGCTTCCCGATGTTCCCGGTGGCGCCGGCGACTGCGATTCTCATGGTCTCTCCTTCGCTAGACGCCACGGATGCTATCTCGGACAAAATAGATCTGCAATGTCTTCGATACACTGTCGGACATGAAGCTGCCTGCGAGCACCGAGTGGGTGTTGCACTGCGCCACAGCGCTGGCGCAGCTCGAGCCGGGAGCCACCGCGTCGGCGGCGCAACTGGCGGAGTACTACGACGTTCCCGCGCCCTACCTGGCCAAGCAGTTGCAGGCGCTCGTCAAGGCCGGTGTGCTGGCCGCGATGACGGGCCCCCGCGGTGGGTTCCGGCTCGCGCGGGCGGCTTCCGACATCACGTTGCTGCAGATCGTCGAGGCGGTCGACGGCGCCTCATCGCCGTACGAGTGCCGCGAGATCCGCCAGCAGGGACGGGGGGCGCTGCCTCCCGAGGACTGCCGGCGCATCTGCGTCATCGCCGAGAAGATGACCGAGGCGCACCGCGCGTGGCGGACCAGCCTCGCCGGGGTGACGCTCGCCGACATCCTCGCCGAGCTGCCCGAGTGGGCGCCTGCTCGCACCCGGTCACGGCTGTCGGCCACACGCTGACGTCAACGGCCCGCGAGGAGTTCGACGACGGGGGCGAGGGCGTCGGCGAAGAAGCCGTTGACGGTGATGTAGGAGAGGCCCAGCTCGTCGCGGCGGCGCAGCAGCGTGTCGGCCATCTCGCGGGGCGAGCCGCGCAGCACGGCGGCGGCGTCCGGCGCCGGGGTTGTCAGCCCGCCGGGCATCCACGGAGGCGACTCGTCGCCCACCTGGAACAGGTTCATGCTCAGCTCGATGTCGTCGAACCTCGCCCCGGCCATCTCCCGCAGCGTGCCGGCGGGCCCGCGCAGGCCCTCCTCCGGAGTGTCGGCCGGTACGGCGAGCGCGACGATGTCCGCCTCCTGCGCGGCCAGCGCCAGCATGCGGGGACCGGCCCCCGCCACGAGGATGGGCGGCCCCTGGCGCTGCACGGTGGTCCTGCTCCCGGCGAAGGCCGCCCGCACCTCGCCGATCACCGAACGGACCAGCGCGACGCGCTCGCCCACCGTGCCGTACGGCATGCCGAGCGCCCGGGCCTCCTCCTCGGCGGCGGCGCGGCCGGCTCCCACGCCGACCTCCAGCCGTCCGCCGGACAGGAAGTCGAGCCCGGCGAGCTCGTGCGCGAGCTGCGGGGGATTGCGGTGGGGCGCGGCGAGCACGAACGTCCCCACGCGCAGCGTCGTCGTGACGGTGGCGGCGGCGGTCATCGCGAGCAGCGGCGGCAGCGTCCCCAGCGTGTCGGGGACGAGCAGGGTCGAGTAGCCGAGGTCCTCGGCCTGGCGGGCCGTCGCCGTCCACGCGGCGGCGTCGGGGGCCAGGCCGGCGACGATCCCGAAACGGAATTCCTTGCTCATGCCGCCGATCCTCGCCGTTGCGGCCTGTGCCGTCGTCACCCCGCCGGAGGCGGACCCCGTACTCCGGGAGGCGTATCAGACGGTCTCGAGCGCCGCCGTGCGTTCCTGCCGGGACGTACGGGCGGCGCGGATGCTGTCCCAGGTGAACACGCTCAGCGCGAGCCAGACGACCACGAACCCGGCCCACCGGCTGGCGGGCATCGTCTCGTGGGCGATCAGCACCCCGCACAGGAACTGCAGCACGGGGGCGATGTACTGGAGCAGGCCGATGACGGTGAGCGGAACCCGCAGCGCGGCGGCCGTGAAGAGCATCAGCGGCACCGCGGTGATGAGACCGGCCGTCACCAGCAGCAGCGCGTGGCCGACACCGTGATTGGCGAAGGTCCCCGTGCCGTCCGCCTGCAGGACGAGCAGGTAGCCCAGGGCCGGCACCAGCAGCACGAGCGTCTCGATGGTCAGGCTCTCCGCGCTGCCCACCCCCGCCGCCTTCTTGATCAGGCCGTACGTGCCGAAGCTGAAGGCGAGCACGAGGGCGATCCAGGGGAGACGTCCGTAGTCGAGCGTCAGGATGAGGACCGCGAGCGCGCCCAGCCCTACGGCGATCCACTGCCACCTGCGCAGCCGCTCGCGGAAGACCAGAACGCCGAACAACACGCTGACCAGGGGGTTGATGAAGTAGCCGAGCGCGCTCTCCACCACGTGACCGGCGTTGACAGCGTAGATGTAGACGCCCCAGTTGACCGAGACCGTGAGGGCCGCGAGGGCGAGGAGGAGGAACTGGCGGCGGGTCATGGTGCGGATCCACGACCAGTGGCGGCGTACGGCGAGGACCGCGACCACCACGACCAGAGACCAGACCATCCGGTGGGCGAGGATCTCCACGGCGCCGGACGGCTTGAGCAGGGGCCAGTAGAGAGGGAACAGACCCCACATCGTGTAGGCGGTGACGCCATACAGGACACCACGGCGCGTATCAGGCATGACCCCCATCTTTGCTGCTTACCTGGATTCAGCACAAATAAGGGTCTCTACGTTTGAGATTTAGAGGCGCTTACGTGAGGAACAAGGCCGCCCGGTGCCTGGTTGGGGTTGGCAGAGCGGAAGGAAGGCTACGCGATGGGCTGGCTGTTCGGCACAGACAAGACGACGATGGTGGACCCCGCGGACGCGCTGCCGGGCCGGGCCGAGGTCATGCCGGTGGCCACCCGCCACCAGGTCCTCGGCGCGCCGTTGGCTCCGCCGTACCCCGAGGGCACGGAGATCGCCGAGTTCGGGCTGGGCTGCTTCTGGGGTGCCGAGCGCAAGTTCTGGCAGACCCCCGGGGTCGTCTCGACCGCCGCGGGCTACGCGGGCGGCTACACGCCGAACCCTACGTACGAGGAGGTCTGCACCGGACTGACCGGGCACACCGAGGCCGTCCGGGTGGTCTTCGACCCGGCCGAGGTGTCGTACGAGGAGCTCCTGAAGGTGTTCTGGGAGGCCCACGATCCGACGCAGGGCATGCGCCAGGGCAACGACGTCGGCACCCAGTATCGATCGGCCATCTACACCCACGGCCCCGAGCAGGCCAAGGCGGCTGCGGCCTCCAGGGAGGCGTACCAAGAGGTGCTCACGAAGGCCGGGTACGGCGAGATCACCACCGAAATCGCCCCCGCCGGCGAGTTCTACTTTGCGGAGGATTATCACCAGCAGTACCTTTTCCGCAACATTAACGGGTACTGCGGGATCGGCGGCACGGGCGTCGCGTGTCCCATCGGCCTCACGTCCGGAGAGGCGTGACCTGCGGTAACTGACTGATCCTGGCCCTTGGTCGCCCGGCTAACCCGGTGCCGATCGAGGGCCAGAGTCGTTTCGGCGAGAATCTTCACTACATGGTCAAGGCGAGCCGCCTGCGGCGGCTCGCGGCGCGCCGGGCGGCCACGGGCCGGGCGTGCGGCTCTCCGGCCGGTCCCGGCCCGCGCCGCCCGCCCGCGTACTGCCACTGAGACGGAAGCCGAGACGATTGACGGCCACCGCTAGGTCAGTACGGCATCTGGTCCAGCGCATCCCCGTCAAGCCAGACCGAGACATCCCCTTCGGTGTCGTTCCTCGGTACAGGAGGATGGTCGAACCAGTTGTATCCGTTGACCCAGCCGTCGAACCACTCGGCTAGGGATGGGGCGATGGTCACGATTCCGGCCTCGGGCGACTGCTCCTCGGGGTAGTCCCACAAGTTGGGGTCCCAAAGGTAGACGGGGTTGCCCGGTTCGATGAGCGACATGTACCAATGCATGGCGCACCCGGCGGACACCAGAGGAAACCCCAGTACATTGCTGACTTCTGGGTCTTTTTCGTAAGTTTCGAGCGCGTCGGGGCCGCCCTCGTATGCCCGGTGGCCGTCTGGCGGGAGGCCGAGTAGATCGTAGGAGGGACCGAAGCCGCCGTTGCTTACTTCGGTGTAGACCCTGCGCAGGAGTTCGGGTAGCTCATGGCCGATGCGCTTCTCGCAGGCCAGCAGGTCCGCGTGGGAGATCGGCCGGTAGGGAGGCTCGTGCGGAGCATCGCTGAAGTACCTCACGGCTTCGGGAGCGCCGGAGTCCAGCGCGGCGTCCATGAGGTGGTCCTGAGGATCTGAGCCCCAGTAGAGCCGGGTCAGGTTGGCGCCTTCGCCGGGCGGTTGACGCAGCCGGTAGTGGTGAATGCGGCTTGTGATGTCGTCACCGTATTCACGTTTTAGCCAATTCAAGGGGAGGTAAACCGTGTCGTGCCGACGTGCGGGATCCCAGGCCCGCTGTCGAATGCGCTGGATCAGATCATCGTGCGACATGGGCGACAGAATGCCAGCGCGGCGCTGAGGACGCAGCGATGGCTGCCTGCCAGGTGCAAGGGCGCAGCCGCTCGGATGTCATTACGGACTCGATGATCAGAGGGATTACCCGCCCTACTCCCTGGAAAGAACCGATTCACCGTCACTCTGATCCCCACCCCCGCTGCCCGATTGTTCGTGGCCCTTGGTCGGTGTCAACGCCGTCTGTGCGGGTTGGGTGCCGGGTTGCGGTGTACATCGCTGGTGGACGGACACGCGAAGACGGCATTGACACCTCGGTCGGGCCACTGATGTCGGCAGCTATCGGGGGCGGGGAGGAATGTGGGCCGAGGTCAGCGCTTATGCCGTCCGGGCCGTTGCGCGGGTGTGGAGCTGTTCTTCGAGCCGGGTCTCACTCGCCAGGTTCTTTGCGAGTTCGTCCAGGCTGGCCCCGCATCTGACGTTGGACAACCCGCGAGCGACGGCATGAGTAGAGACGTTCAAACGTCGAACGGCGTACCAGCCGCCGCCGGCACCGTCGTTGATCACCCACTGCCTGCCGTACTTCCCCCGGAGATGCTGAAGGGTCACTGTACTCATACGGGCACCACCGCCCAGACCCCCGCAGGGTCCGCCAGGACCTCTCGAATCAGCGCCGAGAGCGGGTGCGTGTCCCGCAACTCCGCATAACGCTCAGCGACACGACGAGCGGCCGTCACCGGATCGTCGGCAGGGCTGTACGCGTACAGCTTTCGTCGGGTCCGCTCTGAGATCCGGCCCGACCACCAGGAGTAGCACGTGCCGTCGGTCCAGACGACGAGGTCGATCCAGACTGACACCAGCGCGATCCCGTAGCCCTCGTTGACGTCGGCCGCGACGCCCAGGTCTTCCAGCGCGAGCACCAGCCGTTCGGCTGTCCGAAGTGGCGCGATCATGGCGAAGAGCGAGACGGACGATGAATGCCTGAACACTGGCGGTAATGGCCTTATTCGTGTCACGAATACGGCCCTGCTCTGAGATTCCGCCTAACCTAGCGTCATGAATCGGATGAGCGGCACCCTGCCGCCTCAGTTCTGGTCATCGTCCCTCGTGGCGTCCGCACTCGCCGAGTGCGACATTCCCACCATCCTTGCCGAAGCCATGCGAGCGCACGGATGGACACAAGGCCAGCTCGCCGAGGCGGTCGGATACTCCCAAAGCTGGGTGTCCAAGGTGCTCCGGCGCCGCCAGCCGCTCACCATCGATCAAGTACGAGAAATATCGGGCCGACTCGGAGTCCCCCTTCACCTGCTCCGCTTCGGCCATCGGGGAGATGACGATCCGACGAAACGGCGAGACTTCGGCAAGGCGGTAGCCCTCGCGGCCCTCACCGTCGCGCCGATTCCCAAGCGCGCCGAGGCCGACGAGACCACGGCACCCACACTGACCGCGATCACCGGCGCACAGCGCCGTCTCGAAGCGACCACCCCTGCCCGCGAGTTGGCACGCGGAGCGGTTGCCCACGTAGAGATGGCGAGCCGCACTCTCGGCCGTGCCGCCCGATCTACCCATGCCACGGATATCTGTGCCGCCGTCAGTGAGGCCGCGGGGTTCGCGGCCTGGCTGCACGCGGACATGCACGACGCCGGTACGGCACGCACCTACTACAGGCTGGCCATCGACACCGCCCGCCGGGCCGAGCACAATCTCCTGGCCAGCTATATGATCGGCAGTCTGGCATCATTCGAGGTCGAGGCCGACGACGCCGCTCTCGGCCTGGCGCTGCTGTCCGAGGCGGCCCGGCAACTCGGGGACCGACCCCCGGCAACCGCCCGAGCATGGCTGTCGAGTATCGAAGCCCTCGGACATGCCACTGCTCGCAACGCTCCGGCCGCCATGACTGCTCTGCGCGAAGCCGAGAAGGCGGTAACCGCCAGCGAGCGCGCCGCCGCGCCGCCCTGGCCGTGGGTGTTCCCCTTCGACCATGCGTAGCTTGCGGGCTACCGCGCGCTGGTCATGGTGCGGCTGGAACGCCCCGAGGAAGCCGTCAGCGCGTTCGGCGAGTCGCTGGCGTCGACGCAGCCGGCAGTGAAGCAGCGCGGTGTGCTGATGACGGAGATCGCCACGGCCAAGAGCATGGCAGGCGAGATCGACGAAGCGTTCCACCTGGCGGGCGATGCCCTCGCGGTCGGCGTGAACTACGCGTCCGACCGTGTCATCCATCGAGTGCGCCGTTTCCGCAGGAGCTACGCCGGGCCGGTCACCCATGCGGTCCGTACCTTTGACGACCGGCTCCGCGCCACCCTCCTATGAATGAGGTAATCATGCTGCGTGTCGCCGTCTCCGGGCACCGGGGGCTGTCTTCTGAAACGACCGCCCTGGTTGAAGCGGGCATCAGGGAAGCTCTCGCGGAACACGCACCTGACGTTGTCGGGCTGTCCTGCCTGGCAGACGGAGCGGATCAGATCTTCGCCCGAGCCGTATTGCAGGCCGGGGGAAGGCTGGAGGTGGTCATCCCGGCCGAGCAGTACCGCGACAACCTCCCCGCCAAGGCATGGGACGAGTATGACGCCCTCATGAGCATGGCCGACCGCGTCCACCGGCTCGACTTCATCGAATCAACGTCCGAGGCGCACATGGCCGCCAGCGTGTTCATGCTCGACCACGCCGACGAGCTCTTGGCCGTGTGGGATGGCAAGCCCGCGCGAGGGTTCGGCGGAACGGCCGATGTGGTCGCCGAGGCCAGGACCCGAGGCATACCCGTACGCATCGTGTGGCCCGAGGGAGTAGAGCGGGATTGAGCATCGGGCGAGCCCAGTGCAGCAGGCCTTGGCGCCGCTGGCCCAACCACTTCGCGGCCCTTCGGGTACTTCACAATGCGCCGGCCGCACCGCATGGGGTGGGCTATCTCTGCGGCCAGCCGCCGCGCTGGGAACGTTCGCGATCGTGCTTGAGAGCGAGGCGTACAGCGAAGTAGATAATCAGAAATAGGACAAGAGCGCCAAGAAGTGTGACAAGTAGGCTCATTCCGCCAGAAGTGCCGAGTGAATACATGGCTTCTCCCTCATCGGTCGTGAAATCAGCCTGCCTGTCGCAAGTCATGTCGTCTACTCCTGCCGGTTCCGCTCCCGCGTGATCTTTCGGGTGGTGGCGATGCGTTGCCGGATCAGCTCGGCCCACAGGTGTTCGCCGTGCCGGTATCCGCTGCCGGCGTAACGCCATTGGCCGACTGTGACCGTCTCCCGCTCACCATGAGGAGGCAGGCCGTGCCGTTCGCGCGCCCGCTCGGCCTGGTGATCGGCCCGCACCTGGCGTAGCGCGCCGAGCGTGGTGGAGTAGTGGCGGCTCTTGGTCGAGAAGTGGCCCCGGTAGCCGAGCATGTGCGCCCACTGCCGCAACGGGATCAGCCGGTAGGCCGGATCGTTCGCCAAGGCGAAGCAGGTGTAGATCATGCGCCGCGCATGCTCGGTCACGTCCAGGCGCGCAACATCGGACGCCTCCCGGATGGGCCGGTCCACGGTCCCGGCTGACTCGGCCCCCTTCGTCGCGTACTTCGCGATGTAGGCCGCCACCCGATGGTCCGCGAGCCCTTCCAGTGCGGTCGCGACGTAGATGGGGTCTACGTCGAGTTGCGTTCCCCACCGGCCGACGAACGACGGGGCATCGTCCGGCACCGGAACCGAGACCGCAGCCGCGGTTTCCCGAATCGCCGCCTGGAGCACGGGCACGGTCGCCCAATCCGGCGGACGGTCTGACGGGCCGTCCGGTCCGTCGAGGCGGATCACCGCGTGGAAGTGGACCAGGCCCCGCGCCTGGTACTCGGCCACCTTGGCGTACGACAGCCGCAGCCGCCGACGAAGCTCGGCCCGCGAAACACCGAGATGCCGGGCGAACGTCACCGGTAGCGCCTGCGTAAAGCGCCGCCACAGCTCGCCTGCGTGCGCGTTCCACAGCGCCGCGCCCTGGTAGTCGTAGCAGTCCACGCAGATCGGCTGCCCGACCTGGGGGTCATCGTCGGCATGGCGGACCCCGCAGCCTTCCGGCCTGCCGTGCTCGCACACCGGGTTGTCCCGCCGGGGACGGCACGGCAGCACCTTGTCCCCCTTCTGTCGGCGAGCGTGGACCGCGCCGAACGAGGGGGCGGTGAACGTGGCGAACACGCGGGGATGGGCGCTCACGTCCTCGGGGACGCCCTTGCCGCCACGCAGGCCGGACAAGATCAGGTGGTAGGTGTCGTCTCGGTAGACCTCCGAGCAGGCCGGGCATCGCGATGCGCGCCGGTTGCCGCACGCCGTCAGCAGATACCCGGTCGGTTCGTCGGCCGTCCGGTAGACGTCGAGCACTTCCAACCCTGCATCGAAGGTGATCCGGCGGCCTTGCAGCCGGATCGGCTGGGCACAACCACCCGTCGCGCGCACCATCTCCTGCCACCGGGTGAAGTCCGGCATGGCGGCGCGCTGAGCAGCGGCGAGGACATCGGGGGGAGAGGGGAGGAAGCTCGCTCACGCGGCATCCCTCCCGTTCTCCTCATCGCCGGGCTCGGTGCGGCCAGGTTCGTCGGCCAGCACGGCACCGAGAACGGTGGCCACCCGGTGCCACTTGTCGGCAGACCAACGAGGAGACTCGGCGGCTTTGCGTCTGCCCCACTCCTGGGCAGACATGGGGGTCGGTGTGGTCAGGTGGGCTCCTTTCCTCGTGGGTGGAGCCACCGCCGCGCATGCGGAACAGACGCCGTGCACCGTGAGCCAGCAGCCGAACGGCCGAACACGGGCACGTCAGCGAGAGAGCCTGGGAGTGTGCGACCAGAAAATGAAAGGGCGTGACGCCTGCCGCTGGGCCGGGTCCCTCCAGCGGTACGGCGTTAGTTGTTTTGTTTGCCGCCCGGATCTCATGCACGCCGGAAAATGGGTCGCGTAGCTTCTCGCCTCTGTCATTCCGTCAGGGAGACGGTGACTTCTTACGGTTCTGTTCTACCCCAGTAGGACGCGTATGCGTACCGGGCAGTTCCGAAGCCAGAATTCATGTCGCGTTCTTGACGGCGTCCCATGGCGTCCGCTGGCGTCCAGCGGCGTCCGTAGACGTCCGGCTGCTACGGGAGGTCGGTGAGCGAGTTGTCCCCTGACAGTAAGGCCGGAGGAGCTACCGCCGACCGCAAGACGTCCTGGACGTCTTGGACATCCTCGTGTTCTCAGTCCTCACGCCAGATCAGCTCAAGAAGATCGGGGTCGAAGCGCCTGCGCCCCTTGCCGCTCGGATAGATGATCACGGCGTGAAGCGCCTCTCGGATGTAGGCCCGCTTCAACGAGAGCGGTAGACCGCCCTCGCCCTCCGACAGGAACCACCGCCGCCGTATCTCGGCCACGTCGGTAGTCGAGCGGGCCTGGCGTCGTTGGGCCGTCGCCGCGAAGTTCTGCGCGTCGGCGCGGAGGCGGGAAATCTGCTTCTCCAATTCGGGAGCCGCCGAGAAGAACAACTCATTGCTGATATTCCCTGCCGTCCATTGGGCGCGTAGCTCTTCGAGCCGGGCCTTCGCGTCTTCGTAATCCTGTTGGCCAGGCCATTCGGTAGGACCTGTAGAAGAGGCCAACTGCACCTCTTCGAGTTTCGCGAGGACCGCTTCCGAGACGTAGAGGTCAACCATGTCCCCACGTCTGCCGAGACCGCCACAGCCGCCCACCGTCTTGGCGGGACAGATGTAGATGTGCTGCACGCAGTGCTTCTGGTGCGTGACCCGGAGGGACGCGTTGCACAGAGCGCCGTCTGGTTGGGTCCGGCCGCACCGGAGGAACCCGGTGAGCAGGTGGCGGGGCTCTTTGAAGTCTCGCGGAAGGATCGGGCCGAGTCGGCCGTCCCGGTAGACGAAGTGACCCTTGCTCGCGTCGAAGATGGACTTGACCGCCATCCACTGTTCCGGCGTCACGATCGGTTGCCACTGCCCGACCACCGGGTTGCCCTCGGAGTCCCGGATCAACTCGCCGTTCATCTCGCGCCAGCCACAGACCCGAGGGTTGGTGACCGTGATTTTCAGCGACCGGGGAGTCCAGAGGTTGCCCAGGGAGGTCTTCACGCCGTCCCGCTGCCACTGGTTCACGATGGAGTTGAGGGATCGGCCGGCGACGAGGTCGAGGATCGCCTGACGTACGAGAGGCGCCTCCTTCGGGTCGAGGGTCAAGCGATCGGGCAGCCAGCCGAAGGGACGCGTTCCGCCAACGGGTAGTCCCTGCTCGGCCCGTGCCCGGTGCGAGCGACGCATGCGGCGCTGCATCTTCCGCACCTCCATCTTGGAGATGACCGCGCCGAACAGGCCCATGCTCTCGGTGTCTTCGCTGTAGAGATCCTTCTGACCCCGTGCATCCGCGAAGACGCGGCCGTCCTGGTAAGTGATCGCTTCCACGAAGCGTTCGTAGTCACCCGGACGCCGAGCGAGGCGATCTTCAGCCAGGATGACGACGCCTCGCACCTCCGCGCCGTCCGGAAGCTCGCCCGAGCGGAGCGCCTTCAACATGGCCTCGAACTCGTCGCGGACGACATCGGCCTTGGCAGCGGACTTGTCGTTGTCCGTGAACTCGTGGACGACGGTCCAGCCGTACCGGGCTGCGGTCTCCCGGTTGAGCTTGTGCTGGTCCTGGACTCCGTGCTCGTCACGCTTGGTGTCGGCGGAGATACGAGCGTAGGAGACGACGGGAATGGGGGGCGTGTGCGTTGCCAAGGCGACCTCTGCAGCAATTATTGCCCGAGTCTCAGGACTGTCTCCAGCGGTTTCCATCCGAAATTCATCCCGCTATGGATATTTTGGGCAGGTATGACGTATAAGGGACCGCATAAATCAGGCCGTTACCGTGTCCGAAATGCGTGGAATCGAATCGCAGTGTATGGCTGCCGATGTAGTGTGGATGAGTGAACCTTCAAGCCCAGATAGAACTAATAACGGTTCCTCAGGATTTCACACGTCTCTGTAACGCTGTCCTTCGAGCTGAGTACGGAGATGATTTTCTTCCAATTGATGACGATAGGCCGGATAGAGGAAATGATGGCTACCTCAAGTCTGAGAAACGGATATTTGCAGCCCACTGTTTTAAAAGGATCCAAAATCGCGGTCTAGATAGTGAAATATATGCCAAGATGAGCAGTGATCTGAAAAAGGCTATCGCCCTCAAAGGTGATGGGAATTGGGAGGTTCGTCACTGGACGTTTCTTTCGAACTATCCGATACCGGAAGCCATCGCTTCCCGCATATTGAAGGCGGGGCGTGATGCTGGTATTGAAGTTAGCTGGCGAGGGCCGGATTACTTTGCTGGAGTGCTGCAGCGCTTCAAGAGTGTTAGAGAGCTCTTCCCGAATCTTCTTGCGAATGACATCATGTGGAAGCTTGAGGAGATAACTGAGCAAATAGAATCTCTTAGAGTAGATCAAAGGGATCCAGTAGTTACTTGGGTTCCGCGAAATCCCGAAGAGCAGCAGCTGTTGATTTCGCAAGCTCCGCCAGCCTGGGAGTACCTCCTCTTTGCTGGGTCACTCCTGCAGGGGAAAGAGCGACTCGAGGGAAAATGGCGCGACTTTCAGATGGGATATGGTCGGCGCAACGGCGTATATCTCGACGATAAGTCTGCAGTAGCTCGCCTCGGCGGCGTCTTTGGTGACGCCCTTGTTGTCGGTAACGGGATCAAGCCTATCTTCGATGAAAGAGCTCAGGAGGAGGCTTTCGGTCCTCCTGGAGTGCCTGGGGATCCCGGGAAGATTGTCCACTTTGCCGGGCGGATAATCTCCACTTATGAAGATCTCCTAGATTGGGCAAGTGATATTCGCGGCACTGTATATCCAGAGGAGATGCGCCATGCCGCGGAGCTTGCTGCCCGAGTGGCGGATAGGCCGGCTAGAGATATACGGGATTTTGTTGATCGGGTAGTGGAAGAGTACGGCAGGATACCGCAGTGGTTAGAGATGCCAAATAGGGGCAGGCTAGAAATAAATCTGACCCTGGAGCTTTCTGTGGACGATGCGGCGATTGAAGCTTGCATGAAGGAGTACAAGAGGGCGTGTAGAAGGATGAGGATCTAAGCCTCCCTTCCCCCTGGGAGCATCGATGCGCCATCCTTAGGTAGGGACTTGGTGCTTGCTTCGGAACGAGACCTCCGCACAGGCTCAACCCCGCGCGGAGCTCCCACTAGCCCCCGGTAACCTCGACTCCTGTGCAGGCCCTCTGATCAGCTATGTAGGAAGTCAGCGGGGAGCGTTGGGAGCGAATTAACTCCGTCTCGCGAGGGAGCGTGCCGGCGATCTGCGGGTGCTTCTGTCACATCTGCGCTGAGAGGAAAGGCGTACTTGTGTTGCGCGCCTGATCCGAATCGCCGACCTGGTCCTCCTCGGCTGGCTGGGAGTCGCTGATATGCCCTTGTTGGCCACCGCTCGCTTTCCAGCTGGGCAGGGAATCGTGCCTGGTTGGTGGTCCTCTATTTTCGTACCTTCCGGGTGATGTCTCCATCAACCCAGGCGAGGGATGTATGACGGAGCAAGGGAGTGCGAAGGGCCCGATGCTAGGTCGGACTAGACATGCCGCAGAGGCGGCCCGAGATGCCTCTCATGAAGCGCGGAGGGCGGCCGAGGAAATCAAGCGTCAGGTCACCGAGATGCAGAAGGCGATCGCGCGGATAGAGGGGGCGGTGAGGAGGGTCGAGGAGACCCTCCGTGAGCACCGTGCCCCCGCACGAGGACGGACCCAGGAGGAAGAGGTGGGGCGGCTGCTCCTCTCCTACGTAGAGCAGGGCCACAAGAGGGGCAGTTGGAACAACATCTGGATCAGCAAGATCTACGAGCGGCGGCCAGATGCAGTGGAGGAGAACCTCCGGGGTGCCGTCCTCCTGGCGGAGAAGATCCTCTCCTTGGAGTCGCGAGAGAGTGACTCCGTCGGCAGAGATGCCCGTGTGATCTTTGAGCAGATGGCCAAGCGAGGGGGCGATGATCAACTGCCGGGGAACGTCACTCCCCTGGATGCGCATCAGCGGGCGCGAGGAACGTAGGCCTACGCCGCCGGGCGGTCTCGGCCGACAGCGTCTTCGATCTGATGTCGGGTGCGCTGTCGGTCCACCTTGCGATCCGCCGGGGCGCCTGGTGACGTTCTCCTACCGGTTCTCAGCCCTCGCCAGCCGGCCTGCCGCAGTAGGTCGCCCGTGTTGGCCGACCTCGTTTACGCGGGTAGTGAGACCTGGCGACTCGTGGGCAGTGCGATCCTCCCATTGGTAGGATTGGCGTATGGGTGAGCCATTGAGGACTGACAAGATGAGCATCACCGTGCCTGCGGACGTTGCCGCTGAACTGCGGGCCCGGGCCGGACAGGGCAACGTCTCGGCGTACGTCACCCATGCGCTGGTCCGTCAGCTGGAGCATGATCGCCTGGGGGATCTGGTGGCAGACCTTCGAGAAATCCATGGTCCGGTGACCGACGAGGAGTTGGCGGCGGCACGGGCAGAGTGGCCGAGCGTGTGAAGCAGCGGAAGCGGATACGCCCGCGCGAGCACGGCGCCCTTGTTCTCGACAACGAAGGGCTTTCGCGGGCGGCGACCGACAGAGCGATGTACGTCCGGCTCCATGCCGCGCACCTCGATGGACGGCGTGTCCTCACGTCCGCTGCCATTCTGGCCGAAGCGATGAGAGGTACCCCGCGTGACGCGGGGGTACATCGCGTACTCGGTGGTGTGGTGGTCGAACCGGTCACTCGCGAGGTCGGGGAACAGGCCGGCAAGCTGATCGGGGCGGCGGGAATGTCAACTGATCAAGCTGTCGACGCCATGGTCGCGGCTACGGCATTGGCTCAAGAGGGTCCTGTCGTGATCGTCACATCCGACGTGCCGCACCTGACTGCCCTGACGGCGGGTCACGAGCGGATACAGGTCGTCCATGTCGACAAGATCGGCTGATAGCACCGTCGCGTCGAGGCCGCCTGCGTGAACCCGCGTACCTGATCAGGTCACATCCGCGGTGATTTATTGCCCTAAGTGAACTGCTACCACCAGCAATACCTTTTTAAAGTGCCAAACGGTTACTGCGGCATCGGCGGCACCGGCGTCTCCTGCCCCGTCGGCCTGACCGCGGGTGACGCTTGATCTCGCAGGAACCAGTCGGCCCGGAGCCCGGGCTGCCCCGGGCCGGCACAGCCGCTCTCAGCGGGTTGCGATCAGCTGCCGCGCCGCGCGGCTGTCCGGGGCGGTCCCGCTGATTACACTCGATACATGAGCGTGATGCGCGAGGAACTCCACCACCTGGTTGATCGGCTGCCAGAGGAGAAGGTGGCTCCTCTGCTCAGGCTCGTCCGCGATCAGCTCGAAGAGCCGCCTGTGGTACGCGACCTGCCGTTCATCGGCATGCTCGAAGCGGAGCCGGATTTCGCGGAACGCTCGGAGGAGATTCTCCGCGCGGAGGACAATCACTCTTTGTGATCGTCATCGACTCGGGTCCGTTGGTTGCGGCCGTGAACGTCCGGGACCGCCATCATCAGGCCTGTGCCCGACTTCTGCGGACCCATCCAGGGCCCTTGCTCGTCCCCGCGAGCGTGGTCACCGAGGTATGCCAACTCGTCGAGAAGCGGCAGGGGAGCAAAGCGGAGGCGGCGTTTCTGCGCTCCTTTGGAGCAGGTCTGACCTTGGTGGATCTCACAGAACGTGATCTGCAGCGTATGAGCGACCTGGTGGAGACGTACGCAAGTCTCCCACTCGGGGCGGTTGACGCCTCTGTGATCGCCATTGCTGAGCGACTCGGCGTCACGGAAGTGGCAACACTTGACCGCCGCCACTTCACCGTCGTCCGTCCTCACCACACTGGTGCGTTCATGCTGCTACCGGAACAGCTCTGAGCGCCGTCCCGCTCCGCGGTCCTGAGCAGTGATCTGTTGATCGAACGGCACGGGCGCGAGCCCGTCGGCCTCACCGCCGGCGAGGCGTAACCCTTCGAACCGATGGTCCGTAATTGCGGGCCATTGGAGTTTGAGAGCGGGCTCACGTGGTCCATGAGCTTGTCGACGGCGGCCCGGACAGCCAGATTCCCGGCGCCTGATCGCGTTGTGGGCTGAGCCTTTGTTTGGACCGGCACTTGAGTCTCAAGTAACCGGAGACTCCAGGATCGATGCCGTGGGCGGCACGTGCTCGTTTCCGCCGTCCGCGACCCATCCGATCCGACTCCGGGAGAGCGCATTCCATGCCGCGATACGTGACGCCGTCCGCTGAGGATGGCAAGCGCCTCATCAACGACTTCATCGACGAGACTTTCGGTGATCTGGACGCCAACCCGGACTTCGTCGCCATGCTGCGTACGGTGGTGCCTGAGATGCCCGCCGCTCCCAGCCCTGAGCAGTTGGGCGCCTGGACGGAGCTGTCCGAGTTGGTCCGTGATGCCGACTTCAAGGCCAGGGCCCGCAGGATGGCCGAGCATCAGGCGGCCGAGAGGGCGGCCGGGGATCAGACCGGCCTGCACCACGAGGTGACCGAGCTGGTCCGGGAACGGGTGCGGCAGGCGCAGGCGGACGGGGTCGAGCCGGGTTCGCAGCAGGCGCGAATGGTGCTGGTCGAGCTGATCGCCGGATACACCGCGACATTCGGCCATCTCGACAGTGCCGAGTACCGCCGGAAGCTGCTGACTCGGCTGGAGATCGCCAATGATCCCCGTACGGAGCGGTACTTCGCCCTGCTGTCCACGATCAACGGCTGGCCGGCGCCGCCGAGCCTGGCGCCGGCGTTCGACTGGTTCACTCAGGCGCTCCGGCACCATCCCGTTCCCTAAAGGTCGGGTACGTGGGGGTCGAGTGCGGCGAGGAGCCAGCGGGCCGCAGGGACCGGATCGGGTTTCGGGGGCGTACCGTTGATCATGGCCAGCAGTTGCCAGTATCGGGAGACCCGAGGGTCGGCCCCGATGCGGATCCGCTCGGCGAGCCAGAGCCGGAACCCGGCGTCGTCGGACCGCCGGTGGGCCTGGGCGAAGACGGCGACCAGCTCGTTCACGATGGGCCGGGCCAGGGCGGAGACCGGCGGAATCCCGTCCGCCAGGGCGCGGCCGACGAGGTCCAGCGTGGCCTGCTCGGCTCGCGCCCAGCTCTCGTGGTCGCCGTGCTCGGCGCCGGAGGAGCGGTCCGTCGCGTGCCGCTCGAACGCCTCGCGTACGCTCTCCCGGAAGTGGGGGTCGCCGACCAGGTGCGCCAGCTCCAGCCACGCGTCGAGCTGCTCGACCGATGGGTCGTCGGGCAGGTCGGGCAGCATCGAGCGCAGGTGCGCGGCGAACGCGGGCTCCATATCGAGCCCGCGAGTCGCTTCGGCCACGAGATCGGCCACCAGCTGCCGGCGCTGCTCCGCCGGTAGCCGGGCGAGCCGGTTCACGTGGGCGATTCCGGCCGTGCCGGTACGGCGGGTGGTGACGTAGCGCAACACCGCCTGGCGTACCCGCAAGGTCTGGATCTGGTCCTCCATGGCCGCGATCTGCCCGTCGGCGATCTCGTTCAGAGTCTGCGCGTCGGCGAGCACTCGTGTGATCGTCGCGATCTCGACGCCGAGATCTCGCAGCGTACGGACGAGTTCCAGCCGGTCCAGGGCGTCGTGATCGTAGAGCCGGTAGCCGCCGGCCGACCGGCCAGCTGGAGGTACCAGCCCTTCGTCGGAGTAGTACCGGACCGTCGGCACCGGCACCCCGGCGAGCCGCGCCACCTGGCCGATCGTGTAGAGCCCGTCGTCCTTCACACGTCCAGCCTGGCTTATCAGCCGCCCTTTCGGTGGGCCTGTGGGGGAGCACGACCGGTGATGCCGTTGAGAGGTGGGAGGAGCTCTTCAGGCACGCCCTGGCGAATACATGGCGATATCTTGAAGCTCTGCGCGCAGATCCACGCTCGCGAGCGAATGTCGAACGGCGGCGTCGCCTTCGAGTCGATCTCGGAGTTCGAGATCACGAGTGGAGGTCGTGTCCGCTACATCATTCGATGACGAAGCGCGAACAGTGTGGCTCGTCCATGCATCCCGACGGCATTCCAAGAACACCGATGCGTAGCTCGTCCTCGTGTAATACCTCTTCAAGGTGCCCAACGGCTACTGCGGCCTCGGCGTCTCCTGCCCCGCCGGCCTGACGTCCGACGAAGCCTGACGCGGCGAGAGCCCCGGAAATGATTGTCGCTTCGCTCGGACAGCGCTCATTCCTGCCCCAATCTCCAAGGCATGGGTGGCCGGCTCTGATGGAGCCTTCCATGGAAGCCGGAGCGGTTCCGTGTCGTGCCCGAGGCCCGTGCCGAGTGCGTCGACCGGAACCTTATCCGGGGGATTTACGGTGTGGAGCCGGCATCGCCCCCTGCCGTAGTGAGTCCGGCTTCGTAGGCGGTGACCACGGCCTGTACACGGTCGCGTAGTCCAAGCTTTGACAGGATGTGCCGCACGTGGCTTTTGACCGTCGCGAGCGAGATGAACAGCTCTTGTGCGATCTCGGGGTTGGAGCGGCCTGCGGCGACGAGCCTGAGCACTTGGATCTCGCGGTTGCTGAGCGCTTCGAGCCGCGGTGGCTTGACCAGGCCGAGCGGGGGGCGCCGCACGTAGTGATTCACGATCCGTTCGAGCACCTCTGGCGCTAGCGGGGTCTCTCCCGCAGCCGTCGTACGCACCGCCTCCACGAGCCGCTCACGCCCTGCATCCTTGAGCAGGAAGCCGGCGGCACCGGCCCGTAGCGACTCGTAGACGTACTGGTCGAGGCCGAAGGTCGTCAGCACCAGGACACGGGTCGGGACGTCCATCGAGGCGATGCGCCGGGTCGCCTCGATCCCGTCGAGGCTCGGCATGCGGAGGTCCATCAGAACGACGTCCGGCCGCGTCCGCCGGACGAGCTCAACCGCCGCGGCGCCGTCGGCCGCCTCACCCAGGATCTCGATGTCCGCCAGCTCGAGAATGAGTCGTAGCCCATCACGAACCAGCGCCTGGTCATCGGCGATGACGACGGAGGTCATGTCACCGACAGCGGGTCGAGTGGCAACTCGGCCATCACCTCGAAGCCCCCGCCCGGCGCCGGTCCTGTGCGCAGGTGACCTCCGAGCAGGCGCGTCCGCTCGCGTATCCCGATCAGGCCGTAGCCGGCACCTGCCTGGGACACCGGCCCAGGACCGCTATCGGTCACCCGCAGCCTCAGGGTTTCTTTCCCCCAGAGGACTTCGAGCAGCACGGGCGCGCCGGCTGCGTGCTTACGCGCGTTGGTCAGCGCCTCCTGGCTCAGGCGGTAGGCGGCGAGCTGGACGCTCGGCGGCGTGGGGCGGGGGGTGCCACGTACCACCATGTCCACCTGCATGCCGGACGCGCGCGCCCGGTCGACCAACCTAATCAAGTCCTGCACCCCAGGCTGCGGATACGACCCATGCTCGTCGCCGTCCTGGCGGAGCGCGCCGAGCACCCGCCGCATCTCACTCAACGCCTCGCCCGCGGATTCGCGGATGGCGGCGATCGGTGCCCTCGCGAGCTGCGGTGCCTTTTCGATGGCCGCCTCCGCTGCATCCGCCTGCAGGGCGATGACGCTGACGTCATGTCCTATGACGTCGTGCAGCTCCCGGGCGATGCGCGCCCGCTCCTCGGCCACCGCGACCCGTTCGGCCCCCGCCCTCTCGCGTCGCAGGTCTTCGGCGAGTTCCTTCATGCGTGCGGTCTGCGCTCGCTGGTGGGCGACCAGGCGCCCGATAGCCGTGGGCGCGGCGACCGCGAGCATCGCGCCGAAGACCGCACCGAAGGGCTCCGGTCCGAGCAATGTCGCCACGGCGCCCGTGATCGAGCCGGTCACGGCTGTCGCGACGGTGACTCCAAGCGCGGCGACCCGTGTCCCGACGGAGTAGTAGAGCAGAACGGTGATCACGTAACCCAGGAACAGGAAGCCATTGGTGGGGACGAGCCATATGAAGGAGCCGGCGAGTGCGGCGATGACCGGATGCCGGCGTCGCCATGCCAGCGGCACCGTGGAGCCGACGGCGACGAGCACGGACACGGGAAGGCTGGCAATAGGTGCGACGACCACCTGCGCGAGGGAGGCGCCGCAAAACAGGGCCGCGAGGATGGCGTCAATGCGCTGAGGGCTTCTGGTCAGGGCGCGGGGCGCAGACCGTAGCGACATGGATCAAGACTAACAGGATGAGAAGTGGGCAAACCTGATCATCAGCCCCAGGGCTGATTGAAAAGCCGCCTGCGGTGCGATGTCAAATGTCCAGCTCGGGCGTAGCGTCTGCGGCGTCGTTCACGGTCCCTGAGGAGCTTTCGCATGTCTCCCGAAACCACCACTCCGCCTCGCCCCAGTCAGGCCTCAGTGATCGCCTGGTGGGCCGGACGAGTCCTGCTCCTGCTGCTCGGGCTGTTCGGGCTCGCCGCTACGTCCTATTTCACGTTCTTCGCCGCGCCGGAGGACGGGGGTGTAACGACTCCGATCGACTGGGCGCTCGCCGCATGGTCGTACACGATTGGCGTCGGCTACCTGTGGGTCGCCGTCCGCATCGGAGCGAACCCCGGACTGCGCACCGCCGCCTTCGTGTTCGTGATCGCGCAGATGGTGTTCAGCGTGATCAAAATCGTCTGGTACGACGAGATGGTCCTGCCCGTTATCGCCGTCGATGCGCTTCTCCTGGTGCTGCTCGCGCTGGGAAAGCGCCGATAGCCCACAGTCCGAACCATACGCTGGGAGCGGCATCGACGTAGGCGGAAATGAGCCGTGCCCTCCCGGCACTTCAGGCCAAGAGCGACGGCTACCTGGCCGGCTCTGGAGAGGGGTGGCAGATTTTTTGCCTCAGATGAACCACTATGCAATACCTTTTCAAGGTGCCGAACGGCGCTGCGGCCTCGGCGGCACCGGCCTTAGTTGCCCCGTCGGCTTGAGTGCCGACGAGTCGTAGCGCGGCGGAGGCCATTGCCTTGGACCTATGGCATCAAGAGGCTCCGCTTCTCGGGCAGATCGATCACACCGAAGAGGGCGAGCAGGCCGAACCCGGCAAGGACGGCGACGAGGAGCCAGGCGATCGGATGGCCGAGGTTCAGCGTCCAGCTGGTGCCTATGCGGGCATGGATGAGGAGCGCGGAGTCACGGCGGTTGACGTAAACCGTCCCCGCGAGGAACCAGTGCCTGTCGTCATCACGTTGCGCGACCCCGGAGTCCTCCGCCTCCTCTCCGGGCAGGGCGGTCAGGCGATGCCCTGCCTGACCCACCTTCATCTCCCAGACCATCCATCCGGCGAGCAGTGCGACGAGCGGCAGACAGGCGGCCACCTGCCACACGACCGCGGGTGTGATGACCTCCCACAGTTGCAGCGCCGAGACGAGCAGGCCCAGGTTCAGGCAGGCGGCCGACAGCAGCGAGAGTGCGGCGACGCCGTGCAGGTAGACGCGATAGCGACGGGCCGATCCCTTGGGCCTTGCCGCGTCGAGGTCGGGGCGGGCACGCAACACGATCAGGACCACAGGGAGGATGAGCAGGGTGAGCGCAGTTTGATACACCACCGGCTCGAAGACGTTCAACAAAGTGGCGGGCTCACGCTGCGCGGGGGCCACGCCGTATCCGAGGAACAGTGGCACCGTGTCGGGCGGCCCGCCGTACCGTGACCACCCGATGCCCGCAGTGAGCAGCAGGGTTGCCAGGGCGGGCAGACCCCAGGCGCACGGCACCCGGACAGGGTCGGTGCGGAAGGTGGTGTCGACGGTGATGCCCTGACGCCGTTCGGCCGTCCACCCTCCAGCGTCCTTGGCGGCGCGGACCTTGCGATGAGCGCGGTAGTACAGCAGCAGGTCCGCCATGGTCAGAGCGGTCGCGACGGCGCCGAGCACGGCCGGGTGATCCGCGGCGAGCAGCGCGGGGATCGAGGTGATCACGGCGATCGCGGCGACCAGGCCGACCAGGCGGGCGAAGGTCCGTCGTTGGGCGACGATGGCGGGATCGGCCACTCGCTCGGAGGCCACGCGTACGCCGAACGGCAGGGTCGGTCTGGCAAGCACCGGCAGGGCCAGCATGAGGCAGGTGACCAGCGCGACGGTGGCCAGGTCGGCCGCGATGAGCAGCATCACAGCACCTCCGTGAACCCGGTCAGCATCGCTTCGCACCGGCGTATCACGGACCCTCGGTCAAGGCCGTGGACGGTGGCTTCCGCCAACAGCACGCGCATTCGTTCCTCCCAGTCGTCGGTGAATCCCGCCTCGGGCGGCCCGCTGGCGGCGTCTCGTCGCACAACCGCGCCGCTCTTGCGGTTGATACGGATGACTCCCTGCTGTCGCAGCAGGTCGTAGGCCTTGTTCACGGTGTGGAAATTGATGCCGAAGTCAGCGGCCAGCTGCCGGGTCGAGGGGAGCGGGTCGCCTTCCCGCGCTTCCCCCCGGGCGATCGCCTCCACGATGCGATCCCTGATCTGCTGGTAGATCGGGACCTCGCTGTCGAGGTCAAGGGTCAAGTGCACACCACCAGAGTATCTGCTATACAACTTATAGAACAGATAGAGCTCGCCATTGGAAAGGGGCGGCATCGTGATCCAGGTAGAGATCCGCGAGGGGGCCCTGACCGTGTTCTTCGCCCCGTGGGCGCGGCTGTTCACCAGGACGGGTGGGGTGAGCGTGCCCGTGGCGGCGATCCGTGAGGTGCACAACCTCGACCGGCCGCTCGCGGCGGCCACGGGACTGCACTCCGGTCTGCTCGTCAGCGGCTTCGCCAAGGTCGGCACCTGGACGTCCATGACCGGCGTCAAACGGTTGGTCGCCGCTCGCAGGGGCGTCGCCGGTCTGCGGATCGTCCTGAACGGCAGGCTGTCGGGCTACGACGAGCTGATACTGAGCGTCGAGAACGCCGAGGAGATCCGGCGCCACCTGAGGGCGGTGCCGGCATGAGCGACTGGGACATCGCGGTGCGCGGCCTGACGAAGACCTTCGGGCCCGTGACCGCCGTCAGCGATCTCAGCTTCGGTGCCGAACCCGGCACGGTGACCGGTTTCCTGGGCTCGAACGGCGCGGGCAAGACCACCACCATGCGGATGATGCTGGGCCTGATCACGCCGACCTCCGGCACGGCCACCATCGGCGGCAAGCGTTATGCCGACCTGCCCAGGCCGTCGGCGACCGTCGGCGCCGTGCTGGACAGCTCGGGCTTTCACCCCAGCCACACCGCCCTGGACCACCTGCGCGTCTACGCCCGCATGGGTCGGTACGGCCCAGCTCGCGTCGCGCGGGTCGCCGACCTGACCGGCGTGTCGGCATTCGCCGGGCGTACGACGCGCACCCTGTCTACCGGGATGCGGCAGCGCCTCAACCTGGCTACCGCGCTGCTCGGCGATCCGCGGGTCCTGCTGCTGGACGAGCCGAGCAACGGCCTCGACCCCGAGGGCATCGCCTGGCTACGCCACTTCCTGCGTGACCTGGCCGCCGAGGGGCGCACCATCCTGGTCTCCAGCCACGTACTCGGAGAGGTCGAGCAGATGGCTGACCACGTCGTGGTGATCCACGACGGGCGGCTGGTCACCGCTGGGCCCATCGTCGAGCTGTGCGGCACGGCTGCGGTGTTGGTGCGCTCACCACAGGCGGACCTGCTCAAGGCATGGCTGCTGGGGGACGAGACCGGAGGCGCGGGACGCGGGGAGTCCCCGCGAGAGGCCGGAGGCGAGGTCCGCGTGGAGACCACGCAACCCGGCGCCCTGCGCATCCACGGCCTGACCACCGCCCAGGTCGCCGCTGTCGCGGCGTCCCGCGGTATCCCGCTGCATGAGATCACCCTTGAACGTCCCACTCTTGAGCGGGCGTTCCTGCACCTCACAGGACGGGCCCGATGACCGCGCTCATCTCGGCGGAGTGGCTGCGCCTGACCACGACGAGGCTGTGGCTGTGGGGCTCGCTGGCCGCGCTCGGCAGCGGAGGGCTCGTCGGCCTGCTCGCGATCGTCGGCCCGGAGAACTTCACCCCGCCGCTTCCGGGCCTGGACACCGCGCAGGGCACCCTCGTGCTGATCGGCCTGCTGGGGCTCACTACGTTCGCCCCCGCCCTGCTCGGGACCGCCGCCGTGGCCTCGGAATACCGGCACAGGACCATCACCACCACGGCGCTGTTCGCCCCGAGACGCTGGACCTGGCTCGCCGCCAAGTTAGTGGCCTATGCCGGAGGCGGACTCGTCTACGGCCTGCTCACGGCAGCGACCGCGGCAGCCGCCCTCTTCGCGGCGGCCGCCATCAAGGGGGTCACCCTGGGCCTGCCCGCGACCACCGTCCTGGCGTTGCTCGGCCGCATCGCGCTGACCATGGCCGTCTACACCCTGCTGGGGGTGGCGGTGGGCGCTCTTCTTCGTAACCAGGTGACCGCGCTCGTGGTGGTCGGCGGTTACTTCTACATGATCGAGACCGCTCTGCTGCTCATCCCAGGGATCCAGGCGCTCTATCCCTATCTGCCTGGCGGTGCCACCGCCGCGCTGACCGGATCCACCTATCTGGCCGAAGCCGTCGCCGACCAGACCGGCACGGCGGCCGCCCAACTGCTTCCCGCGCCGGTCGGCGGTGCCGTACTGCTCGGCTACGCCCTGATCGCCGGCGCGGTCGCCGTCGCGGCCCCACTACGGCGAGACATCGCCTGACCAGCGCCGCGAGGGGGCGCGAGCGCAACACCACAATAACCGCTGCATCAGGTCCTGCCGGGAGGTGACATCGTGGCGAGTTGCCTGGTGCCCGACGGGGCTGACGACCTCTTCGGAGGAGTACGCGACCACCACCTTGCCGACGGCGCTTCGTAGTCGGCGAGTGCGGCTTCGAACACCCCGAGGGCAAGGGCCATCTCCCCGGCCCGGCCTCATCGCCCGCCGCCGACTCTCCTTCCCGCGAGAGGCTTTCGCAAGGGCGAATACAGCCAGACCCGATGGCGCTTCCCGTGACCTGCCTGGTGCGGTGCGTCTGACTACCGCCACGTTGACAGATTCGCCGCGAAGAGGATCGGCCTAATTTCGGTGGCACCTGAAAGAACATCGAAAGGGGCAGGTCATGAAGGCCACGCGGGTTGCGGGGATGGGCCTCGCAGTCGGGGCAGTGCTGGCGCTTTGCACGATCACGGGGCGGGCGCAGGCGACCGGGGAAAGCCGGGACAGAGCGGCGGGCTGCGCGGAGGCGCGGCCGGAGGTCACCTCCATCAGCGGCTGGGTGTCGCCCAACGCCTGCACCTTCATCAAGCGGCAGATCAAGTTCGGCAAGGTCACCACCCCCGACCGGGTGGGTGCCTACGTCGACATGTGGTCCAAGGACGCGACGCTGTGGGAGCCGGCGAAGGCGAGCACGCCACTGCTCCAGGGTGAGGAGGCCATCAGAAAGGCGATCAGCGGATCGCTCAGCCTGGTCCCCGACTTCCGCTTCCGTGGCACGCGCATCGCTGTGAACGGTCCCGCCGTGATGTTCGAAGCGTACAACGAGGCCACGTTCAAGGGACACGAGGTCGCCTACCCTGCGGTCTACCGGGTCCAGCTGACCGACGGTGGCAAGGTCGACCAGGGCCGTCGCTACTACGACCGGCACACCTGGTTCAAGCCGCTCGACCCCGAGTTGCCCGACCTGTTCGCCGACGTCGCCGACGGCAGCACCCCCGATCAGGGCCGTAAGCCAGTCCTCGACCCCGATGAGCTCGTCGCCCGTGCCGAGGCATGGAACGACGAGGACGCGGCGGCCCTGGTGGAACGGCTCACCGGCGCACCGCTGTCCGCCCCTGGCCTGAACGGCGGCACGCTGCGCACCAGACAGGGCAAGCTCGCCTACCTGAAGAGGTTCTTCGACCAGGTCAGCGATGTCCAGCTGCAGCCGGGCCAGGCCGTCAAGGTCAACGGCGCGACGTACTTGGAATGGCACGGCACGCTCCTGCCCAAGGGCCAGACCGACCCGGTCAGCTTCGGCATCATCGAGCGCGTCGGCGACACCGGTGGCATCTCGAGCGACTGGGCCTTGACCTTCGACCAGCTGCCGCTCGTCGCCGACGAAGCCAAGATCACCGAGCTGTACGGCAGGCTCAGGTAGCGATCGCGGCCAGCTCCGCCCGTGAGGAGATCCCGAGCTTGGGGAAGGCCTTGTAGAGGTGGTAGCCGACGGTGCGTGGGCTGAGGTACAGCTGGGCCGCGATGTCGCGGTTGGACGCGCCCGCGGCGGCCAGCCGTACCACCTGCCTCTCCTGCGCGGTGAGGACGCTGAGCGGATCGTCCGCCTGGCGCGGGGCCGCGGGGACGTCGCCGGTGGCGCGCAGCTCCGCGCGGGCGCGCTCGGCCCACAGCGCCATGCCGAGCCGGTCGAAGGTCTCCAGGGCGGCGCGCAGTTGAGCGCGGGCGGCGGCACGCTTGCGCGCCCGCCGTAGCCACTCGCCGTAGAGCAGCCGTGTGCGGGCCTGCTCGTGTGGCTGCTCGCCCTGCTCGTGCGCCCGCATAGCCTCCTCGTACAGGTCCTCGTCGTTCTCGACGAGGGCGCGGCAGCGCAGTACGACCGCGTCGGCGGACGGCACGCCGACGCCGGCCGCCCAGTTCAGGTAGTACGACAGGGGCTCGCGCGCCCGCTCGGGCTCCCTGGCCTTGACGGCGGCCTCGATCCGGTCAGGGGCGAAGAAGACGGACACCGGCGCGTTGGCGGCCGAAATCCTCTCCAGGATCCCTAGCGAGGCCTTTGGGCGGCCCAGCGCGAGCTCCAGCCGCCCGAGCCCGGCCACCGCGACCGCCTCGGCCGCGCGGAGCCCGCGCATTCCCGCCTGTTCGAAGACGGCCGCGGCCGCCGTCCGGCAACCCTGCTCGTCGCCCAGCTCGCCGCACGCCAGGGCGAGCAGCGCGGTGAGCGCGACCGCTCCGTTCCGCTGCCCCAGGTCGCCGATCACAGGGATGATCTCCTCCAGCTTGGTTGCCGCCTCGCGATACCTGCCGAGCAGCATCTGCGCCTGCAGCCGGGTCTCCACGGCGGTGGTCAGCCAGCCGCCCATGTCGTGGGCCCTGCACTCGGCCTCGACGCGCGCCGCAGCGGCCTCGCCCTCGCCGTATCGCCCGATGGGCGCGCACAGCTGGGCCATGAAGAGCATGCCTGGCACCTGGAGCCCGGACAGATCCGGAGCGAGTACCAGCTCCTGCATGAGCGTGACCGCATCCTTCAGGTCGCCGTTGACCAGTGCGGCCAGCCCGAGCGCGCCGCTCACCAGCGGAGAGCCGATCTTGGGCAGGGCCCTGAGCAGCCTTGCCGCCTGCTCCGCCAGGCCCGGGTCACTGGCGTACCATCCGCAGCGCACCGCCTCCACGATCAGGTAGGCCGCCCGCTCGGCGTCCAGCCTGGCGACCCGCTCCGCGCCGGTGATGATGAGCTCGCCGGCCGCGGCCTGGCTGCCCTGCTCAAACTCCCGATGGGCGCGCACCTGGATCAGGTGAGCGAGGGCCAGCGGGTCCTGGATCTCCTCGCTGGCCCGGTCGGCCAGCGAGCCCGCGCGGGTCGGCTGGCCCGCGTCGCTGGCCGCCACGGCCGCCGCGGCCAGCCGTACCGACCGCTTGGCGGTGTCGGGGGTGAGTTCGGCGGCCCGCTCGTAGGCCGCGGCCATGGCCGCATAGCCGGAACGGGTGCGCGCCCGCTCCGCGGCCAGCTCCAGCTCGCGCGCCACGCCCTCGTCAGGCGTGGTCGTCGCCGCGGCCAGATGCCAGGCCCGGCGGTCGGCGTGCTCGCCGCCGTCGAGCACCTCGGCGAGCGCACGCCGTACGGCCAGCCGCGACGTCAACGGCATGTTCTGGTAGGCGGCGGCCCTGATGAGCGGGTGCCTGAAGGCCACCACGGCCCCGTTCACCGTGACCAGCTTGGTTTGCTCCGCCGCTTCCAGGTCCGCCAGCCCGGCGGAGAAGGACTCCGCGGCGCGCAGCACGATGCCAAGATCGCCTGTGTCGTCGGCGGCGAGCACCGCGAGCAGGGCCTGAGCCGTGTCGGGCAGCGCCCTGATCTGCTGCTGGAAGGCCTGCTGCACCCGGTTGGCGACCGGAATCGTGGTGAACGGGTTCAGCTGCCCAGCCTGCTGCTCCGCGGTGAGCGTGGACGGCAGCTCGATGAGCGCGAGGGGATTGCCGCCCGCCTCGTCCAGGACACGGTCACGCACCTTCGGCGCCAGATCCCTGGCCGACTCGGCCAGCAGCGTGACGGCGGCGTCGCGGTCCACACCGTCCAGCCACAGCTCGGGCAGCCCCTGTGGGTGGAACTCCTCCCTGCCCGCGAACACCAGCGCGATGCCTTCCGCGTCCAGCCGCCGCGCCACGAACACCAGCGCGTCGATGGACGCCCGATCGAACCACTGAGCGTCATCGACCAGGCAGAGCAGCGCCCCGTCGCCTGCGACCTCGGCCAGCAGGCTGAGCACGGCCAGCCCGACGAGGAACCGGTTCTCCGGAGCCGCCGCCCCCAGCCCCAGCGCGCCCTGCAGCGCTGCCGCCTGGGCCTCGGGCAGCACGGCGATCCGGTCAAGTTCGGAACGCAGGAGCAGATGCAGGGCGGCATACGGCAGTTCCGCCTCGGACTCGATGCCGACCCCGTGGAGCACCCGCACCCCCGCGGCCCGCTCCGTCAGGTGGCCGAGCAACGCGGTCTTCCCGATACCCGGCTGGCCGCGTACCACCAACACACCACTGCGCCCGGACCGCGCGTTCGCCAGCAGCCGATCCACCTGAGCCTGCTCCGCAGCCCGCCCGTACAACATGGCCGAAATCTAGCGGAACACGGATCCTACCTCCGGGCTGGCAGCGGCGGCGAAGGCCAGGTGCCCGCCCAGCGTGCGAGCGGGTGACCGTGACCGGCACTACCGTCATGATGACGGATTCGGCGCGGCGTCGACCTGCGTAATTTCGTTGGCACAGGGACGACAGCATCCCGCTCGAAAGGATCTGATCATGGCTGCCATCGCCACCGCGCCCACCACTGCCGCCAACTCCAACGCCGAGGCCAAACTGCTGCGGTTCGCGCTCAAGCAGGACGCCATCGGGTCGGGCGCCAACGGCCTCGTCTTCCTGGCCGTCGCAGCGATCTTCGGCTCGATGTTCGGCCTGCCCGCCGCCTTCCTCATGCCGGTCGGCGCGTTCCTGGTCGCCTACGCCGCGACCCTCCTCTACCTTGCCGCCCGTCCGGTGGTGAACAGGGGGGCGGTGATCGCGGTGATGGTGGTCAACGTGGCCTGGGTGGCGGCCAGCGCGGAGATGCTGATCGCCGGATGGTTCCCGGTGTCCGGTCTGGGCACGGCCTTCGTGGTCGTCCAGGCGGCAGTGGTGGCGGGTTTCACCGGCCTGCAGTTCACCGGGCTCCGTAAGGCCTGAGCGAGCTGCGTGGCAAGGCACGCCGGCTCGCGCGCTTGCGATGTGTCCACAGGGAGTAGCCGGACTGTGAGACCTCCGGGCAGCACCGCGCTGCTCGGAGGTTTCGTGTTTGCGGGGCGTGATTTTGCTACTTGAAGTAGTAAACTGCCGCAGAAGGGCCCGCGGCCAAGGTCAGCGTTTCCCTGCGGGCCGGCAACATCCGCGCGATCAAGGAGCGTGTCGGTGCGCGCGGGTTCTCCGCCTATGTGGATGCCGCTGTGGAGCGGCAGATCGAGCGGGACCTGTTGGAGGAGGCCCTGCAGGCGAACGAGAACGAGAGCGGTCCCATCCCGCAGTCCCTTCGGGACGAGGCCGAGCAGTTGTTCCGTAGCGTGAAGTCCGCTCCGGAGCTGCAGGAGGAGCGTGGATGGCACGCGCACGAAGCAAGCTGAGTGCGGGGACGGTCATCCTGGACTCCGAGGGGCTTTCGAAGTGGTGCGCAGCCGACCAGCGCGTCACAGCGATTGTGCGTGAGGCGCAGAACAACGACTTCCGCGTTGCCGTCAGTGCCCTGACGCCTATCGAGGCCTTCGACGGCCGGGTGACAGACGATCGGTTGCGCTGGCACCTGTCCCGGATGCGTGTCGAACCGGTGACCGAGGTGGTTTCCGTCCACGCGCTGGACCTGCTCCGTGAGAGCGGTCTTCACGGCCATAAACACGCGATCGACGCTGTCGTGGCCGCTACTGCTCTTCGCTCCACCAAGCCCGTCGTCATCCTCACCTCGGACGAGGATGACATGAGCAAACTCTGCGGCAAGGCAGTCCGCCTCGTACGCGTGTAGGTGCCGAACGGCTACTGCGGCCTCGGCGGCACCGGTGTCATCGCAGGTGACCCTTCGGCCGGGTGCCCGACCGGGCTGACGACCTCTTCGGAGGAGTAGCCGGGATTGCTGAGACCTCCGGGGCGGCATGCCTGCTCGGAGGTCTCGTTTTGTCCTGGGCCACGAACTCGCCCTCCACCTGCACCTTGGAGATGAGGTGACGGGGCGGCTACTCGCCCGACTCGATGCGTGCGCGTACGACCTCGTAGATCTGCACCCACTTGGGTCGCGCCGGGCTGTAGTCGATCATTCGGCAACTGCAGGTAGTAGCTCCAGTTGAGGCATAGAAGCTGTCGGCTGACCCGCGACTGGAGTCCCCAGAATTGGACCGTCCGGGAATCGCCGTCCACCCGGGCATGGCGCTACGGAGCCGGAAACGTCTGGACTGGCAGGACCAGTCGCGTGGCTCCGCCCCCACGTGGTCCCTCGCTCAGCGATAGCCCGATCGTCGGTTGGCTCGGCGCTTCACGAATACGTCAACAAGAGCCACAGCTAGCGCGGCCAGCACGAACGTGACGTTAACCAGTAGGGCGTGCTGGAACGCCGTCGCATAGATCCCTTGAGCCGAACCCACCGCCGCAAGACCGACGGAGGCGCCGATTCGCTGTCCTGTCTGAAGCACGCCGGCGGCAAGGCCGGCCTCGGCAGCCGGCACCGCTGACAAGGTGAGTGTCTGGTTCGGCGAGACGATCAGGCCGTTGCCCAGCCCTGCGAGAAACAGTGGTGCTGCGATCAGCCAGGCCACGTTTTCGCCGGAAGCCAGCAGGATGGCGGGTTCCGTGGCGCCCAATCCAACTGTGACCAGCACCAGTCCGAATGCGACGAGCAGTCGGCCCGATCGGTCGACGAGTCGACCGCTCAGTGCGGCGCTGAATGTTGATCCCAGCGCGAACGCCGCACTCAACAAACCCGCGCGCAGAGCGGAATAATGCAGGCCTTCTTGTAGATATTGAGTGACGATGTAGAAGATTGCGGTGAATCCGCCAAAATACAGTGCCGCGAGCAATACACCCATGGCATATGAGCCTCTACGGAACAGGGAAAGATCAACTATCGGAGTGTGTCGCTGACCGTGCCAACGCTCCCAGCGTACGAACCCGGCCAGTACGACGGACGCGGCCAACGCAAAGAGCCACTTGGCCTGTCCCTGCCACTCCCGTCCTTCCACGAGCGGCATTAGCAGCAGCAATATGCCGGCGGCGAGAATTAAAACGCCAACAGGATCCATGCTCTCTCGTTGTCGTTTTATAACCTCCTTCCTGGGCACGTATCGGTACGCCAAGATCATGGCGATGACGCTGATCGGTATACTGACGTGCAAGACATGGCGCCAGCCCGCCTCTTGGCCGGTAAATTGAATAAGCAGGCCGCCCAGCAGTGGGCCGATTGCCGTGGAGAAGCTCATCGTGGCGCCTAGCAGTCCGAACGCCCGCCCCCGTTCCGCGCCCCAGAAAAGCTGCTCGATCAGCCCGGTGATCTGCGGAGCAGTCACACCTGCAGCAGCCCCCTGTGCGACCCGTGCCACGATCAGCCAAGCCGGTCCCGAGGCTGCTCCCGCCGCGGCGCTGGCCAATGCGAAAAGGAGCATGCCGAAGACGAATACGTTGTGCCGGCCATGTGCGTCGCCGAACCGCCCGGCGGGTATCAGCAGCAACCCGAAGGCGAACGCGTATCCAGAAACGACCCACTGGAGGTCACTCGGCGAGGCGTGTAACGCGATGCGGATAGAGGGTAGCGCCACGTTAACGATGCTGATGTCCAACCATGTGATGAAACCGGCGATCAGGCAGACGGCCAGGGCTTTCCATCGGCGGGGGTCCGAAGGATCTTGCCCATGCTCGCCGGGCGCCCCGCCTGCAGGGGCGACGCCACTCATCTGATCAGGCACCGGAGCAACGCACCATCACACCCATCTCGCGACGGCACCGTACAGTGCCGCTTACTACTGCCACCCATAAAATCGTACCGAGTTGCCCCCACGAAACCGCACCGAGCCAAACCTTTCCTTGCGAACCCAAAATCCTTAGGTGACCCGGCATCAACGGGACTTCCCGCACCACCGTCGTGGCTGTTGCCGCGAGCGATGAGGCGTGATGACGCTCAATGGATCTCCCCATAGGCGATCGGCGAAAATTTCCACTTGATTGCTGGACGGCATGCGCAGGCAAGCTTGTGATCTTGGATGGATCATTAACCGGGCTGGTTGTGCGGCTGTTGAGCCGGGCATAACGTGAAGTTGTGTTGTCGTTGCGGACCCTCCGCTTGCGAAGTAGCCATGTGGGCCATTGCCCCTGGACCGCTACGAGCGTTTAACAAGGGGGATACTTTTGTTATGGAGAAGGTTCAGCCGGTCGCGCTGCTGATCACTCGGGTCATCGTGGGCATCATCTTCATCGCGCACGGGTGGGAGAAATTCACGAGTATCGACGCTACGACCGCGTTCTTCAAGTCGGCCGGTGTACCCCTGCCTGGGGTGTCGACCCTGGCGGCCGCGGCTCTCGAACTGGTCGGAGGCGTGGCTCTTGTGCTCGGGCTGCTGCTGCCGGTGTTCGGCACGCTACTTGTGCTCGACATGCTGTTGGCGATCGTCTTCGTTCACGCAAGCAAAGGCTTCTGGGTATCCCAAGGCGGTTACGAGTTCGTTCTGGCGCTCGCGGCTGCCAGCATCGCCATCGCCTTTAGCGGGGGAGGAGCCCTCGCTGTGGACAGCCTGTGGCGGCGGGGGCGCGAGGCCCGACGATGACACTCCCCACCGGGAGGAGGGATGTTGCGCCCTCGACCGAACTGCGCCGATGGCACGACCACGATCCGGCCAGTTAACCGAGTTCTGCCGTCGCTACTGGCCATAGAGCGCGGTTCATGGTGGCCTCCGTCTGCTGATCCAGTTGGTGTTGTTGGTCGGAGTTATCGCCGTACGGCGGAGCGGCTCGGGCGGCGTCATGGACGAGGAGTCCGTCGTCGAGTAGGCGTGTGCCCGCGGTCGGCCGCTGTTCTGTGAGCCGCCCGTCACGGGCCAGGTGTAGTACGGCGTAATCGACGGTGATCCGCCGATGGCAGCGCCACCAGACGGCCTCGCTGGACAGGCCGCCGTCAGGCGGAGAACTGCCCACGTCGCGGAGGCGCCGGCTGCCCGGCGTGGTACGCACGTCCACGACGGCCTCCGCGTCGACGTCGGGAAGGAGGGCGGCGATCAGGGAGTCCACGAGCGGGGTGCCGAACACGCAGGTGATCGCGGGAAGTACCAGCCCGCCTGAGAATCAGGCACTACAGCATCCATGCCATGTTGGAGGCCTGGGTCGGGTAGATGAATAGCGCGTGCTTCAGCGCGTCAGCGCGGATGTCCGCTCGGATGGCAAGAGCGAAGACGTTCGCGAACTCGTCAGCCTCCGGGCCTAAGAGGTGAGCTCCGAGAATCTTACCGCTGTCCTTCTCAATCAGGATCTTGTACATCGACGCCGGCTCGGCGACCCGCCGCGCCGAGTACCAGCCAGAGGTATCCGCCTGGTTGACGGTAAACGTCAGGCCCTTGGCGTGGGCTTCCTCCTCGGTCATCCCCACCGCGCCCAGTGCGGGAATCGAATAGACCACACTCGCCATGCCGAGGTAGTCCGCCGTACGCTGGTTGCCCTCCACGATGTTCTCAGCAACGAGGCCGCCCTCGTACTGAGCGAGGGGCGTCTCGGGCAGACCTCCACTGTTGGCCGCATCACCCGCCGCGTAGACCGCCGGGTTCGAGACGCTCTGCAGGTGGCCGTTGACCCGGATCCCATTGCGATCGAACTCGATCCCAGCGGCGGACAGGTCGAGATCGTCCACCTCGGGTGCGCGACCAGCCGCATGGACAACCATGTCCGCCTCGAACCTCTCAGGTCCCGAATCCGTCAAGGTCGTGACCTTGAAGCTTCCCGGTGCTCCCTCGACGCCCGTGACCTTCGTACCAGTCCGAACGTCGATGCCCACGTCGCGGGTGCGCTCCAATAGCCGCGCCACGAGGTCTTGGTCAAAGTGTTTGAGCGGCCGGGCGCCTTGGTGCAAGATCGTGACTGCTGCCCCGGCTCTGGCCGCGATGTGCCCGAACTCGAAGCCGATGTAGCCGCCTCCGATGAACGCGATCCGCCGAGGCAACTCCTGCAGGTCGAGAAATTGATCGCTGCGGGTGAGGTGGTGCTCGCCCTGGATGCCCAGCCTGGCCGGCCACGCGCCAACTGCTACGACTAGGTGAGCGCCGTCGAGCACATCCTGGCCAACCTCGATCGAACGCTGGTCAAGAAAGCGTGCACGCCCGTGGAAGGGTTCCACCCCTGCCTGGACGAAGCCGTCCTCTCGCTGCCGGGGAAAGGGGTCTGTGAACGTGGCCTTGAAACGGATCAGCTCAGGCCAGTCGATGCGCAGGTCCCCAGCAACGCCTTGACCCTCCATGCGACGTTTCCGATCGATGATCTCGGCCGCTCCCACCAACACCTTCTTGGGGTCACAGCCACGCAGCCCACAGGTACCGCCAAAGGGCCGGGAATCGACGATCGCCACGTTCCGGTCAGCCGCCCGGCATTGCATGGCCACCGCTGCACCGGCTTCCCCCGTTCCGATCACGACGACGTCAAAGGACTTCTTCATGATCCATCCCTCTGGCTATCTGTTCGATCGGGTGTTTTCGCTGACGGCACCAATTGCCCGACGCTGCTGCGCGAATGTGCTCGCGCGCTGACTTTCCGTGACCGTGCTGTGCCATACCCGGGTCCAGAGGCTCGACACACCCGTCGACTCGGATGCTCGAGCGGCACCGGCGTCCCCTGCCCCGTCGGCCTAGTACGAGCCGGCCCTCATCCGAAGGGCGGCTTCAGGGGGCGGTCAGTCCATGCCGCGCCGTCCGGGAGTCCAGAACGGTTTCACGATGACGGCCCTGCGAGGCCAGCCGCGTTCCCGGACGAGGTGAGCACGCACGGCTTGGCAACTACGGGCCTCTCCGGCGACGTAAGCGATGCCCGGCGTGTGGGGGAGTTCCAGGGAGCGGACCACGTCAGCAAGATCGGTCGGTCGATACCTCCACGTCAGGCGATCCGCATGTTCCAGTGGGAGACGGTCGTCGGGGCCCTCTACCGAAATCGCGCCATGCGCGATCGCGGACGGCGGCAACGCGCGCAACATCGCTCCGAAGGCGACGGTTGCGGTTTCGTCGCCGACAAGCAGGTGGTACCCCGCACCCTCGCGGAGGACGAGCCTGCCTTCCGGTGGGGTGAGAGCCGCCGGGTCACCGACGCGCACCTGCCGCGACCACTGCGCTCCGGGCCCGGCGGACGGATGGTCAAGTATGCACAGGTCGAGGTGGCCGGTGGGGGAGTAGTCCCAGATCGAGTAGGTGCGGAGGAATCCGCGCAGCCACGAGCGGGGCGAGCGGGGGTCGCCGACTCGTAGACGGGTGTGCATGCCTGGCAGCCAGGTCAGGTTGCACAGGTCAGGGCCGGTGATCCGGACGCGGCGCATGCGCTTGGCGATCGGCTCGATTTCTTGGACGGTTCCGTACAGGAACACACTCACTGTGCCAACTCCCAGCGCTCGCCCGTGGGCAGGTCCACCACCGTCAGATCCGTTCCAGCCAGGGCGATCGCGTCTGAGGCGGTGCCGGTGGTGCGGAACAGCTTTGAGAGCGGATCGTATCCGTGGGCGTCGTGCAGCGGAATCAGCACCTTCGCGCCAAGTACGGACGCCCCGGCCACGGCCTGGGCGGGGACGGAACCCGCGCAGGTCCCAGTGATTGGTGGCCAGATTGGTGACGACGATCGCGGCGAGTGGTGGCAACTCGGCGACCCGCAGCCCGAGTGGCTCGCCGCGGCGCAGGAACCATCGTTCGGTGAGACCACGGGTCGGTGAGCACCGCGTGGCCGTCCAGTTCGAGCACATGAGTTGACCACGCGGGTAACGGCGATTGCTTGCTCGAGCATGCGGCCGACGCAGCGCATGCGGAGTACTCCAGCGTGGTTGCCCGATCTGGGTCCCACGCCACATGGGCACGCGCCTGTTCGCGTGCCCGTGTCAGCAAGGTCGTTCGTCGGGTCTTGTACGCCGGCCTGCAGCGAGAGGAGGTGACATGGGCGGGATCACTCGCAGGGTGCAAATGACCATGGCGCTGAGCCTGGGGCTCGATCTGGGGGCCTGCTGGCGCTGGGCTCCACGATGGCGGGCAACCCCGGCGGGGGCCGATCTGCTGAACCTTGATCAGTCGACGCACATCGCGTCATGGGTGGACCGGTAGACCCATGTGCCGCCACCCGGAGAAATAAAGGTCGGATACGTGTTATACCTCCCGGGGGTGCAGTCGTGGCCGACCGCGAGGACGGCCTGCCGGGCCCGCTGTTCGGCGGATGCGATCCCGGCTGCTTGGGTGTTGCCTGCTCCGTCGGCGGTGGCGCTGCGGGGAGTGTCATAGCCGTCGGCGTGCGCGGCCACGGGCGCGGTGGTCAGGCCGACCGCCACCACCGCTGAGACGAGGCCGAGCCGGCGGGGCCAAGTGACTTTTCGCATGCTTCTCCTTATGCGGGACGGGCAGGTGTCGATCAACATTGATTTAGCCCGGATCGATACAGCGCGGTATTGACCAATTGGCCACAAGAATCTGGCGACCGTTGTCCTCCTGGCGGAGAACATGGCTAATACGGCAGCCGCCATTTGCAGGGTGAGCTGGGACGATGCGCCCCACTCTGATCGATCTTGTGACGGGAATGCGGCACAACGAAAGCGGCCATTCGTGATCATGTGTGTGAAAATTACAAGATTGGGAGCGGCTGCCGCCCTCATCGTCGAGGCAGCGTGGATGCGGCGGAACCTCGAGGAACTGATGAGCGCACTGGCGTCGGAGTTCGTCAGGGTCGAGCCCCGGTTACAAGCCGCGCTGATCGGCTCGCGGCGGTGGATCCCCGCCGAGCAGATCAGCGACCCCGTCAAGGCGATCATCACCGGCGGCGCAATGTGGTGGGGATCCAGTGACGCCCGGAGGGGTCTTCACATCGCTCGCCGCGCCCGCATCCATCTCGTTCGGCGGGCATATCTGCGATCAGTAGTGGCGGGGAGCACGGAGGTCAGTCAGACATGGTCAGGTGGCGGGCCAGCCGGGGGAGTCTACGGGCGATCTCCCCGTCATCGGCGATATCCCAGTCTTGCTCGCCGAATTCGGCAGCCAGAAGCGGGAACCTACTGCGGACTCCTCGAGCTTTGACGGCGGCGTAGAGAGCGTCCACATTCGCGCCGGTGACCTGCTCATAGGCGTCCAGCGCCACGTAGGCAAGGAGTTCGAAACCCGGGTACTCCTCGTCGGACCACGGCAAGCCGCGACGACGTTCGGCGAACCAGCGTCGCTTCAGGTCGAGGAGGTGCACGACCTGCGGCAGTTCCATGACGCGATCCGGGCAATCGGCGACTTGGTCGTACGCCTCTCGGCCCAAGCTCATGAGCCAGTAGACGAAATACTCGAATCCGTCCGTCGATTCGCGTCGTAACAGGTGACAGCTCAGCGCGTACATGTCACATGTGCAGCCGCGGTTCGCATTGAGCTTCCACCACATGTGGTAATCGATGATTTCTGCGGCGGAAAGTCGGCAGAGCTGGGTCATCAGCCAGGCCAGGCGCTCCTTTCTGCTGACGGTCTCCCTGCCGGAAAGGTCGATCAGTTCCCAGAACCGGTCCTCATCCATGAGAAGCGATGATGGCACGCCGAAGACTATGAATCCTATTGCCGCGTTCACGCGATTGATCGGCGGAGGCAGTCATCCTGAGCAGTTCACCTGCGGGTGTACGCAAGCCGCCCATCTGGCGCAGTTCGGTGTCCGTGATCGCCGTCGCCGAACGACGTGGGCATTGTCCCGGTCGCGAGATCGGGGCGGGGCTGGGCTGAGTCAGTCGACCAGGCCGGCGCGGTAGGCGGCGATGGCCACCTGTACGCGGTTCGTGACGGCGAGCTTGTCGAACAGGTGGGAGATGTGGCTCTTGACCGTGGCCTCGCTCATGTTCAGGCGGGCTGCGATCTCGGTGTTGGAGTGGCCGAGCCCGACCTCGGTGAGCACCTCGCGCTCGCGGCCGGTCAGGGCCTCCAACCGGGCGAGCGCGTCACGGCGGCGCCGAATGGGCTGGTCGGTGGTGAGCCGGTGGATCAGCCGCCGAGTGACCCGCGGGGACAGCATCGAGTCGCCGCCGTGCGCGAGACGGATCGCCCGGATCAGGTCGTGCGGCGAGGTGTCCTTGAGCAGGAACCCGCAGGCTCCCGCCTCCAGGGCGGTGAAGATGTGCTCGTCGCTGTCGAACGTGGTCAGGATGATCACCGCGGGTGCCCGGGCGAGCCGGCGGATGGCCCCGGTGGCGGTCAGGCCGTCGTACCGGGGCATCCTGACGTCCATCAGGACGACGTCGGGCCCCAGGCGGCGGACCGCGTCGACGGCCTGGTTGCCGTCCTCGGCCTCGCCCACGACCTCCACGTCGGGTGCGGACTCGATGATGAACCGCAGCCCCGCACGGATCAGTGGCTCGTCGTCAACCAGCAGTGTCCTGATCATGTGATTCCCTTGGGGATGCGTCCGCGGCGTGCCACGGCAGCCGGCCCTCAAGACGCCAGCCTCCCGCATCGTCCGGCCCGCCGCGCACCGTTCCGCCGATCAGCCGGAAACGCTCCGCCAGGCCCACCAGACCGACCCCGGCGCCGGTCTCCAGACTCGGCTGGGACGATCGTCCGTTGGCGACCACGATCGTGACGCCGTCTTCCCTGCTCCCGGTCGCCGTGACCGTGACCGGGGCCCCGTGGGCGTGCTTGTGCGCATTGGTCAGGCCCTCCTGGACGAGGCGATGCGCGGCCCTGGCCGTTTCCGGTGGCCACGTGCCGATATCGCCGTGCAGGGTGACGGTCCCGCCAGCCGATACCCAGGAGTCCACCAGCCGTCGCAGGTCGGGGAAGCCGTCGTCGTCATCGTCGGGCCCGGCGCGCAGCACGCCGAGGATCTTGCGCAGCTCTTCGAGCGCCTCCCGCGCGCTGACCCTGATCAGCGCCGCCTCCCGCTCGACGCGCTCCGGTCCCGCGCTCGCGTTCACCTCCAGGCCGCCGGCGTGCAGCGAGATGAGCGTTACCTTGTGCGCGAGCACGTCGTGCATCTCCCGGGCGATCCGGCCGCGTTCAGCGGACCTCGCCTGCTCGTCGCGCAGACGCTGCTCGGTCTCGGCGCGTTCGGCGCGCTCGCGCAGCGATCGGGTCAGCTCGCGGCGGGTGGTGGCGTACGCCCCTGCCGCCAGCGTGACCCCGGTGGCGGTCACCGCCGAGATCAGCGCGTCCGTGCCCAACCGGCCGCCGTCCACCCACTGCTGGGCCAGGAACCCCGCCATGCCGATCGCCGCCAGTGCCAGGAAACGCGTGCTCGCGCCGGAGAACAGGCTGATCAGCAGCGGCCCCGGATTGCCCGACAGCACGTACGCGCCCGCCCCGGCGACGGCCACCGCGACCGGCCACCGGCCCCGGAACCACACCGTACCCGTGCCTGCCAGCCCGGCGGCGGCGATGACGGGTCGCGGCAGCGGCGCCCACGGCGTCTTGACTGCCAGGACGGTGAGGAACAGGCAGAGCGCCACGAAGGCCGCGCTGATCGCGTGGGGCCCGAGCGCGGCCACCCGCCGCAGCGCCGCGCGGTACGACAGCATCGCTTCAGCGTAGCCAGGGCGGCGGCGCGCCACCTCATACCGGGGTCGGTGCCGGACGCCGGGCGGTCTCCGACTTTCGTCGCAGACGCCTATGGCCGCGATGGCGATGCGGCCGCACCCTCGCCGGCCGCATCGTGGATGGCCTCGACAAGGTCAGGAGTCGTCCCGTGTATGTCTTCCGTTCGATGCTCGTCGCGGTGTGCGCGGCGTTGATGATCCTCGTGCCGCCCTGCGTCGCCTCCCCTGCCGCGGCGGCTACCGATGTTCCGGACGAACGTGCTCTGGCAGACTTCTTCGAGGCCGCGATGGCGGACGGGTTGGCGGCCAACCACGTGCCGGGCGCGGTCGTCTCGGTGGTGGCCGGTGGGAAGTTGCTCTTCAGCAAGGGGTACGGACTGGCCGACGTCGAGAACCGCAGGCCCTTCGACCCGGACACCTCAATGGTCCGGATCGCCTCGATCACCAAGCTGTTCACCTGGACCGCGGTGATGCAGCAGGTTCAGCGGGGCAAGCTGGACCTGAAGGCGGACGTGAACGGCTACCTCACCGCGTTCCGGATCCCCGCGACCTACCCCCGGCCGATCACGCTGCAGGACCTGATGGACCACACGGCCGGGTTCGAGGACCGCACCATCGGCGTGGGGTCGCGGAGCAAGGACGACGTGCCGCCCCTGGCGGACTATCTCGCCGGCAACATGCCCGCGCGGGTGCGCCCGCCCGGCGAGGTGTCGGCGTACTCGAACTATGGGGCGGCGCTGGCCGGATACATCGTGTCGCGGGTGAGCGGGCAGCCGTATGACGAGTACGTGCGCGACCACATCCTCGACCCGCTCGCGATGCGGCACAGCACGGCCGCCGAGCCCGTCCCCGCCCCCTTGGCCGCGGATCTGGCGCGCAGCTACGACTACGAGGGCGGGGCGTATCGGCGCAAGCCGTTCGTCTTCGACAACCTCGCCCCCGACGGGTCGATCAGCGCCACCGCGAACGACATGGCCCACTTCATGATCGCCCACCTGCTGGACGGACGCTTCGGCGACCGGCGCATCCTCGACGAGCCGACGGCCCGGCTCATGCACCGGCGGACGTTCGCGGCCGATCCGCGCATCGACGGGTACGCCCACGGCTTCAAGGAGCAGACGCTCAACGGGCATCGCGTGATCATGCACGACGGCGGCTGGGAGGGCTTCCAGAGCGCGTTGCTGCTGGTGCCCGACGCCGACCTCGGCCTGTTCGTCTCCATGAACAGTCTGGGCGGGGCCGACGCCGCCACCAAGATCGTTCCTGCCTTCTTCGACCGCTTCCTGCCCGGAAAGCGCGCCGTGCCCGACGGCGGTGCTTCCGTCGTGCCTGTTGAAGGCTTCTACAAGCTCACCCGGTCCGCCGAGTCCAGCATCGAGAAGGTGGTCGCCCTGACCAGTTCCACCCGGCTGCGGGTGGAGGGCGGGAAGCTCACCTTCAGGGGCTCGACGTGGAGCCCGCTGGGGCCCGGGCTGTATCAGCAGAACGGGGGCACGCGGCGGCTGGCGCTGGTGACCGGCGGGAGCGGTGTCGCGTACGTGGCCACGGACGGCCCCGCCTACCAACGCGTCCCCTGGTGGGACACCCCGCCGGTCAATGTCGTCATCGTCCTGCTGTTCGCCGTCACCGCCCTGACCGCCGTGCTCGGCCTGCCGGTGGCCGCTGTGGTCCGCCGGGCCAAGAAGCGTCCCGTCCCGCGTGTCTGGCGCGCCGGGCGTGTCCTGACCGGGCTCGCCGCCGCGGTCGGACTGGTGTTCGTGGTGCTGTTCACGCTGGTCCTGACCGGCGACACGAGCATCCTGTACGGCGTGCCGGCCAACGTCCAGGTCCTCCTGGTGCTGCCGCTGCTGGTCCTCGCACTCACCGTCGCCGCGATCGCCACCACCGTGACGGCCTGGCGGCGCGCGGGCGTCCTGGCCCGCGGCCACCAGGTGGTCGTGCTGGCGGGCCTGCTCGCCCTCCTCTGGTTCTGCCAGCACTGGAACCTGCTCGGCTGGCACCTGTGATCACTTGAGCACTCGACCGCCTGGCTTTCAAGGTAGCCAACGGCTACTGCGGCTTCGGCGGCACCAACGTCAAGCCAGGTGGCCCATCCGGGTGGGCCGCCTGCCCAACGGGGCTGGTCCCGACCGAGGATCGAGGCTCCAGGGCCTGTCCAGTGCAAGGCAGGTCAGCGGCGGGGTAGCACGCCCAGGAGGGTTGCGGTCAGGGCCAGCTTCAAGGAGTCCTTCAGCTCCAGGTGGAAGCGGGCGAGGTCGGGCTCGGCCTGGTAGGCCGCCTGCAGGCTGGGTGGGGGTGTGCTGTACGCCGACAGCGCGCCGGCCATGACCATGGTTTGCAGGCTGAACAGTGTTGCGTTCTCGCCCAGCTCCGGCAGGTAGTTCTGAATCAGGGCGGTCATGGTTGTCAGGCGGTCCAGGGAGGCGCGCTTGTAGCGTGCAACGACCTCGACGGAGACGTTGTGTTCCAGGACGCTGCCCTGTGCGCCGAAGAGGTCGCACAGCACCATTCGGCTGGAGAGCGAGCGGCTGAGGATCTCTGCCACCGCTGCCGCTCGCTCGGCCATGGGTAGATCTTCGTCGATGCCGGCGGCCAACTCGCCCGCCAGTTCCGTCAGCCACTCCTGCAGGAAGCGGTCCAGCAGTTCTAGCAGCACCGCCTCGCGAGACTCGAAGTAGCGCAGCACGTTCGGCTTCGCCAGGCCTACCCGGCGGCTGAGCTCGTTCAGGGTGACCGCGGCCACGGGCATCTCGTGGAGCATCGCCGACGCCATGTCGAGGATCGCCCGCCGGCGGATCTCCCGCTGCTCTTCGGTTCGCGCCCGCTGGAAGCTCACGACCGCCACCCTAACTTAAGTACCTCCGGTACGTTGACAGCGTACCGAAGGTACTTTAGCGTTACGGGCAGAAGATACCTTCGGTACTTTAGGTGGGAGTCCGGCATGGGCAAGAAGTGGACGACGGCGAACATTCCGGACCAACGCGGGCGGGTGGCCGTGGTGACCGGAGCCAACACCGGACTGGGATACGAGACCGCCAAGGCGCTCGCCGAGCGTGGGGCGTCCGTGATCCTCGCCGTGCGCAACGTCGAGAAGGGCGAGCAGGCCGCGGCCCGCATGACCGGCGACGTGACCGTGCAGGCGCTGGACCTGACCTCGCTCGACTCCGTCCGGGCCGCGGCGGCGGCGCTGCGGTCCCGGCTCGACCGCATCGACCTGCTGATCAACAACGCCGGCGTGATGTACACCCCGAAGCAGACCACCCGGGACGGCTTCGAGATGCAGTTCGGCACCAACCACCTCGGCCACTTCGCGCTCACCGGGCTGCTGCTGGACCTGATGCTGCCGGTGCCCGGCTCGCGCGTGGTGACGGTCAGCAGCACCGGCCACCGCATCCGGGCCGCGATCCACTTCGACGACCTGCAGTGGGAGCGGTCGTACAGCCGGGTCGCCGCCTACGGTCAGTCGAAGCTGGCCAACCTGATGTTCACGTACGAGCTGCAGCGCCGGCTCGCCACGTACGGCACCACCGTCGCGGTGGCCGCCCACCCCGGCATGTCCAGCACCGAACTCGCCCGCAACACCCCCGCGGCCTTCCGGCTTCCGCTCACCTGGCTCGCGCCGCTGATCACCCAGACGCCGGCGATGGGCGCGTTGCCGACCCTGCGCGCCGCCACCGACCCCGCCGTGCTCGGCGGCCAGTACTACGGTCCCGGCGGACGCTTCGAGGTCATGGGCCACCCCCGGCTGGTCACCTCCAGCCCGGAGTCGTACAAGGTAGCCGTCCAGCAGCGGCTGTGGGCCGTCTCCGAAGACCTCACCGGCGTGAAGTTTCCCGTCGTTCAGTCCAAGCAGAACTCGTTTCCCTCGCCGCGCGGCAGCCTGTCCGGAAATCCAAGCGCACAGTTCCGTGCCAGGTAGGAGCGTCCCCACGAGTGCCGGCTCATCAGGAGACCGAAAGGAGCTCGCGTGCCCGTCCGGTCGACGATCATGGGGACGGCTGGCGCAGCGCCGGCCCGCTGACCCGGCTCAGGCCCGGGCGGCGCGTTCGATCGCCACTCCCACGCCGTCGAGCAGGTGGTCAAGGCCGGAGCGGAAGTCGTCGTCCGGAGCGGCCCCCGCGCGGGGGTCGAACACCCCGGCCTCGACGGCGTGGGCCAGCGCCGGGAACCGGGCGGGGTCGGCGAGCTCGGTGAGCAGGGCGGCGTACGTCTCGTCGGCCCTTTCCTCTGGTTCGGCGGGGATGGACGTCAGGAGTTGGGCGGCGCCGCGCACGTAGTGCAGCACCAGCATGACCACAGAGAACCGGGCCCGCGGGTCCAGGGGCGTGCCGCCGAGGGAGCGCAGCGCGGCGTCCAGCCAGGCGAGCTGGCCGGGGTCCATCGGCGGGGAGTTCGCCAGCTGGGCGATCCACGGATGCCGCAGGTAGACGTCGAACAGTTCGACGGCCCATCGGGTGAGTGAGCCGCGCCAGTCGGCCGGCGCCGTGTCGAACTCCGGCGGCGGGCCGGGTGCGGCGGCCAGCATGAACAGTTGCAGGTCGTCCTTGCCGGCCACGTGCCGGTACAGCGACATGGGCGCGCAGCCGAGCCGTTCGGCGAGCCGGGCCATGGACAGCGCGGCCAGGCCCTCCTCGTCGGCGAGGGCGATGGCCGCCGCCACGATCCGCTCCAGGCTGAGCGCGGGCGTGCGTCCCCGCCCCTTCGGCTTGGCCCGTCCCCACAGCACGTTCAGCGCGTGCGGCAGCTCGTTCCCGATGTCGTCCGGCATTCCAGTGAGCTTACCAGTTTGCGTATGGCCTACGCCTTGCGTATATGGTACGCATTGAGCGTATGGGATACGCATCCTCGACCGTCTTCTTGGAGCCGTCATGCACACGACGATCGACAGTCCTCCGCCGGTATCGGCCCGCCGGCGTCCGTGGTGGCGGCGCCGCTGGACGGTGCCGCTCGGCCTGGTCACGGCCGGGTTCCTCGCGTTCTCGCTGCCGCCGTACCTGACCGGGGACCCGTCGCTGTCCCGGGTGCCGCAGCCAGAGGGGTTCGGCCTGCACTACCCGCTGCTCGTGGCGCACGTACTGTTCGCCTCGGTCGCCATGGTCACCGCGTTCTTCCAGGTGTGGCCGTGGTTTCGGCGGCGGCACCGGGTGTGGCACCGGCGTGCCGGGCGGGTCTACGTGTTCGCCGGGGTGCTGCCTGCCGGGCTGACCGGTCTGGTCATCGGGGCGCGTTCCCCGTTCGGGCTGTTCCTCGCGGTCAGCGACGTGCTCCTCGCCCTGCTGTGGCTCGCCTTCACCCTGGCGGGCTGGCGCGCCGCCCGCGCCCGCCGGTACGCCGACCACCGGCGCTGGATGCTGCGCAGCGCCGTGCTGACCTACTCCATCATCACCAACCGGGTGTGGACCGGGATCCTGATCACCGCCCTGCCCCCGCTGCAGGACACCGTCTTCCGCGGCGATCCCGACCTGATGGCGTGGACGATCTCCGGCCTGTCCGGCTGGCTCGGCTGGACGATCCCGCTGCTGGTCGTGGAGTGGTACCTGGAGCGAGAGGTGGCCCGCCGCGGCCGCCGCACCGCCCTCGCGACCTGATCCCGGAGGCCGGTCTCAGGCCGACCCCGGAACGACCGCCCGCCCCGGAACCACCGCCGCAGGTGCCGGGGCGTTCGCGTCCGCGGAGGACCTGAACTGTGTACGGCGCTGTCTGTGACGGCTCGTCGTCTCGCCATTTCTAGAACGTCTGACGACGTCCCATCGGGTGGTCTCCTTGACCTTGCTACTGGCTGCACCCTTGATCTTGTTCATCGGTAGAGGGGAGTGCGAAGGGAGGCGGCGTATGCGGCGAGGGGAGGACGCTGTGGGGCGAGGGTGGCCTCGGCATCGTGTTCAGCAGGAGCTCCGGGATGGTTGGAGTCGCGGAGCTCCGCCGGCAGGCCCCTGCCGCGTCGTCAGCGCGCGAACTTATCGCGGGCGGCTGGGGTGACGGGGGTGAAGAAGTTGACGAGGTTGCCGTCGGGGTCACGCAACAGGAGTGAGCGGTTGCCCCAGGGCATCGTGGTGGGCTCGTTGACGAACTCCTCGACGAAGCCGGACAGATTCCGATGCACGCCGTCCACGTCGTCGACGAGGAACTCGATGATCACAGTGCGGTTGTCGGCTGGCCGGGCAGCGCCAGGCGCGATGAGCGAGACGGTCCGGGTGCTGCCGATCGCCAGGGTCCCGGAGGTGGTTCTGAGCTCGGCGAAGTCCTCGCTGTATCGGGTGGCGCGTACATCCGTGGCTCGCTCGTAGAAGTCGACGAGGCGCGCGACGTCGCCCGTGATGATGCGGATCGATACGAAGTCCATGGTGGTCTCCCTGCTTATGGGCTGTTTTTCGACCGCAGGCTAGGACGAATACCGGACAGAAACCGCCCAGTATCTCCACTAACTTGTATGTCGTGGCTCGACCTACTCACCGCGTGCTCACGCTGTTAGAGCTCCTGCAGTCGGGCGGCACCCGGACGATGGCCGAACTCGCCGACCGGCTCGGCGTCGACGAGCGCACCGTACGGCGGTACGTGGACCACCTGGTCGACCTCGACGTGCCCGTCGAGTCGGTGCGCGGCCGCTACGGCGGGTACCGGCTCGCCCCCGGATACCGCCTGCCTCCGCTCATGCTGAGCGACGACGAGGCGCTCGCCGTGCTGCTTGGCCTGGTCGCCGGTCGCCGGTCAGGGTTGGTGACGACGATGGGCGCGGCGAGTGAGACGGCGGCGGCCAAGATTCGGCGGGTCCTGCCCGGGCGGCTCGCCCGCAGGCTCGACACGGTGATCGAATCCCTCGCCTTCACAGCTCCACCCGGCGAGTCCGTCACCCCGGAGACCGCGGTCCTGCTCTCCATCGCGGATGCGGTGCGCCATCACCGGCCGATCTCGATCAGGTACACCGCCGCCGACGGCCGGCGCAGCGAACGGACGCTGCATCCCTACGGGCTCGTCGCCCATTCGGGCCGGTGGTACGTCACGGGCGCTGATCCCAAGATCGGTGAGGAGCGGACCTTCCGGCTGGATCGCATCGCGGACGCGAGGACCCTGCCGGGTTCGTTTGAGCCGCCCGCCGGGCTTGATCCGGCGCAGCGCGTTCTGTCCGCCCTCGCCAAGGCTCCGTACCGGCATGAAGTGGTCCTGCTCATCCAGGGGACAGTCGAGCAGATCCGCGCCCGACTTCCCGCCAGCGTCGCGACTGTGGAGGAGCCCGCATCCGCGCACGACACAGATCGCGACACCGAGGGCTGGTTCCGCGTCGAGTTGCGAGCGGAGCGGCTCGACTGGTTGCCTCCGGTGCTCGCGTCGCTCGACCGGCCGTTCGTCATCGAGCGACCAGACGAACTCCGCGGCCTTGTCGCCGCGCTGGCTGACCGGCTCGCGGCCTCCGCCCACAGGGTCCCTCCTGCCCGGGCACAGTTGTCGCGTGAAGCGGAGGGCTTTCACCAGCGATGATTTGTTCAAGTTGCCCAACGGCTACTGCGGCCTCGGCGGCACCGGCGTCTCCTGTCCCGTCGGCCTGACCGCCGCGAAGCCTAATCAGTCGCCCGACTGGGCTGCGGAGAAGTAGCCGGGATCGCTGAAACCTTCGGGCGGCGATTAGGCCTGCTGGGAGGTCTCGTTCTTTGGGCCACAGGTCTCCGGCTCGCGACATTGCCTGCAAGGCACGGCCCGGCTCGCGAATTCGACTCGTACATGTTTCAGATCGATGGCGGCTGTTCATGGAACATAATCCGATATTCGTGCGGTGCTACAATGCAGCCATGAAGGCCGCGTTCCGCACAAGGTACGGTCCACCGGAAGTGGTTACAGTCACAGAAGTGGAGAAGCCTTCGCCCAAGGACGGTGAACTTCTCGTCAAAGTCCACGCGGCGACGGTTAATCGCACCGACTGTGCGCTAAGGGCGGCCAAGCCGTTCATCTGGCGATTCTTCACCGGGCTCATCAGGCCGAGAGTGACGATTCTCGGAAACGAGTTCGCGGGAGAAGTTGAGGCGGTGGGCGCCGGTGTCACGTCCTTCAAGGCCGGCGATAAGGTATTCGGCTACAACGACAGCGGATTCGGGGCCCATGCCGAATATATGACGGTTCCGCACGACGGCACCCTCGCGACGATGCCGGAGGGCCTGACCTTCGAGGAGGCCGCCCCCAGCACGGAGGGATCGCACTATGCCCTCTCGGTGATCAGGGCGGCGAAGACCGAGCGCGGCCACGACGTCCTGGTCTACGGCGCGACCGGGGCCATCGGCTCGGCGGCGGTCCAGCTCCTGAAGAGCGTCGGCGCCAGCGTCACCGCGGTCTGCGGCACGAAGAACATGGAACTCGTCAGGACCCTGGGCGCCGACAAGGTGGTCGACTACACGACCGAGGACTTCACGAAGGACGAGCAGAAATACGACGTCGTCATCGACGCGGTCGGCAAGAGCACGTTCTGGCGATGCAGACGGCTGCTGAAACCACGCGGAGTCTTTCTCGCGACTGACCTGGGCCCATGGCTCCAGAATCCGATCCTGGCGCTCACCACTCCGCTGCTCGGCGGAAAGAAGGTCAAGTTCCCCCTGCCGAAACACGACTCGGCGACGGCACGGTATTTCAAGGGACTGATCGAGTCCGGGCGGTTTAAGCCGGTCATCGACCGGCGGTACCCATTGGACGATATCCTCGAAGCCCACCGGTACGTCGAGACGGGCCAGAAAACGGGAAACGTCGTGATCACCATCGAGCATTCGAGCTGAACCTTTCCGGGAGGGACCGTCCCCCTGGTACCAGGCGGCCAGCGGCGGCAAGGAGTATCGGGCGTCCTCGTGAGCCTCTGGCTGATCCGGCAGTAGATCGCAGCTCTGCGCAGGGGTCACATAGATACACGCTCGTGGGCACCGGCGTCTCCTGTCCCGTCGGCCTGACGACCTCTAGCGGAGAGGAGCGGGATCGTGAGGCCTCCGGGTGGCGTCGCGCTGCTCGGAGGTTTCGTGTTTGCGGGGCGTGATTTTGCTACTTGAAGTAGTAAACTGCCGCTATGAGTGCGCCTGAAGGAGCCTTCCCACCAGGAGAAGGGCCCGCGGCCAAGGTCAGCGTTTCCCTGCGGGCCGGCAACATCCGCGCGATCAAGGAGCGTGTCGGTGCGCGCGGGTTCTCCGCCTATGTGGATGCCGCTGTGGAGCGGCAGATCGAGCGGGACCTGTTGGAGGAGGCCCTGCAGGCGAACGAGAACGAGAGCGGTCCCATCCCGCAGTCCCTTCGGGACGAGGCCGAGCAGTTGTTCCGTAGCGTGAAGTCCGCTCCGGAGCTGCAGGAGAAGCGTGGATGGCACGCGCACGAAGCAAGCTGAGTGCGGGGACGGTCATCCTGGACTCCGAGGGACTTTCGAAGTGGTGCGCAGCCGACCAGCGCGTCACAGCGATCGTCCGTGAGGCGCAGAACAACGACTTCCGCGTTGCCGTCAGTGCCCTGACGCCTATCGAGGCCTTCGACGGCCGGGTGACAGACGATCGGTTGCGCTGGCACCTGTCCCGGATGCGTGTCGAACCGGTGACCGAGGAGGTTTCCGTCCACGCGCTGGACCTGCTCCGTGAGAGCCGTCTTCACGGCCATAAACACGCGATCGACGCTGTCGTGGCCGCCACGGCTCTACGCTCCACTCGCCCCGTCATCATCCTCACCTCGGACGAGGATGACATGAGCAAACTCTGCGGCAAGGCAGTCCGCCTCGTACGCGTGTAGGTGCTGAATTATTGCCCCAGCGATAGGACTACCACCAGCAATACCTTTCAAGTTGGCCAAAGGCTACTGCGGCCTCGGCGGCGCCAACGTCAAGCTAGTGACTCATCGAGGTGGGCGCCTGCCAGACGGGTCTGGCCTCGACCGAGGAGCAGCTGCACAGATCTCGCCGGACGGATCCTCTCAACTCCTGGGCGTGAGCCGTCCGGCTGTCCGGCCCGGTTCTGTCAGGCCAGGGGGGTGTGTCGTTGTGGGTGTACGGATACTTCAAGGACGACGGCGGGGGCGCCGTCGGCGTCGACGAGGTGTTCTTCGACGGTAGGGCCGGTGATGGTCGAGTGGTGGCGGTGTAACCAGCCGAACAGGTCCTGCCCGGCGTGGACCACGTCTGTGGAAGGCGGAACGACGGCTCGTAAGACGGCGCGAGCGGGCAGGGTGAGTTGCTCGCCGCCCCGATCGGTGGTCACCGCCGCCGTGAAGCCGCCGGTCGGCTGCCCGCGCAGCCAGGTCAGCAGGGTCGCCGGCGGTGGCGGCAGCCTGGAGACGGGTCTGGGCGTGCGGAATCTCGGCTGTCTAGCGTTGCTTGAGACGGAGTGCCTCTTTGCGGACCTCGGCCTGGATGGACCGCTCGCGCTCCAGCCACGCCGGGTTCTCCGCCTTCAGCGCATCGATCTCAGCGGTGGTGAGCGGTCCGGTGATTCCGCCTCTGATCAGGCCGGAAATGGAGATTTTCAGCTTCGCGGCGATGACCTGCTTGGGGTGCGGGCCGTTGCGGCGCAGGTCGACGAGCCAGGCGGGTGGCGTCGACTGCAACTCGTTCAGCTCGTCCCTGGAGACGACACCCGCCTGGAACTCGGCGGGAGTGGCCGAGAGGAGGACACCCAGCTTCTTGGCCGCGGTCGCGGGCTTCATCGTCTGGATGGTCTTCGGCTTGGGCGAGCTCATAACGCCAAGAGTAGTCAGTCGGAACGGGTTCCCAGGACATCGGTAGCCTGAGGAAGTGACTGTTGGAGAGACCGGCAAGGCGTTCCGGCTGGCGTACGTGCCCGGGGTGACACCCGCGAAATGGGTCAACACCTGGACCGAGAGGATGCCCGACGTGCCGGTCACCCTGGTCGCGGTTCCCGCCGCCGAGGTGGTGGGACTCCTGCGAAACGGCGGCGCCGACGCCGGGTTCGCCAGGCTGCCGGTCGACCGGGACGGGCTCAGCGTGATTCCTCTCTACGTGGAGACCACGGTGGTCGTGGTGCCCAAGGACCACGCGGTGGCCGCCGCTGACGAGGTGACCATCGCCGACCTCGTCGACGACGAGGTGTTCCACCCCCTGGACGACACCATCGAGTGGACGGTCCGCCCCGGGCGGCCCGCGTTCACCCGCCCGGCCACAACGGCGGACGCGGTCGAGCTGGTGGCGGCCGGCACCGGGATTCTCCTGGTTCCGCAGTCGCTGGCACGCCTCTACCACCGTAGGGATCTGACATATCGGCCGGTGCTCGATGCGCCGCAGTCTCAGGTCGCACTGACCTGGCCCACGGACGCGACCACCGACCTGGTGGAAGATTTCATCGGCATCGTCCGCGGCCGGACGGTGAACAGCTCGCGGGGCCGTATCCCTGCCTCCCCCGCGGCGGAGAAACCAGCACGGCGGCAGGCGCAGAAACCCGCGCAGAACAGCTCCGGTCGCCGGGCCGTGCCGGCCGGCCGCAAGAGGAGGGGCTACAGGTCTCGGTGACCTGCGCCCTTAACCTGCCGACACAGGCGCCCCTTCGGCTTGATGCCGACCGGGCCGGCGACTTCTTCAGTGCGGCGAACGGCTCGTCGCCTTTCCCGGGCCCGATGGCACTCTCATGTGATTGCTTGAGCGCGACCATCAAGCCATAAGCCTCATGCCCGGGCGTCCGCGGCGGGCTTGAGCACTTCCCTGCACCAGGTGCGGAAGTCTGTCGACGTGGGCTTGGCGGTCGCCCAGTCCGCGTCGTAGATGCCGTGGTCCTGTGCGGCGAACGCCTCGGTCACGTCCTTGATCGCCTGGTCGTCGGCGCCTCGGGCGCGGAGCAGCGACGCGTAGTCGTCCATGCTCACGCGACGGTAGGCGACCGGACGCCCGAGTTCCTCGTGACCGACGTCGTGGCGGGCGATGGCAGCGGCGCCGGTCCGGGCGAAACCGAGGTAGTGCTCCTCGGCGCTCGGTGCCCGCGGATTCGGCGGGACGAGCCAGGACAGCGCTTCGGCCCCGGGCAGTGCCTTGTCGAGCACGGCCGGATCATCGTGGGAGCCATCGATGGTCTCGACCCGCCGGCGAACCGTGTCATCCAGACGCGAGGCGTCACGGACGACGACCCGGACATCCTTGTCCTGGTCGAGCAACTGACGGACCAGCTGACTGCCGATCTGTCCTGTCGGTGTGGTGACGACGATCATTAGATCTCCTTTAACCTGAGCCTGAACTCCGGTTCCGAATATACCGGGCTCCGGCGCGTCGCCAATTAGAGTGGAGTGACCATGACCGCTCCCGAACGCTTGTTGCGCGCCGACGCCCGGCGCAACCGCGAGGCCGTCCTCGACGCCGCCGGCGAGCTGTTCGCCCAGCGAGGCGACGCCGTACAGATGGACGAGATCGCCGAGCGCGCCGGCTTGGGTGTCGGCACCCTCTATCGGCACTTCGCCGACAAGCGAGCACTGCTCGCGGCGATCATCGGCCGCCGGTTCGAGGCGATGACCGCCCTCGCCCGCGCCGCCGCCGAGGCCGAGGATCCCTGGGTGGCGTTCGAGACGCTGCTCTACGGCTATCTGGAGTCCGCGGAGTCCGACGCCGCGTTCCGCTTCGCGCTCCTCGGCCCGGAAGAGCCGAGCTGGAACGACATCGCCGCAGAGAAGACGGATTTCTCGGCGATCACCGAACGCATCGTGCGGCGCGCCGTCGACGCCGGCCGCCTCCGTGAAGACTTCCGCGCCGATGACTTCGTCCTCGTCACCCGTGGCGCCATGGCCAACATGACCGGCGCCGGTGGCTGGCGCAGGCACGTCACGCTTGTGCTCGAGGGCATTCGCGGCCCCGAACGCTGATCACTGCTCCGTACCGGCGACGGGGACGACATGAGCGAGCGTCACCCGATCGCGTCCGCGCCACAAACAGGCATGGTGTGATGATCCACATGAACGAGACGGAACAACAGGTTCCAGGCGATCTCGACCTGCTGGTGAGGATGGAGCAGAACCTTGCCGAGCATGCCTGCCACCTGCACCGCCGCATGGAGCGCTCGACCGTCATGGAGACGGACGACCTCCTGATCGCCGACAGCGGGCTTGACGACGACACGTTCAATATCGTCGCGGCGGCGCGTTTCACCGCGGACACCGCCCCCGCGCGGGTGGCGGAGACTGTCCGTGCAGTGGCCGCAACCGGTCGCCCCTTCTCCTGGTGGGTCGGCCCCGCCTCCACACCACCAGGCCTCGCCTCGCTCCTGAAGGGCGCCGGTCTGGAGGCGGCCGAGACCGAGGCGGGCATGTGGAAGGACCTGCATGCGGCACTGCCGAAGCCGCACGCCGACGACCTGGACATCCGCCTGGTGTCAACTCCGAAGCGGCTCGCCGACTACGCGATGGTCCTGGCCGCGAACTGGGACCCGCCGGCCGCCACGGTGCGCCGGTTCTTCACCGACGCCGCCGAGTGGGCCCTCGCTCCCGACTGCCCCGCCCGGTACCTCATCGGCTACGTGAGCGGCCGCCCGGTCTGCTCGGCCGAGGTCTTCCTCCACGGGGGAGTCGCCGGGATCTACAACATCGCGACCCTCGTGACAGAACGCCGGCGCGGCTACGGTGGCGCCATCACCCTGGCCGCCTTGCACACCGCGTACCGCGAGGGCTACCGCACCGCGGTTCTGCAGGCATCTTCGGACGGTGAGCCCGTCTACCGCCGCCTCGGATTCGAAACCTGCGGCCGGTTCACCGAGTACGCCATCGCATGAGGCGCTTCCTCAGGAACGAAGGTCGCCGTATCTACGCCGCCTCACCTGGTCGGCGCCCGCACGGCCGTCTCGGGGCGACTCCCCGCTGAGCGTCGCCTCAGCGGATTTCCGATGATGCAACATTTCGGGGTTCTGGTGCGTCTCAGCCGGGATGGACGAGAGGATTCCCGCCCGTGGATGACGTGCCGGATTTCGCGGACTTCGCCGCCGATCGGATCGATGCGTTGTTCCGCTACGCCTACATGCTCACCGGCAACCCGCACGACGCCGCCGACCTCGTCCAGGAGGCGATGGTACGGCTGCGCAGCTCATGGCCGCGCGTGCGGCACAAGCACAACCCGGAGAGCTACGTGAGAACCACGATCACCCGGCTGCACATCTCCGTCTGGAGACGGCGCAGGCGCGAACATCTGGCATGGGAGGTGCCCGAACAGCCGCAACCGATGGCGGAGCCACCGCTGGACCTCTGGGACGAACTGGTCAAGCTGCCCAAGAGGCAGCGGGCCGTACTGGTCCTGCGCTACTACGAGGACCGATCGGATGCCGAGATCGCCGAGATCCTCGGGATTTCTCCCGGAACCGTACGGAGTCAGGCATCCCGCGCTCTCGGCAAACTGCGCGACACCGTCACCCCGCTGAGGAGACTGCGATGAACGACGTCGAAGAGGCGCTGCGCCGTACGTTCGCCGACGCGGAGGCGCGGATGCCGGCCACTCCGCCGGATCTGCTGCGTCAGGTGACCGTGGGGCAGACCCGGCGCGGACGCCGTGGCCTGGTGGTGGCGACCGCGATGGCCACCTGTCTGGTGATCTGGGCGGCGTCGGCGGTGACGTGGCGGGCTCCCGCGCCGCCACCCGCCATCACGGCCAAGCCCGCGCCGCACATTCACGAACCACGGATCGTGGAGGAGATCGCGCCGCCGCTGGAACAGATACTGCCTTCGGTGATCGCGGAGGTCCCCCGGAAGGTCCCCAACGGTAAGGCCTTCACGCCGAAGCTGTTCATCGATCCACGCACCATGCTCGGGTACGTGTCGAAGAAGGGCTACGATCCTGCGCCTCAATTGTGGGCTTATCACCTGGAATCGCAGACCTTTCAGCGCCTGGCCGTCATCGACTATCCCATCGCGCCGGTGGACTCGCTGGCGGTGGGCGAAGGCGTGATCGTCTGGTTCAAGTACGTGGACCGAGACGTTCACATCATGACGGTTCCGGTGACCGGGGGCACTCCCCGCACGGTGGTCTCGTTCCCGGCCGAGCTGGATGTGGACAAGGCGAACGGGGACACCATCTACGGGGTGGACCTGGCGGTCGGCGACGGCAGGATCTTCTGGTCGTCGACCAAGTCGGGAGGCGTCAACCAGGTTCCGGTGGCGGGCGGCGAACCGTCGTTCGTCCCGGGCACGAAGGGGCTGCGTCTGTTCTCCTGGCCCTGGGCGGGGCGTCCCGCCGATGGTCCGGGGGCCATGACGAATCTGCTCAACCTGAGCACGGGGGAGCGGCTCGAAGATCGAGCGCAGGCGCGGTGCGATGTGGCCTGGTGCCTCACCGGCGACCAGGCGACCCGCCGCGATGGCAGCCAGGTTCTGGACCTGCCGGGCGACAGCCCACGGTCACTCGTGGCCGATCGCTTCGTCACCCTGAGCCAGGTCGACGAGCAGGGACGGAAGGCCACAGTGATCTTCGATCTCGCCACGTCACGGGCCGGCAGGCTGTGGATTCGCGACGACCGCAAGGCATCCCCCACCCTCTACACCGATACGGAGATGCTCTACTTCAAGCGCGGTGACAAGTGGGCCGTCATTCACGACCCGGACCGTTAGCCCAGGAAACCCGCGGTCCGCCCCGGCCGCGGTGCAGAGACGCGTCGAGCGGCATGGCAGCGGCCGGCGGGCCGGTCACGCGCCCGGCGATGCGACCGACTCCCGCACGCGGATGGGCATCGGCACGCGATGCACCTCGCCCTCCCCGCCGTCGTCCTCACGGTCACGGCCGATCTCCGTGAACAGCACGTCGACGGCCTTGCGGCCGAGCTCGTAGTGGGGGAGGGCCACCGTCGTCAGCTGGGGACGCATCCACGCGGCGATCGGGTGGTCGTCGAAGGACACGACGGAGACGTCGGCGGGCACCTTGAGCCCGCAGTCGTCGAGCGCCTGGTAGGCGCCGAGGGCGACCCGGTCGTTGAAGCAGATCAACGCCCGCGGGCGCTCCTTCTGCAGCAGTGCCCGGGTCGCGGCGAGGCCGTACTCCGGTTGCCAGTCAGGGCAGACGTGGCCGCCGGCCGGCTTGACCCCCGCCTCGGCGAGCACCTCGCGAATGCCGATGAGCCGTTCGACGGCCGCGACGCTTCCACCCGGCGGGACGTTGCGCCGTCCGGGGCCGGCGCCGATCAGGTGGATGCCCTCGCGATGACCGGCGTCGAGCAGAGCCCTCGCGGCGACGCGTCCGGCCTCGATCTCGTCGGGGATGACCGAGGGCAACGGTGACGGCTGTTTGGGGAGCGCGTTGAGCAGGACGGCGGGGGCGGCCGCCATGCCCTTCGGCACCCTGATGGTTCTCGTGTACATCGAGGCCAGGATGATCCCGTCCACCTGACGGTCGTGCATGGCCTGCAGCAGGAGGCGTTCGAGCTCGGCGTCGCCCTCCGTCTCACCGATGAACAGCATGAAGCCGCGCTCCCGCGCGGCCTCAAGTGCTCCTTTGATCATGTCGCCGGCGAGCCGCGATGTCGCGACCGTGTCGGAAATGAAGCCGATAGTCCGAGTTGTCCCAGTTCGCAGGCCTACGGATACGATGTTCGGCCGGTACTGCAACTCGGCCGCGGCCTTGAGAACGCGCTGCTCGACGTCCTGCGAGATGCGCAACTCCCTGCCGCGTCCGGACAACACGAGCGACGCGGTGGTCGGCGAGACGCCGGCGATCTTGGCGACGTCGGCCAGCGTGACCCGTCGTCGGCTCACCGAGTGACCTCCTGCGATGTGGGGGTTGACACCCCGCGACACGTGTGATGAGACTATCGCACTGCTAATCCGATTTAGCAAACCTGAGTCCTGGGGCGTCCGGTGTATGCCGGTGAGTCCCCGAGCAATCAAGGAGACGCATATGTCGCGTCGAATTCGCTGGAGCGGGGCCGCGCTCGCGGTCGCGATGGGAGGGACGCTGGCGGGCTGCGGGGCGCCCGGCGGCGACGCCCCCCAGCCGGAGGCCACCAGTTCGTCCCTGACGGCCGCGCCGACCTGCGGCACGGCGCCGGTCACGCTCAACGCCTACATCGAGACCGGCTTCCCCCTGCCGAAGGAGCTCAGCACCGAGTTCTCCAAGCAGCATCCGAACGTGAAGTGGAACATCCGCGAGGACCAGTTCGCGGTGATCACGCAGAACGCGCCGCGCGTCCTCGCCGACGACCCGCCGGACCTGATGCGCCTCCCGCAGGTGTCGGAGTTGGTGAAGAACAACCTGCTGAAGAACCTCGACGGTTACGCGAAGGCGTTCGGCTGGGACTCCTGGCCGGCGTCGCAGCTGGAGCAGATGCGGCTCGGCCCCGGCGGGAAGACGCGCGGCGATGGGTCGCTGTACGCCATGGGGCTGAACTTCAGCATGACCGGCGTGTTCTACAACAAGAAGCTCGCCGACAAGATCGGCATGTCGTCCCCGCCGGCCACCCTGGCCGAACTGGACGACGCGCTCGCGAAGGCCAAGAGCGCGGGCATCCCCCCGATCGCCCAGTTCAACGGGGGCGCCACCGGTGGTCTCGCCTTCCCGCTGCAGGACCTCATGGCCTCGTACGGTCCCTCGGGACCGATCAACGAGTGGATCTACCAGAAGCCGGGCGCCACGATCGACACCCCCTCCAACCTGGAGGCGACGCGGCACCTGGAGAAGTGGATCAAGGCCGGGTACTTCTGGAAGGACGTCAACGCCGTCGACTACGCGACGATGATGAGCCGCTTCGTCAAGGGCGAGGGCCTGTTCATGTTCAACGGCGACTGGGAGTCGGGGAACCTCGACAAGCAGATGCCGGGCGACGTGGGCTTCTTCCTGATGCCCCCGGCGCAGCAGGGCGGCAAGCAGGCCGCGATGTCGGCGCCCCTCACCTACGGGATCAGCTCCAGGGCGAAGAACGCCGACTGCGCGGCGTTCTTCCTCAACTGGGTGGCCACCGACCCGAAGGCGCGTGAGATCGGCGTGAAGGTCGGCGGGTCGCACCCCATGGGCCCGGCGGACGCCCCCATGCCGGAGGTGGCGAAGGACACGGTCACCGCGAGCACCCTGGCGGCAGGCGCGAAGATCGCCGAGGACAACGGCGCGATGGACTTCATCGCCAACGCCACCGGCGCGATCTACGCCAAGAGCTGGACGCCCCAGTTGCAGAAGCTGGTCGCCGGTCAGCAGACCCCCGAGGAACTGCTGAAGTCGGTGCAGAGCGACTACACGAGCCAGGTCGGGGGGAGCTGAGCACCGATGACACGGCCGACTCCCGACAGCGCGGTCGAGTCCCCAGCGACCCGCCCCGGGCCGGCAGCCGTGACGAGGAAGCCCGTGTCGAGGAAGCAGGGCCCCGCCCGCGCGGCGGGGCTCCGCACACCGAGTTGGGTGGGCTGGCTCTTCGTGGCTCCGGCACTCGGCGTCTACGCGGTCTTCGTACTGCGCCCGATCGCGCTCACCGTCCAGTACTCGATGTACCGCTGGGACGGCATCGGCCCCTCCACCTGGGCCGGACTGGGCAACTACGTCCGGGTCTTCACCGACCCCGACCTGTTCGCCTCCATCCTCAACGCGATCAAGCTGATCGTCTTCTTCAGCGCGATCCCGGTCGTGCTGGGCCTCGCGATCGCTTCGACGATCCGCCGGATCGCCACGAGCCGGCTCGCGCTGGTGGCGCGGACCGTCCTGTTCCTGCCGCAGGTCATCCCGCTCGTCGCCGCCGGCATCGCCTGGAGCTGGCTGATGTCGTCGACCGGCCTGGTCAACCAGCTGCTCACGTACGCCGGGCTCGGCGACGTGGCCCGCGCGTGGCTGGGCGACTTCTCCACGGCTCTGCCGGCGGTCGGCGTGATCGGAGCGTGGGTGCTGCTCGGCCTGTGCACGATCCTCCTCCTGTCCGGCATGAGCAAGATCGATCCGGCGCTGTACGAGGCCGCCCGGATGGACGGGGCAGGCCCGCTGCGCGAGTTCGTCTCGATCACCGTGCCCAGCCTGCGGCAGGAGATCGGCGTCTGCGTCACGGTGACCGTGATCGCGGCTCTCGCGAGCTTCGACATCGTCTACGTCTCCACTCAGGGCGGACCGGGGAACGCGACCATGGTCCCCGGGCTGGAGATCTACTACCTGGCGTTCTCCGAGCGGCAGGTGGGCATGGCGTCCGCACTGGCCGTCGTGCTCATGCTGCTCGTCATCCTCGTCGCCCTTCCCATCCAGTGGCTCACCAAGGACAGGTCCTCATGATCGTCGGACGTAGGGAGACCTGGACCGGAAGGCTGCTGCTCGTCCTGCTGATGGCGGTCACGCTCATGCCGTTCGTCAGCCTGTTCGTCACCGCCCTGCACCCGTCCGGCAGCTACCCCTCGGGCCTGGAGTGGCCGCGCGACCCGCAGTGGGGCAACTTCGTCAGGGCGTTCGAGGCCGCGCGGATGATCGAGCTGGTGAAGTCGAGCACGCTCATCGTGCTCGGCGTGGTTCCCGTCGCGCTGCTCCTCGGGACGCTGGCCGGCTTCGCCATCGGCCACCTGCGGATGGCGGGGCGGAATCTGGTGTTCCTGCTGTTCGTGCTCGGGCTGACGCTGCCGTTCGAGGGCATCATCACGCCGCTGTACTACCAGGTGCGCGACATGGGACTGCTGAACACCAGGTGGGCCATCATCCTGCCGCTCATCGGGTTGTACATGCCGTTCGCGGTCTTCTGGATGCGGGCGCACTTCGTGAACATGCCCGACGAGCTGTCGGAGAGCGCGCGGATGGACGGCGCGAACGTGTGGCAGCTCTTCTGGCGCATCCACGTCCCGCTGGCCATGCCGGCGCTGTCGTCCCTGGCCATCCTGCTGTTCCTGTGGACCTGGAACCAGTTCCTCCTGGCGATCGTCCTCGTCGACGACCCGCTGAAACGGACGATGTCCGGGGCCCTGGGCGCCTTCCAGGGCCAGTGGGGGACGAACATGCCGCTGCTGTGCGCGGGATCGCTGCTGATCCTGGCCCCCACGCTCGTGATCTTCCTCATCTTCCAGCGCCGCTTCGTCACGGCTCTGCTGCAGGGCTCTTTGAAGGGGTGACGCGGATGGACGGAGCCGCCCGGGTCTACGGGGGGATCGAAGCGGGCGGGACCAAGTGGGTGTGCGCGGTCGCCGACGCCGGGGGTGACCTTCTGGCGACCGAGGTGATCCCCACGACCACGCCGGAGACGACGATCCGCGCGGCGGTGCGGTTCTTCGAAGGCCATCGGCCGCTCGCCGCGCTCGGCGTCGGCACCTTCGGCCCGGTGGACGTGCGGCCGGGCTCGCCGACGTACGGCCGCATCCTGGCCACGCCCAAGCAGGGCTGGGCGAACGCCGACGTCGTCTCCCCTTTCCGCGCCGCGCTGGGCGTACCCGTCCGTCTGGACACGGACGTCAACGCCGCGGCGCTGGGGGAATGGCGGCGGGGAGCGGGCATGGGGCTCGGCACGTTCGCGTACATGACCGTGGGCACCGGTGTCGGCGTGGGAGCGGTGGTGAACGACGGGCTCGTGCACGGACTCCTGCACGGACTTCTGCACCCTGAGTTCGGCCACATCCGCATCCCCCGCGACCCGGTCAGGGACCCGTTCACGGGGAGCTGTCCCTTCCACGGCGACTGCCTCGAAGGGCTCGCGTCGGGTGAGGCGATGCGGCGGCGATGGGGGCGTCCCGCCGAGCACCTGGACGACCCCTCGGCCTGGGAACTCGAGGCCGAGTACGTCGCCCTCGCCGTCGTGAACCTGACCTACACGCTGTCGCCCGAGCGGATCGTCGTGGGCGGGGGCGTCGCCAAGCACCCCGCGCTGCTTCCGGCCGTCCGGGCGCGGCTGCTCACCCTCGCGGCGGGCTACCCGGGGGCGCCGGTGCCCGTCGGCCAGGCGGCCATGGACGAGTACGTCGTCGGCCCCTCCCTCGGCGACCGCTCGGGAGTGGCCGGAGCCGTGGAACTCGCGCGCGCGGCGGGGCCCGCGCCGAGTTCACCCCGTTTCTGACGACGCTTTCTGTGACGCGCCGGGAAACGCCCCGCGCGATCGAGTTGGAGGTTCTTCGAATGGCTCCATGGGGGCGGCGAGGCGGCACGCCCGGACCGGAGACCCGGTCCGGCGCGTACGAGGCCCTCGCCGGCGGACGGCGACGTGACGGGGGGACCGCGTGAACGGCGAGCCCGCGCGCTGGACGCGGCGGCACCTCGCGGCACCGGCCGGCGGTGCGGCGACGACGGCACCGGTCATCGGCCTTCCTGCACCGCCGCGTGTGCTGCCTCACGACGACATCTGGGATCTGTGGCCGATCCAGGAGGAGGACGGCTCGACGTCCGTGGTGCGGGGCCGCGAGTTGTGGATCGCGCTCTCCGCGCCCGCCCTCGGCCACCCCGAGGAGCGTCACGACCGCGCCCGCCTCCGGCTGCTCGCCAGGGATGCCGACGGCTGGACGGACCTCGGCCACGCCTTCGCCGACGGAGCCTCGCCGGGCAGCCGCGAATGGTCGGGATCGGCGGTCCGCAGACCGGACGGCACGGTGTCGGTGTTCTACACGGCGGCGGGCCGGCGGGGGGAAGCCCGCCCGACGTTCGCCCAGACCGTCGTCGAGGCCCGCGCCCGGCTGCTGACCGACGGCGGCCGGATCCAGCTGGACCAGGCCGCCGAGCACCGGGAGGTGCTCCGCTCGGACGGTGTGACGTACCTGCCGGCCGACGAGGTCGAGGGAGGGCCCGGGCGGATCAAGGCATTCCGCGATCCCGGCTGGTTCCGCGACCCCGCCGACGGGCGTGAGTACCTGCTCGTCGCCGCGTCCGTCACGGCGTCCGCCGACGCGGACCACGCCTTCATGGGCGCGGTGGCCCTCGCCGCCGCGACACCGGGCGGCTGGTCGCTGCGGCCGCCCCTGCTCGTGGCCGACGGAGTCAACCACGAGATCGAACGGCCGCACATCGTGGTGCACCGGTCGTCGTACTACCTCTTCTTCTGCACGCATCGTCACTCGTTCCACCCGCCGGGAAGCGCGCCCTCAGGGCTCTACGGCTTCGTCGCACCCGGCCTCACCGGGCCGTACACGCCGCTCAACGGCTCGGGGCTCGTGCTGCGCAACCCGGTGGAGGAGCCCGACCAGGCGTACGCCTGGCTGGTCCTGCCCGACCTGAAGGTCGTGAGCTTCCTCAACTACCGCTCCACCGGAGGGCCGGATCCGTGGACGGCCGAGCCCGCCGAGGCGAGGGCCGCCTTCGGCGGGACGATCGCGCCCGTTCTCGAACTCACCCTGCACGAGGACGCCACCTCTGTGGTCGTTCCCGTGTCCACGGGAGCAGGGCGTTGAGCACGTCGCGCGGCGCGGCGGCGGGAGTGCTCGCGGCGGCCGCCGTCGCTGCCGCCGCGGCGCGTCGTCACCACACACTCTCGGCCGTCGCGCCGGACCTGAGGACGCCGGCCCTGAGGACACCGGCGCTGTGGCTGCCGCGCCCGATTATCGGCAAGCTGAGCCTGGCCCTCGCCCGGCGGCTCTCGCGCCACACGACGCAGCCGGTCACGGGAGTGGCGGTCACGCGGCACGACGTCCCCGGCGGACGGGACGCCTACGTGTACGAGTCGCCGGGCCGCCGGCGCCCCGGCGGGGCGCTGCTGTGGATCCATGGGGGCGGCACGATTGTCGGCCACCCCGAGAGCGACCACGAACTGTGCAGCCGCATCGCCCGTGACCTGCGGATCACGGTGGTGAGCGCACGATACCGGCTCGCTCCGGAGCACCCTTTCCCCGCAGGGTTCGACGACTGCTTCGCCGCGCTGCGCTGGATGCACGACGCCGCACCCGCGCTCGGTGTGGACGGCGCGCGCGTCGCCGTGGGAGGAGCGAGCGCCGGCGGCGGACTGGCGGCCTCGGTCGTGCAGAAGGCGCACGATCAGGGGCTTCCGGTGGCGTTCCAGATGCTCCTGTATCCCATGTTGGACGACCGAACGGCCCTGGTGCGCGACCATCGGGGACGCGGCAGGATCGGGTGGACGCCGCGCTCCAACACGTACGCCTGGACCTGCTATCTCGGCTGCGGGCCGCGCGTCGCCGAACCCCGCCCCTACGCCGCGGCGGGCCGCCGGGAGGATCTGCGTGGCCTGCCGCCCGCGTGGATCGGCGTCGGCGACCTCGACCTGTTCCACCCGGAGAACCTGCGCTACGCCGAACGGCTCAGGGCGGCCGGCGTACCGGTCGACCTCGCCGTCGAGCCCGGCATGTACCACGGCGCCGACTTCGACCACCACACGACCGTGCCGTCGATGCGCGCGTTCCGCCAGGGCATGCTCGACGCTCTGGCCCGCTGCCCCGCCGGCCTGACGACCCCCGGCGGAGAGTAGGCGGATCGTGAGACCTCCGGGCGGCGGTCGCGCTGCCCGGAGGTCGCGTGTAGGAGCTGAGCCGACGGCCCGGGGGCGGCGTCCGGTCGGGCGCCACCCCCGGTGATTCTCGTCGATCAGGCGATGGTGCAGGGGTTTCCGTTGAGGGCGAACCCGGTGGGCTTGCCGGCGTTACCGGTGTGGGTGGCCTGGAAGCCGATCTCGGTGGAGCCTCCGGGCGCCAGCGAGCCGTTGTAGCTGACGTTCTTCGCCGTGACCTGTCCGCTGGCGGGCGAGTAGGTGGCGTTCCATCCGTTGGTGATGGTCTGCCCGCTCGGGAGGGTGAAGGTCAGAGACCAGCCGTTGAGGGCGGAGGACCCGGTGTTCGTGATGGCGATCTGCTCGGTCAGGCCGTTGTTCCACGCGTTGACGGTGGCGCTGACGCGACAGGCGCCCGATCCGCCGCTGGGCGACGGCGACGGGGAAGGCGACGCGGAAGGCGACGCGGAGGGGGACGACGACGGGGACGACGACGGGGACGCGGAAGGCGAAGGCGAGGGAGAAGGAGACGAATCGGACTGGAACTGGGTGAAGAACTTCCAGACCTCTCCCGATGTCCAGGTCCTGGCACCGCTGGTGGAGGTGGATCCGTCGTTCGGAGAGGGGGTGTGGTCTCCGTCGAACGCCGCCCACACGACCGGGTAGCCGGCCCGGCACCCCGAGTAGGCGGTGATGATGTGCGTCAGGCTGCCCTGCGCGGGCTCCCGGGGGGTCGTGGGAGTGCAGCCGTTGTTCGCGACGAACCTGTCACGTAGCGAACGTCCCTGGGAGATGTTGAGCACCGAGTCATGGGTGCCGTGAATGCCCATGTACGCGACCGGCTGAGTGCCGCCGTTGCACCCGCTGAGTTGCGCGCCGGAGTAGACCGCGACCGCACGGAAGATCGTCGGACGGGCGCACGCGACCGCGAAGCTCATCGCACCGCCGTAGCTCCACCCCATGGCGAAGCGCTGCGTCGTGTCGACACACAGGTTGCTCTCGACGAGCCTCAGCACGTCGTCGGTGAAGGTCAGGTCTTCACCGTTGGAGTTGCCCCAGCCGTTGTTGATGCCCTGGGGTGCGATGAAGATCGTGCTGTTGTTCGACAGTTGCTTGAGCCCGTAGTAGGCCCAAACAGATCCGTCCGATCCGCCCGTGTCGACGATCTGGGCGGTGCCGTTCAACCAGTGGTACGCGAAGATCAACCGGTACGGGCGGTTGTTGTCGTAGTTGTCGGGAATCCTCAGGATCCAGCTGCGGCTCTTGCCGCTGGTCGTGATCGTCTGCGAACCGCTTCTCAGCGTCGGGGTCTTGCCGCAGCCGGCGGTCGCCGCCGCGGCGGCGACGGCCGAGGACGGCGTGGTCGCGCCGAGACTGTCGCTCAGTGCCATGCGTCCCGTAGCCAGGACGAGAAGCGCGGCGGCCGCGACAGAGGCGAAGATGGATCTCTGTCTCAACTTCACACAACTCCCTTTGTCGTTCGAAAATCGACATGCGTCGGTAGGGAAGTCACTTGTTTCCTTCACCAGGCGGAGCGTCCGCGGTCGGCAGGTGCATGCCGGCCGAGCGGCCTCCCCGGACGGATTCGAACGCTAAGTGAGCCCACCGTCAGTCGATCCGGAGCTGCGCGGCGACCGACCATCGTCGGCCTGCGCGTGCTCGCCCCTTTCCTGCTGCAGAAGAGCAGGGCGAGGTCAGATGCCCGTTAGCGTCGGCATGGCGCCTGCCGTGTTCTCTCCCCGGCGGTTCTGATGGAGGACGGGGCGGAATCTCGGGACGCGACCTCTCATCTGGCGGATACCAGATGAATGCGCCTGCCGGGTGTCGCCGGTCCTGTCAGTTCCGTCTGCCGCGGAGACGACAAATTGTTATCGCTAACAGTGACGGGGGCGGCCACGTGCTCCTCTCTGCCGGTCGACTGGAGGTGGTGGTGGTGGGGAGCAAATATGAAGTCAGGAGTCGTGTCAATGACTACGCCCGCTCCCCGAGAGTCCCTTGCCTGTGACCGTTCATTCCTTCGGTTTTGACCAGGGAGGAAACCGCACCTGCCGTCGACCCCGAGATGAAATTTTCATCGTCGACGGATTCACGCCTCCGGCGACGACGCCGCCCGTTTCGCGCCCACGCGCACGACTGGTACCACTGCTCGCGGCTGTCGGGCGTTGTACGCCTTCCGCGCCGGAATGGCGCGTCAGGGTTCTGCGTGCCGGTCGAGTCCGAGCGTGGCGATGAGGTCTTCGTGCAGCTCGAACCAGACACGATGGCAGGAGTCCACGTCGGTGCGGTCGACCCAGGCGACCTCGCCGGCCCGGGCGCGCCCCAGGGCTGTGGCGAATCGCGTGTCATATCCGCGGAAGCGTCTGAGGACGCGGCCAAGCCGGTCTGCCAGTGGCGTGAGTGCCCGGTCGACACAGGCGAGCTCGTGGAGGACTCCGGCGTCCCAGGCGGGATCGGAGTGGTCGTTGACGGCGAGCCGATCGCCGGCGGTGGGCCGCAGTTGCCAGTCGGTGCAGGCCTGGAGCAGGAGGGCGTTCAGCGGGAGGAACCCGCGGTAGACGTCTCGGACCTCGCCGGCGCCGCCGACGCGGGTGAGCTCGGCCGCGAGTCGGCGCTCGTTCTCGGCCCGGCCCGGTTCGGTCAGCGACCAGCCTCCGGTGCCGGCGAAGGCGGTGTGCTCGACCCAGCCGAGGGCCTCGGCGTCGAGCAGCAGCTCTTCCGTCTCGGCCGGGTCGAGCCCGTACCGACGAGCGATCACCGGGGTGTCCGCGAACCCGGTGATGCGCACGGCGTGCAGGACCAGGAGGCCGGGCGAGGAGTCACACATCACGAGTCGGCGTCCTGTCGTGCGGTCAGGCGGGTGTAGTGCTGCTGGCACGCCTGCGGGGAGTTGAACCCCATCGCGTGCGCCATCTGCGCCCAGGTCAGGCCTGCGCTCCGGGCGATGAACAGCAGGGCGGACTCGAGTCCTTCGACCTCGGCTCGCGCGGCGGGCAGGAGGGCGAGCGCGCTCAGGATGTCGTCCGGGCCGAGATCGGCGTTGCGCCAGACGGCGAACTGCACGAGGTCGACCGCCGACGGCGGGACGGGCGGAGGTCGCCACGGACGGGCGTCGAGCGCGCCCGCGCCCAGGTCCAGAAGACGGTCACGCGCGTCCTGCTCACGCTGGGCCCGGACGTGGTCGGCGTGCATGCCGCGACCGATGTCGTCCTTGCGTTCCATGTGCCTCAGAATGCACAATCAACAAATTGTTGTCAATCATCTGTTGAAGGGGTGGAGCGGTGATCGTACCCCTCACGGAGGCTGTCGCCGATACCTGCGGGGGCAAGGCCGGCGCACTCGGCGCGTTGCACCGCGCCGGTCTGCCGGTTCCTGACGGCTTCGTCGTCCCGTTCGCCGCCTACCTCGCCGCTGTCCGCGACCTGGACCCCCGGCGGCTCGCCGGCGAGGCGGACGACGCCGATGCGACGCGGCGGGCGATCGAGGCCCGCCCCGTCCACGCCGCCTTCATCGATGCGCTGGGACGCGCGCTCGGCGGACTCGGCGATCCGCCCGTGGCGGTGCGATCATCGGCAGCGGGGGAAGACACCGGTCAGGCATCGGCGGCCGGTCAGCACGAGAGCTTCCTCGCCGTGCGCGGAGCCGGTGAGGTCGCGAAGGCCGTACGTGCCTGCTGGGCGTCGCTGTTCTCTTCGCGTGCCATCGCCTACCGCGCTGTCTCCGGCCGCCACGACCGACCATCCGACGATCTTCTGATGGCCGTCATCGTCCAACGCCATCTGGACGCCGAGGTGTCCGGAGTCATGTTCACACCCTCGGACCGGAACGACGCGACCCGGATCGAGGCGTCCTGGGGTCTCGGCCCCAGCGTCGTCGAGGGCAGGGTCACCCCTGACACCTACCGCGTCGCCGAGGACGGGTCGGTCACCCGCACCGTCGCGGACAAACAGAAGCGCCTCGACCGGCACGGCGCGCGGCTCGTCATCCGCGACGTGCCCGCCGCCACCCGGAACCGGCCGGCGATCGACGACGCGACCGCCGTGCGGCTGGCCGAGTTGGGCGAACGGGCTGCTGCCGTGTTCGGCGGACCGCAGGACATCGAATGGGCGATCGCCGGCGGCCGCACGTGGGTTCTGCAAGCACGGCCGGTCACCGCCGCACCCCCACCATCGACAGCGCCTTCCGGCGCCGCGGACATCCCGGCCGCCGCGTTCAAAGCAACGCCGGGCAGCCACGGGACCGTGACCGGCACCGCGAGGATCGTCCGTGGTCCCGGCGACTTCGCGCGCGTGCGCCCGGGCGACATCCTCGTCTGCCCCTTCACCGACCCCGCGTGGACGCCGCTGCTGAGCATCGCCGCCGGCGTCGTCACCGAAACCGGAGGCGTGCTCTCCCACGCCGCGATCGTCGCCCGAGAGCACGCCATTCCCGCCGTCCTCGGTCTCGCGAACGCGACGAGCAGGCTCCGCGACGGCACCGTCATCACCATCGACGGCACCACCGGGACCGTCACGGCGACAAAGAGCGACTGACCTCTGCGGCCCCGGGTCGGCTTGGTGTCACGGGTTCCGGCTCGGCATTCCGCCGCCCCACTCACACGTACCGATCGAAAGGAGGCGGGGAAGGGTCCACACGGACTCCCCCCAGCTACGCATGACAACTCGACGCCTCTACCTGGCACGTCACGGCGCGGCCGACGCGTTCGGGGAACTCACCGGCATCGGACGTCGGCAGGCAGGTCTGCTGGGCGAACGGCTCGCCGGCGTACCGGTCGACGCCGTGTGGCACTCGCCGCTGCCACGCGCCGTCGCGAGCGCGCACGAACTCGCCCGTCACCTGCCGAACGTGCCCGTGACCGAGGCCGCCGAACTCGTCGACCACGTGCCCTACGTCCCCAGCGCGGCCGAAACGCCCCCGTCCTGGGCCGGCTTCTTCGACGGCTACGACGACACCGAGGCAGCCTCGGGCCGGAGGCTCGCCGAGGCCCTGGTCGCCCGGTTCGCGAAGGTCCCCGGCACGACCACGAAAGGAACCCGGTCCGACACACGCGAGGTGTTGGTGACGCACGCCTACCAGATCGCGTGGCTGGTGCGGCACGCACTGGACGCGCCGCCATCGCGGTGGCCTGCCGCCCACGCTCGTGATGTTCAACGACATGAGCCACCTCCCGCCCGACCTACGCTGGACCGGGTTCCCCGAAGGCGTCAGACCGTGAGGTGGCTCCCGACAGGCCCCGAGGTCGCCGCCTGCGTCAGCGCGCGCGTGGTTGAAAGTTTCATCACGAGCCGTTTCGCGCGCGGTGCGGGCCGGGCCCGTAATGCCAGATGGGTGCGCTCCAGAAGCGCGAAACGCCACCGGGGCTCTCGGTCTCCTCTTGACGGACCCCGGTGAGTCCTAGTTTGCTCCGCCAATATCACCGGCATCGAGACCTGTGGACGCGGCTCCCCGCGTCGTGGAATGTGAGCGCTAACACGCGCCGGCCCCGGAAAGGAGGGTCTCCATGATCGGAGACGGCCCGCGGCTGCGCGCCACCGCAGCGGAATCCGGGCGTGGCCGGCAGGGGCCAGAGTCGCGTTCTTGACGCGGCGCCTCGCCCGGTCGTGTTCGCCCGCTGCACCACCACTGTCAAGTAGCCGAGGGAGAGGAATCCGGATTGCGGAACATGTTAACGCTAACAGACCCGCGGTCGCCATCGGCCCTTCCGTCGCCCTGCCGGGGGCGAGGCCTTGATGACGGGTGGGGCGGGTCTCGAACTCCACGCACGAACCACAACGAACCGGGCCGTACGGAAACGATTCGCGGGCCCGTCGACCTCTTGGCGGCAGAGCCCAGGGATTCGTCTCGATTGATGGACCGTCCCTGCCCGACTGCGTGAGACCACTGCGGTTTCCCTGGCGTGGCCCGCTTCGCCACGCTTTCACCCCCCAAAGGAGGAGAACGAAACAATGGATTCACCCCCCATTCGTGTGACGAGCGGTCGGCGTCGTTCGCCGGCCGGTGTCGGCGTACGCCTCGTGGCGGTGCTGGCCGCGTTGGCGGCGGCCACTGTGACGTGGGCGGTGCCGGCGTCGGCGGCGCCGGCGCCGCTGGTGGGCGCCGGGTCGGGCCGCTGCCTCGACGTGGCGGGCAACACCGACGCGCTGGGCACCGGTCTGCAGATCTGGGACTGCAGCGGTGGGGCCAACCAGGCCTTCGAGTTCACCTCGGCCGGTGAGCTGCGGACCTTCAACGGCACCCGGTGCGTGGACGCCTACAACATGGGCACCACGAACGGCACCAAGGTGGTCATCTGGTCCTGCAACGGCCAGACCAACCAGAAGTGGCAGCAGAACGCCGACGGCTCCATCAGGGGAGTGCAGTCGGGCCTGTGCCTGGACGTGACCGGAGTCGGCACGGCCAACGGGACCGCCGTCCAGCTGTGGTCCTGCAACGGCCAGACCAACCAGAAGTGGAGCATCTCCGGAGGCGGCCCGAGCTCGACGCCGTCCCCGACGGTGACGCCGACCGGCGGCACGTGCGATCTCCCGTCGTCGTACCGCTGGTCCTCGACGGGCTCGCTGGCGAACCCGAAGTCGGGCTGGGTCTCGCTCAAGGACTTCACCAACGTCGTCTACAACGGCAAGCACCTCGTCTACGCGACGACGCACAACACGGGAACGAGCTGGGGTTCGATGAACTTCGGCCTGTTCACGAACTGGTCCGACATGGCCTCGGCCAGCCAGAACACGATGAACTTCTCGGCCGTCGCGCCCACGCTGTTCTACTTCGCTCCCAAGAACATCTGGGTGCTGGCCTACCAGTGGGGCGGGACCGCCTTCTCCTACCGGACCTCCAGCGACCCCAGCAACCCCAACGGCTGGTCGGCGCAGCAGACCCTGTCCACCGCGAGCATCACCGGCTCCGGCACCGGCCCCATCGACCAGACGCTCATCGGTGACGGCCAGAACATGTACCTGTTCTTCGCCGGGGACAACGGCAAGATCTACCGGTCGAGCATGCCCATCGGGAACTTCCCGGGCAACTTCGGCTCGAACTACACCACGATCATGAGCGACACGACGAACAACCTGTTCGAAGGCGTCGAGGTCTACAAGCTCCAGGGCCAGAACAAGTACCTGATGCTCGTCGAGTCGATCGGCTCGCAGGGCCGTTACTTCCGCTCCTACACGGCCACCAGCCTGGGCGGTTCGTGGACCCCGCAGGCCACGAGCGAGAGCAACCCGTTCGCCGGCAAGGCCAACAGCGGCGCCACCTGGACCAACGACATCAGTCACGGCGACCTGGTCCGCAACAACCCCGACCAGACCAAGACCGTCGACCCCTGCAACCTGCAGCTGCTCTACCAGGGTCGCAGCCCCAGCTCCGGCGGCGACTACGGCCTCCTGCCCTACCGGCCGGGCGTGCTGACGCTGCAGCGCTGATGGTGTGATCAAGGGCTCGTGAGACCTCCGGTCGGTTCGCCCGACCGGAGGTTTCCCGGGCGTCCCCGGCGGAGACGGGCGGCGACGGCACGCGCCGGGACATCTCCGCCGGGGAATCGTCATCCTCGCGCCCGGTGTCAGACCCCCGGGCGTACGGCGGTGAGGAAGCCGCTCCTCCAGTAGCCCTTGAGGCTGTCGACCCGGACCACCGCTCCGCTGTGCGGGGCGTTGATCACCTTCTTGTGCCCGATGTACATGCCCACGTGGCCGCCGCCGCTGGTGAAGACGAGGTCGCCAGGCTTGAGGTGCGCCAGGGAGACCTTCTTCTTGACGGCGTTGAGCATCGACCACGTCGTACGCGGGAGCTTGATCCCGGCCTTGCGCCAGGCGAACTGGACCAGCCCGGAGCAGTCGAACGCCCGGGGGCCTGTGGCGCCCCACACGTAGGGATCGCCGAGCTGCTTCTTCGCCACCTTGATGGCGCGCTTGGCCTTCTCCTGCTGCAGAGCGGACTTGCTGAGCTTCTTGTCCGCGGCGGCGTTCGGGGTGGCCTCAGCAGTGGTGGCTGCCGTGGTCGCCGTCGTGGTCGCCGCGGCGGTGTCCGGGGTGGCTCCCGTCGCGGGGGGCTGCGGCGGGATGAGCGTCGAGGCGGGCTGTGGTGCCGTGACCGTCCCCGGCGCGGCGGCCGCGGGCAGCGCGCCGAAGGCCGCTACAGACGCGGTCAGCGCGACGCCACCGATCGTGACGCGGGCGATGCGGGACAGAGTGGCGGGGTTGGTAGACAGGGGGTCTCTCCTAGAGTCTTCCGCTTGCGCCTACCGGGTTAGCTGACGGATTCGGGCAGGGAAGTCGCCCTACGGCGCTCGGCGCGCCGATTCACCCCGGACCTTCGTACGAAGGTCGACTGGTTCCCCGGCTCCGTGCCTCCTTGCTGCACGGATTCGGCGTCACCGGCGCCATCGGGGGGCGGAGAGGACATGGCGGCGGTGACTGTGGATTTTCGTTTTCAAGCACGGCGGAGCCGGTTCGCGACGGCGGCGTCATGGGGTACGCCGCCGTCGCAGGGCAAGGAAACTACCAAGCTCCCCCATATTGGGGCAAAGGGCACATAAAGGGTAAGAAGCCCATAAAAAGGATCAATCCCGCATAACTGCAGGTCAGGGCCTCGCGCTCGGGGAAACGTGGTGCTCGTCACACCTGCGCGAGGGCCGGTGGGAAGCCCTCGGCGTCGTGAAGATCACCGCGACGTCGCGCGGGCTGTTCGACTCCGGAGACCCACCGGAGTGCATCCCGGAAGAACGCCGGGCGCCCGGGGCGCGCTCGAGAACGAGAGCCGGCGGTGTCCGCGGACGAGCCGGTCAGCGCGTACGCCAGAACGTGCCGTTGGCCGAGGGGTCGTCGGGGTCGCCCTGCGGCACGGTGAAACCCGCACCCCACAGTGCCGCCGTCCCCGGCCTGCGCGCGATCGAGAACAGGACGGCGTCGGTGCCCGCCTTCCGCGGGAGGGGGACGCTCCTCCACGCCGAGCCCGTGACATGCCACAGAGTGGGGTTCCAGTTGCCCTGCACGACCCACACGCCGCCCTTGCCGTCGGGCTCCACCTCCGTGTACGGCTGCGCGTTGGCGCTGCCGACCGAGGTGGCCCACGACGTGCCGTTCCAGCGCATCACCAGAGTGCGGTTGTAGGTGACGTCGTCACCCTCGTCGTTCGCGCCCTCCCAGGTGACGCCGCCGACGGCCCACACGTTCCCCGGGCTCACGACGGCGATGTCGTCGAGGAACGCGACGGCGTCGGGAGCGGGCAGCTTGATCGCGGGTGTGGGCACCAGCGCCCAGGACTTCCCGTTCCACCGCATGACAGCGGGACGGTCGCCCTTGGTCCCCGCCGCCCAGACGTCGCGGGCCTTGTACGCGTCGACGGCGGCGGCGTGGGCCGGCAGACGGACGCTCCTCCACGAGGACCCGTTCCAGTGCCTGGCCGAGGCCGAGGACCCGGCCACCGCCCAGACGTCCTTCGCGCCCGTCGCGTCGGCGTCCGTTGCCGAGAACGCGCCGCCCAGCGAGAAAGCGGTCCACGCGCGGCCGTTCCACCGGGCGGCCTTCCCCTGGCCGAAGACCCACACGTTCCTGTTCGAGGTGGCCGTCACGGCCTTCAGTTCGTACGACGGGGTGCCGGGGACCACCTGCCACGCCCGGCCGTCGTACCACTGGACCAGGCCCCGCTGCTTCCCGTTCGCGACCCGGTGACCGGCCGCCCACACCGACCCGTCGCCCAGGACCGCCACGTCGTCGAGGACGTCGTCACCGGGCAGGGTGTTCACCCTGGCCAGCCGCCACGCGGCGGTCTCCCCGGCCCGGCCGCCCTCGTGGGTCACGCCGGAGGCCGCCACGGCAGGCGCGCACGCCAGCGCGAGCGCCGTCATCCCCGAGACGAACACGGTACGCACAACGCCTCCCCTTCCGTCATGAGGATGACGTCCGGGGGAGAGGATCAGTTCACTCCGTCACCCGGACGATTTGCTCGTTTTCTCCGTCCACGGCTCGTACGTGCTGTCTCCCGGGAGCACCCAGACCCGCGCGTCTGGCCTGGTGATCGTCCGCAGCAACGTCGCCTTGCCGGTCGTCTTCGAGACCCGGTAGATCGCCACGCCGGTCTTGGTCTTCGACCGGACGACCACGCGCCCCGCCTGGTCGAAGTCGAGGTCGTCGATGTACTGCCCGCGCGGCAGCCGCACGGTCACTGTGCCGCCGGCACGGCCGGTACGCAGGTCGAGCATGCGCATCTTCCGGTACTTCGGCCAGGTGCCGACAGGCACCGCCGCCGTGCGGTAGTCGTTCGCGAGCGCCATCGGCGACAGCCGCGTCTTCAACCGCGACCGGGCACGCAGCCCGCGGTCGAACACCGTCACCCGGTCCCCTTCCAGCAGCAGCCGCTTGCTGTCGGGGCTGAATCCCGCGAAGCTCCACATGTCCGTCCCGCCGGGCTTGGACAAGGTCTTGCCTTTCCGCAGGTCCACGAAGACCCCCGTCCCGGGCGCCGAGGTCGTCGTGATCACGTAGCTGCCGTCGTCCGACACCAACGGCCATTCCTCGTCGATGGCGTACGCCTGGATCGCCCGCGACACCACTCTTTCCTTGCCGTCGAGGGTGCGTTCGACGAACAGCTCATCCGACTTGCGGAAGTAGAAGAAATGCCGGCCGTCCCCGCTGATCAGGAAGGGTGCCTGCGCGCCGGGGTTGACCGCGTCGGCGGGTGCCACGGCGAGCGCTTCCGGCACCTTCATCACGTCTCCGTTGGCGAGCACCAGTTCCCAGGTCCGCGTTAACTGCGCGTACGCGATCGTGACCGGCGTGGCGGCCGCTGCGGGCCGTGCGGCTGCCGGTGCGGCGGCCAGGGGCGCGGCGGTCAGTGGTACGGCGGTCAGGAGCAGTGCTCCGAGGGTCATGCGCAATGTCATGCTTTGTGAGATGCCGGAAATCCGGGAAATGTTGTGGGCCTATTACGAGGCCGGTGTTCGGTAGTCCCTGATCGTGATCGCGGTCGCGGCCCTGCGGATCGGCGCGGTGATCCGCTCGATCACGCGGTTTCTCCCGGGTAGATGCGGCATCAGCCGCAACATCAGCATCTGGAACCGGATCTGCGCCGCCGACTTCAGCACCATGCCCTTGAGGTTGTTCGCGGCGAGCTTCTGGTTCTCCTCGACGAAGTGCCGCATCTCGCGCTCGTAGGCGGCGAACCCGGCGGCGTGGTCTCCCGCCGCCTCGGCGAGGCAGCCGGCGAGAACGTAGGCGCCCACCAGGGCCAGGCTGGTGCCCTGGCCGGACGCGGGCGAGGCCGCGTAGGCGGCATCGCCCACGAGTGCCACCCGGCCCGACGACCAGCGGTCCATGCGCACCTGGCTGATCGAATCCAGGTAGAAGTCCGGCGCGTCCTTCATGGCGTCGAGAAGACGCGGGACCTCCCAGCCCTGACCGGAGAAGGCGTCGGCGAGCAGCTTCTTCTGCCGGGCGACGTCCCGCCGGTCGTAGGCGAGCGGCGGCGAGGAGAAGAGGAACATCGCCTTGGCGTCGTCGCCGCCCCCGGTGCTGTACATCCCCGCGCTCCTGCCCGGAGCGGGGTGCATCATCTCGGTGCGGTCCAGGTGGAGGTGGTTGGGCACCGTGAAGATCGAGATGTGGTGCCCGAGATCGTGGACGAACCGGGACTCCTCGCCGAAGGCCAGCGCGCGCACGTTCGAGTGCAGGCCGTCGGCACCCACCACCAGGTCGAACGTACGCGGGGGGCCGCTCGCGAAGGTGACGCGCACCCCTTCAGGGGTCTCGCACAGGGCGGTGATGGAGTCGTCGAAGACGTACTCGACGTCGTCTCCGGCCGCCGCGTACAGCAGCCCGGCGAGGTCGCCGCGCATGATCTCGACGTCGTCACCTTCGCGGCCGCCGAACAACCGGGCGTCCATCGTGCCCACCTGCCTGCCGCGCGCGTCGACGAAGCGCGCGATCCGCATGTCCGTGCTGTGCCGTCGCACCTCGTCCAGCAGTCCCATGCGGCCGACGACGTCGAGTGCCGCTCCGCGAATGTCGATCTTGTAGCCGCCGTCCCGCAGTGAGGGCGAGCGCTCCACGACGGTCACCGCGAACCCGTGCCCGCGCAGCCAGAAAGCCAGGGTCAGCCCGGCGACGCTCCCGCCGGAGATCAGGATGTTTCTCATGCCAGGAACTGTACAAATGTCTCACTCATCTGTCTAGCACAAATGTACAAGACGCTTGTCTCGATGGCGGGCTAAGCTCTGGCCATGGGAAACCGGGAAGATCTGCTCGCGGGAGCCAAGCGCTGCCTGGTGGAGAAGGGATATTCCGGCACCACCGCGCGGGACATCGCGGGGGCCGCCGGCACGAGCCTCGCCGCCATCGGCTATCACTTCAGGTCGACGAAGGCCCTGCTCAACGCGGCCCTCATCGAGGCGATGGAGGAGTGGGGAAAGGAGATCGAGCGGACTCTCGCCGCCGACACGTCACTGTCCGGCACTCCCGCTCAGCGGTTCGTGACGACCTGGACACGGATCATCGAGTCCTTCGTCAGGCTGAGACCGCTCTGGGCCATCCAGTTCGAGCTCATCGCCCAGATGGACCGCCTTCCGGAACTGCGCGAGGCGTTCGCGACCGCCAACCGGCAGGCGAGGCTGGGACTCGCGGCGATCTTCGAGCGACTGGATCCGGGCGCGGACGAGCGGAAGGCGATGGCTGTCGGCTCCTTCTACCAGGCACTGCTCGGCGGGATGGCGGCCCAGTGGCTCGTCGATCCGGATCAGGCCCCGTCAGCGGACGATCTTCTCGAAGCGCTGCGCACGATCGGTGCGGGGCTCGGGACGGAATGACACGTGGACGCCGGGCTCGGGGCCGGCTGAGAGCCCGGACGGTCCCCGCAGGCGGCGTTCCACGAAATCCGGTCACGATGTCCGGCGGTTTCTGCCGCTACGGCGGCCGTCCCGGCCGCGCTAGGATCCGGCGACGCCGCTGATCGAGTGGGCGTCGGAGGAGGAGTACGGGGTGCGCCGACTCACCGGAGCCCGTACGGCCGGGCTGGTCGCCGGGGGACTGGCCGCCCTTTCCGTGGTCATGGTGGTGGCCGCCGCCGCGAGCCGCTACGCGATACCCGCCGAGTTCCGGGTGCGGCCCGCGGTGCTGACGGGTGACGACGTGGTGGGCATCGCCTATCCGGTCATCGGCGCGTTGCTGGTCGTGCGGCGGCCCAGGCTCCGTGTCGGGTGGTTGATGGTCCTGGGCGGTCTGGCGATCGCCGTGCTGGGGCCCTCGCAGGCGGCGTACGAGTGGCTCGCCTACCACGGCGACCTGCGGGCCCAGTACTACCCCCTGATAGTCAACAACGCCGTCGGCGCCCTCGGGATGCTCGCGGTGGACCAACTGCTGCCGCTGCTGTATCCGGACGGGCGGCTCCCGTCGCGGCGCTGGCGTCCCGTCGCCGTCGCGGTGAGCGCCGTCACGCTGATCCAGTCCGTGGCGTTCGTCTGCCGCGTCGTCCCCGCGGACTCACCGCGCGGGCCTAATCCCCTGGCGGTGGCCTGGATCGCTCCACTGCACGAATGGTTGCGCGACCTGCCGTTCAACTTCTTCTATCCGATCGAAGCGGTGTGCCTGCTGTCGCTCGTCGTCAGGTTCCTGACCGGCGACACCGTGCGGCGGCGGCAGATCGGCTGGCTGCTGTACGCCACCGCCGCCAACCTGATCGTCGAGGTGTGGTGGCACCAGTCGCCGCTGTCGCTCGTCACCAGCGCCGCCGTGCCCGTCGCGATCGCCGTCGCGGTCACGCACTACCGGCTGTACGACATCGACACGCTGGTCAGCAGGACCGTGGTCGTCACCGGAGTTCTGGCGTCGGTCACCGCGATCTACTTCGGCGTCGGGGTGTTGTGGGGGGTCTTCGTCTCGGAGTACGGGCAGATCCAGGGACTGATGGCGGCGCTGTTCGCGGGGGCGTTCTTCCAGCCGCTGCGGCGCCGGCTGCGGCGGCTGCTCGACCGTGTCTTCTACGGCCCCGTCGGGGATCCCGAGGCGCTCAAGCAGCGGCTCACCCGCGAGGTGCACGCCGCCGACCCGGTCACCGCGCTCGCCTCCGTCGCCGCCGCGGTACGTCAGGGCCTGGCCGTCCGGGGTGTGGCCGTCGAGGTGTACGACGGGCGGCCGCGCTACGTCGAGAGCGGCTGTGTCGACGCCGCGCGCGTGGTGCCGCTGGTGTGGCACGGCGAGGACGTCGGCCGGCTGCTGATCGGCGCACCCGGCCCGCGCCGCTTCCCCGCCGCCCACAACGACCGGTTGATCAACGCGGTGACGCCGTACGTCGCCGACATCGCCCATGCCGTACGGCTCTCCGCGGATCTGCAGCGTTCGCGCGAGCGGATCCTGAGCGCCCGGGAGGAGGAGCGCCGCAGGCTCCGCCGCGACCTGCACGACGGTCTCGGCCAGGCGCTCGCCGCCATGGCGATGACGATCACCATGGCCCGGCGGACGCTGCGGACGTCACCGCAGCAGGCCGAGCGGATCCTGCTCGACCTGCGTACGGCCATGGACGGAGTGGCCGGCGAGATCCGCGAACTCGTCTACGGCCTGCGTCCGCCCGTGCTCGACCAGCTGGCCCTGGAGGGAGCCGTCCGTGCGCTCGCCGCCGAGGCGATGGGGGGCGGCGCGGGCCCGGACACCCCGCCCGGCCCGCGAGCGGCCCGGGTGAGCGGGAGCGACGGCGCGATAACCGATCGAGCCACCGCGGTCGCCGTGGCGGACGGGGACGAGAGGGGCCGGGCCGGTGGTCATGCCCCGCGGATCACGGTGTCGGTGAGCGGGGATCTGACGGATCTTCCCGCCGCCGCGGAGGTGGCGGTCTACCGGATCGTCCAGGAGGCGCTGACCAACGTGCTCCGGCACGCGAACGCCACGACCGTGTCCGTGACGCTGCACAACGGCGCGGGGACGCTGACCCTGCGGGTGCGTGACGACGGCGTCGGGCTGCCGGAGTCGCCGCGCGGCGGGGTGGGCCTGGCCTCGATGCGGGAGCGCGCCGCCGAGGTGGGCGGCTTCTGCCTGATCTCCTCCCCGCCCGGCGGCGGCGCCCTCATCGAGGTCTCCCTCCCCGTGCGGACCGCCTCCACCATCCGCTGACCGTCGCAGCGCATATCGTCACGCTCAGTGGGGAGTATTTGGTATGGCTGTAACTATGATCTTCTTGCACCGCACGCTCCGAGTCACCACGCTTTCCCTTCTGGTCCTCCCCATCACCGCTGTCGCGCTCGCCCCGCAGGCCGCGGCCGACGCCGGGGCGCCGGCCCGGCGCATGCTGGCCCAGCTGAAGGTCGCCAAGCCGCTGTCGATCCGCGGGTACAGCCATCGGCGGTTCCAGCCGCGCTGGGCGCATCACAAGGGGGAGTGCGACGCGAGGGAGGCGGTTCTCGCCCGCGACGGGCGGGGCGTGCGCAGGAACGCGGCATGCCAGGCCGTGAAGGGCGTCTGGCACAGCCCGTACGACGGCAAGGTGCTGAAGAGCGTGAAGCAGACCGACGTCGACCACGTCGTCCCCCTGGCGTACGCCTGGCGCTCCGGCGCCAAGCGATGGAGCCAGGCGAAACGGCGCGCGTTCGCCAACGACCTCACCCGTCCCGAGCTGGTCGTGGTGAGCCACTCCGTCAACATGGCCAAGGGAGGCCAGGGACCGCAGAGCTGGCGTCCGCCGCGCCGCCGCTACTGGTGCCGCTACGCGACCTCGTGGATCACGGTGAAGCATCACTACCGGCTCTTCGTCACCCGGAAGGAGAAGGTGGCCCTGCTCAACATGCTCCGCACCTGCGGACGATGAGCGGGCCCGCGCGGCCGGCGGGCGGGCTCAGCCGCTGCTCGCGCCGCGGGCCTGCTGGATGACCTTGTGGAGGGCCGCCGCCGCCGGGCCGCCGCGTTCGGCCAGCTGGTCGATGCGCTGCTTGTGCGCGCGCCGTTTCGCCCGCGGGAGGACCGTGCCGAGTTCCGCCGCGGCGGCCAGCCCGACGAGGGCCGCCTCGCGGTCACCGACCCGGGACGCCGGCCCGGTGATGGCGTCGGCGAACCGTGCCGCGAGGCGCTTCACCACCCGCGTGTCGCGTACGCGGACGGCACTCCTGTTGAAGATCAGGAACGGCTGGCGCAGCTCCACCCTGACCCAGCGGCCCTCCTCTAGTTCGTCCCGGACCGCCCGGACCGTGGCTCGGCCGTCCTTACCGATCCAGTGCCGCCACGGCCGGGGGCCCGTCTGCGCGAGCTGGCGGAGCAGGCCGTCGAGGACCGGGTCGCCGAGCCGGTCCTCCGACACCACGCGCACCTTGCCGTCGTCGTCGGCGATCCGGCCCATGAGCAGCAGATCGGTGAGCGCGGCCGCGCGCAGCAGGTAGGGGAAGCGGTAGTTCGTCACCACCCGCTCCTTGCGGGGGTCGTAGGCCAGTAGATAGAGCTGGGCCGTCAGGGAACCGGGGACGTTCATGGGACTGCCCTCCTCTCAGTCGTCGGACGGGTCGGCGGCGGGGGCTTCCGGAGGCGGCGTCTGCTTCTTGGCGGGCCTGCCGCGCCGGGGGATGCGACCGGCGCCGCCCGGGAGCCGCCCCGCCTCCGACAGCGCCCGGCGCAGCAGGAACTCGATCTGGGCGTTGGTGCTGCGCAGTTCGTCGCCGGCCCAGCGGGCCAGCGCGTCGTGCACCGCGGGGTCCAGCCGCAGCAGGATGCTCTTTCTTTCGGTCGCCACGGTCTAGTGGTACAGGGAGCCGGTGTTCACCACGGGCTGCACGTCGCGGTCGCCGCACAGGACGACGAGCAGGTTGCTGACCATGGTGGCCTTGCGCTCCTCGTCGAGCTCGATCACGTCGTGCTCGTCGAGGCGGGCCAGGGCTGCCTCGACCATGCCGACCGCGCCCTCCACGATCCGCTGACGGGCCGCGACGACCGCTCCGGCCTGCTGACGGCGCAGCATCGCCTGCGCGATCTCGGGGGCGTACGCCAGTCGGGTGATGCGCGACTCGATGACCTTGACTCCGGCCGAGGCCACCCGCGCCTGGATCTCGACCGACAGGCGGCCCGTGATCTCGTCCGCGTTCTGGCGCAGGGACAGCGTGTCGTCGTGCCCGTCGTACGGGTAGCTGCCGGCGATGTGACGGACCGCGGTCTCGGTCTGGAAGGCGACGAACTCCACGAAGTCGTCGACCTCGAAGACGGCCTTCGCCGTGTCCTCGACCTGCCACACGACCACGGCGGCCATCTCGATCGGGTTGCCGTCGGCGTCGTTGACCTTGGCGATGTCGGTCTCGTGGTTGCGGATCCGGGTGGACACGCGGCGCTTCTGGGTGAAGGGAGCCACGAACCGGAGGCCGGGCGTGCGGACCGTGCCCACGTAGCGGCCGAGCAGCTGGATCACGCGCGCCTCACCGGGGGCGACCGCGGTGAGCCCGGTGAAGACGACGAGGGCCGCCAGGAGGAGCAGCACGCCGGCGGCGATCAGCACGGCTCCCACGGCGCCGCTGCCGCCGGCCGCCAGGACGGCTCCGATCGGGACCAGCGCGAACGGGCTCAGCAGGCCCATCAGGGCCAGGATCAGCATGGGCCATCCCGCGGCTGCTCGCGCCGCCCGCTCGTGGGTCTGGGGGGCCGGCATGTCGACGGCGATCTGCAGGTCTGTCATGTCTTCTCCTCGATGTCTAGCATTACACTAGCAAAGTGATATCACTTTTCGCCAGACCCGAGGAGCCCGGGAACCCGGGGCTCAGGCCGTTCCCGCCACGGTGACGACGACCTTGCCGGCGGGGTGGCCTTCCATGAGGTGCCGGATCGCGTCGGGCGCGGCGGCGAGGGGATAGGCACGGTCGACCGCCGGGACGATGGCGCCGGACTCGATGAGCCGGGTCAGCTCCTCCAGGTGCTCGGCGCGCTCGCGGGAGAACATCGGGCGCAGTCGCTGCCCCCTGAACATCGACCCCGTGAACAACGACAGCAGCGGCGCCCGGAACGTGCGTCCCATGCCACCGGTGAAGCGGTACGCGGTGTGCCCGCCGCCGACGATCACCAGCGTGCCGCGCGGGGTCAGGGCGCGCCGCAGCAGGGACAGCGGCCGGTTGCCCGCGGTGTCGACGACGACGTCGTAGCGTGCGCCGTCGCGGTCGATCTCCTCACGGGTGTAGTCGATGACGTCGTCGGCCCCGAGCGACCGCACGAAGTCCGCCTTCGCCGCCGCGCACACACCGGTGACGCTCGCGCCGAGCGCCTTGGCGATCTGCACGGCGAACGACCCCACGCCTCCCGACGCGCCGATCACCAGCACCCGCTGCCCCGGGCGCACGCCGGCGACGTCGCGCACGGCCTGCAGCGCCGTCATGCCGGAGACCGGCACCGCGGCGGCCTGTTCGAACGTGAGGTTGGCCGGCTTCGGCGCGAGGCGGGCCTGCGGCGCCCTCGCGTACTCGGCGAGCGAGCCGTTGGGGCAGGTGCCGTACACCTCCTGCCCGGGCCGGAAGCGGGTGACGTTGGCGCCGACGGCCGTCACCACCCCGGCGACGTCGCGGCCCCGGACGGGAACCTTGGGGCGGCGCAGCCCGAATCCCCCACGCGCGAGGTACGGCGTGCCGGTCATCAGGACCCACACCCCGGGATCCACGGCGGCCGCGCGGACCTCGACGAGCACCTCGTCCTCGCCGATCGAGGGGCGGTCGACGTCACGCAGTTCGAGCACGTCGGCCGGGCCGTACGTGTCCTGGACGATGGCTTTCATTTCGTCTCCTCGGGGAGGTCGGGATACTGGAACACGTCGTCGAGCGGGGCGCCGAACACCCGGGCGATCCGGAAGGCCATCTCCAGGGACGGCGAATATCGGCCCTGTTCGATGGCGATGACGGTCTGTCTGGTCACACCGATGCGCTCGGCGAGTTCGGCCTGGGTCATCTCGTTGTGGGCGAACCGCAGCACGCGGATGCGGTTCGTCACGCGTGTGGGCTTCACCACTCCGGAACGCTCCTGCGATAGAGGACGATCTTGGTGACGTCGCCGAGGATCGCCGACAGGACGAAGAAGAGGTAGATCACGTTGGCGATCCAGAACCTGTCCCACTCCGCCAGGGCCATGAGCATCGCCGCGATCGCCCCGATGACCACGAACGCCTGACCGGTGTAGTCGCCGAGCCGCCCGATCTCCCTGTCGCGGGCGTCGATGACGCGCGAGGCCCGCGGGTTGACGATCGCCATCCCGATCTCGGCCAGGATCGCCGCGGCGATCGCCCCGCCGATCGTCCAGAGCAGGGCGGCGGCGTACGGCACGTCGGGTAACGGGCCTCCGCCCGCCCGCCTGAGGATGGCGACGACGTACGCCGCGTAGGCGATCACGGCGACGACCAGCCGGATCCAGGCGCGCTTCTCCTCGTGGGTCATGATCGATTCCCTTCGGGTGTACAAAATCTTTGACACCCTCAAGGTAACCGGTCTTTGACTTGATGTACAGATATTTTTACATCGAATCCGTTCGTGGAGCCCCGGCTTGCCGAGCGGGGAGAACCGGCGTACGCGGGTGAGGGTCAGGCTTCGGCGGGCACCTGCTGCTCGGCGCCGACGACCTTGAGGAACCGCAGGGACTCGTAGGCCGGGGACCCGGGCTCGGCGGTGAAGATGACCACCTGCTGCTCCTGGTCGGGCACGGTGAGCACGTCGAAGTCCAGCTCGATCGGCCCGACGCGCGGGTGCCGCACGGTCTGGTGGAGGTGACGGTCGATGTGGAACCGCTGGGAGTTCCACAGCCGGGCGAAGTCCTCGCTCCCCGCCAGCAGTTCCTCGATCAGGCTCTTCAGCTCGCGGCTGTCCGGATAGCGGGTCACGGCGACGCGCAGGTAGCCGACCGCCGTGACGGCGAACCGTTCCGGGCTGCCCATGCCGAAGTGCCGCCGCTCCGGGTCGGGATGCAGGAAGTAGTGCCGGATGACGTTGCGCTCCTGGCCGGCCAGGGTGGAGAAGCCCTCGAGCAGGGCCGCCGCCAGCGGATTCCAGGCCAGCACGCGGCACATGTCGTCCACGACGATCGCGGCGGCGTCGGTCAGCCGGTTGACCAGGCTCAGCGTGCTCGGGCGCACCTCGCTCGCGGGCTCCGTGGACCGGCTCTCCTCCCGCTCCCCGGCCAGGTGGAACAGGTGGGCGCGTTCCTGGTCCGACAGGCGCAGGGCGCGGGCGATGCCGTCGAGCACCCGCCGCGACGGGTGACGGCCCCGCGCCTGTTCCAGCCGTGTGTAGTGGTCCACCGAGATGTACGCGAGCTGGGCGACCTCCTCGCGCCGCAGTCCGGGGGTGCGGCGGCGGCGTCCCAGGGGCAGGCCGACGTCGGCGGGGTCGATGCTCTCCCGCTTGCTCCGGAGGAACCGCGCCAGGCCATGCTTGTCCATGTTTGTGACCGTACGCCGGGCATCGGGTGCGCGGACCCCCTCAGCCACGGACTCTTGGTCCCTGGCTGTGCGGGACGCCGGGGGCGACGGTGGGGTTGGCACCGACCGGCGGCGAACACGGACGCGCCGCGGTCACCCGACCTCATGGAAGGCACACGATCATGCGGATCTTCGTCACCGGTGCGAGCGGCTACGTCGGCGCAGTCGTGGCCGAGCACCTCGTCAGGGCCGGCCACGAAGTTGTCGCCCTGGCCCGCTCGGACGAGGCGCGCGAGCGGGTCGAAGGGCTGGGCGCCAAGGCGGTGCTCGCGAGCCTGCGGGACCTCGACGTCCTGCGCGGCGCCGCCGCGGCGGCCGAGGCCGTGGTCCACACCGCCGTTGACTACGCCGATCCGGACATGGGCGATATCGAGCGCGACACCCTCGCGGCGCTGCTGGACGGCCTCAACGACGGCGGCGCGTTCGTCTACACCAGCACGGGACTGGTCTACCCGGACCGGCAGGGCGCGACCGTGGACGAGGACCACCCCGTCACCCCCGAGACGTCGGCGCAGCCGTACAAGGTCCTCGGCGAGCGGCGGGTCCTGGCGGCCGGCCACGTGGCGGGCACGGTGATCCGGGCGGCGCTGGTCTACGGGCGCGGCGGATCGGGCCTGCTCCAGGGGCTCATCGGCGCCGGCAGGCAGAACGGGATGGTGCCCTACATCGGCGACGGCGCCAACGAGTGGTCGTCGGTGCACGTCGACGACCTCGCGGAGTTGTACGTCGCCGCGCTGGAGCGCCGCGAGCCCGGGGTCGTCGTCAACGCCGCGTCGGCCGAGCGGACCCCGATCCGGCGGATCGCCGAGGCGGTCGCCGGCCTGACCGGCGCCCAGGCCGTGTCGCTGACGATGGAGCAGGCGGTCGCCGCGATGGGGCCGGCCGCCGCCGCGCTCACCCGTTCGTCGCCGATGGACGCCTCGCGGGCCCGGCGGCTGTTCGGATGGGCCCCGGAGCGGCCCGGGCTGATCGAGGAGCTGACGACCGGCTCCTACACGCGGTCCTGATCAACGCCCCCGCCGCGTACGCAGCGCGCGCCGTACGCGCGGGCCGTGCCTGCGCCACCAGGCCCGCGCCCAGAGCACCTGGAACGCGACCGCGGACAGCAGCACCGCCGCGGCGTCCAGCCCGGCGAGCGGGTCCGCGGGGGCGGCCAGCACGCCCACGGCCCGGCCGAGCAGCGTCAGCGTCGCCGGCGCCGTCACCGCGAACGCCACACCCAGGCAGGCCGCGGTGCCCACGACCAGCAGCACCGCGTACGTACGCAGGGCGCGCCGCTCCCGGCGCGGCAGCCCGGCGAGCGGGTCGGGGGAGGGACGGCGGAGCAGCCGCAGCGCCAGATGGCGGACGTAGGCGGAGGCGTCGCCGTACATGTCGCGGCACCCGCTCAGGTCCTGCAGCAGGAAGTAGACGTCGGTGCGCATGAACACGAGGAACTGCGTGGCCAGCATGCCGAGCGAGGTCAGCGCGACCAGCGAAAGCGCGGGCTGGCGACCCACGACGGCGGTCAGGAGGAGCGCGGCCGAACAGGCCGAGGCGTCGGTCGCCATCCCGGCGAGGTAGACCGTCAGGCGGACGCGCCGCCCGGCCAGCCAGACGCCGGAGACCTCGGTCTGGACGGCCAGGAACTGCAGCCGGGTGCCGAGCCGGATCCTGCCCGGCACCCCGGCGGCCCTGGCGGCCGACAGGTGGGCCAACTCGTGCAGGAAGATCAGCGCCCAGCCGACCACGATCTGCGACGCGAGCACGAGCGTGCCGCGCTCGCTCCACAGCAGGTCGCGCCAGCCGGGCAGCGTCTCCCGCCGTACGACCGCCGTCGCGATCCCGGCGGCGATCAGGCCGGCGACCAGCAGGTGGAGCAGCGGGTGCAGCGTCCACCGCACGTGCCGGGGACGCAACCGGGGAAAGGTCGGCGGCCCGGCGGAGGCGGCCGGGGCGCCCGGCTTCTCCACGAAGCCCAGCGTGCCCAGGGCGCGGACGAAGTCGCCGACATCGAGATTCACGCCCGTCTCGGCGCGCAGCCGCCGTTCCGTCTCCTCGACCGTGACGCCCGCCGACAGCAGCTCGATGGCCCGCATTCCCTCGTACGGCACGGCGACGAACTCGTCCCCGTCCGGGCGGCCGACGATCCACTGCGAGCCGTCCCGCCGGAACGCCAGTTCGCGCAGCCGGACCACGGTGGCCTCTCCCAACGCGGGCCTCCAGGCGCGGGGTCAGGGGCGGATGGTCCCGGTGTCGTGGGAGTAGCCGGGCAGGAGGGCGCGTGTCCTGTCGGAGATCACGGGCGGCGGCAGCGGGGCGACCTCCCGCTCGACGTACGTCCGCACGTCCTCACCACGGCCGTAGAGCTCCTTGATCGCGGTCAGGCAGGGGCCGACGAGGCCGGGGTCGGTGATCCGCCGGGCGCCCACGTGGGCGCCGATCTCGTCGTACAGCACCTCGTAGAGCAGCGTGGGGCCGAGCACGACGATCTCGGGCAGCGGCGCGTGGGGCTCCAGCTCCCGCACGGCGTCCGCGTGCAGCACCCGGGGACGCTCGCCCGCCGTCGCCCGTACGGCGAGGACGTGCAGCTCCCACTGGAGATAGGGGGTGAGCGGCGTCTCCACGATGCGGACCCGGCGGGCCTGGGGCCGGGTCCGGTAGTAGCCGACGAGGAACTCCCGCAGTTCCTCCAGCATGGCGAGCGACCCGTCCCAGTCGCCGGCCATCATCGCCCGCCAGCTCGCCACGTCGGGTTCGAAGAACTCCTGGGCGCGTTCGAGCTTCCACACCCCGTCGGGGGCCCGCTCGAACTCCTCGGTGAACTCGGCCTGGTACGCGTCCGCGGGCAGGACCCGCGCCTCGGCCTGCCGTACGTCGTCGAAGATGGTCCCGCCGTGTGCCACCCTTCCCTCCCTGGGCACTCCCTGGTGCTGGCTCTCGTCGGCCGAGGCGTGCGGACGGCCCCGCGGCACCCCCGCACGCCTCGGGCGGTGCTTCGTCAGTTGCCGACGCTGTTGCTGCTGGTCGTGGTCTCGATCTTGTCGAGCAGCCGGATGGTGATCTTCGTCTTGGCCGGCGAGGCGGTCTCCTCGACGGGTTCGGTCTCGTGCTCGTTCGTGTTCATCCGGTTCCTCTCTCTGGAGGGGACATGGATGTTCTCGCGAGAACGCGTTCATGATTCGCCTTTGACTGGGGGCAGTCAAGGATTTCTCTATTCATTCAACCGGCATCGATTTCGGTCCTCGGCCGGAATGAATTGTGCTTCGGCCCGCCGGCCGGGGCCCGCGTGCCGCACACCGGGCAGCCGGGGCGCGGCGGATGCCTGACCCACACGTGGTGGTCCGCGGCGATCAGGTTGACGCCCTGGATGGTGCCGGCCGGCGGCACGGGCACCCCGGTCAGCAGCCCGAGCAGGGCGTGGGCGACGAGCTGGCCGGACACGCCCGCCGAGGTGGCGATCACGCCCGGCCCGCCGAGGTTCACCGGCGTGCCGGGGCGGCGCCGCGCCTCCTCGCCGCTGCTCAGGCACTCGTAGCAGGCGCCCGCTCCCGGCGCGAAACACCCCACGGTGACGAGTGGCCCGTTGTATCCGCCGCCGGCCCAGGGGATGTTCGCGGCGGCGCAGGCGCGGTTGGCCCACACCCGGATGCCGTGCCCGGTGGGCCGGTCCGCGCACAGGGCGAGCGCGTCGTAGCCCGCGATCAGGTCGTCCAGTTGCCGCCTGCTGCCGATGTGGCGGCGCTCGCCCGTGACCCGGATGTCGGAGTTGACGGTCCGCAGCCGCGCGACGGCCGCCTCCGCCTTCGGGCGCCCTATGTCGTCTTCGCCGAAGAGGACCTGGCGGTTGAGGTTGGACAGCTCGACCACGTCGGGGTCCACACAGTGGATCGTGCCGACGCCGACGGCGGCGAGCGCCCACGCCGCGTGGCTGCCGGTGCCGCCCAGGCCGAGCACCACGACCCGCGCGGACTTCAGCCGCAGCTGGGTCTCCCAGCCGTCGCCGCGCGGCGCGACGTCGACGGCGCGGAAGAACGCGTGGTTCCTGCTGTAGCGGTCGAGCTCGCGCTCGCTCAGCCCGGCGGGCGGCCCGGCCGCGGCGTCCTCCACGTATCGGGTGGCGACCAGTTGCTCGACGATCGACGCGGCGTCCGGCACCTCCGGATGGGACAGGCGCAGCCGCTCGGCGATCTCGTCGCGGGACCGGGTGCCGTCCATCAGCGTGAGGGCCGTCCACACCCAGCCGTACGGGTCCGCGATTTCGGCGGCGATCCCGTAAATCTCACCGCCGATGCGAATGGTGCCGTCGTCGTACCGGTGAGGCCGGTGCTCGAATTTCACGCGGGGCAGTCGCACGTGACGACGTTTAGTGGGCGATAACTAGGTGAGTCAACACCGATTTTCGCGTTGCGGAAAAAGGGGTCGGCCGTAAAACGTTCCCGCATCGCCGGCGTCGCATCGTCGTGTGCTCGCCACCGGATCCGTCACCGACTCTGTCACTGAATCAGCCATGCCGGCCGACCGTGGTGATGAGTTGTCGCGCCCGCACCCGTCACACCTACGACGGGACACGACGAGGCGGAAGGATGACGCGATGAGTGCGGACACGCGGCTGGAGGAGCTGGGCGTGAGCGATCTGGGCGTGAGCGGTCTGGGCGAGGTCGGCGAGCCGGCGTTCTCGGGGCTGGCGGAGCGGCACCGGCGGGAGCTGCACATGCACTGCTACCGGATGCTCGGGTCGTTCGAGGACGCCGAGGACACCGTGCAGGAGACGTTCCTCCGTGCCTGGCGGCGGCGGGAGACCTTCGAGGGGAGGTCGACGTTCCGGGCCTGGCTGTACCGGATCGCCACCAACGCCTGCCTGGACCTGCTCGCCAAGTGCCGCCCGGAGCCCGCGACCGGCGGCGAGGTGCCGTGGCTGCAGCCCTACCCGGACCGGCTGCTCGACGAGCTGCCCGCGGGCGACGCGGACGAGCCGGAGACCGTCGCCGTCGCGCGGGAGACGATCGAGCTGGCGTACCTGGTCGCGGTCCAGCACCTCGCGCCGCGCCCGCGGGCCGTGCTGATCCTGCGGGACGTGCTCGGCTGGCGGGCGAAGGACGTCGCGGAGCTCCTCGGGGACTCCGTCAACTCCGTGAACAGCGCGCTGCAGCGGGCCCGCGCCGGCATGCGGGAGCACCTGCCCACCGAGCGGCAGGACTGGACCGGCGGCGAGGAGGACGCCGGGACGCGCGAGCTGGTGCGCCGCTACGCCGACGCCAGCGTGGCCACGGACGTCGGCGGGCTCGCCGCACTGCTGCGGGACGACGTCCGCTGCTCGATGCCGCCCACGCCGGGCCTGTGCGTCGGCCGCGACGCGGTGGTGAACGACTGGATCGAGAGCGGCTTCGAGGGCATGAAGCACCTGCGCGCCGTCCCCACCTCGGTGAACCGGCAGCCCGCCGTCGCCTTCTACCAGTGGCGCAAGCGGGAGGGCGCGTACCTGCCGCTGACGATCGACGTCCTGCGCGTCACCGGCGGGGCGATCACCGAGATCGTCACGTTCCACGACGACCGGTTCCCGCGGCTCGGGCTGCCGGAGCGCCTGCCGGCGGACGGCACGGAGTAGGCCCGGTGCGGACGCGGAGTAGGCCCGGTGCGGACGCGGAGTAGGCCCGGTGCGGACGCTCGCGCTGCGAGGTGGCGCGCGTGTCGCGGCACCGGTCTTGTCGCCACGCTCGGGGCGATGGCGGCCACCACCCTCGCCGCCGCGGTCGCCCCGCCGGGCGATTCGTGTGGACGGCACTGTCGCGGCTGAGGCCTGGCACCTACGCGTGCCGGAGGGCATGGATCGTCACCGCTGGGCATACGTTGGTGACGATGAACGATCAGCCTGCTGTGATCTCACCGCCGCGCCGCCGGGTGCTGGCCGCCGTGCTCGCCGCCGTGGTCGTCCCGCTGACGGGCTGCGGCGGCTCGGCGGGGGAGGCCGCCTCGGTCGCCCCGCGCGAGCGCCTGTCCCCGCCCGCGCCGGCGTCCTCCGCGAGCCCGGCGCCGGAGCCGTCCGTAGGGGACCTGCCCGCCCCGGACGAGGCGGTGCCGAAGGACCCCGCGCGGCTGGCCGAGGCCCTCACCCGTACGGCCGGACGACTGCGCGACGCGATCGACGACTGGAGGCGTACGGACGACCCCGCGAAGGGGGAGGCGCCCGAGCCCGTGGTCCTGCTGTCCCTGTACGAGCAGCGCGTGTACCGCTACCTCGCCCGCAATCCCCAGGTCGCATCCCGCGCCTACGGGAAACTGCCCAAGGCGGTGGCCGCGCGGACGAAGGACAACGTGACGGCCATCCGCGACCTGCTCTCCCTCGCCCACCCCGTCAGCGGCCCGATCAAGATCAAGGTCAGACCGGCGGAACCGGCCGACGCCCTGCTCGCGGCCTTCCGGCGCGCCGAGCGCCGGTTCGGCGTCGAGTGGGAGGTGCTGGCGGCGGTGATGCTCGTCGAGACCAAGTTCGGCCGGGTGCGTTCGCCGAGCTACGTGGGCGCCAGGGGGCCGATGCAGTTCATGCCGGGCACCTGGAAGGCGTACGGCATGGGCGGCGACATCGACGACACCGGCGACGCCCTGTTCGCCGCGGCCAACTACCTCCACGCCTCGGGTGCGCCCGGCGACTACCGGCGCGCGTTGTACGCCTACAACCACTCCCAGGCGTACGTGGACGCCGTCCTGCTGCACGCCCGCCAGATGAAGCAGGACATCAGGAACTACTACGCCTACTACACCTGGCAGGTCTACGTGATCACCACGAAGGGGGAGCGCCGCCTGACCGGCCCTGACCGCAGGTGATGCCGCGGGCGGGACGGTCCTCGGGGAATCGTCCGTAACCAATGCCGCTTTCCGCGCGACTCATCCTTGGGGGATCGATCGCGTACGGGAGGCGGGTTGTGCGGCGGGTGACGAGTGGTGCGGGGACGAAGCCGGTCGGGATCCTCGCTGTGGTGCCGCTCGTCGTGGCGGCGCTCGGCCTGCTGATTTCGGGTTCGGGGCCGGCGCTCGCGGACGGGGCGGCGTGCGGGTTCGGGCCTCCCCGCTCGGCCTGGGTGGAGACGTCCGTGACCATCGCGGAACGCGGCCACGACACTCCCGTGCTGACGAGCACGACGCGGGTCGGCGTCCCCCGTGACTGGGCGGGGTCCGCCGCTCTGCTCGGCGACGGCAGCGGCGACGGGAGCACGGTCGCCTGCCTGCTGCCGGACGGCGGCACGCCGAGCGTCACGACGTCGGACGACGGCGCCGAGGTGGTGGTCCAGAGCACGCGGGAGACCCGCCTGGAGCACTACGGCCCCCGTTGGAGCGGGGAGTCCGCCGGGCTGTGGGCGAGCCGCGAGTCCGGCGGGACCTGGTTCGTCGCGCTGCTGCCCTCGACCGCGGGCGCGCCGCCGACCGTGGACCTGCCGCCCGGGCTGGCCGGCGCGCGCTGGCGGACCGTGGTCGTCAGGATGCCGGAGTCCCGGGTGCGCACGGTGACGCCTCTGCCGTCGCAGGTGCTCCCCGGCGGCACCTACGTCTGGCGGGACGCCGCCACCCCGCCGCGCGTCGAGGTCGCCGTGCCGTTGTCCGCGCGGGCGACGTTCCAGCGCTGGGTGGACCTGCGGGGGCAGAACGTGCTCACGGTCGCGACCTACCTGGGCTTCGCGCTGCCGTACCTGCTGCTGGCCTGGCTGCTCGTGCTGCTCCACCGGCGATCGAGCGACCGGCGATCGAGCGACCGGCGATCGAGCGACCGGGGCTCGGGCGACCGGGGCTCGGGCGACCGGGGCTCGGGCGACCGGGGCGAGCGCGCCCTCGTCAGGCTCGTCCTCGGCACCCTGGCGGCGATCACCACGGTGGAGGCGATCACGGTCGTCCTCGTGCTCACCGAGGCGGGCTTCCTGGCCCACCTGATCGGCCTGACGGACGGGGCGGCGGTCGCCATCCTGGTGGCGCCGCTCTGCGCGGCCGCGTGGCGGGCGGCACGCACGCGGATCCGGCGCGCCGGCACAGCGCCCACCCGTTCGGGGCCCACCCGTCCGGCGCCCACCCGTTCGGGGCTCACCGCGTTCGCCGCAGTGGTGCTCGGGGGAGTGGTGCTCGTCGCCGTCTGCGCCTACGCGCCCCTGTCCATGCGGTACTTCCCCGGCCCGGGGGAGCCCGCGTGGGTCGCGTCATCCGTCGCGACGGCGCTGCTGCTCACCGGGGCGGCGTGGGCGGTCGCGGTCCGGGCCGCCCGGATCCCGGGTGGACGGACGCCCCGGGCCGTCCGCGTGCTGCTGTGCTGGAGTGTTCCGGGACTGGCGCTGCTGACCCTGGCGTTCGAGGCCCATGCGGTCGTCGCGCGCATGGGAAGCCTGGCGGACGTGGTCGAATCGCCCTTCCTCCTGCTGCGAAGCGTCGCGTACCTGATGTGGCCGCTGGTGGTGCTCCTGCTTCTCCTGCTGCTGCGCCTGCACGGGCGGCGTACGGAGACCGTCGGGCCGCTCACCACATGGCTCGTCGTCTTCCTGTTCGTGGTGGGCACGATCAGGTGGCCCGGTACGTACGCGGGGATGCCCGTCCCGCTCGCCGCGCTCGTCGGCCTGGCGGTGCTGCCCCTGCTGCTGCGGCTGACGCGACGGGCCGAGGCCGCGGACCCGGGCGTGTCGCGGCGACGGCTGGCGATGATCGTCGAGGAGTACCGGGACCTGGAGGCGCGGGAGAAGGGCCTGCGGCGGCGCTGGGCCGCGGGCGACATGGACGACGACGCCTACCACAGGGAGAACGGGCCGGTCGTCGACCGCATCCGCGGGCTGCGGATGGAGATCGGCCTCGATCCCGACAGGGAGGACGGGATCAGCCCGCTCGACCTGGCGCTGTCGCGCGGCCCGGGCGTGTCGTGGTGGGCCAACGCGCGGCTCGCCGCGCGGTACGCGTCCTACGTGGGGGCGCCCGCCGCCGTGTTCCTCATCTGGGCCACCTGGAGCACCGACAGCCGGGGGCGCGACGGCTGGCTCGACCGGCTCGGCGACTCGAACGGGTTCTACGGCCTGGCCGGCGACCTGATCGGCGGGCTGCTGATCTGGCCGGTGGCGGGCTTCGTGCTGGGCGCGCTGTGGCGTCGCCTGCCCGGCAGACGCGGCTACCTCAAGGGCGTCGTGCCGGTCCTCGCGTACGCCGCGGCGACGGGCGCGCACGCCGTGCTGAACAACGTCATCGGCCAGGCCCCCGTGCGCGGCTCGCTCGTGCGGGTGCTGCTGCTGTTCCTGGTGCTCACCGTCGTCGCCGTCCTCATGGACGCGCGGACCCTGCAGACCCGCCCGGGTGGTCTCGCGTCGCGGCTCACCCCCGTGGCCGTCGTCTACCGGCTCGGTACGGCGGGCAGCGGGGTCGCGCTCATCGTCGCGCAGGCGGCGGCCATCCTCGGCCTGTGGAGCCAGCTGAGGAACGGCATCGACATCACCTCACAGGTGGACACCTCCACCCAGGCGTCGCTCCCCGCCGACGCGCAGCTGCTGCAGGGACGTGCGGGCGATTAGCCGTCCGCATGGTTGTGTACCGGCACCCGGCCGAGTAGGCCGGGGCGGAGTAAGGGCGGCTCCGGCGCCCGGCGCCGGAGCCGCGGCACGGACTCAGAGGGCGGGGTAGGCGTTGTTCACCAGCATCACGAACTGCTCGTGGTGCCAGTCGCCGATCAGCGGCGCGTTGGGGAGAGCGCCGGTGGGCCGGAGCGCGCCCGACCAGGGCGTGAGGGAGCCCTTGGGGTCGCACCGGTAGTCGATCAGCCGGTCGGAGCCCTCGGGCAGGAGCGGTCCGCCGACGCCGTCCGACTCGCCGGGCCGCTTGATCCACAGGTAGGCGTCGACGCCGGGAACGGGTGCGGCGACCGGCCGGGTCCCCAGCCCCGCGCCGTTCTGGTTGCACTCCGCGCCCCGCGACGGACGCCGGTCGACGCGGCTCTGGTCCACGTACGTGTTGACGTCGCCGGAGGTGCTCGCGGCCGTGGGCCGGGCGGGCCCGCCCCAGCCGTTGCGGGAGGTGTCGACGACCACGCCGAGCGAGCCGGGGAAGCCCTTGGCGATCAGGGCGGCGCGCATCGCGACGGCGTAGCTCCGTTCGTTCAGGTAGGGGTTCCAGTCGATGAACCTGCTCTGGATGATCGGCTGGCCGCTCACGGTCTGATAGGGGTCGGTGAGGAACGGCTCGTCGAGGGGGATGTAGTCCCCGACGTTCGTGGCGATGCCGTCGAGGCCGTTGAGGCCGCGTGCCGTGTCGCGCACGGTCTCGGTGACGAGGGACGCGAGCGCCGTGAAGTTCGTGTCCCAGCCGGCCCATCCCGCGCTGCCCGCGTCCAGATACGTGTAGACGTTGGGCAGGGGCGCCAGCTTGTCGAGGGCGTACCGGATGCCCATCACATAGACGCCCGACCCCGCCGCCTGCTCGCACGGGTAGGTGTCCACCGCGCCACCCACGATGAGGTCGATCAGGGCCCGCGGTTCGACGACGGCCGCGACGCGCAGGTTCCGGTACTCGGGCTTGGCCAGGAGGGCGGCGATGGCGTCGACGTACTCGGTCTTGTAGCGGTTGAGGCCGTTCTGCTGCTCGTGCAGCTCGGCGTCGGAGACCCGCGACCGGCAGTCGCGGTCCGGCAGGTTGTGGAGCACGAGCGTGATGTATCCGGCCCCCTGCTCGACGGCGGTGTCGAGGTGGTCCTTCAGCGTACGGGCGACCCCGGAGCCGCCGGTGACGTCCGCGATCCGGTCCAGCCAGACCGCGGTGGTGGTCGTCTTCAGGCCGCGAATCCTCTGCGCGGTCGCGTCGTCCACCCGCACGGCGGAGGACTCGACGTCGGCCGCCCAGCCCGGGTCGACGTATCCCTTGACGCCGACGAACGGGTTGTCCACCGGCACGTCCGGGCTCGGGCTCGGCGACGGGCCGGCGGTGTCGTTGTCCCGCTCGGTGGCGGTCCACAGGACGGCGCTGGGGGCGGTGGCCTGGCTGCTGCGCGTGTCGAAGGTGGCGCTGCCGTCCACCGCGTCGTCGTCCTCGGCGGCGGCCACGGTGAGGGGCTGCGGGACGTTCCAGTTGTCCGGGGTGAAGGACGGGCTGCCGACGATCGTCAGGTCCTTGTCGCCGGACACGTTGGCGGTGCCGATGTGCACGGTTCCCTCGGGCCTGCGGCTGAGCCGCACCTGGACGCTCGCCGTGCCCCCCTCGGGCACGGTGACCGTCTTGGGCTCGATGACGATCCGCAGCGGGCCGGGCGACGGGCTCGTATCGGGGCTGGCGGACGGGCTCGGCGACGGGCTCGGCGAGGTGCCCGTCACCTGGCAGGGCACGCCGTTGACGGCGAAGTCCGTGGGCGGCGGGTTGCTCCCGGTCCAGGTGCCGTTGAAGCCGATCTGGAAGGAGCCGCCCGAGGCGACGGGCCGGTTCCACGACTCGCTCTTGGCCGTGACCCGGGCGCCGGACTGGCTCCACTGGGCCGACCAGCCCTGCGTGACCCGCTGGGAGCCTGGGAAGGTGAAGGTCAGGGTCCAGTCCGTGAGCGGATCACCGCTGTTCTTCACGGAGACGGCGGCCGTGAAGCCGCCCGAACCCGTTCCCCACTGGGTGCTCGTGTAGGTCACCTGGCACGTGACCGCGGCGTCGGCGGACGTCGTGCCCAGGACCGGTCCCGCCACGGCCAGCGCCGCGGCGGGGACGACCGCCGCGACGGCCGTCAGGATCCTGCGGACGAAACGATGGTGGCCGAAGGGCATAGGCGATCGTCTCCAGGGGCGTGGTGACAGGTTCCGGCATCCGGCGCCCGTTGCCGGTTCACGCAGGGGGCGCCGACGCTCCCAGACTCGGCAATCGCCCGGCTCATGTACACGAATCGCTGAAGTGGAAATGTCCCTTTCCATAGCAGAAATGCGGGAACCGTATGGCACCTCGCGAAACGTCGTACGAGATGCGCGGGGCGGCGCCTGAATGCGGTGAAATATTCAGAGCCGTCGGCCGGGCCGGTCCACGATGCCGGAGGCGAGCAGGGCGGTCGCCCACACCGACCCCGCTCGGAACGCGGGCGTGGAATCACCCTCGACGTACTCGTCGCGCACCCACACCATGCGGCTGCCGAGGTAGCGGTAGGTGCGGGGATCGAGGATGTGGTAGCTCAGGGTGCCCGGATCACCACCCCAGTCGAAGCGGATCCCCAGGCCGCGCCGTCCGGCCGCGTCCGCGACGTCCTTGTCGACCACGACACGGGGGATCCTCATCAGCGCCCGGAACATCGCGCCCTCCAGCTTCGGCGGCATGACCACGTGCCGTTCGAGGTAGAGGAAGATCACGCGGAAGGCCCGCGCGTCCGGGGGCTCGACGTTCTTCTTCACGCCCTCCTCGACCGGCAGGTCGATCCAGTGCCGGTCGCCGCTGACGTGGGCCAGCAGGTCGTCCGGGTCCGTGGGGAGCCGGCGCAGCTTCGCGTCGTATTGCTGGGGGGACAGGTCGTCGTCGCCGGGATCCGGCGGCACGTCGCTGACGTGCATCCGGCCGTCCTCTCCGTAGCCGGCGGTCTGCTTCCCGTCGTAGCGGATCCAGCCTTCCTGCGTCGTGCCGGAATCGTCGTTGGCCTGCCTGTCCAGCGTCCTGGTGTAGTGCCACTGGTCCGGCCTGGGGACGGCCCGCCGCGGCCGCGACTCGGCGACCTCGGCCGCCTGCCGCAGCACGGTCGCGGAGTCGAGCCGTACGGTCGCCGGCCGTGCGACGCCGCCGGGTTCGTGCGGCCGGGTCGCGATCACGACGGACGCGGCGCCGCCGAGGGCCCCGGCGAGCAGCAGCCTGCGGCCGAACCGGGGGAGGTGCCAGGCGCGGACGCGGCGCAGCAGCCGCGCCCTGGCCGGGACCAGCCATTCGGGGCCCGGGTCCGGCACCTCGGCGCGCATCTCACGGAGCAGTCGCAGGTCATCCATGGAGAGGCTCCTCACTTGTCGCGCTGGGGTCGTCGCCGCCGAGCGCCGCGCGGGTCTTCGCCCGCGCCCGGTGTAACCGCGATCGCACGGTCCCCACCGGTATGTCCAGGGCCCTGGCGACCTCCTCGTAGGTGAGGTCGGCCCACGCGACCAGCAGCAGCACGTCACGGTCGCCCGCCGACAGCCCGGCCAGCGCCTTCGCCAGGCCGCGCTGCGCGCTCTGCGCGGACACCCGCTGGTCCACGCGGTCGGCGTACGGCTCGGCGACCTCGTCCACCCCCGTCCTCACCAGTGCCCGGTAGAACCGGATCTCGGTACGGCGGTGCCGTCCGATGAGGTTCGCGGCGATGCCGTACAGCCACGGGCGCGCGTCCGGCTGGGCCGGGTCGTAGCGCTCGCGCTTGCGGAAAGCGGCCAGGAACGTGTCGGAGACGACGTCGTCGGCGAGGGACGCGCCCAGGCGGCGGGCGACGTACCGGTGCAGAGCGGAGGCGTGCCGGTCGAACAGGTCCGCGAAGGCCTCGGGGTCGCGCCGGGACCGCTGGATCAGCTCGGCGTCGTCGACGCGATCGGGCGGTGCTTCGGGGATCACGTGGGGGCTCCATCCATCCGGCTACCCGCTTTCACCCGACGAAGGGAAAAGAGTTCGCGGACGGTTGAAAGCCTTTCCCTAGCGAAGGCCGGTTACGGGCGGTCGCTGAAACAGAGGCAGCCGCCGATCTGGGCCGCCATCTCCAACTGGTCGTAGAACAGCCGGTGACTGAGAATCAGCCCTTCCTCCACCGTGGAGAAACTGCACGAACGTACGAGGATGGGCCGCCCGGTCCCCTCGAGAACGTCCCCGCCGGGGACGAGAAGCGGCCCCTTGTGCGTGCCGCTGATCGTGAACTCCGCCGCCACGGTGTCTCCGAACATGGTCACCGACTGCGGCGTGATCACCATGTTGGGGTACGCCTCCATCCACTGGCCGTAGTAGGAGGCGATCTCCTCCCTGCTCTCGGCGATGCCGTCCGGGGCCACGAGAACGGCCCGCTCGTCGAAGCACTGCGCCAGGGCGTCGAGGTCATGGCGGTTGATGGCCTGTCTCAGCCTGTCCACGGCACGGAGCACTTCGGACATCGGACGTTCCCTTCCCCCGACGAGAGCGGCCGTATGATGCGCCCGCACCGTGACCGGCATGACAGCGTCCGGACATGGGCGGCATTTTCACGATAACTCAGGTCAAATGGCTCTTAGTGGGCCGTGTGAGCCGGTGAGGGATTCCTTCCGTGGTCCCTCTACCGGGGTCTGCTGCTCCCGTTCGCGGGAGTCCGGCCAGCCGGGCACGACCATCCGCAGCGGCTCGCCGGAGGATCGGCCGCCGGGCAGGGCACGGGCGTACGCCGACGTGACGGCCGGTGAAGCGGCGCCCGGGCGGCGGGCCCCCGCCTGCCCAGGACTGCGGGTAAATCCCATTGATCCGTGAGTAGGTCGATGGTTACGGTATGCGCCCGTGTCTTTCCATCTGACCCACCTGGTCGATCCCCACCCCGGCGCATCGAGTCAGCGGCTGGCCTGGCTGGCCTCCCGGTCCGACGGCGTACCCGCCGGATCGGCGTACCTGCGCCTGTCCACCGCCGCGGGACACGAGCATCTCGCCGAGCTCGACCTGCACGTCCACCCGGCCGAGCGCCACGCCGGGGTGGGGTCGCGCCTGCTCGCCGCGGCCCTGGCGGCGGCGCGCGAGGAGGGCAGGCAGTGTGTCACCGCGGAGGTGGAGGCCGGCGCTCCCGGGGAGGCGTTCCTGGCCGCGCGGGGGTTCCGCGCGGCGCTGGGCCTGACGTTCACCCGCCTGGCGCTGGCCGGTGTCGACCACGCCGTCCTCGCCGCGGCCCTCGCGGAGCCGCATCCCGGATATCGGCTGGTCTCCTGGGAGGGCGTGGTCCCGGACGAACTGGCCGAGACCTTCGCCGCGTCCCGCCGCGCGATGGACGACATGCCGATGGACGGCCTCGACTACAGGCCGGCGCCCTGGGACGTCGCCCGGGTCCGGGCCGCCGCGGAGGCGATCGCGCGGCGCGGCGACCTTCTGCACACCGTCGCGGCCGTGGACGAGGCCGCCGGGACGATCGCGGGCTTCACCGAGCTGGTGGTCCCCGGTGACGGCAGGGGTGACGGGCAGCACTACGGCACCGGCGTCCTTCCCGAGCACCGCGGGCACGGCCTCGGCCGCTGGATGAAGGCCGAGACGATCCGGCTGGTCCGGGAACGCCACCCGGACCTCGGAGGGCTGCTCGCCGACACCGCGGACGGCAACACCTACATGCGCGGCATCAACGACGCACTCGGCTACGTGCCGACGCGCCGGACCGTCCACTACCGCTTCGACCTCTAGACGAGTAAGTCCTAAGCCCGGTCAGTGGTCGTAGGCGATCAGTGATCGGGTGATGGGCTGGTTGGTGGCGCGGTTGTGCCAGATGGCGGCGGTCAGCGCGAGGATGCGCTGGGCGACGCGGGCGGCGACGCCCAGCGGGCTGCGTCCGCCGTGCAGTTCGAGGTCGAGTTGGCCTTTGAGGGTGTCGTTGACCGACTCGATGAGCTGGCGGATGGGTTTGAGGTGCTGCTCGCCGGGGCGGGGTGTTCGGTTGTGGTAGGACGGGCGCAGCAGTCGTACCCCGCGTTCGGCCAGGTAGGCATCCAGCTCGGCGGAGACGTATCCCTTGTCGGCGACGATGAGCAGTCCGGGGCGTTCGGCGAGCAGGCGCGGGTCGTGGTCGAGTACGGCCATCAGGACCTGGCGTTCGTCGAGCTTGGGGGTGGCCAGGGCCCAGGTGATCGGCAGGCCGGCCGGGGTGCAGATCAGGTGCAGGCGCAAGCCCCAGAAGTAGCGGGAGTGGGAGCGGCAGTAGCCGTAGCCGGCCCAGCCCGCCAGGTCAGAGCGCTGCGCGGTGGGCCGGGAGCGGCCGCATTCGACCGGGGTGGAGTCGATCACCAGGAGGGTGTCGGTCCATAGGTCGGTGTCGCGGGCCAGGGCGCGGATGGCGCGTTTGAGGAGTGGCAGCGCGGCGCGCAGGCGCTTGTTGTAGCCGGATTGGCCGGGCAGGTAAGGGAAGGCTCCGGGCAGGTGGTTGGGCAGGAAGCGCAGCCATCGGGCTTCGGAGCGGATGCCGAGCAGGGCCTGGGCGATGGCCAGAGTGAGCAACTCGGCGTCGGTGAGCTTGGGTGGGCGTCCGGTCCGGGCCGGACGCCCCAGCCAGTCATCGATCTTGACGTACAGTGCGGTGAGAAGGGTGTTGATGTCTGTCGTCACAAACGGATCATCGACACCCTTCGCCCTTCCCCACAGTCCGCCTCAAAGCGACTTAGGACTTACTCGTCTAGTGCCCCTCCCGCCGACCTTTGCTCCGGGCAAACTTCGGCGGTCGCGGCACTAGCCACTCGTGAAGCCGTGCCCGAGCGGCGGGCCCAGCCGCAGCTGGAGAGCCGGGTAGCGGGGCGCGTCGAAGCCGAGGGACTGGTACAGCTCGATGCCGTACGCCGTGGCGTTGAGGTCGATCGTCCGGACCTCGGTCTCGGTGCGGTACCAGCCGAGCAGCGCGTCGAGGCAGGCCCGCGCGAGGCCGAGGCGGCGGCGGCGCCGGTCGGTGCAGATGTTGAAGACGTGGCCGTGCAGGCCGCTCGGGTTCGTGGGCCCCGGCGCGTGGGGGTCACAGGTGCCCGCCGCACAGCTCACGACCCCGAGCTCCGGGTCGTCCACCACGAACGCGGCGAAGTCCCCCGGATCGCGCAGCCGCCGCCCGAACCACTCCACGGCCGCCGCCCGCCAGGGCGCGCTCTCGTCCCCGGTGTCCGCGCCCATGTCCTCCAGCATCACGGCGCGCAGGCGGACGAGGGCCGCGGCGTCCGCCGTTCCCGCCCGGCGGACCATCCTCCCCGAGATCGTCATGGTGCCCATTGTGGCCCGGTGGCTCAGTCGGCGCCTTCCGCGGCGGCCGCGACGTCCCGCAGCCGGCCCATCGCGTGGTAGGTGCCGAACACGTCCATGTAGTCGCGCGTCTCCACGATCTCGCCGTTCCGTACGCGCAGGGTCAGCAGGCCGGTGGCACGGAAGGGCCGGCCGTCGGGTTCGACGCTGCCGGTGCCCTCCCACTCCCCGGTGACGACCTCGGGATCGGCCGCCTCGTGCACGACGACGTCGTGGATCTCGGCGAGCCGTACGGGGCTCGCGCCCCACGTCGCCCGGTAGAGGGCGCGGATCTCCTCGCGGCCCTCCAGGCGCGCGGGGAACAGCGGCACGCGGAACGGGAACGTGTGGACGGCGTCGGCGGCGTAGAGACCGGCGAGGTCGTCGGCCGACCTGTCGACCATCGCCCGGTGATAGCGGGCCAGCACCTCGCGTGGGGTGAGCGGCATCGGGTGACTCCAATTCACTCAACGGCTGTTGACTCAACGACTGTAGAGCGAACGGCCCGGCATGGTCAACGCCGGTAGAGTCGTCGTGTGGAGGGGACGCCGACGAGCCGGGCCGAGCGCCGGCGCCGCACGGAGGAGCGCATCCTGTCGGCCGCGCGGGCGATCTTCGCCGAGCGCGGCTTCCAGCGCACGACGATCCGGGCCGTGGCGGCGGCGGCGGAGGTCGACCCCGCCCTGGTCATGCAGTACTTCGGGTCGAAGCAGGACCTGTTCGACCAGGCCGTGCGGATCCCGTCGATCCCGCCGCTGGACGGCGAACTGGAGCCGGTCGAGGAACTGCTGGGCAGGATCGGCATGAAGATGGGGCCGCTGCCCGAGGCGACGCTGGCGATGATGCGCTCCATGCTCACCCACCCCGACGCCGCCGAGGAGGTGCGCGGCAAGCTCGACGGCCAGGTGGCGCATCTCGCGGACGCGATCGGGACGGGCGACGCGGAACTGCGGGCCGCCCTGATGGTCAGCACGATGCTGGGCGTGACGATCGCCCACCAGCTGCTCGGCCTCACCGCTCTGCGCGGCGCGTCGCCCGAACGGATCGCCGAGGCCCTGCGCCCGTCCCTGCGCGCCCTCGCCGACGGCTGAGCAGGCCCGTACGGCTACGCCTCGCGGGCGTCGAGAAGCTCCTCCCAATGTTCCTCGGCCCACGCGCACATGGTGTTCAACGGTTCGATCAGGCTCCGGCCGAGTGGCGTCAGCGCGTACTCGACCCGCTGGACGGCCCCGGGGTGGGCCGTGCGCAGGACGAAGCCGTCGCGTTCGAGGGCGCGCAGCGACTGGGTGAGCACCTTGGCCGAGATGCCGCGCAGGGGGACGCGTAGTTCGGAGAAGCGCCGGGGCCCATGCTCCAGGCAGCGAATGATCATGCCCGACCACTTGTCGCCGAGCCGGATGGGCATCAGGCCGGACGGGCAGAGCGGATCGAACATGTCCGGGTCGAGAGGTTCGGTCACGGCGATCACGCTAACCGGTGACCCGGAGGTAACCGCCCATCCGGATACCGTCCGCTGCTGTGACCGGCCGTGGGGCCGGTCCCCGCGGAGAGGGGCGGACGTGAGCGCGATTGTGGTGTTCGGAGCGGGCGGCAGGGCGGGCCGCGCGGTGGTGCGGGAGGCCCGCGACCGCGGGCACCGGGTGACGGCGGTCGTGCGCGACCCGGCCGCGTACGCCGACCGGGAGGGGCGACCGAGCCTGGAGGCGGACGACGTCGTCGCGGGCGACGTCACGGACGCGGACGCGATCGCCCGGGTCGCGGCGGGGCACCAGGCGGCGGTCAACGCCGCCGCCGATCTGGCCGCCCCGCCGATGGAGTTCTTCCCGGCGGCGGCCCGTGCGCTGCTCGGCGGGCTGGAGCGGGCCGGCGTCCGGCGGCTGATCGCGGTCGGCCTGGCCACCGGGCTGCGGACCGCCGCGGGCACGCTGCTCATGGACACGCCGGGCTATCCGCAGGAGTACCGCGAGTTCTACCTCGGTCACGAGGCGGGCGACGCCGTCCTGCGTGAGGCGGTCACCCCGGTGGACTGGCTGGTGATCAGCCCGTCCGGCGACTTCGACCACGACGGGGTCCGCACCGGCGGGTACCGCGTCGCGCCGGGCGACGCCGGGAGCCGGATCTCCTACCCCGATCTCGCGGTCGCCGTGCTGGACGAGGCGGAGCGGCCGCGGCATCACCGCGTCCACCTCGGCGTCGAGCGGGCCTGATCACCGCGATATCGGTGTGACGGGTGTGATTAGAGCGACCGGCGGCGGGCAGTGCGGCTTCCATGGTCATCTCGGCTTCCCCCGGCGCTCGGCGAAGCGAGCACGGGCTCTGCTCCGCCTGCGTCCGTGAGTTGTTCGACCGGGCCGGCCGCCGGTACATGTACCCGCTCGTCTGCTGCGACGACTGCCGGCCGCCGGCCGGAGTGGCCTCCGCCGTCCTGCGCGCGGACTGCGGACGGGAGTGCCGCGGGCCGGACGCGCGTAGGTCCGTGTCCGCCGCGACGGGCTGCACGGCCTGCGGCCCCGGCCTCCGCTGGGAGGGGATCACGGGTCCCGACGCCCTGGCGGCGGCCGTCGCGGCGATCGGAGCCGGGGGAGTGGCCGGCCTGCACGACCTGTTCGCCGACCAGGTCGTCTGCGACGCCAGGTCGGAGCAGGCGCTGGCGCGCATGGACGGCGCGTCGGGACGGGTCCGCGTGCTGGTCCGGAACGTCTCGACGGCCAGGGAGGTGGCGAACCTGTCCCCGACCGACATCCGCGCGCTGGTCGAGCGGACCGAGCCCGCCACGCTGGTGCGGCTGCGCGAGCCGGTGCTCCCCCGGGCCGTACGGCGCGTGACGCCCGACGTCGACCTGTTCCTGCCGCGCACTCCGCTGCAGTATCTGCTCACCGCGCACGTGGACGGCCCACTGGCCGTGTGGGACCGGCCGGGCGAGCGGGCGGACGAATGGCCGTGCGACGGGACGCTGACCGTGAGCGGGCTGGCGCGTGCGGGACGTCAGAGCCGGATGGCGGGGTTGCCCGCCCACCTGGCGCTGGGCGGTGCCTCCCCCGTCATCCTCAGCAAGGAGCCGTCGCCCATCAGCACTCCGTAGCGCGCGGAGGGCCGCGCGGCGGTCGATCCCTTCCCCGTACGGCGGCGCGGCTCGTCCGAGGAGTCACTGTCGCGCCGGTGGAAACACGTTTACGATCGACGGATGCGTGATCGTCTTCAGCACGACCGCAATCGACCGAGCGTAGCCGGGCCTGGGGCGCAGGCGGCCTGGCTCGGCCATCCGGTGACCGTGGCGGCGATCGGTGTGCTGATCGTCAACGACCGCGTGCTGAAACTCGCGTGGCCGGGTGTGGTCACCGGCAAGTTCAGCGACCTCGCCGGCATGCTCGTCGCGCCCCCGCTGCTCGCCCTGCTCGTGGCGTACGCGGCCCGGGCCGCGCGCCGCGTCCCGCCGGGCGGCCGTACGGCGGCCGGGGCGATCGCGCTGACCGGGGTGCTGTTCGCCTGGATGAAGACGACCGGGACCGGCGCGGAGGCGGCGACCCGGGCGTGGGCGATGCTCGTGCCGTCCTCGCGGGTGGTGGCCGACCCCACGGACCTGCTCGCGCTTCCTGTCCTCGCGGTCGCGTGGCTGGTGTGGCGGCGCGCGGCCCGTGCCGGGCGCCGGGACGTCGCCCGGGCCCGCGTGCTGGTGGTGCTGCCCGCCGCGGTCTTCGCCGTGACGGCGACCAGCGCGGTGCCCGCCTCGCCGTCCGCCCGGGCCGTCGAGGTGCGGGACGGGGAGATCGTGGTCGTGGTGCCGGACCGGTTCACGATCGCCAGCCGGGACGGCGGGAGGTCGTGGCACGAGTGGAAGGGCTCGCCGTCTCCTTCCGCGTCCCCGGCTCAGTCCCCGGCTCAGTCCCCGGCTCAGTCCCCGGCTCAGTCCCCGGCTCAGTCCCCGGCTCAGTCCCCGGCTCAGTCCCCGTCTCCGTCCCCGTCTCCGTCCTGGTCTCCGGCGACCCGGGCGTGCGTGCCCGCCGACCCGGGGCGGTGTTACCGGGTCACACCGGGTCGGCTCAGGGTCGAGCAGACCACGGACGGGGGAGCGACCTGGACGGTCGCCTGGGAGATCTCCAGAGGCAGACAGGGCTGGCTCGACCGGGTCTACGAGAATCCCGATTCCCTGGGCGAGCCCAGCGGTCCGGCCGTCTCCCTGGCCGTCGCCGTCCAGGAGGTGCCCGGCGGCCACGTCGTCGCCGTGGCGAACGGGACCGACGGGGTCGCCCTGCGCGAGGTGTCGGGACGGTGGCGGCGGCTGGGCTTCCCGGAGCACAGCCCCGAAGGGGCCCCGCTGTCGGAGAGCGCCCCGGCTCCCCTCACGTCCCCCGGGAAGCGGATCGGCCCCGAACTGGGGGCCGCCGTCCTCGTGGCTCTCGCGGCGCTGCTGGCGGCCCTCGGCACGACGGCGGGGGCACGCAGGTGGCCGGTCTGGTTCGGGATCTGCGCCGCGGCCCTGTGGACGAGCGTCCTGCTGATCGTGACGGCGGACGGGATTGAGGACTACCTGTCCCTGCTGCTCGCCGCGCCGATGTTCGTCGCCGGCGTGGCCGGTGTGCTCACGGTCTGGCTGCGGTGGCAGCCGCAGGGGACCCGTCTCCTGCTCGCGGCGCCCGCCGCGTTCGCCGCCGTCGCCCTGCCGTTCCTGGGCTGGAGCGCGGGTCTGCCCGACGACTACGGCGTCGCGGTGCTGCTCGCGGTCCTGCTCTGCGCGGTGGTCCTGGTCGTCGCCGTACGCGCCGCCGTACGGGAGCGGACGCGCAGCCGGAGGGAACAGGCCGCGGTCGCACCATGAGGAAGCGGGCAAAGAGCACGTAAAAGCTCTGTCGTGTCGGGAATGACCGGATTTCGATCCGAGAGATCGAGGGTGGTCCGGGTGAACGCCGTCCCCGCCGTTCACGTGGTCGCGTCTACCCTCGGTCGTCCGCCGGCACACTTCGCAATGTCGGGCATACCCGACGTATTGGAAGCACCGGCTTCGCCGTGACGCGAGGTCACGGCCGTCCATGCGGGCGTGGCGTGGCGCCGGGGGTGATGGTTCCCGTGTGGGTACGTTCCTGCTCGGGAGGATCGCCATGACAAAGATCGTCGCTGTCGCCGTGCTCGCTGCGATGACCATGCTCGGGACGGTCGCCGCGGTCGCCTCGGTGGACGCCGGGGCCGGCGGCCACCCGAGGACCGGTCCGAGGGCGGGGATCGCGCCGCAGGCGCCCGCTCCCAGAGGGGGCGTGGAGCGGCAGGAGGTGAGCCGGGACCAGTACGACGTCCTCGTCGGCCAGTGCCGCTACCGGAAGACTTCCGAGGCGCGGAAACGCTGCCGCGTGGAGGTGCGCGAACGGTACAGGGTCGGCGCCTTCAACCCGAACCTCGACTGCCGTACGTACTCCGGGGTCAGCGTCTGCGGCGCGCTCGAACTCACCGCCGCGCAGCGCTCCTGTGTCGAGAAGTCCGTGGCCGGCGGGCTGACCCGACGGCGGGCCGAGGTGGAGTGCTACGCCTTCCGCTGAGGCCGCCCTTTTCGGCGGAATTTCCGGCCGAACCCAATCATTTGGCCAAAACGCAACTTTCCGTGATCTACCCTGCGGGGGTGGACGCCAACAGTCAGGGTGCCGCCGAACTCCTGAAGGCGCTGATGCGTACGGCGGCGCGGTTCAGCGAGATGGGGCGCTCCGTCTCCCGCGACTTCTTCCCCCACGTCCGCGTCGAGCCCGTCTCCGATCTGGCCGGGCCCGCCGTACGGCTCGGCGCCGCGCTGGCGCTGCCGGGGCACGACCTCGTGTTCGAGACCGCGGTCGGGGTCGGCGACGGGACCTTCAGTGTGCGGGGCGATCTCGTGCTCGACGGCGAGGAGGAGATCCTGGTCCTGCCGTCCGTCGAGATCGCCGATCCGGTGGCGTGCGCGGACCTGCTGGACCGGTACGCCGACGAACTGCTGACACCGGCCCGCTGGCACGTGCAGCGGCTCCTGGAGTCCTGCGAAGCGGACACCGAGTGAGAAGCGCGTCCTGCGAAGCGGACTCCTAGCGAGAAGCGCGTCCTGCGAAGCGGACTCCGGGGAGACGGAGGAAGGGACTCCTGAAGCTCAGAGCGCCTGGAGTCCCTGGATCACCTCGCGGAGGATGCGCTCCTCGGGCAGCTGGGCGACCGTGGCCTGCGGCCGCGCCGTGATCAGCCCCTGGTCGCGCAGGTCGCCCAGCAGGATGCGGACGACGTTGAGCGACAGGCCGAGCTCCGAGGCCAGATCGGCCACGGAGGAGGGAACCCGGCACAGTTGCAGGATCCGCCAGTGCTCGGGGGCCAGCCCGGTGACCCCGCTGTACGCCGAGGGAGACGTCCTGATGATGCTCATCAGGTCGAACTCCGGCCCGGTCGGGCGGGTACGGCCACGGGTGATCGTGTAGGGGCGCAGCAGCGGCCCGTCCTCGTGCGCGGTCACGAGTCCTCCTGAGCGCGTTGCCAGCCTGCCTGGAAGGAGGAGAACAGGTCGCCCCGCTCCTCTTTGAGTTGCGGAGCGAGGTTGGCCTGCCGCACCCGGCGGGGCAGGGAGTCCTCGGCGCCGCCGCCGATCGGCGGTGTGAGGGCCAGGGCCGGGGGCGCGGCCTCCGGCTGCGCGAGGCGTTCGACCACCGGTTCCCTGGTCTCGTTCTCCACCACGATCTCCTTCGGAAGCAGGAGCACGGCGCTCGTCCCGCCGTACGGCGAGGTGCGCAGGGAGACGCGGATGTTGTGCCGCCTGGCCAGCAGCCCGACCACGAACAGCCCGAGCCGGTCGCTGTCGGCCAGGTCGAACTCCGGCGGGTCGGCGAGCCGCGCGTTGAGGTGCGCCAGCTCGTCCGGGGGGATGCCGAGCCCGCGATCCTCGACCTCGACGGCGAAGCCGCGGGCGACCATCTCCCCTCTGACCTGTACGCGGGTGTGCGGCGGGGAGAAGACCGTGGCGTTCTCGATCAGCTCGGCGAGCAGGTGGACGACGTCGGTGACGCCGGCGCCCGCGAGGGAGAACCCGTGCGGCACGTTCACGTCCACCCGCAGGTAGTCCTCGACCTCCTCGGTGGCGGCGCGGGCCACGTCGTACAGCGGGACCGGGTTGCGCCAGCCGCGGCCGGGCACGGCGCCGGACAGGATGATCAGGCCCTCCGCGTGGCGGCGCATGCGGGTGGTGAGGTGGTCGACGCCGAAGAGCCGTTCGAGCAGGTCGGGGTCGCTGATCTCCTTCTCCAGGCCGTCCAGCATGCCGAGCTGGCGCTGCAGCAGCGACTGGCTGCGCCGGGCGAGGTTCAGGAAGACCTTGTTGACGCCCTTGTGCAGCTCGGCCTGGCCGACGGCCGCCTCGATCGCGGTGTGCTGCGCCGAGGCGAACGCGCGTCCGAGGTTCTCGATCTCGACGGTGCCGCTGGCCTGGGTCATCGGCGGGGTCTCGGCCGTCACGTCGACGTCCTCGCCGCGCCGCAGCCGCTGTACGAGCTCGGGCAGTCGCCGCCCGGCCAGGTCGGACGCGGCCCGGTGCAGGGTGCCCAGCTCGCCGGTCACCGTACGGGCGAACCGGAAGGAGATGAACGCGGTCGCGAGCACGGCCGCGAGGCCGAGCGCGCCGACGACGCCGATGTCCCAGAGCACGTCCTCGGCCAGCGGCACGGCGCGGGCGGCGGTGGCGTCGGAGGCCGCGTCCGTCGTCTCGGTGAGCTGGCGGGTCAGGGCCTGGGCCGTCGTCGGCCAGGCGATCGCCTCCGGCGGGAGCGGCTGGCCCGGCCGCACCCTGGCGATGACGTCGTTCTCCAGCGAGATGAACGACGTGTAGACGGCGGTGGAGTTCAGCGTGCCGTACTGCTTGATCAGGCCGGCGTCGAGCTGGCTCGTGCCGAGCTGGTAGAGCAGGCGGCGCTTGCCGACCATGCCGGAGAAGGCGTCCCGCTCGTCCTGCGTCATCCGCCCGGACGCCTGCGCGCCCAGCACGAGCGCGGACTGCTGGCTCACCAGCTCACGGCTGCGGGTGATGAGGATGAGCGCCTTGGTCTGCTCGATGATGTCGATGTTCGGGGAGATCATCAGCCGGTCGTAGACCTGGTGGGCGGTCTCGACGGCGGCGCTGTACTCCTCGATCGCGTCGAGGCGGGTGAGCCGCTGGTCGTCGATCTGGCCGCGCAGGACGTCGAGCCGGTCCAGTTGCCGGAGCAGGTCCTGGACGCGGTCCCACATCGCCGGGGGCGTCTCGTCCTCGGCCTCGGCCGACAGGCGGGTCAGCAGGACCGCGGTGGCGTCGGTCTTGCGGCGCTGCACCTGGAGGTCGGTGCGCAGCGAGGAGGTGCGCCAGGCGAGGTAGCTCACCGACACGAACCGCTCGCTCTGCAGCTGGTTGATGGCCTCGCTGACGGGATAGACGATGTTGTCGTAGACCTTCTGGATGCGCAGAAGCTGCTGCCCCTGCTCGATGGTCAGCTTGGCGGCGAACCCCCAGATCACCACCAGGGCGGTCAAAGGCACCAGCAGGATCGCGAAAATCTTGAATCGGATGGATCGTTTCCGACCAGCCATCAGACCTGCCCGTCGGTTACACATGTGTTAACAGTGGCGAAACCATAGCAATCTGTGAGCTGGGCCACCAGGGATCGTTCCTAACGACTTGGGCCACACCCCATATCGGGACAGTCTCGACGTTCCGGAGGAAAGCTCTTGCCTCACTATGTCTGGTTGTCAGACAATCGACCCATGAAATCCAGATCGGGTCCGCTCGCGGTGGTCGCGGCGGCCGTCCTGTGGGGGACCGCGGGCACCGCGGGAACCCTCGCCTCCGCCGGCTCCGTCTCGCTGGCGGCGGCCCGTCTCGTGCTCGGGGGGGCCCTGCTGGGCGGCCTGGCGCTGATCGCGTCTCGCCGGGCGCGGCGCACGGCGCACGGGAACGCTCCGGGAAACGCGATGCGCTGGGCACTGGTCCTGGGAGCCGCCGCCGTCGCGGCCTACCAGCTGTGCTTCTTCGCCGCGGTCGACAGGACGGGCGTGGCGATCGGCACGGTGGTGGCCATCGGCAGCGGCCCCGTCTTCACCGGGCTCCTGTCCTGGTCGGCCGGACGGGAGCGGCCGAGCGGGCGCTGGGCGCTCGCCACGGCCGCCGCCGTCGCCGGGTGCGCGGTGCTCGTCACCGGCGGAGGAACCGGCGGAGGAGCCGGCGGAGGAGCCGGCGGCGCGGACGCCGCGGGCATCGCGCTCGCCCTCCTCGGCGGGCTCCTGTACGCCTTCTACGCGGTCGTGGCGGCCCGGGCCATCGGCGGGGGCATGGAGTCGGGGACCGTGATGGGCGTCATGTTCGGCGGCGCCGCCGTGCTCATGCTGCCGGTCCTCGTGCTGACCGGACCGGCCTGGCTCGCGCGGCCGACCGGCCTGCTGACCGCGCTCTACCTCGGCTGCGCCACGACCGCGCTGGCCTATCTCCTGTACGGCCGGGGCCTGCGCACCACCCCTGTCGCCACGGCGGCCACGCTCGCGCTGGCCGAGCCGGCCGTCGCGGCCCTGCTGGGCGTCGTGGCGCTGCGCGAGCACCTGTCCCTCGTCTCGTGGGCCGGCCTGGTGCTGCTCGCCCTGGGACTGGTCGTGGTGGCGCTGCCCGCCAGGGCGGCCGCGCCGGACGCCCCCGCGGCGGAAACGCCCACGGCGGCGGCCGGGACTCGTTAGTAGGCTCGGTCCCGTGACCACCCTGAGACCCGTGTCCACCGTCGAGGCGCTCGCCGCCGCGCTGCGCGAGCGGGTGCTGTCCGGGGACATCGAGCCGGGGGCCGCGCTGCCCGAGCAGGAGCTGTCCGCACGCTACGGCGTGGCCCGCCCCACCGTGCGGGAGGCGCTGGCGCTGCTCGTCCACGAGGGACTGCTACGGCGCGAGCGCAACCGCAGCGCGTACGTCCCGGTGATCACCCCCGCGGACCTGGACGACCTCATGTACGTGCGCGGGCCGCTGGAGGAACTGATGGCGCAGGCCGTCGCGGGGCGCCGGGTGACGGCGGCGGAGGAGGCGCTGGACCGCCTGTCCGGACTGCCGCCCGGCGCGCCCTGGGCGGCCGTCGTGGCCGAGCACATGGCCCTGCACGAGGCGCTCGTCGCCGCCGCGGGCAGCCCCCGCCTGGAGCGGCTGTACGCCACGCTCGCGGCCGAGACGCGGCTCGGGCTGGTCCGGCTCAGGAACGCGTACGAGGACCCCCACGAGCTCGCGGCCGAGCACGCCGGGCTGCTGCGCGTCATCGCCGAGGGGCCCGCGGACGCGGCGGTCCGCGCGGTGCGCGAGCACCTGCGGTGGCGGCATCCCTGAGGTGTGCGGGCTCCAGGCGGCCGGAGACCCGGATTCCCTTGCACGGCGCCACTTCAAGTCGTCACAATCGCGCCCATGCACGGCAACCCTGTGCCGGACACCTATGTGTACGTCACCGAAGAAGGCGTGACGCGTCACTACGCCGACGGCAGCGTCGAGGCCCTCGCTTGGGAGGACGTGGTCGAGGTCCGCGTCGGCGGCCACAGCCACCGAGAGCCGCCCGGCCATCCGGAGGACGTCTTCATCGTCCTGCTGGACCGTGAGGGCGAGGGCTGCGTGGTCCCCCACTCGGCGACCGACGCGAGCTTCCTGACCCGGCTGCGCTACCTGCCGGACTTCGACCTCGACCGGCTGAGCACCGCGGTCGCGAGCGCGCGTGCGGACTACGTCGTCGTGTGGCGCAGTCCGGAGCCGCCGTCCCCGTTGCCCGACCTCGAATACGACTAGAGACCGCGGCGTCTGCCGGCCCCGTGAACGCTTCACGCCGGCGAGGCGGGCTCCTGCGCTGTTCCGGATGCAGTTCGGTGAGTTCCGGGCGGCGCCGGCCGTCCAATCGGCATCGCATTTTGAATCGGCGGGTAAGGCCGAGTTCGATTACGGAGTCGATTCGACCAGATAGTACTTTCGAGGCGCAGAGGGGCAGGTATTCGCTGGATTTCGCGAGTCCGCCGCTCCCTTTCGCGGGCGTATGAGGTGGCCGCATAGGCATTTTGTGTATCGGCATATATCGGCGGTATATGCCGTGCTGGGGACTGGTAGTGCCATCTTGGACCGTTCCCGTCAAGTCCTCCAGCTGGGGTCATTGCGACCAATTGTGGACAGGGAGCTTACGTTCCCTACCGGGCCGTCGCTGTCTAACATCATCCTCGTGCGGGCACGCCCTCAAATGGGTGAGTCGTGGGTCAACCTTTGAGACGCGAGGGGCGTCAACCACCTGGACGGTCCGGCTACCTAGGCGCGGTGAGATGGAATCGCAAACGGAGTTGGCGGAATCGGGGGTGTTTCCCCGCAAAGTCCATGTGCGGCTGCCGGTGAGCGTGTCGACGAGATCGTATTCGAAGATTCTCCTGGTGGGAGACCTGCTCTGCGCTGTTGTCGCCCTCGCCGGCGTCGAGCTCACGCGGCTGTGGTTCGGCGCCTTCATCCCGGTGTACGACCTCGCGTTCGGCGCGACCCTGACGATCTCCTGGCCGCTGGTCGTGGGCGTCGCCGGCGGCTACCGCAGACGCACCCACGGCGAGGGGACGGAGGAGTTCCGCTCGGTCGCCCAGGCGGGCCTGGGCCTCATCGCGGCCGTCGCGATCGGGGCGTACCTCACGCAGACGAACGTCGCCCGTAGCTACGTCATGGCGATGCTGCCGCTCGCCACGGTGCTGACGCTGCTGATCCGGCACCGCATGCGCAAGCGGCTGCACCGGCTGCGCATGAAGGGCCGGTACATGCGGCCGGTCGTGGCGGTGGGGCACCGGCAGTCCATCCACGAACTGGTGCTGCAACTAAGGCGGCAGCCGTACCACGGCATGCGGGTGGTGGCCGCCTGCCTGCCGAGCGGGCAGTACCGCAGGCAGCGCTCCGACATCGACGGCGTGCCCGTTCTCGGAGACTTCCGGGACGTGCCCGCCGTGGTCGACAAGGTCGATGCCGAGGCGGTCGCGGTCCTCGCGTGTCCCGAACTCCACGGCGCCGCGCTGCGCCGCCTCGCCTGGGGGATCGAGTCGCGGGGGACCGATCTGTTCGTCGCCCCCGCGCTGATGGACGTCGCGGGACCGCGCATCAGCGTCCGCCCGGTCGCGGGGATGCCGCTGCTGCACGTCGAGCACCCCGACCTCCAGGGCTCCCGGCGGCTCGTCAAGAACGGTTTCGACAGGATCGTGGCGGCCGCGTTCCTCCTCATCCTGCTCTTCCCGATGCTGGCCATCGCGGCGGTCGTGCGCTCCACCAGCCCCGGCCCCGCCCTGTTCCGGCAGACCAGGATCGGCCGGTACGGCCGCGAGTTCCACATGCTGAAGTTCCGGACCATGGTCGTGGACGCCGAGCGGCTCAAGCCGGTCCTGGCCGCGTCCAACGAATCGGACGGTGTTTTGTTCAAGATTCGGAACGATCCACGCATCACCCGCGTGGGCATGCTGCTGCGCCGTTACTCCCTGGACGAGTTGCCCCAGCTGCTCAACGTGCTGCGCGGTGAGATGTCGCTCGTCGGGCCGCGCCCGCCGCTGCCCGCGGAGGTCGAGCGGTACGGCACGGACGTGCACCGGCGCCTGGTCGTACGGCCGGGCATGACCGGGCTGTGGCAGGTGAGCGGCAGGGCGGACCTGTCCTGGGAGGAGTCGGTCCGGCTCGACCTGCGGTACGTGGAGAACTGGTCGCTCCTGCTGGACCTGCAGATCCTGTGGAAGACGTGGTCCGCGGTCACCGGCGGCAGGGGGGCCTACTGACATGAAGGCCCTCGTGCTCGCGGGCGGGTCCGGCACCCGGCTGCGGCCCATCACCCACACCCGCGCGAAGCAACTGGTGCCGGTGGCCAACAAGCCCGTCCTGTTCTACGGCCTCGAGTCGATCGCCGCGGCCGGCATCAGCGAGGTCGGCATCGTCGTGGGCGACACCCAGGACGAGATCGAGGCGGCGGTGGGAGACGGGTCCCGGTTCGGCCTGCAGGCGAGCTACCTCAGGCAGGAGGCGCCACTGGGGCTGGCGCATGCCGTCCTGATCGCCCGCGACTACCTCGGCGACGACGACTTCGTCATGTACCTGGGCGACAACTTCATCGTGGGCGGCATCGAGAGCCTGGTCGGACGCTTCCGGGAGCGGCGGCCGAGCGCGCAGATCATGCTGACCCGGGTCTCCGATCCCCGCCAGTTCGGCGTCGCGGAACTGGCCGGCGACGGCCGGGTCGTCGGCCTAGAGGAGAAGCCGCGCGAGCCGAAGAGCGACCTCGCCCTGGTCGGCGTCTATCTGTTCACCCGGGCGATCCACGACGCCGTGGCGGAGCTCAAGCCGTCCTGGCGGGGGGAGCTGGAGATCACCGACGCCATCCAGTGGCTCATCGACGCCGGCCACGAGGTCGATCCCGCGGTCATCTCGGGATACTGGAAGGACACCGGGAACGTCGCCGACATGCTCGAGGTGAACCGGCTGGTGCTGGAATCCCTGGAGCGCCGCGTCGACGGCGACGCCGAGGACTGCGAGCTCATCGGGCGGGTGGTGGTCGAAGCCGGGGCCTCGGTGCGCCGCTCCCGCATCGTCGGTCCGGTGGTCGTCGGTGCGGGGACCGTCGTCGACCGTTCGTACGTCGGCCCGTTCACGTCGATCGGCGCCGACTGCGTGGTGAGCGGCAGCGAGATCGAGTACTCGATCGTGCTCGCCCGTTCGTCCATCGAAGGGGTCCGGCGGATCGAGGCCTCGCTGATCGGCCACGACGTGGAGATCACGCCGGCCCCGGACACGCCGAAGGCCCACCGGCTGGTGCTCGGGGACCACAGCAGGGTCCAGATCAGTTCCTGACCGCCGCCGCACAGTTTCCGACCGCTGCCGCACAGTTTTCCGACCGCTGCCGCTCTCCCGGCCCGTCCGGCACAATCCCTTTCCAGTCCGAGCTCGAAGACAGGTGTGGACCTTCCGTGAAGTTACTCGTCACCGGCGGCGCCGGGTTCATCGGCTCCCACTACGTCCGTACGGTTCTCGCGGGCGGATACCCGGCCTTCGCCGGGGCGTCCGTCACGGTGCTCGACCGGCTCACGTACGCGGGCAGCCTCGCCAACCTCACCCCGGTAGAGGGGCGGTACGACTTCGTCCACGGCGACGTGTGCGACCCGGGCCTGCTCGCCGAGGTGGTTCCGGGCCACGACGTGGTGATCCACTTCGCTGCCGAGTCCCACGTCGACCGGTCGATCGACGGCGCGGCGGACTTCGTGCGGACCAACGTGCTGGGCACGCAGACGGTCATGGAGGCGTGCCTGTCCGCCGGGGTGGGCCGCGTCGTCCATGTCTCCACCGACGAGGTGTACGGGTCGATCGAGACGGGGTCGTGGGACGAGAACGCGCCGCTCGCGCCGCGCTCGCCCTACGCCGCCTCGAAGGCGGGCAGCGACATGATCGCCCGCGCGTACGCGGTCACCCACGGGCTGCCGGTCTCCATCACGAGGTGCGGCAACAACTACGGGCCGTACCAGTACCCGGAGAAGGTCGTCCCGCTGTTCATCACGAACCTGATCGAGGGCAGGCCCGTCCCCCTGTACGGCGACGGCGGCAACGTCCGCGACTGGATCCACGTGGCCGACCACTGCCGGGCCATCCAGCTCGTCGCCGAGGTGGGCGGGCCGGGGGAGGTCTACCACGTGGCCGGCACGGCCGAGCTGACCAACCTGGAGCTCACGCGGCGCCTGCTCGACCTGCTCGGCGCCTCACCCGACCTCGTCAGACGGGTGGAGGACCGCAAGGGGCACGACCGCCGCTACTCCCTCGACGACCGGAAGCTGCGCGCCCTCGGCTACGCGCCCCAGGTGTCCTTCGACGACGGCCTGGAGGCGACCGTGCGGTGGTACGCCGACAACCCGTCGTGGTGGAAACCGCTGCGGGCGGAGGCCCGGTGACGGCGTCGCCATGAGGTGGCTGGTCACGGGCGCCGCGGGCATGCTCGGCGCCGATCTCACCGCGCTGCTGGCCGGCGAGGGCGAGGACGTCGCCGCGCTGTCCCGGCGCGACCTCGACCTGTGCGACCCGGCGGCCGTCCGGGCGGCGGTCCGTACGGAGAAACCGGACGTCGTGGTGAACTGCGCGGCCTGGACGGCCGTGGACGAGGCGGAGACCCGCGAGCGGGAGGCGCTGGCGGTCAACGGCGACGCCGTGCGCCCGCTCGCCGCCGCGTGCGCCGGCCACGGCGTGACGCTCGTCCACCTGTCGACCGACTACGTGTTCGACGGCAGTGCGCAGACGCCGTACGCCGAGGACGAGCCGGTCAACCCGGTCAACGCGTACGGGCGGACCAAGGCGGCGGGGGAGCGGGCCGCCCTGCGGCACGGCGGCTACGTCGTCCGCACCGCCTGGTTGTACGGCGCGCACGGGCCGAACTTCGCCAGGACGATGATCAGGCTCGCCGCCGGGGGCGACCCGGTGCGCGTGGTGGACGACCAGCACGGCCAGCCCACCTGGACGGCCGACCTGGCGGCCCAGATCGTGCGGCTGGTGCGCGCGTGCCCGGCCCCCGGCGTCTACCACGGGACGAACGCGGGCCAGACGACGTGGTACGGCTACGCCCGGGAGATCTTCCGCCTGCTCGGCGCCGACCCGGACCGCGTCAGGCCCACGAGAAGCCGGGACTTCCCCCGCCCGGCCCGGCGCCCCGCGTACGGCGTCCTCGGGCACGAGGCGTGGGGAAGGGCGGGGCTGGCCCCGATGCGGGACTGGCGCGAGGCACTGCGCGACGCCTGGCCCCGGCTCGTCGCCTCCGGCGAGTTGTGACGTTCGCGGGCGTCCGCGCGATAACCCATGGACGGCATCCCGTGGCGGCATTCATGGACGGTGGGGATTCGTGGACGGATCGGTGGCGCGCGCCGTGGATCGGGCTGTCCCCCGATGACGGCGCGGGGACGGGCACACAGGCGGTCGGTGCTGGGCACGACGCTGGACGCGCTGACCATGCGACAGGTCGTCGCCGCCTGCGTGGAGACGGTGGACGGCGGCGGCCGGCTCGACATCGGCGTGGTGAACGCCGCGAAGATCGTCACCATGCGCGGGGACCCCGAGCTGCGGCGGTCGGTGCTCGACTGCGACCTCGTCCTCGCCGACGGGCAGTCCGTCGTGTGGGCCGCGCGCCTGCTGGGCCACCCGCTGCCGGAACGCGTGGCCGGGATCGACCTGTTCACCGAGCTGCTGGCCGAGGGGGAGCGGCGCGGATACCGGCCGTACTTCCTGGGGGCCACGCCGGAGGTGCTCGCCCTGCTGGTCGAGCGGGTGCGGCGCGACTTCCCGGGCCTGCGGATCGCCGGGTACCGCGACGGCTACTTCCCGGTCGAGGAGTCCGCGCGGGTGGCGGAGGAGATCGCGCTGTCGGGAGCCGACCTGCTGTTCCTCGGCATGACCTCGCCGAAGAAGGAGATCTTCGTCCGAGACTGGGGCGAGGCCACCGGGGCGAAGGTCGTTCACGGGGTGGGCGGCGCCTTCGACGTGCTGTCCGGACGCACCCGCCGGGCGCCGCGCGCCTGGCAGCGCCTCGGGTTCGAGTGGTTGTACCGCCTGCTGCAGGAGCCGGCGCGCCTCGGCCCCCGGTATCTGAAGACCAACGGGAGGTTCCTCCTCCTCGTGGCCGCGGGACTGATTCGTGACCGCGGCCGTCTCGCGAATTCCGCCGATTCTCTGGAGTGACAACGTGACGCAGCACCGCAGAATCGCCCTGCTGGGCCCGGGCGCGCCGGCCGTCCTGCTGCCGGCCATGCTGGACCTGGCGGTGCGCGGACTGCCGCCCGGATACGTGGACGGGGAGTTCGTGTTCACCCGCAGGGGCGTGCGGCGGCCCGACGGCACGTGGGACGCCGTCGCGGAGGGTCGCAGCCTGCGTTATTCGGCGATCGTCGCGCTCGGCGTGGCCACGCTCCCGGAGGAGCGGCAGCGCGCCGCGCTCGCCGGCGACACCGCCGTCGACCTGGCCGGGCGCCTCGTCGAGCGGCTGCCCGGCGTGCGCGGGCTCGGCGACGCGGCCCTGATCTGCTGGGCGGCGGCGGAGACGGGGCATCCGGGGCTGGACGAGGCGCTGCGGCACCTGGCCGGGATCGACCGGCTCGCATCCTCGGGTCAGGTGTACACGGTCGAGGCCGCGTGGGAGCTCGCCGCGCTCGTCGCCGCCAGGACGACGATGGGCGCCGGCTCCGAGCTGGACGGCAGGCTGGAGCGCGCCCGGGCCCGGCTGCTCGGCGGGCTGGCGTCCGACCGCCTCTACCGGCACGTGCTCGGCCCGTCGTCCGGGTCGCTCGTGCCCTGGTATCGGGCGCACGTCGGCTGCTTCGCCGACCAGGTGTACCCGCTGCAGGCGCTGGCGCGGCTGCACGCCGCGGTCGGAGACGCCGACGCGCTGGCCGCCGCGGAACAGGTGGCCGCGGGGATCTGCGCGGCCCAGGGCGCCGAGGGCCAGTGGTGGTGGCACTACGACGCCCGCACCGGCGCCGTGGTCGAGGGGTATCCCGTCTACAGCGTCCACCAGCTCGCGATGGCCCCGATGGCCCTGCTCGACCTCGCCGACGCCGGGGGCACGGCCTACTTCGACGAGATCGGCGAGGGCGTGCGCTGGATGAGCGAGCGGCCCGAGTCCGACGAGTCCCTCATCGACGAACGGCTGAGCCTCACCTGGCGGAAGGCGGCCAGGGCGGACCCGAAGAAGCTGGTGCGTGGCCTGCGCGCGGTGGCCACCCGCACCCGTCCGGCGGCCCGGCTCGCCACCCTCGACCGGTTCTACCCGCCGGTCGCCGTCGACCGCGAATGCCGGCCCTACGAGCTGGGCTGGCTCCTGTACGCCTGGCTGTTCGAGCTTCCGCGTACGTCATGACCCCGGCGCCCGGCTGCTCTCGTCGCGCAGCCAGGTCGTGTAGTCGCCCGCCCGTACGGCGTGGCGCGCCCTGCGCCGCGCCAGCACGGTGACGCAGGTGAAGACGGCCGCCGCCGGGAGCAGCCACGGCTCCCGGGCGGCGATGCGGACCAGATCGCCCAGGCTCGTGCGCGCGGACGGACCGCCCGGACCGGTCTCGCGCTCCAGCTCGCTCACGCTGGTCGCCGCGCGGACGCGCCGGCGCAGCAGGTCGGCGAACGTGCGAGGGGTCTGGATCCCGGCCCGCGCCTCCGCCACGACCACCCGCTCGCCCTCGCCGAACGCCAGGGAGGCGGCCAGGTCGTCGGCCATGACCGACGGGAGTGCGCGGATCCGCTCGTTGCCCGCCTCGGTGACCGCGATGACCCCGCGGCCGAACAGCCCCGTGCGCACGTGCGGCAGGCGGGTCCAGATCGCGTAGTACGCGCGGACGCTCCAGGGCCGGTCGGCGAGCGCCAGATCGCGCTCGGGCGCCGCCGCGAGCGGCGTGCCCGGCCCGCCGAGACGGGCCACGAGCGCGCGGGCGCCCGCGGTGCTCACGGTGACGTCGGCGTCCACGTAGAGCCGGGGAAAACCGCGGGCCGCCCGGTCGCCGAGACGCAGCGCCTCGCGTTTGGAGGGCACCGGCGTGCTCAGCACGCGCACGCCGTGTGCCCGCGCGACCGACTCGGTCTCGTCGGTGCACCCGTTCGCGACGACCACGACGTCGAACTCGCCCGGCCGGGCGTCGCCCAGCAGCCCGGACAGCAGACGGCCGAGGACCGGAGCCTCGTTGTGCGCGGGGATCACGACGCTCGTCACACGAGCAGTATGGGCCTCCGCCGGGTCAGGAGGGCCGATATCTCGGGAGGATCCCGGAATCCAGCGCCTCGCGCAGCGTGGGCGCGGCGGCGTCCTTGTCCGACAGGATCGGCTCACCGTCGAGCCGCCAGTCGACGCCGATCTCCGGGTCGAGCGGGTGCACGCCGTGCTCGCGCCCCGGCGCGTACGGCTGGGAGCACAGGTAGAGCACCGTGGCCTGCTCGCTGAGGACGGCGAACGCGTGGCCGAGGCCCTCCGACACGTAGACCGCGCGCCGGGACACGTCGTCGAGCACGAGCCCCTCCCACTTGCCGAAGGTCGGCGAGCCCACCCGCAGGTCCACCACGACGTCGAGCACGGCCCCGGAGACGCAGGTCACGTATTTGGCCTGGCCGGGCGGTACGTCCGCGAAATGGACGCCGCGGAGCACACCGCGACGGGAAACCGAGCAGTTGGCCTGGGCCAGCTCCATGGCGTGCCCGATCGCCTCGCGTAACTCACCCGCCTTGAAACATTCGAGGAAGTCGCCCCGGGTGTCGCTGTGGATTCGCGGGGTGAAGCTCCACGCCCCCTCGATACTCATCCGCTCCATGGCCGGAAGCATGACACAGGCGTCTTGTAACGCTCGCAGTCCATCGTCCGACTTATGACTGTCGGACTCCGGTGCTGGGGGGGAAATGCCAACTCAGTTTCTGTCGGTTACGCCTGCCCGGAATTCATCCGGAAAACGGCCGGCGCGAAGTTCTCCGCGCGGCCGGAGGAGGTCCTGATGACGACGTGCCGGCTGTGCGGGTCGGCGAGCCTCGTCGGCGTGGTCGACCTCGGCGCGACGCCGCCGTGCGAGCGGTTCCTCGGCGTGGAGCAGCTCGACGAGCCGGAGACGACCTATCCGCTGCACCTGCGGGTGTGCACGGACTGCTGGCTCGCCCAGATCCCCGCGCTCATCACGCCGCAGGACACCTTCACCGAGTACGCCTACTACTCGTCGTACTCCACCTCGTGGGTGGATCACGCGCGGCGGTTCGTGGCGGACGCGGCCGAGCGGCTGCGCCCCCGGTTCGTGGTCGAGGTGGCGAGCAACGACGGCTATTTGCTGCGGCACGTCGTGGAACGCGACATCCGGTGCCTAGGCATCGAACCGTCGGTCAACGTCGGCCAGGCGGCCAGGGACAACGGGGTCCCGACGCTCACGGCGTTCCTCGGGCCGGAGACCGGCGCCGCCGTACGGGCCGAGCACGGGCCCGCCGACCTCGTCGTGGCCAACAACGTCTACGCGCACATCCCCGACGTCATCGGCTTCACCCGGGGGCTGCGCGCGCTCCTGGACGACCGGGGCTGGGTCTCCATCGAGGTGCAGCACCTGCTCACCCTCATGGAGCTCAACCAGTACGACACGATCTACCACGAGCACTTCCAGTACTACACGGTCGCCTCGGCCGAGCGGGCGCTGGCGAGCGGCGGGCTCGCCCTGGTGGACGTCGAGCTGCTGCCGACCCACGGCGGATCGATCCGGCTGTGGGCCCGCCCGGAGGAACTCGGCGCGGAGCCGAGCCCGCGCGTGGCCGAGGTGCTGGCGGCGGAGAAGGCCGCCGGACTGCACGAGCTGTCCGGCTACGCGCAGTTCGCCGAGCGGGTGGCGCGGGTCCGGCGGGAGCTGCTGACCTTCCTCCTCGACGCCGCCGCGCAGGGCAGGACGGTCGTGGGCTACGGCGCCCCGGGCAAGGGCAACACCCTGCTCAACCACTGCGGCATCCGCCCCGACCTGCTGCGTTACACCGTCGACCGCAACCCCTACAAGCACGGACGGTTCACCCCCGGCGCGCGGATCCCCGTCCTCCCGCCGGAACAGATCGCCGCCGACCGCCCCGACTACGTCCTGGTGCTCCCGTGGAACCTGCGGGAGGAGTTGACCGCCCAGCTCTCGTACGTACGCGAGTGGGGAGGCCGGCTGGTCTTCCCGATCCCCAGACTGGAGATCGTGTGAAAGTCGTCCTCTTCTGCGGCGGCCGGGGCACGAGGATGCGCAGCGACCTCCCCGGTGGGGACATTCCCAAGCCGATGCAGCTCGTCGGCCCCCGTCCGCTGCTCTGGCATGTGATGCGGTATTACGCGTATTTCGGACATCGGGATTTCGTCCTCTGTCTCGGATACGGCGCGCAACACATAAAGAATTTCTTCCTGGACTATCAGGAAACGGCGTCCAACGATTTCGTGCTGCGCAACGGCCGGGTGGACCTGCTGTCCACCGACATCTCCGACTGGTCGATCTCTCTTGTGGACACCGGGGTCGATTCGCCCATTGGGGAGCGGCTTCGCCGGGTGCGCCCCTATCTTGAGGGCGATGAGATCTTCCTGGCGAACTACGCGGACGTGCTCACCGACGCGCCGCTGTCCGAGATCGTCGAGCGGTTCCGGGCCGCGGACGCCGGGGCGTCCATGATGGTGGTCCCGCCGTCCAACACCTTCCACTGCGTCGACGTGGGCGAGGACGGCAGGGTCGGCTCGCTCACGCCGGTCAGCGAGATGCCGCTGTGGGTCAACGGCGGCTTCTTCGTGCTCCGCCAGGAGGTCTTCGACCACATCCCCGAGAACGGCGACCTCGTGGCCGACGGCTGCGCCGAGCTCGCCAAACGCGGCCGGCTGCTCGCCTACCCCCACCGCGGCTACTGGCGGCCGAGCGACACCGTCAACCAGCGGCTGGAGCTGGACCAGGCGTGGGCGCGCGGCGACCGGCCGTGGGCGCTGTGGGAGCACGTGTGATCGGGCTGCGGCCCGGCCGCGTGCGCAGGATCGCGGCACTCGCGGCGCACTGCGACGACATCGCGATCGGGGCGGGCGGCACGCTGCTGACCGTCTGCGCCGCGCACCCCGGCGTCCGCGTGGACGCCCTGGTGCTGTCCGGCGGCGGCACCGGGCGGGAGGACGAGGAACGGGCCGCGCTCGCCGCCTTCTGCCCCGGCGCCGACCTGCGGCTGACCGTGCTGAAACTGCCCGACGGGCGGCTGCCCGCCCACTGGGACGAGGCGAAGAACGCCGTCGAGGAGCTGCGCGCGGCGGGCGACCCCGACCTGGTCGTCGCCCCCCACCGGGGCGACCTGCACCAGGATCACCGGGGTCTCGCCGAACTGGTGCCGACCGCGTTCCGCGACCACCTGGTCCTGGGCTACGAGATCGTCAAGTGGGACGGCGACCTCGGCCGGCCGGCGGTCTACCAGCCGCTCACCCCCGGCGTGGCGAAGGAGAAGGTCGCCCTGCTGCAGAGCCACTACCCCTCACAGCGGCACCGCCCCTGGTACGACCCGGAAGCCTTCCTCGGCCTCGCCCGCATCCGCGGCATCGAGTGCCACGCGCGGTACGCCGAGGCCTTCTACGTGGACAAGCTCACCCTCGACCTGGAGAACTGATGCGGCTACTGCTGACCGGACACCAGGGCTATCTCGGCACGGTCATGGCCCCGGTGCTCGCCGAGGCCGGCCACGAGGTGGTCGGCCTCGACTCGGGGCTGTTCGCCGACTGCGTGCTCGGCCCTCCGCCCGCCGACCCCGAGACGTACGCGGTGGACCTGCGGGACGTCCGGCCCGAGCACCTGGCGGGGTTCGACGCCGTCATCCACCTCGCCGCGCTGTCCAACGACCCGCTCGGCTCGCTGGCCCCCGAGCTGACCTACGACATCAACCACTACGCCTCCTCGCGGCTGGCCCGGCTCGCCAGGGACGCCGGCGTGCGCCGGTTCCTGTACGCGTCCACCTGCTCGGTGTACGGCGCCTCGGGCGGCGACGACCTGCTGGACGAGGACGCGCCGCTCCGGCCGGTGACCCCGTACGCGGAGTCGAAGGTCCGGGTGGAGGACGACCTGACCGCTCTGGCGGACGACGACTTCACTCCCGTCTTCATGCGCAACGCGACGGCCTTCGGCTTCTCGCCGAGGTTGCGGGCCGACATCGTGCTCAACAACCTGGTCGGCCACGCGTGCCTGTCGGGGGAGGTGCGCGTGCTGTCGGACGGCACGCCCTGGCGCCCGCTGGTCCACGCGCGCGACATCGCGGAGGCGTTCGCCGCCGCGCTGACCGCGCCCAGGGAGGCGGTGCACGCGAAGGCGTTCAACGTGGGCACCGAGCGCAACAACCTGACCGTGGCGGAGATCGCGGCCGAGGTCGTCGAGGCCGTGCCCGGCGCCACGCTCGTGATCACCGGCGAGGCGGGCGCCGACCCGCGCTCCTACCGGGTGGACTTCTCCCGCATCAGGGCCGCCCTCCCCGGGTACGAGGCCCGCTGGTCGGTCAAGGACGGCGCGGTGGAACTGGTCGACGCCTACCGCGAGTACGGGCTGACCAGGGAGGACTTCGAGCGCCGCTTCACCCGGCTGGCCCGCCTGTCCGACCGGCGGGAGGCCGGCGCCGTCGACTCCACGCTGCGCCCATGAGCGAGATGCACGCGCTGGTCAGGCGGCTCTACCCGCTGTGCCGCAGCATCACCGGATCCGGCCTGCGGCGCACCCTGGAGATCATCGGCGAGTCGATCCCGCTGGAGATCAGCGAGGTGCCCACGGGCACCGAGGTCCTCGACTGGACCATTCCCAAGGAATGGAACATCCGCGACGCCTACATCAAGGACTCCTCCGGGATCCGGATCGTCGACTTCGCGGCGTCCAACCTGCACGTGGTCGGCTACAGCGTGCCGGTGTCGGCGACCATGACCCTGGAGGAGCTCCGCCCCCACCTGCACACGCTTCCCGGCCAGCCCGGCCTGGTGCCGTACCGCACCAGTTACTACGCCGAGACGTGGGGGTTCTGCCTCAGCGAGAACACGCTGGCGGGGATGGGGCCGGGGCCGTACGAGGTGCGGATCGACTCGACGCTCGCCGACGGGCACCTGACGTACGGCGAGCACGTGATCCCGGGCCGCAGCGCGGAGGAGGTCCTGGTCTCGTGCCACGTCTGCCACCCCTCGCTGGCCAACGACAACCTGGCGGGCGTCGCGGTGGCGACCCGGCTGGCGCGGCTGCTGGCGAAGGAGGAGCGGCGCTACACCTACCGCTTCCTGTTCGCGCCCGGCACCATCGGCTCCATCGCCTGGCTGGCGCGCAACCGGGACCGGGCCGGCCGGATCAGGCACGGGATCGTGCTGGCCTGCGCGGGGGACCGGGGACCGATCACCTACAAGCGCAGCCGGCGGGGGGACGCCGAGATCGACCGGGTCTTCGCCCACGTCCTGCGGGACCGCCCGCACACCTTGGTGGACTTCTCCCCCTACGGCTACGACGAGCGGCAGTACTGCTCGCCCGGGTTCGACCTGCCGGTCGGCTGCCTGACCAGGACCCCGTACGCCGGCTATCCGGAGTACCACACCTCGGCGGACGACCCGGACTTCGTCACCGAGGAGGCGATGCGGGACACGCTGGACGCCTGCGTGCGGGCCTTCGGGGTGCTGGAGCGCAACCGCGCCTACGTGAACCTCAGCCCGTACGGCGAGCCCCAGCTGGGCAGGCGCGGCCTGTACGAGTCGCTCGGCGGGCGCAGCGACACGAAACAGGCGCAGATGGCGATGTTGTGGGTGCTGAACCTGTCCGACGGCGCCCACAGCCTGCTCGACATCTCGGAACGTTCTGGTCTGCCGTTCGACGTGGTGGCGGACGCGGCCCAGGCTCTGTCGGTCGCGGGACTCGTGAAGGAGTAGCCGGATGACGCAGTTCGAGACCTCCGCACGACCGAAGGCCCTCGGCCTCACGGTCGGCGAGGTGGTGGAGGTCCGCAGCGTCGAGGAGATCATGACCACACTCGACGAGAAGGGCGAGCTCGACGGCCTGCCCTTCATGCCGGAGATGCTGTCGTTCTGCGGGCGGCGGATGACGGTGCACAAGGTGGCCCACAAGCTCTGCGACACGCTGAGCGGCACGGGCATGCGGCGGATGCGGGACGCCGTGCACCTGACCGGGGCGCGCTGCGACGGCTCGGCCCACGGCGGCTGCCAGACCTCGTGCTCGCTGTACTGGAAGGAGGCCTGGCTCAAACGGGTGGACCCGGGCGCGCCCGTGCCCGAGCCCGCACCCGAGCCCGTACGCGGCCTTCCCCTGCTGGAGATCAACTCCCGCGGGGAGCCGGCGGCGGACGGCGAGGTGCGGTACCGCTGCCAGGCGACCGAGCTGCTGCGCGCCGCTCCCGAGCCCCTGCCCTTCAGGGACCTCGGCCAGTACGTCACGGACGTCCGGGTGGGCAACGCCGGCGTCCTGGCCACCCTCCGCACGGTCTTCTTCGGGCTGTTCAACCGATTACAACGGGCGAGCCGCAGGCTGCCCCCACGGCTGCGGTTCAAGGACGGCATGGCGTGGGGCTTCGTGCCGCCCGGCCCGAACACCACGACCCCGACCGAGCTGAGCGACCTGCAACCGGGCGAGCTCGTGCGGGTCAAGTCGCGGGAGGCGATCGTCGCCACGCTCGACACGAAGCGGCTCAACCGCGGGATGGGGTTCGAGGAGGAGATGGCGCGGTACTGCGGGCGCGTGGCCCGGGTCGCCGCGCGCGTGGAACGGTGCATCGACGAGAAGACCGGGCGCATGCTGCAGATGAAGAATCCCTGCATCATCCTCGACGGCGTCGTCTGCGCGGGTGTGTACAAGGCCAACTGCCCACGGGCGTTCGTGCCGTTCTGGCGGGAGATCTGGCTGGAGCGGGTCACCGAGGAGAACTAGGAGTCGGGGAGTGCCGATGCGAGAGAGCCAGGACGCGGAGTCAGCGGAGTCAGCGGAGCCGGCCGAGCCGCCGGACGGCGAGGCCGGTCACCTCCGGGAGATCGGCCGTAAGGCCGGACGCGGGCTCGGCTGGAGCCTGCTCGGCACCCTGGCGACCCGGGCGGGGTCGTTCCTCATGGGCCTCGTCCTGGCCCGTCTGCTGTCCCCGGAGGACTTCGGCATCTACGCGGTCGCGCTGGCCGCGACCCAGTTCGTCATGGTCGTCAAGGACATCGGCGTCATGGCGGCGGTCGTGCAGTGGCGGGGCAGGCTCGAGGAGGTCGCGCCGACCGCCACCACCCTCTCGATGATCTCCGCCGTCACCCTGTACGGCGCGTTCTACGTGGGCGCGCCGTACTTCTCCAGCCTCGCGGGCAGCGAGGAGGCCACCCCGGTCGTCCGGCTCCTCACCGCGGTCATCCTCATCGAGGCCGTGACCGCGGTGCGCAGCGCGACACTGCTGCGCAGGTTCCACGTGGGCAAGAGCGCCAAGGCGATCCTGGCGGGGTTCCTGGTGAACGCCCCGGTGGCGATCGCGCTCGCCGCCGGCGGCGCCGGGCCGTACAGCTTCGCCTGGGGGCAGGTGGCCGGCGCCGTGGTCACCGGCGTGTTCATGCTCGTCTACGCCCGGCTGCCGTGGCGGATGGGATTCGACCGGAGCGTCGCCAAGAGGCTGCTGTGGTTCGGCATCCCCTCCGCGGCGGGCATCGCCCTGGAAGTCGTGCTGCTCAACGTCGGCTACATCATCGTCGGCGCCATCATGGGGCCCGACTGGCTCGGCTTCTACCTGATGGCCTTCAACGTGTCGAGCTGGGTCCCCGGACTGATCGGAACGGCGATCCGTTCGGTGTCCATCGCCGGCTTCTCGCGGCTGGCCGAGCGTGACGAGGAGTCGCTGTCGCTCGGCGTGCAGAAGTCGGTGCCGATCCTGGTCACCGCGATCCTGCCGCTGGCCGTGGCCATGGCGGTGCTCGCCCACCCGCTCATCCACTTCCTGTACGGCGACAAGTGGGGGCAGGCGGCCGGCGTCCTGCGGTTCCTCGCGGTGCTGATGGTGGTGCGCATGCTCACCTCCTTCGCCCTGGACATCCTCAACGGGCAGGGCGCCACCCGCTCGACCGTCTGGATGAACCTGGGGTACGGCGTGGCCCTGATCCCCGCGGTGATCGTCGGCACGCACCTCGACGGCATCCGGGGCGCGGCCGTCGGCCAGGCGGCGGCCGCGCTGCTGGTGGCCCTTCCGCTCGCGATGCTCGCCGTGCAGCGCACCGGGGTGCGGCTGCGGCCGATCCTGCCCCAGCTGGTACGGCCGTTCGCCGGGGCCGCGGTGTCGTTCGCGGTCACCGTGGGCCTGGCCGCGCTGACCGGGGGCAGCCAGTTCCTCCAGCTCGTCGTCGGAGGCGCCGGAGGACTGCTGGTCTACGTGCTGATCGTGGTGCCGCTGCACCAGATGAGAACGGTGGGCGGCCACGTGATGGAGCGGCTGCCCGCCGGCCACCGGCATCCGGTGCCGGTCGAGGCGACGGCGAAGGAGCGCTGAGTTGGGAGATTCACGGAGACTCGTCTCCATCGGCATACCGGTCCGCAACGGCGCCGACCGGCTGGAGGAGGCCGTGCGGTCCGTCCTCGCCCAGGACCACGAACGGCTCGAGGTCGTCATCTCGGACAACGCGTCCACGGACGGCACCGAGGAGCTGTGCCGGCGGCTCGCCAGGGAGGACTCCCGGGTCGTCTACCACCGCCAGCCCCGCAACATCGGCATTGTCGGCAACTTCACCGAGGTGCAGCGGCTGGCGCGGGGCGAGTTCTTCCGCTGGATGGGCGACGACGACCATCTCGAGCCGCACTGCGTGTCCCGTTCGATCGAGCCGCTCCTGACCGACGAGCGGCTCATCCTGGTGACCTCGGACACGGCGTACACCAGCCCGGACGGCTCGGTCCACCGGCCGGCCTACCAGGGCACGGGGATGCTCTCCGCCGACCCCGTCGACCGGCTGGCGGAGCTGTGGGACGCGGTCACCACCGAGCACATGCGCCTCGACCCGTTGTACGGCATGATGCGGCGCGCGGCGGTGGTGGGCATCCGCAGACCCGTGATGATCCGCGAGGACGAGGTGTACGCCACCGTGCTCGCCCTGACCGGGCCGTGGGGCCACGTCCCCGAGGTGCTGGCCCACCGCAGCCTGCGCTGGAAGCGGCTGCCGCACATCGCCCGGGCCATCGGCGTGCCGGTGTGGACCGCGCACTTCGCCAACACGCTCCAGTTCCGCGCGATGTACCGGGCGCTGCGCGCCACGGACCTCACCCCCGAGCAGCGCCGCCGGGGCCGGGCCGTGCTGGCCCGCATATACGGGCGCCGCCAGCGCCAGGTGCTGGCCCACCGCGGCCGCAGGCTCACCGGTCTCGCCGTCCGCCTCCTGGGAGGCTGACCCGCGGGCACGGCGGCCGCAATCCACCCACGTGACCAGAAGAAAGGCCGACCCCTATGACGTCCTCGCCGCGAAGCGGGTTCGACCGGACCGTGATACGCCTCGTCCGGGTGCTGATGCAGCCCGGACGGTCGGTTCTCGCCGTTATGCGCCGCCTGCCCTTCGGCTCGTACGAGCTGCGCTGCGCTCTCGATCTCTACCCCCGGCCGCACTACGCCTACGGGGTCCAGCAGGCGGCCGCGCTGGCCAGGCGGCTCGGCGTCGACCGCATCAGCGTGGTCGAGTTCGGCGTCGCGGGCGGCGCGGGCCTGGTCGAGATGTCCCGCCAGGCGCGGCTGGCCACCGCCGCCACCGGCGTGCGGATCGACGTGTACGGCTTCGACACGGGAGAGGGCCTGCCGAAGCCGACCGACTACCGCGACCTGCCCTACATCTGGCGCGAGGGCGACTTCAGCATGGACGTCGCGGCCCTGCGCGCGCGCCTGCCCGAGGCGCACCTGGTCCTCGGGAACATCACGGACACCGTGGCGGAATTCCTGGACGACAGGCGGCCCGCGCCGATCGGCTTCGTCTCCGTCGACGTGGACTTCTACTCCTCCACGGCCGCCGCGCTGAGGATCTTCACGGGCGACCACAAGTATTTCCTGCCCCGCGTCTTCTGCTATCTGGACGACACCGTCGGCGACGACGACCAGATCCTGCACAACGACTACGTCGGCGAGCTACGGGCCATCAGTGAGTTCAACGAGGCGAACGAGACCCTGAAGATCGCCCCGATCAACGGCCTGCGCCACAAGCGGGCCGTGCCCGCGCCGTGGAACGACAACATCGTCGCGCTGCACCGCTTCGACCACCCCGACTACGGCCGGTACGTCGGCCGCCCCGACAGCCAGACGGAGCTGCCGCTCTGAATCGGAGAGCTTGGGCGGCGGCTACCGGATTCGTCCGCAGTGTTCCGGCCTTCAGGCCGGGGGTGAAGCGGACTTGCCCGTGTAGCGGGGCAGGGAAAGCTGATTCGCCGTCAGGCGGATCGGCGTCTTAGCAGATCAGACGGGGCGGTTTTGCTGTTCGATGTATTGGCGCAGGACGCTGATCGGTGCGCCGTCCACCGATCCGGCGAAGTAGGAGCCCGACCACAGCTTGTTCGCCCGGTAGTAGTGGCGGGCCAGTTCGGGGAACTCTTGCCGCATCCGGCGGGAGGAGACGCCCTTGAGGCTGTTGACGAGCCGGGACAGGGCGATCTTGGGCGGGAAGTGGACCAGCAGGTGAACGTGGCTGGCCTCGCCGTTGGACTCGGCCAGTTCGGTCTCGAAGTCGGCGCAGACGTCCCGCATGATCTGTTCCATGCGCTCCAGGTGGGCCCCGGTGAATACCCGATGCCGGAACTTGGTGAGGAAAACCAAGTGGGCGTGCAGGACGAAAACACAGTGTCTGCCGGTTCTGATGTCCCCATGGTCGGAGCGGGTCATCACCCAGGCGAAGCAGACCCCGGAACGCTCCTGGCTGGGCGAAGTCTCAGCCGTGGTGTTACAGCAGGCGCTTGCCGATCTGAACACCGCGTACCGGAACTTCTTCGACTCGATGAGTGGGAAGCGGCATGGGGCGAAGGTCGCCCCGCCCCGGTTCCGGTCCCGCAAGGACAACCGGCAGGCGATCCGCTTCACCCGCAACGCCCGGTTCCAGGTCACGGCGGGCGGGAAGCTGCGCCTGCCGAAGATCGGCGATGTGCCGGTTCGCTGGTCGCGGGACCTGCCCGCCGGACCGTCCTCGGTGACGGTGGTCAAGGACGCGGCCGGCCGATACTTGGCATCCTTTGTGATCGAGGTCGCCGAGCAGCCCCTGCCATCGGTCGAGCCCGAGGCCGGGATCGATCTTGGGCTGTCGGCCTTCGCGGTCGTGTCCAACGGCCGGAAGATCACCGCACCGCGTTTCCTGCGCCGGGCGGAGAGGAAACTCAAGCGGCTCCAGCGGGCGCTGTCCCGCAAAGTTAAGGGGTCGAACAACCGGGCCAAGGCCCGGCTGGCGGTTGCCCGCCAGCACGCGAAGGTCGCCGACGCGCGCCGCGAGTTCCACCACCAGCTCTCCACCCGGATAGTCCGCGATAACCAAGCGATCTACGTGGAGGACCTGGCGGTCAAGGGGCTGGCGCGCACCAGGTTGGCCAAGAGCGTGCACGACGCGGGCTGGTCGGCGTTCGTCGGGATGCTGGAGTACAAAGCTCGCCTGTACGGGCGCACATTCCACCGGATCGACCGGTGGTTCCCCTCCTCCAAGCTCTGCTCGGAATGCGGGGTAGTGGCCGAGTCGATGCGGCTGAACGTCCGGGAGTGGACTTGCCCATGTGGGGCGGTCCACGACCGGGACGTCAACGCCGCGAAGAACATCCTCGCCGCCGGACGGGCGGAGAGGTTAAACGCCTGTGGAGCGCAGGTAAGACCAGGCCCTGGCCTGGCACAGCGCGAGGAAGCAGGAAGCCTCAGAGGTGCCGCGTGACCGCGCGGCACGGGCTGAATCCCCGGCCTTCAGGCCGGGGAGCGCGTCAACGCCGGAGGACCGCCGCCCGCAGCGCGCCCCAGCCGCGGTGGCGCTGGAACGGCAGCTCGAAGACCGACGCGAACAGCCACGCCGCGAGCAGCGTGAGCGGCACGGTCAGCACGAGGGTGGCCAGGAACATCGTCACGCCCGGGGCGAGACGGGGGGCGAGGACCATGCGGTTCACCACCACCACGATCGGCGCGTGGATGAGGTAGAGGCTGTAGGAGAACGAGCCGAGCCGGCGCAGCGCCCGCGTGTCGAGCAGGCGCACGAGGGGCCGGGGCTTACCGGCCGCCACTGAGGCGAGCAGCAGCCCGACCGCCGGGCCGACGGCCAGGTCGACCCAGAAGTAGTGGTCGACCGTCCACTCGGGACCACGCACGACGATCAGCAGGACGACGGGTGCGGCGGCGGCCAGGGCCAGCCAGGGGAGGCGCGACGGCCACGGCGACGCCTGCCCGTGCGCGTTCCCGGGCGCCGTCATGCCCGGCGTCATACCCGCGGTCATGCGCGCCGCCACCCCCGCGGCGACCGCGCCGATCGCGAAGAGCACCGCGAACTGCGGGGTCAGCCGCATGAACAGGTCCACCGCGGGGACGCTCGGCGCGAGCAGCCCCATGAGGGCCACGACGACGGTCAGGACGGCGAGCAGGACGGCCGCGCCGGCCCGCCGCAGCACGAGGAGCATCAGCGGGAACACGACGTAGAGCTGCGCCTCCACCGCGATGGACCAGAAGGCGCCGTTGGGGCTCGGCGAGCCGAACAGGTCCTGGACCAGCAGGCCGTAGACGACGACGGACTTCACGGTCGGGCTGCCTTGCCCGGGCTGCGGGATCAGCGTCCACGCGACCACGAGGCTGAACAGCAGGGCCGCCCAGTAGGGCGGGAGGATGCGCCAGGCCCGCCGGTAGGCGAACCGGCGCAGGCCGTTCAGCCGCCAGCCCGACCTCGCCGGCGAGACCGCGAGCGAGAACCCCGACAGGACGATGAACATCACCACCGCGAGGTGCCCGTAGACGAGCCAACCGGCCCACGCGGGGCCCGTGTCGGCGGGGAAGCCCGGGAAGGACAGCAGCCAGCAGTGGTGCAGGACCACGAACAGGGCCGCGATCCCGCGGATCCCGTCGAGGCCCGGCAGACGCGCGGGCGCGCGTGTCGCCCGGGTGGACGGGGCCGTCGCCTGGTCCGCAGTGGACTCCATCCGCCGCACTCCCGTCGTCGCCCGGACCGGTCGCCGCAACGTATATCGGCGGAAGTTCGCCGAACGTAACCACCCGGCGCGGGACACCGGAACGTTGTAACGTGACAGCCGCGCGTGACGATGTATCCAAGCAGGGTCCGGACGCCTGCTGGCAGGCCGACGGCACTGGACAGGCCGGGGGGATACGTGGAGTTCTGGACGACGATCGCCGGTCTCCTGCGGAAATGGTCGATCGGACTCCCCCTGCTGGCGATCTCGATCCTGGCCGGCACGGTCACCTTCATCGTCGCCCCGACCCGTTACGAGGCGGACACCTCGCTGGTGCTGGCCACGCCTGTCAACGGCGGCGTCTACTCCAGGGACCCGAACCGCCCGCTGCCCCGGGGCAACCCGCTCCTGCAGTTCAACGACGCGCTGAAGACGGCCGCGAGCATCGTCATCCAGTCCATGAACACGCAGGACGTGTGGACGCAGCTCGGCGCGCCCAAGGACGGGCCCACGACGATCACGATCGACGACGGGCGCAGCAACCCAAGGGTTCTGGACATCAGCGGGCCCTACATCTACATCCGCGTCGTGGCGCCGTCCCCGGCGGTCGCCTCCAGCGTTCTGACGAAGGCGCAGCGGCGCGTCCGCGACGAGCTGACGGGGTGGCAGCAGACGCTCGGCGCCCCGCCCTCGACCTATCTCACGGTCGCCAACATCGTGCCGCCCTCCAAGCCGGAGGCCATGCTGTCCACGCGGTGGCAGGTAGCGGCAGGCGCCGGCCTCCTGGTCGCCTGCGCGGGGCTCGGCCTGGTCTACGCCCTGACGCGCAGAGGCGAACGCCCGCTGCGCCGCAAGGCGCCGCCGCCCCCGCGCGGCTCCGCGCCGCCGGCCGCCGCCGCGCTCCCGGCGATTCCCGTCGCTTCCGTCGCTCCCGTCGTCTCCGCGTACGAGGACGACGACGTGGACGTGGTCCTGTGGGACACCCAGGAGATCGTCGTCGTGACGGAGCCGGTGAAGGGGCAGGACGCGGCCGAGGCGCTGCGCGCCGACGACGACCGTCGCTTCGCGAGTGTGATCAGAGACGCGCGCACGGACGACGACAAGGACTGACGCATGGACTTCTGGGCGACGGTCCTCGTCCTGTTCCGGCGGTGGTACGTCACCTTCCCCGTCTTCGTGCTCGTGCTCGCGGGGGCGGCCGGCGTCTACGTCATGTTCCCGAAGACCTTCGTATGCTCCTCGAGCCTCGTGCTGACCGTCCCCCGCGACGGGGGCAGCCTGCCCGCGGACCCCAAGTTCCCCAACCCGGTGACGAACCCGCTGGTCAACGTCGACAGCGGGCTGGGCCTTTCCGCCTCGATCCTCATCCAGGGCCTCACCACGGGCGAGGTCGCGCAGCAGGTGGGGGTGACGCCCGGCGGACGGACCACGTTCAAGGTCAGCAACGGCACGACGAACCCGGAGCTGATGATCACGCTGCCGTTCGTCGTCATCTCCGCGGAGGCCCCGACGGCGCAGGAGGCCCATGACGTGGTGGCGCGGCTCGGCCGGATCGCCAAGGAGAAGCTGGTCGAGCAGCAGCGGGCGCTCGGCGCGCCACGGGCCACCTACCTCAGGGCGTTCGAGGTCGTGCCGCCGACCACCCCCGAGGAGAAGACGGGGAGCAGGCTGCGGGCGGCGTGCGTCGCGCTGGCGATGGGCCTGTTCCTGAGCATGGCCGCCGCCTTCGCCGTCGAGAGCTGGGCGCGGTCCCGTCGCGCCCGCCGCTCCGGTGCCGCGAAGCCGCAGGCGTCCCTCAACGGATCCGCCTATCCGGCCGGCGCGCGGACGAAGTCGGCGCCGCTGCTCCGGCACTGACAGCCGTGACCATCGGGAGTCCCGTGAGGATCGACAGCCCGCTGCACAGCCCGCTGCACAGCCCACTGCCCGGGCCGCTGCCCGGGCCGCGCCGGCGCGCCGACGGCGCGACGCTCGTCTGCCTGTTCGTGCTCGCCCTGCTGCTCATCCCGGCCCGGCTGGTCCTGCGCGGGCTGCCGATGTCGCTGACGCTCGCGGACGTCCTCGCCCTCCTGCTCCTCCTCGTGTGGCTCCTGGCGCAGTTCACCACCACCCTCGGAGCCGCCAAGGGCGCCAACCCCGTCCGTACCGCGATCTTCGCGTACGGGATGGCGTTCCTGACCTGCTACGGCTTCGCCAGCCTCGGATACCTGCCCTCGGACGAGCTCAACCTGGCGGACCACTCCCTGGTGCTGTTCGCCGGGTACGTCGGGCTCGTGCTCGTGATGTGTGACGGCGTCAGGGGACGGGACCGGCTCGACTTCGTGCTCAAGACGGTCGTGGTGGCCGGGGCGATCGTGTCGGTCGTCGCCACGTGCCAGTACCTGCTGGAGTTCGACCCCACGACCTACATGTCCCTTCCCGGGTTCCGGCACACCTCCGTCGAGGGCACCGAGACCGTGATGTCGCGGGCGGACCTGCGCCGGGTGGCCGCGACGCTGGGCCACCCGATCGAGTTCGGCGTCTTCTGCTCGATGGTCCTGCCGTTCGCGGCGCACTTCGCCCTGCAGGCGCGGGACCGGGGCGAGCCGTGGCGGCGCTGGTGGCTGTGCGCGGCCCTCATCGCGGCCGGGCTGATGTTCTCGGTCTCCAGGTCGGCCGTGCTCGGGATGGTCGTGGTCGGCGCGGTGCTGTTCACCGGCTGGCCGCTCAGGCGCTGCCTGGTGAGCCTGGGGGCGCTCGCCGTGTTCCTCGGCCTGATGAAGGTGGCGGCCCCCGGACTGCTCGGCACCTTCTACAACCTGTTCGCGAACGCCGGCTCCGACGACAGCATCCTCTACCGCACGCACGACTACCCGTTCGCGCTGACCGAGGTCACCAAGCATCCGCTGTTCGGCCGGGGCATCGGGACCTGGTATCCCTACAAGCACCAGGTGTTCGACAACCAGTACCTGCTCTCGCTGGTGGAGACCGGCGTGGTCGGCGTGGTGGCCTTCGTCGGCGTCATCGTCTGCGGGGTGGTCGTCGCGCTGCGCGCGCGGCGGCTCAGCGGCGATCCCAACGTCCGCAACCTGGCCCTGACCATCGCCGCCTGCCTGCTGGTTCCGCTCGTCGGCGCGGCCACCTTCGACCTGCTGTCCTATCCCGGCGTCACCAGCCTGATGTTCCTGCTGATCGGGGCCGCCGGCGCGCTGCTGCGCGCGCTGAAGGCCGAGAACGCCGCCGCGGCCCCCGCCCCGCCGACGGCGGCGGTGGCGGCGGGTGCCGGGCTACGCCCCGAGGCGGTCGCGCAGCTCGGCCCAGGACCCGGCTGACAGGTCCCGGCCGCTGATCGCGCCGACCGGCAGCGGCCACGGAAGCGCGAGATCCGGGTCGTCGTACCTCACGGCGAGATCCTCCGACGGGTCGTGCTCCCGGTCGATGCGGTAGCACACGTCGGCCTCGGTCAGCGCCTGGTAGCCGTGCAGGAGGCCCGGGGGCACGTACAGATGCGCGAACGTCTCGTCGTCGAGCAGCACCGACAGGTGGCGGCCGAAGGTCGGCGAACCGGGCCTGGCGTCCACCAGTACGTCCAGGACGGCGCCGCGGGCGCATCGGACGAGCTTGGCCTCGCCACGCCCCGAACGGCCGTGCATGCCGCGGACGGTGCCCTTGCGGGAGCGTGACTGGCTGTCCTGGATGAAGACGGCGGGGTCGAGCCCGTGCTCGGCGGCGACGGCGGCGTCGAAGGTCCGGGTGAAGAAGCCGCGCTCGTCGTGGTGGGGCGTGGGGACGAACAGCAGCACGCCCTCCAGGGCGAGTCGCGTCACTTTCACATGTCTGTAGTCGCGACGGACGGGCCGGCCGTTACGCCGCTTCCGCCGAACCGCCCTGCCCGCTCACTGCGGCAGCACCCGCATGCGCCTGGAGGGCCGCAGCAGGGCCACCAGCGAGGCCCGCGCCGTACGCCGGCCGGTGAGCGCGCGCAGCGCCTCGCCGAGAACCACGGCCAGATAGAAGGCGAGGGAGGAGACGGGCCCGCGCCGCCGCCGGAACAGCCGCACCCGGTTCGTCGTGAGCAGCGCGGCCAGCACGGGGTTGACGTTCGCCTCGCCGCCGATGTGCTCGACCACGGCCTCGGGTTCGTACCAGAGCGTCCAGCCCCGGTCGGCCGCCCGCAGTGCGAACTCGGTCTCCTCGCTGTAGAGCAGGAAGGACTCGTCCCACGGCCCGAGGTCGCGTACGGCCGCCACGGAGACGAGCAGGGCGGCACCGGTGGCCCACGCGGCGGTGCCGGGCGTCCGGTACCGGCGGGGATCGGTGATCACCTCGCCGAGCCGCCCGACGCGGTCCGCGAGCCGTCCGCCGATCACCGCCTCGGCCAGCGCGCCGCGCACCGTGGGGGCGCGGCGCAGGGAGGGATGCGTGTGGCCGTCCGGGCTGACCAGCCGGGGTACGGCGATGCCGCGGCCGGGGGCGCGCAGCGCGGCCGCGAGACGGGTGAGCGCCCCTTCCCGGGTGCGGCAGTCGGGGTTGAGGATGGCGACCGCGTCGACGCGGTCGAGGTGTCCCTCGCGGTCGAGGGCGGCGATGCCCGCGTTGATGGCCGCCGCGTAGCCGGCGTTGCGGCCCACCGGCACCACCGTCGCCCCGGCCCGCTCGGCGAGCGGCACGGACTCGTCCCGTGACGCGTTGTCGGCGACGACCACCTGCACGAGGTCGGCGCCTCGCGCGCCCGCGGCGAGCGACTGCAGGCAGTCCGCCAGCACGCGCGCGCTGTTGTAGGTCACGACGACGACCGCGATCCGCGGGGTCTCGGACATGCGGTCCTCCGGGGGTCGGGAACTGCCCGCCAGGCGCATGCTAGAGGCGGTGCACCCGGGAGGCAACGCATTCCGCGGTCTCGCCCTGGTGTCGCCGGTCGAACGCGGCCACGCGGGCGTCCCCGCTCAGCGGACTCGGTCGTAGACCATGGCGATCTCGCCCAGCTCGCCGGTCCGCTGATGCGTGAGCGTCCACTTCGTCGCCGGCAGGCCGTCGTCGAACAGCCGCCACCCGCCCCCGGCGATCTCAGGGAGGATCATGAGGTACAGCCGGTCGAGCAGGTCCGCCGACAGGAGCGGCTTGATGACACTGGCACTGCTGTTGACGAGGATGTCGCCCTCGCCGGTGGCTTTGAGGCCGGTGACGACCTCGGCGGCGGGGGCGTTCACCACGCGGGTGCGTTCCCACGGCGCTTCGGTCAAGGTGGTCGAGAGGACCACCTTCTCCGTGTCGACCAGCCACTTGGCGTATCCGCGATCACGCGGGTCGGCGTTCTCGTCCTCGGCGACCGGCGGCCAGTAGCCCATGAATCCCTCGGCGTTGATCCGGCCGAGCAGCGCCGTCGTCGCGTCCTCCCAGATGCGGTTCATGTGGTCTCGTGCGACCTCGGTGGTCACGTAGGGAACGAACGCGGCGAAATCGCCGGGCCCGCCGGGACCGTGGTAACGCCCGTCGAGGGTGAGGCTCAGGTTCGCGGTCACCCTGCGGCCGGTCGAGTGGGTCATTTCGTGCTCCTCGTATCCGTGTGGTGCTCGGTGTCGTGGGGGCCGGCGGCGAGAATCGCCGCGAGTCTGTCGATGCTCTGGCCGAAGCCGATCTCGATACCCGCGATGAAGTCCGCGGATTCGACGGTGCTGTCGCTGACGCGGAAGAGGACGTCGAGGTCGGTGCCGGTGCCGGTGCCGGTGCCGGTGGGCCGGAGGCCGAGGTCGACGTGGGCGGTGAAGGCGAGGCTGCCGTCGGGAAGCAGCGGGGAGAGCCGGTACGCGAGGTGTTCATGGAGGCGCACCTCCTCGACGGTTCCCTCCGCGTGCCCGGCGACCAGGTCGGAGCCGTCGGCGTCGTCGGCGTCACGATACTGCTGGACGATCCGCCCACCCGGCCGTGCCTCGAATACGAGCTCGGAGACGCGCAGGTCGTCGGGCGTCCACCAGCGGGCGAGCAGGGAGGTGTCGGTCAGGTGGCGCCAGACCAGCTCCGGATGCCCCATCAGAGAGCGGTGGAACCTGAACGTGCGGCCGTCGGCCCATCCCGGCTCCTCCGCGGCGAGTCGCTCCGCGTGGAGGCTGAGCCCGTAGCGGTCGTAGGTCTCGCGCGCGCCGCCGGCCTGGTCCGCGGTGTCGGCGAGCCGGCCGAGCGCGGCCGCCAGCTCCCGCAGGGGTTCGGGCCGCAGCGCGTAGACGCGGCGCTGGCCGGCGCGCTGTGAGGTGACGATGCCGGCGCGTTCGAGGGTCTGCAGGTGCTTGGTGGTCTGCGGCTGGCGCGCCCCGGAGAGCTGGGCGAGGACGCCGACCGGCCGGGGCCGCTCGGCCAACAGGCTCACAAGCCGCCAGCGGGCCGGGTCGGCCAGTGCGGTGAGGAGTGCCTCCATGGAGGCGAGTATTCCTCGTGGAGAATATTCGTGTCAAGGAATATATGGAGGAGTGCCTGGCCGTACGCGGCGCTGTAACACGGGCGGATTCGCCGCACGATATTCATGTCGGAGCCTCGCCGTTCCGAGCCGCAGGGAAAGCGTCCGGCGGATCGTGCGGTGGCGAGCGCGGGCGCGACGGATCGAGACAGACACCTTTCAGCCGGCGGCGAGGGAGAGATCGATGCAGGAGACCCAGGCGTTCACCTTCCGTCGGGAGGACCTGTTCCCGCTGGCCGACAGCCGGCGCGAGGACTTCCTCGGCGCCTCGCCGTTCCGGCACGTGGTGATCGACGATTTCCTGCCGCCCGGCGTGCTGGAGCCGATCCTCGAGGAGTTCCCGGAGCCGCGGGACGCGAGCTGGCAGCAGTTCGACAGCTCGCGCGAGATCAAGCTCGCGCTGGCGGACACCGAGCGGATGGGCCCCGCCACCCGCCACCTGCTCGCCGAGTTCAACGGCCAGGTGTTCGTCGAGTTCCTCGAACGGCTGACGGGGATCACGCAGCTCGTGTCCGATCCGCACCTGGAGGGCGGCGGCCTGCACCAGATCAAGCCCGGCGGGTTCCTGAAGGTGCACGCCGACTTCAACCGGCACCGCAGGCTCAACCTCGACCGCCGGCTCAACGGGCTGCTCTACCTGAACAAGGACTGGAAAGAGGACTACGGCGGTCACCTGCAGCTCTGGGACAAGGACATGGCCCACTGCGAGCACAAGATCCTGCCGGTCTTCAACCGCTTCGTCGTCTTCGCCACGACCGACGACGCGAACCACGGGCACCCCGATCCGCTGACGTGCCCGGACGACCGGGCCCGCCGTTCGATGGCGCTGTACTACTACTCGAACGGCCGCCCGGAGGAGGAGGCGGGCGCGGACCACACGACCGTCTTCAAGCAGCGGCCCGGTGAGCAGTGGAAGAGCAGCTTCCGTCAGACGGTGAAGCGCTGGACGCCCCCGGCGCTGGTGGACCTGCTCAGCCGCGACGGCAAGGCGTAGCCGGACGGGGCGCGGGAGGCTCGCCGCCGGTATTCCCCGCGTGGGACGGACCCGCCCGGTACGGTGATGGCGGCCGGAGATCCGCCCGGATGCACGGCGCCGACATGCCCGCACGACGGGCGCAGGGGGGAGAGCGCGGTGAGCCGCATCACGTCACGCCGGTGCGTCCGCATCGCCCGCGGAATCGGCCCGGCGTGCGCCGGGCGGTGACGAGGCGTACGGCGGTCCTGCTCGCGGGAGCCGTACTGGTGACCTCGCAGACCGCGTGCCAGGCGACCACGGACGGCGGCCCGAAGCGTCCGACCCCCTCGGCGACGCCGTCGGCGCGAACCACGCCGAGCCCCGCGCCCTCACCGTCGCGGCCGGCGGCCTGGCCGGGACCGGACAACACCGGAGTGCCGAAGGGGACGAAGCTGCGCCCGTCCGGGTCGATCATCGTGACCAGGGACGGCACGGTCATCGACGGCCTGGAGGTACACGGCGCGATCACGGTCGAGGCCGACGACGTGACCATCCGCAACACCAGGGTCCGCGGTACGCCGGGCTGGTGGGGGATCCTCCAGCGGCAGGGGCACTCGGGGCTGACGGTCGAGGACGTCGAGATCTTCGGCAACGGCAGGGAACGCACGCAGTTCGGCGTTCTGAACCAGGGCGTAATGATCACCGTGCGGCGGGCGAATATCCACACGATTTCCAACGGCATCAGCACCGAGCAGGGCCTGATCGAGGACAACTACGTCCATGATCCGAAGCTCTACAAAGACGATCACGTCGATATGATCATGTCGTCCGGACCGCCCGCCCGGGGAACCGAATTGATCATTCGCCACAATACGGCGGTCAATACGCTCGACCAGACCAGCGCCATCGCGTTGTTCCAGGATTTCGGCGTGATCCGCGACGTGACGGTGGAGGGCAACCTGCTGGCGGGCGGCGGCTGGGCGTTGTACGCCGGGGCGGGCGTCAAGGGCACCTCGTCGCACGTCAAGGTCATCGGCAACGTCTTCAGCCGCAGGGTGTGGCCCAAGGGCGGATTCGCGGGTCCGGTGGCGTACTGGGACGCCCATGGCCGTGGGAACGTCTGGCGGGACAACGTCTGGGAGGGCGGCGGGAAGGTAACGCCCGAATAACACCCTTTGGCGCCTGAATGCGATTTATATGCGGATTGGGACGCATGTAGATTGCGCTGAAAAATGGTTCCTTTTGCGAAAACAGCCCACATTGTGTGTCAGGTGTGGCTACCCTCCCGAAGGAGCCTCCCCCTATAGAGGCGGACAGTCGGCATAACCGTGGACCGGAAGGAGTCGACTGTGCGGGTATATAAGGACACCCGGAAAAGCGGGCTGCTGGTCGTGGCGGGTCTGTCCGCCCTCGTCGTCCTCGCCGGCGGCGGATGCGGCGTCAGTGGTCAGGACGCGTCCGACGGAACGGTCACGCTGACGGGCGCCGGCACGCGAGACGGCACGCGAGACGGCGCGGAGCAGGACGCGCGGGCGAAACCGCAGGCGGCCGGCGCCGAGGCGGTCAGGGCCTCGACATCCTCCCGCCGCGGCCGCGCAGGGGCGACGCCGGCTCCCACGGGGCGGCGGAACCCGTATCCGGCGGTCACCTGGTGGACCACCCTGCCACCGCGGAGGGGACACCGGCCCACAGCGCGACCCCAGCGACCCACTGTGCGGCCCACTCCGAGGGTGTCCTGGACGGCGAGACCGTCGGCCTCTCCGCGTCCGGGCATCTCGGCCGGCCCCCCGCCGGAGGCGTCGCCGACCACCCGCCCGACGACTCGCCCGACCTTCTGGCCGACCCACCGGCCGACAGTCCGTCCCACGCGCAGCCCTTCTTCCAGCGCCGTCCCCACGCGCAGCCCTTCTTCCAGCGCCGCCCCCACGCGCAGCCCTTCTTCCAGCGCCGCCCCCACGCGCAGCCCCTCTCCCAGCGTCGTTCCTTCGCGTAGCGCGACCCCTTCGCGTAGCGCGCGTCCCTCACCCGACCTGACGCCCTCACCCAGCGCGACACACAGCCCGGTGCACAGTCCGGCGTACAGCCCGTCGCGCACCCCCTCCCCGGACCGGCCCTCGCCGACGCCGTCGAGGTCCGCGTCCGCCCGCCCTTCCCCGGCACCTTCGAACGAGCCGACGCCGCCGCGTACGGGAGCCTGGCCGGGCCCGGGCAACACGGGAGTCCCCGCGGGTGTCACGCTCAAGAGGTCCGACTCGCTCGTCATCACCAAGGACGGCACGGTCATCGACGGCCTGGACGTCTACGGCGACATCACGGTGGACGCGGACAACGTGACCATCCGCAACACGCGGGTCCGCGGGCAGCGGGACTACTGGGGGATCCTCCAGCGTGAGGGCCACTCGGGGCTGACGGTCGAGGACGTCGAGGTCTTCGGCAACGGCAAGGTGCGCACCCAGTTCGGCATCCTCAACCAGGGGAGGATGATCACGATCCGGCGCGTGGACATCCACACGATCTCGAACGGCATCTGCACCGAGCAGGGCGTTGTGGAGGACTCCTACCTCCACGACCCCAAGTACTACTCGGGCGACCACACGGACATGATCATGAGCACCAGCGCGCCGGCCAAGGGCACGCAGCTGATCATCCGGCGCAACACGGTCATCAACACGCTCGACCAGACCGGCGCCATCGCGTTGTTCCAGGACTTCGGCGTGATCCGCGACGTGACGGTGGAGGGCAACCTGCTGGCGGGCGGCGGCTGGGCGTTGTACGCCGGGGCGGGCACCAAGGGCACCTCGTCGAACGTCAAGGTCATCGGCAACGTCTTCAGCCGTCAGGTGTGGCCCAAGGGCGGGCACGCCGGCCCGGTGGCCTACTGGGACCACGAGGGCTCCGGCAACGTCTGGCAGGGCAACACCTGGGAGGACGGCGGGGCCGTGAACCCCGACAAGTCGTGACGACGACGAGCGGCCGGGCCCTCGGCGGGGCCCGGCCGCTCGTCCGGCGTCAGGCGCGCCTGTAGGCGATCACCGACTTCACCAGGCCGGCCAGCCGTTCGAACCGGATCCGCGAGCCGGGGAAGTAGTGTCGCATCTCCGTCACGCTGAGCAGTTCGACGTCCATCACGATGCGCCGTGCGGCCTCCCGATCGGAGGTCGGCGTGTGGATGAGCGGCCAGCGGCGGAGGATCTCCGTCCGGGCCGTCAGCGGGAGGAACTGGAAGCCCGGGAACAGGAAATGCGGCTCGACCGGGAAGTAGCGGTAGGGCGTCTGCACCCAGTGACGGTCGGCCAGTGCGTTCACGGTGTCGGCGAAGATCTGCCGGCGCTGGTGACCACCCACGTGCTCGATCACCGCGTTGGAGAAGACCAAATCGTAGGTGCCGCTCCGGATCGCGGCCGGCAGGTCGCAGGCGTCCGCGACGTCGGCGCGCAGCCAGGACGGCAGGTCAGGCGGCGGCTGCTCCAGGTTGACGATGTGCACGTGGGCCGGTCTGACCGGGGCGCGCAGCCAGGCCCCGGCCGTCCCCCCGAGGTCGATCACGTTCATCCGGTCGAGGTCCGGGAAGCACTCGGCGAACCAGCTCCACCGCCGCGCCCGGGCCTTCGCGCCCAGCGAGTCGGGCGCGTCGACGAAGCGGCTGCGCAGGGCGTTCAGACGGCTCATGGGCGGGGCCTCTCTGATGCGGGGGCTCCTGGGGGCGTGCGGAGACCTTCCGATGTCGAAACGATCATCAGCCCTTGCCCTCGTAGGCGAGCGCGACATCCTCCGGCAGCCGCTCCAGATCGGAGACGCGCAGGAAGTCGCGGAGTGTGGTGCCGGTGCACGCGCAGTCGACGTTGGGCGCCTCACGCCGCGCGATGACGTCGTCCACGTTGACCGTACGGAAATCGATGCTGAAGCGGGTCTTGCCCGACGTGTTCGGCACCGACGAGTGCAACTGGTTGCCGGAGAAGATCATGACGCCGCCCGGCTCGGGCACGAGCGTCACCCGGGGTTCCAGCTCGATCGGCTCCTCGGGCTTGGGCTGCTCCCGGGTGTCGGTGCCGATGTGCTGCGCCGCGTTGAACCGGCTGGTCCGGTTCCACTCGTAATAGTCGTAGCGGGCGGACCCGTTCTTGACCGGGGTGCTCCAGTAACGCGGATGGAACGTCATCACGTTCTCGGGGACGACCTCGTAGATCGGGATCCACCAGTTGACCTGGCTCAGAGGCGCCGAATACCAGGTGTCCCGGTGGGGGTGGAACGCGTAGGCGATCCCTGTGGTGAGGTAGTCGTCGGAGGTGGACGACCGCATCCTCGGCACGTCGAAATACGTCCGGTCGGCGTCGCAGCCGAAGGAGAGCAGCAGCGCCCGCAGCAGTTCCTTCGCGCGCGGGTGGTGGATGAACTTCGGCTTGAGCTCGGCGAGGATCGCGGCGAACTTCTCCACGGGCAGTTCGTACTGGGCCGTTTCCGGGTCCAACCCGCCGAACGCGTCACCGATCAACTCCCGCGCGAACTCGATCAGCGCCTGGGACTCGGGGCGGGCCGGATACAGGAAGACCTGCCCCTCGTAGAGGCGTGTGCGGCGCTCTTCGTCCGTCAGAAGGGGACCTGAGAAGATAACGGTCACGGTACGGCTATCGCCTTTCTGGAGTCTTCTGTTACCTGCGCTCGGCATACCAGGCGAGCGTCCGTCGCAGCCCTTCTTCCAGGCCGACGGCCGCCTTCCAGCCGAGGATTTCGGCCGCCGGCCCGACGTCGGCGGTCTGGGCCACGTCCAGGGGGCGGTCGGCGACCGCGCCGAACCGCGGCCGCAGTGGGGTGCCGGAGACACGGAAGAGCAACTCCACGGTCTCCCTGACGGAGGTGAGAACCCCCGTGCCGACGTCCAGCACCTGCCCGGCGGCCCGGTCGGTCTCACCGGCCAGGACGAACGCGTCGACCACGTCGTCCACGTACACCCAGTCGGCCCGCTTGCTCCCGCTGGTGAGACGTGGCTCCTCGCCGCGCAGAAGAGACAGTGCGAGGTACGGCACCAGCTTCCGGGCGTCCCGCTGGCCGGGACCGTAGACCATGGTCGGTCGCAGCACGGTGACCGGGACGCCCCACAACCGGTGGAACAGCTGTGCGTAGCCGGTGGCCGCCCATTTGGCCATCGCGTACGGCGACGGGGGCGGCGACTGCTCGTTCGCGGGCCGGGGTTCCTCACTGGAGCCACAGAGGATCACCCGGACCCCGGGGAGGGCCGCGGCGTGATGCAGCAGGTTCACCGTGGCGAGGAGATTGCTCTCCAGCGTGGGCAGCACGAGGTCGGCGTCCCTCGCTCCGTCGACCTCACCGGCCAGATGGAAGACGACGTCCGGGCTGATCTTCTGGAGCAGTGCCCCGGTCGTCTCCCGGTCGCGGAGGTCGGCCGCGTGCCAGATCGCTTGTTCACCCAGGCCTGGGTCCTGCCGGTGCACGGGACCTCGGCTGAGGGTGTGCACCTCGGCGCCCATGCCGGCGAGCCGGAGAGCGAGACGGCTGCCGATGAATCCCGACGCTCCCGTGACCAGGACCTTCCTGCCCACCCATGGTGGTTCTTCCGGCCGTGCGGGTGACGGCGGTCCGGAGGAAGGGGCCCGGGCCATGCGCTCTCCCTAGGTGCTGGATCATGCTGCGTCTCGGCAAGGGAGACGGTCCGGTCGAGACCCGGGTTGACGGCGAGAACAATGTTCGGGCCCGCTAATACAAAAGGGACCCGTCCGAAGACGGGCCCCTTCTCTTGTGGTTCGGTCAGCCGATGGTCCAGGTGTCGCCACCGTGGAGGAGGTCGGCGAGGCTGCCGGTGCCCTTGTCGGCCGTGGCCGCCTGGACCTGCTCGTTCAGGAGGTGGTCGTAGGACGGCCGGTCGACCGAGCGGAAGACGCCGATCGGGACGTGCTTGAAGGCCGGTTCGTCGAGCCTGGACAGCGCGAACGCCAGCGACGGGTCGGGGTTGTGGGCGTCGTGGACGAGGATCTCGCTGTCGGCCACCTGCGCGCGGGGCACGACCTGGAGGCCGCCGGTGGGCGACAGCCGTACGGCCTGCTCGTTGTCGCCGGTGCCGAAGACGATCGGCCGGCCGTGCTCCAGCTTGACGGTGATCTCGTCGCGGGTGGCCGGGTCCTTGAGCGTGTCGAAGGCGCCGTCGTTGAAGATGTTGCAGTTCTGGTAGATCTCCACCAGCGACGCGCCCCGGTGCTCGGCGGCCTGGCGCAGCACACCCTGCAGGTGCTTGCGGTCGGAGTCGATGGTCCGGGCGACGAACCCGGCCTCGGCGCCGATCGCGAGGCTGATCGGGTTGAACGGCTTGTCCAGCGACCCCATCGGCGTCGACTTGGTGATCTTCCCGATCTCGCTGGTCGGGGAGTACTGCCCCTTGGTCAGGCCGTAGATCCTGTTGTTGAACAGCAGGATGTTCAGGTTGACGTTGCGGCGCAGCGCGTGGATCAGGTGGTTGCCGCCGATCGACAAAGCGTCCCCGTCGCCGGTGATGACCCACACCGACAGGTCCGGCCGGGAGGCGGCCAGCCCGGTGGCGATGGCCGGGGCCCGCCCGTGGATGGAGTGGAAGCCGTAGGTGTCGAGGTAGTACGGGAAGCGCGAGGAGCAGCCGATGCCGGAGACGAACACGATGTTCTCCCGGCGCAGGCCCAGGTCGGGCAGGAAGGACTGCACCGCGGCCAGGATCGCGTAGTCACCGCAGCCGGGGCACCAGCGCACCTCCTGGTCGGACTTGAAGTCCTTCATGGTCTGCTTGGCGTCGGTGCGGGGGATCAGGGCCAGGCCCTTGCCGTTGAGGCTCCCGTTGAGGGTGTCAGTCACTTTCGATCACGTCCCCGATGACGTCCTGGATGACGGCGGCGAGCTCGGCGGCCTTGAACGGGAGCCCGCGCACCCGGTTGTAGCTGATCACGTCGACCAGGAAACGGGCCCGCAGCAGCATGGCCAGCTGGCCGAGGTTGATCTCGGGCAGCAGCACCTTGTCATAGGCGCGCAGGACCTCGCCGGTGTTGGCCGGCAGCGGGTTCAGGTGCCGCAGGTGCGCCTGGGCCACCTTGTGCCCGGCGGCGCGGACCCGGCGGGCGGCGGCCGCGATCGGCCCGTAGGTGGAGCCCCAGCCGAGCACGAGCACCCGGGCGTCCCCGTCGGGGTCGTCCACGGTCAGGTCGGGCACGTCGATGCCGTCGATCTTGGCCTGGCGCAGCCGGACCATCCGGTCGTGGTTGTCCGGGTCGTAGGAGATGTTCCCGGTGCCGTCGGCCTTCTCGATGCCGCCGATCCGGTGCTCCAGCCCGGGGGTGCCGGGCACCGCCCACGGCCGGGCCAGCGTCTGCGGGTCTCGTTTGAACGGCAGGTAGGTGGTGCCGTCCTCGCCGTTCGGCTGCGTGGTGAACTGCACCGAGATGTCGGGCAGCTCATCGATCTCGGGGATGCGCCACGGCTCCGAGCCGTTGGCCAGGTACCCATCCGACAGCAGCATGACCGGCGTGCGGTACGCAAGGGCGATCCGCGCCGCCTCGACGGCCATGGTGAAGCAGTCGGAGGGGGTGGCCGGGGCCAGCACCGGCACCGGCGACTCGCCGTTGCGGCCGAACATCGCCATCAGCAGGTCGGTCTGCTCGGTCTTGGTCGGCATGCCGGTGGACGGGCCGGCCCGCTGCACGTCCACGATGATCAGCGGCAGCTCCGTGGTCACGGCCAGACCGACGGTCTCGGCCTTCAGCGCGACACCGGGCCCGGAGGTGGTGGTCACGCCCAGCGACCCGCCGAACGCGGCTCCCAGGGCGGCGCCGACGCCGGCGATCTCGTCTTCGGCCTGGAAGGTGCGGATGCCGAAGTGCTTGTGCTTGGACAGCTCGTGCAGGATGTCAGAGGCCGGGGTGATCGGGTAGGAGCCGAGGAACAGCGGCAGCTTGGCCTGTACCGCCGCCGCGATCAGCCCGTAGGCCAGGGCCTGGTTGCCGGAGATGTTGCGGTAGGTCCCCGGCCGCAGGGTGGCCGGCTTGATCTCATAGGAGACCGAGAACGACTCGGTCGTCTCGCCGTAGTTCCAGCCCGCCTGGAACGCCGCGATGTTCGCCTTGGCGATCTCGGGCTTGCGGGCGAACTTGGCCTCCAGGAACGCGATCGTGCCCTCTGTCGGCCGGTGGTACAGCCACGACAACAGCCCGAGCGCGAACATGTTCTTGGCCCGCTCGGCGTCCTTCTTGGAGATGTCGAAACCCTCGAGCGCCTTGACCGTCAGCGAGGTCAGCGGCACCGCGTGCAGCCGCCACTCGGCCAGGGAGTCGTCTTCGAGCGGGTTGCCGTCGTAGCCGACCTTGGACAGGTTGCGCTTGGTGAACTCGTCGGTGTTGGCGATGATGTCGGCGCCCTTGGGCAGGTCGCCCAGGTTCGCCTTCAACGCGGCCGGGTTCATCGCCACCAGCACGTTGGGGGCGTCGCCGGGGGTCAGGATGTCGTGGTCGGCGAAGTGCAACTGGAAACTCGACACCCCGGGCAGGGTGCCCGCGGGGGCGCGGATCTCCGCCGGGAAGTTGGGGAGCGTCGACAGGTCGTTGCCGAACTGGGCCGTCTCCGCCGTGAACCGATCACCGGTGAGCTGCATTCCGTCGCCCGAGTCACCCGCGAACCGGATGATCACACGGTCGAGTTGCTGAACCTGCTTGGTCACAGCTCCTCAGTCCTCCTTGACGCGCCCAGGCCAGCCTGCTTGTGGCACGTTGTCATATCCATGCTAGATCCATCGGGGTCACGCTGGTTTTTCGTAGATGCGCACTTGAGGTGCGGTCTACCGGGACTTTCCACGCCTGTGGCGCGTTCCCGTTCGGTGCCTGGCCGCCGGGGGGGCGGCGCACCGTCAGCCTCGCGAACCTTCCGGGCGACACAGGCCCGACGCGAGCCGGCACAGGTCTAGGTGCAAGCGGGCGACGAGCTTGATTCGGGTCACGATCCTCAACTATATGCGCGGGACTCCCGTGTGACCGCCAAGTGTTCAGCCCTTGAGATCGTGCCGGGGTTATCCTCGAAGTCTGGAGGCGGTATGAGTGGATATTTCGGCTCATATGCCGTGGTCGTCGCCCTCTTCCTCGTCGGCGTAGCGATCTTCGCCGGCGGCCTGTTCGTGAACCGCATGTTACGACCGAGCCGGCCGACCCCCGAGAAGCTCACGACGTACGAGTGCGGAGTCGACCCGGTCGGCGAGGGCTGGGCGCAGTCGCAGATCCGCTACTACGTCTTCACGTATCTCTACGTGGTCTTCGCCGTCGACGCCGTGTTCCTCTTCCCCTGGGCCACCGTCTTCGCCGCGCCCGGATACGGCATGACGACGCTGGTGGAGATGTTCGTCTTCCTCGCGTTCATCGCGCTCGGCATCCTGTACGCCTGGCGCAAGAGGGTGCTGGGCTGGACGTGACCCGACCGGCTACGGGGAGGACAATGGACGGCATGGCGGTGACCGCATGCCCGTGAACGATCTCCCGATGCCCACGGTGGGGCCGGTGTCCCGGCTGGCGCCCAAACCGATGAAGTTCGTGCTGAACTGGGGCCGTCGCTACTCACTGTGGGTCTTCAACTTCGGGCTGGCCTGCTGCGCCATCGAGTTCATCGCCACGTCGATGAGCAGGCACGACTTCATCCGCTTCGGGGTCATCCCGTTCGCCAACGGCCCCCGGCAGGCCGACCTCATGATCGTGTCGGGCACGGTGACGGACAAGATGGCCCCGGCCGTACGCCGGCTGTACGAGCAGATGCCCGATCCCAAGTACGTCATCTCGTTCGGCGCCTGCTCCAACTCGGGCGGGCCGTACTGGGACTCCTACTGCGTCACCAAGGGCGTCGACCAGATCATCCCGGTGGACGTGTACGTCCCCGGCTGCCCGCCCCGCCCCGAGGCGCTGCTGCACGGCATCATGAAGCTCCAGGAGAAGATCGCGGCCGAGACGCTGGAGGACCGCTACCTGCCGGAGGCGGAGTCGTGAGCGCCATCGAGGTTCTGCGCGAGCGGTACGGCTCACGCGTCACCGACTCCTTCGGCCAGGACGTGCTCGACGTGGACCCCGGCGAGTGGGTCGAGGCGCTGGCGTTCGCGCGGTCGGCCGGATTCGAGTTCTTCGACTGGCTGACCGCCGTGGACGAACCGCCCGAGGCGTTCGCCGTCGTGGCCCACGTGTTCGACCCGGTCGCGTTCGCGCACCTGCTCGTGCGCACCCGGGTCCCGCGCGCCGACCCCCGCCTGCCGACCGCCACCGGTGTCTTTCGCGGGGCGAACTGGCACGAGCGGGAGACGTACGAGATGTTCGGCGTGGTCTTCGACGGCCATCCCGACCTGCGCCCGCTGCTGCTGCCGGACGGTTTCGAAGGCCACCCGCTGCGCAAGGACTTCGTGCTGGCCGCCCGCGTCGCCAAGGCCTGGCCCGGAGCCAAGGAACCGGGGGAGTCCGGCCACGGCTCGCCGAGCCGCCGAAGGATGTCGCCCCCGGGCGTGCCGCCCGACTGGGCCTCCGGCTGAGAGGGGTGCCATGGCCGAGGTGCTCGACGTCGCGGTCCGGCTGGTCGTCGTGGTGGCGGCGTTCCTGCTGCTGCCGCTGATCGTCGGGCAGATGGAGCACAAGGCCATGGCCCACATGCAGTCCCGCCTCGGGCCGATGTACGCCGGCGGTTTCCACGGCTGGGCCCAGCTCCTCGCGGACGGCGTCAAGTTCGCCCAGAAGGAGGACGTGATTCCGGCCGCCGCCGACCGGCGGGTGTTCGCGATCGCCCCGGCGGTGGCGCTCGTGCCGTACCTGGTCGTGATGGTCGTGATTCCGGTCGGCCCCGGGCTGGCGGCCGTGGACCTCGACGTGGGGCTGTTCTTCGTGCTGGCGGTGATGGGCGTCGGCGTACTCGGCGCGATCATGGCCGGCTGGGCCTCGGCCAACAAGTACAGCGCCCTCGGCGGCATCCGGGCCGCCGCCCAGCTCATGTCGTACGAGCTGCCACTGGTGCTCGCGGCCTCCAGCGTGGCGATGGCCGCGGGCACGTTGTCCCTTCAGGGCATCGCCGAGCAGTGGCGCTGGTGGTGGCTTCCCTGGCAGGCGATCGGCGCCTTCGTCTTCTTCGTCGCCGGGCTGGCCGAGCTGCGGCGGCCACCGTTCGACATGCCGATCGCCGAATCCGAGCTCATCATGGGCCCGATGACCGAGTACACCGGGTTCCGCTTCGCCCTGTTCATGCTCGCCGAGTACGCCGGGATCGTCGTCCTGTCCGCCCTGACGACCGTGCTGTTCCTCGGCGGCTGGCAGGGCCCGCTCCTGCCCGGACCGGTCTGGACGCTCATCAAGGTCTTCGCCCTGGCCTTCGTCGTCATCTGGGTCCGGGTGAGCTATCCCCGGATGCGCGAGGACCAGTTGCAGAAGTTCGCCTGGACCGTCCTGGTGCCCCTCGCCCTCCTCCAGCTCGCCCTCACCGGCGTCGTCAGGGTTCTCACCGCCTGAGCGGCCTCACAGCGGGCACCTCCACCCCGGCCACCCCGCCGTCGCCTCGTCCTCCCACACCTGCAGTGCCTTCCCACTGAAGCTGGTTTCCGCGTGGCTTCTCGCCTGCGTTCATTTGGCGATGCCGATCTCCGGAGAGGGAGCGACCATCAAGGGGGGCATCTCCATGTGTTCCCGGCCTTCTCGGCCTGCTCGGTCCACTCAAGCAGAGTCTGTCCCCGGTACTTGACGTTATCGTGCGTCGTGTACCAATCGGTGAAGTCGGCGTTGGGAAGCACTTTTCCCTCTCTCAGCCACGTCGCGGACCGCAATTGCTCGTCAGGAATGGCGCCGCGATCTAGTAGACACTGAACCGCCTTCTCTATCGCCGCCTTCCGTTGGCGTGCCGGATCGGTCTTCTGTTCTGAGGCGGCGCCACCATCGCATGCCGTCACTCCCAGGGCGATGAGAATCGCCAGGGCGGGCAGGCGGAGTGCGAACCGCCCCGTCATCGTTGCATGTCCATGGCGTGCTCTGCGTTTCTCACCCATTCCTCCAATCTGCGGCCACCGTATACGACTCCTTCATGTGTGCTGTACCAGTCGGTGAAATCCGCGTTCGGGCTGATCGCTCCATCCTGGTACCAGGAGGTGTTCGCGGGCAGATCGATCGCATCGGCGATCAGAAGTCCTTGGATCACAGGAATCTTGACGTGGAGCAGGCGTGCTCGGAACTCGTCCTCATTGATCTTATAAGCTTCTATCTTGTGATCGGTGTTGATGAGCTCGCTCGTAGGGGGTTGCGCAACGGCGACGAATACTTGGGAAACGGTGCCTGCGCCCAGTGCTCTGCTGAAACTGAGCGCGCCCCATCCGCCGGATACGATGGACAAGAAGGTTTGGAAGTGCTGTGCTTTCTCGTCCAACTGCTGAGCTTCGTTGAATTTGAAGTCCTTCTTGATCCTGGCGATCATGCCGTTGAGCCCACTCATCTGGGCAAGATAGTTCTGATTCGGGTCCCGGATGGACGCGGCCACGCTTGCGCTGATTCGAGCGTCCATCCTCCCTTCGAAGGCGCCGAGGTCCTTGGGGTCGTGCAAGGCTTGCCTGAGGAGTTCGGCCAGTGCAGCGCTGTCGACGTAGGAGACCCATGGAGCGCCCGGCTGATCGCCGTGCGGACGGGCCTTGTTGCCGTAACCGTTGACGGAGGCGGCGAAATCGGGAAGGTAGCGGTCGGCGGTGTAGATCAGCGCGTGCCGGATCTCTCTGGGCAGCACCGTCTGCGGGTGAAGCTTGGAGAAGTCGGCGGTGGCTTGGACGATGTGAACGACGGACCAGGCCGACTCCTTGGCGTCCGTTGACGTGCCCCGCTCCGCCGAGACGGCGGCCTTGAGGAAGGCGGCCGTGGAGGAAGAGGTGTCGATTTGCCCGGGGGGTTCGAGGTAGCCGGGGGCTGCATCCCTGCTGACTGGGTCGAGATAGGCGCTGGAGTACAGGCTCGCGTCGTAGCCGGGGGTGTGCCAGGAGTTGCTGACGAGCATGCGGGCGTACTTGAGGCCGGTGGCCGGATCGCCCAGCACGTGCCGGGCGGCCATCCCGTTTTCCGCGGCCCGTTGGAGGACGGCCCCCACGGCGTCGTACTCCGCCATGAGCCGCTGATGACGTGAGGCGTCGACGTCGGTCTCCAGCTTGCCGCGGGCGGGCGGCCAGATGGTCTTGCCGGCGGCGCGGGCGTCGAGCATGGCGCGAGTCAGGTCGGCGAGCAGGCGGGAGTCCCACGACCTGCCCTCGGGGCCGTACTTCACGAGCATTCCGACCGACCAGGGGTCGGAACTTCCGGTGAGGGTGGCGCGGGTCGCGGCGGGCAGCAACGGGCGGCGGTCCTTGCCCGTGCCGACGCGCATCTGGCTGGCGGCGGCCAGGGACGCCCCGAGCGCCCGCAGTACGCTCACGCTCTCCGCGCTGAACAGCGCGCTACCCGCTCGTTCGTACAGCGCGCGGGCCGCGCGTAGCGCGAGCGGGCCCGCCCCCGCCCAGAAGGCCGCCTGGTAGTCCTTGTCGGCGAGGTGCCGCCGCAGACTCTCCGGCAGTCCCAAGAGAGCGATGCGTGCGTTCTCGGGGTCCTTGGCCGCGAGGGCGGCGGACAGCGTCTCCGCATCGCGCTCGCCCTGGTATCCGCTCTGCCCCGTCGCCTCCCAGTCCAGCCGTACGTTGGGCGGTCGATTGGAGGTGAGGCCGAGGACGCCGGGCGCCCGGCCCAGCGCGCTCCAGCCCTGCTGCCTCGCCAGTTCGTACGCCCTGGTCGTGCGGGCGTCCATGTCGCGGACGTCGTCGAGCGCGGCGGCGATGAGGCCGGGCAGCGAGGTTACCGCGACTTCGCTCCCCCATTTCTGCATTTTCTGCTGTATGAGCGGACTGTGCCGGGCCAGCAGCTCATGAAGCTGTTCCAGTCGTTTGGTCAGCTCCTTGAGATTTTCGGGATCGACTCCGACGAACTCCCCCACGGCGATCCTTCCCGGTGCGGCGGCCTACGAGGCGGCTTTGCGGCGCTCCGCCTCCTCCACACGGGCGATCAGGTGCGGCTGCTCGGCGAGCACGGCGTCGAACAGCCTGGTGAGCTGGGTCCTTCTGGCGTTCCAGCCGGTCGCCCAGCGGTCGGCCGCCGGGCCCTGCCAGGTGTGTTCACCGAACATGGCGGGGACGGCGGTGAGCGCCTGGAGGATCTCCCGCACGGCGATGGCGGCCGCGGCCATGTCCGCCCTGCATTCGGCGATCTCGGATGACGTCACTGGCCCTCCCGTTTCTCACGGCTGACGCACCGTAGAGCCTAAGGAAACACCGATCGCTCAGCCAGGGATATGTGCGACGACAACCGGGATTACCGAATGACTATGGGAGGTAAATGCCGTATTCGGCGAGATCGGCGGTGAGGTTCGGAGGCAGGGACGCGGCGGCCGAGACGTCCTCGGCCGAGACGAAGCCGCCGACCTGGTCGCGTACGCGCACGATCTGCTCGGCGAGCGCGGGCGTCAGTCCCGGCAAGCCGGCGATGACCGAAGCGGGGGCGCGGTTGACGTCGACCAAACCGCCGTCGTCGTACTGCCTCGGCAGGTCGGGCCGCCCTATCCGCAGCTCGCGTGCCAGCACGGGATCGCGCTGCGCGAGTTCCCTGGCCTGTTCCCGCAGGGCGCGGCGGTGCTGCACGAACGCGACCGCCTGCTCGTTCGCGGACGAATCCGGCAGGAGGTCGTCGAAGACCTGCTTCCTGACCGTGAGCGAGTGCACGGTGCCGACGAGCCAGGGGCCGAGCATGCCGAGGACCATGGCGAGGGACACGAGGAACGGTGCTTCGGCTTCGTCGTACGCCTCGGCCAGATAGATCCACGTGCCGATGGCCGTGGCGTACCCGGCGGAAGCGGCCCCGTACCACGCGCTGCGCCTGCGCAGAGCGGCGTACAGCATGGTGAGGGGGGTCCCGAAGCCGCAGGTGTACAGCGGGGCGAGCGCCCACAGGTAGCTGGGCGCGCTGGAAGGCCGCTGCACGGGTGGCGGTGGGGGCATCGGCGGGGGAGGGGGCGGTGGCACGGGTGGCTGTGCGGGCGAAGCCGGATGGGCGCCGTAAGGGCCCGGCCACTGCTGCCCGTACGGTCCCCCCCGGTGCCGGTACGGATTCTGTGGTCCCTGCCCCTGTGGTCCCTGCGGTCCCTGCTGCCCGTGCCCCTGTGGTCCCTGTCCGCGCGGCCCTTGTGGTCCCTGCGGTCCGTGCCCTTGTGGTCCCTGCGGTCGTTGCGGTCCGGGCGGGTAACCTCCCGGCCCCCCATAGCCGTTCATGGTCCAGACGATACGGATATGTCGGTGTTTGCGCTGCCCCTTCTCCCCACACCCCTGTGGACAACCTTGGGGATGACCGTGTGGATGATGTGGAAAACCGTCGGGATGGAGTCACACGTTCACTCGCCGCCGATAGTGCGCGATGATGAGCGTGTGGCGCGCATTCCAGGAGAAGGGCTGGCCAAGGGCCTGGCCGTGACCATGCGGCACATGCTGCGTAAGTCGGAGACGCAGCAGTACCCGGAGGTCCACCCCGACCTGCCCGCCCGCAGCCGGGGCGTCATCGCCCTGGTCGAGGAGAACTGCACCGTCTGCATGCTGTGCGCCCGGGAGTGTCCCGACTGGTGCATCTACATCGACTCCCACAAGGAGACCCTGCCCGCGCCCGAGGGCGGCCGTCCGCGCGCCCGCAACGTACTCGACCGCTTCGCGATCGACTTCTCGCTGTGCATGTACTGCGGCATCTGCATCGAGGTGTGCCCCTTCGACGCGCTGTTCTGGTCACCGGAGTTCGAGTACGCCGAGTACGACATCCGTGACCTCCTGCACGAGAAGGACAGGCTGGGCGAGTGGGCCGCGACCGTGCCCCCGCCGCCGGCGCACGAGGTCGGCGCCGAACCGCCGAAGGAACTGTCGGCCGGTTCCCGCCCGGCGCCGGCCGGCCGTACGGCGCCGCCGGCGCGGGTGAAGGGACCGGCCGAGGGCGCGTCCGCGGCTCAGGAGACGGCCCAGGAGACGGCCCAGGAGACGGCTCAGGAGGCCGCGCGGGAAACCACGCGGGAAACAGCGCGGGAGACCGCGCGACCGGCGGCCGAACCCGTGAAGGCCCCGGAGAGCCAAACGCGGCGTGAGCCGCCGAGAGCCATGCGGGACATCCGCTCCATCCGGCCGCCGGGCTCGCTGCCCAGGAAGAACGGATCGTCGCCGGAGAAGAAGGACGGGCCCGAGGGGGAGCGATGACCTCCCAGGCGCCGGGGTTGTGGCCGCCCTCGGGGCCTGAGGTCGTCTTCCTGCTGCTCGGCGCCGTCGCCGTCGGCTCGGCGCTGCTGGTCGTCACGACCAGGCAACTCGTCCACGCGGCGCTGTGGCTGGTCGTCTGCTTCGGCGCGCTCGCGGGCGGCTACCTGGTGCTGACGGCCGAGTTCGTCGCCTGGGTGCAGGTGCTGATCTACGTGGGCGCGGTCGTGGTGCTGCTGCTGTTCGGCATCATGCTGACCCGCGCGCCCATCGGGCCCTCCGCCGGCCTCGACTCGGGCAACCGGTGGGCCGCCGCGCTGGTCGCCGTCGCGACCGCCGGCGTGCTCGTCACCGTGGTCGTCACCGGCTTCCGCACGGCGTACGCGCCGCTCCGGCCCGGGCAGGGGTCGGCCGGATCCCTGGGGGCGAGCGTCTTCCGCACCTGGGTGCTGCCGTTCGAGGCGCTGTCGGTGCTCCTGCTCGCCGCGCTGGTCGGCGCGATCGTCCTGTCCCGCACCGACATCAGGGGGCGGGAATGACCTCGTTATCGGCCAGACCCGCGGCCCGGAGGCGGTGAGCGCGATGCACGTCGTCTACCCGGTGGTGGTCTCCGCCCTGCTGTTCTCCATCGGTGTGTACGGCGTGCTGGCCCGGCGCAACGCGATCCTCGTGCTGATGTCGGTCGAGTTGATGCTCAACGCGGTCAACCTCAACCTGGTGGCCTTCGACGTCTGGCTCGGGGACCGTCTGCATGGCGGTCAGGTGCTGACGCTGTTCGTCATCGTGATCGCCGCGGCCGAGGTCGGCCTGGGGCTGGCGATCGTGCTGGCGGTCTTCCGCACTCGGCGGACCGTCGACGTCGACCGGCTGCGCGCGCTCGCCGAAGTCGTACGGACACCCGATCCGGGGCGCCCGGAGGGGGAGGACGCCTCGTGATCGCCGTGGTGGCCCTGATCGTCCTGTTGCCGTTCGCCGCCGCCGTGGCCGGGCTGCTCGCGACCCGCCTGGGCACCCGGAATCTGGGCGCTCGTAGCGGACCGGCGGCGTATCGGCGGGCGGCGTGGTTCGCGATCGTCCCGGGCGCGGTGTCGGCGGCGCTCACGGTGTGGCTCGCCGCGGCCCTCGCGCGTGGTACGGCCCCGGCGGGCGGGCGCTTCTGGTCGGAGCTGCTCCCCGGACGGGCCGAGGGCACGCTGACGCTGGTCGAGACGGGAGCGGCGCCGATCTCCCTGACTCTGCGCGCCGACGGATTGTCAGTGCTCGCCGGCATCCTGGTCGTCGTGGTCGCGCTGGCGGTGCAGGTCTACTCGGTCGGGTACATGCGGGACGAGCCCCGCTACCCGTCCTACAGCGCGTTCGTCAGCCTGTTCACCAGCGCCATGCTGCTGGTGGTCTACGCGGGGGACCTGATCGTCCTCTACGTCGGCTGGGAGATCATGGGCCTGTGCTCCTACCTGCTCATCGGGCACTGGTGGGAGGACCGGGCCAACTCCCGGGCGGCGGTCAAGGCGTTCCTGGTCACCCGGCTCGGCGACGTCGGCTTCCTGTTCGGGATCTTCATCCTCGGCACGGCCGCGGGCAGCTTCCGGATCGACGACGTGCTGCGCGCCGACATCCTTCAGCACGCCGAAAACAGGGGCACGCTGATCGCCGCGACGCTCCTGCTGCTCGCCGGGGTCGCGGGCAAGAGCGCGCAGGTGCCGCTGCAGACCTGGCTGCCCGACGCGATGGCCGGGCCCACCCCGATCAGCGCGCTCATCCACGCGGCCACGATGGTGGCCGCGGGGATCTTCGTCGTCGCCCGGCTCTATCCCGCCTTCCTCGCGGCGCCGCCCACGCTCGACGTGCTGGGCGTGGTCGCGGCCGTCGGCATGCTGGGCGCCGCGCTGGCCGCCCTGGCGCAAAGCGACCTCAAACGCGTGCTGGCCTACTCGACGATCAGCCAGCTCGCCTACATGGCCGCCGCGCTGGCGGCCGGGTCCGACCGGGCGGCGATGTTCCACCTGGTGTCGCACGGCGCGTTCAAGGCGCTGCTGTTCCTCTGCGCGGGCCTGGTCATCCACCACGTCGGGTCGAACCTGATCAGTCACATGGGCGGGTTGCGCACCGCCCTTCCCGTGACGTTCTGGACGATGACCGTCGGCTTCGCCGCGCTCGCGGGACTGCCGCCGGCGAGCGGCTTCTTCAGCAAGGACGCGGTGATCGCGGCGATCGAGCACGGGACGGGACCGGCCCAGCCGTTCGTGCAGGCGTCGGCGCTGCTGACCGTGGGGGTGACCGGGGCGTACGCCGCCCGCGCCTGGCTGCGCACGTTCTTCGGTCCCACCCGGATCGAGCTGCTCGCGGAGCCGCCGCCCGGTGTCGCCCATGTCTTCGACGGCAGGGAGGCGCCCGCGTCGATGCTGTGGCCCGCCGGAGTGCTGGCCGTGCCCGCCCTGCTGCTCGGCCTGGCCGGCCCGATGACCGGGGTGGAGATCGAGTGGGGGTCGGCGGCCGTCAGCCTCGCCGTGGCGCTGCTCGGCGCCGGGATCGTGTACGCCCTGTGGCGGGCGGCGCCCGAGCAGGACCCCGCCCGGCTGCTCGGCCCGTTCCGGGTGCCGTGCGAGCGGGCCTTCTACGTCGACGCCGCGTACGCCGCGCTGGTCGCCCGGCCCGTCCTGCGCCTGGCTCGGGGGGTGGTCCGCACGGACGCGCGGCTGGTGGACGGCGCGGTCCGGGGTTCGGGCCGGGCGACGCTCGGCCTGTCCGCCCTGGTGCGGCGCGCCCAGAACGGCAACGCGCAGCTCTACGTCACCGGCCTGCTGGCCGGGATCGTGCTGATCGCGGTCGCGGCGGTGGTGCTCACATGACGCGGCGGGCTCACAGCGGCGGCACGCGGCTTCGCGTGGCGGTGGTGACGACATGAGCTGGCTGCCGATCGCGCTCGTCGCCGCGCCGCTGCTGGGAGCGCTCATCGCCCCCGCCACCCGGGACAGGGCGGTGACCTGGGGGATCGCGGTCTCCGCCGTGGTGCTGGCCCTCGCCGTCACGCTCGCCGCGGTCTTCGACCACGCGCGCCCCGCCGCCATGCAGCTGCGGACCGACCGGCCGTGGATCCCCGGCCTCGGCCTGCGGTTCCACCTGGGGGTGGACGGCGTCTCGCTGCCGCTCGTCGTGCTGACCGCGTTGCTGACGTTCCTGTGCTTCGTCCACCTCGCGGGGCACCCGCCCGCGGGGGGCCGCACGGGCGCGCTGGTCGTCACGCTGCTCGTGCTCGAGGTCGGCATGATCGGCACGTTCCTCGCCCTCGACCTGCTGCTGTTCTTCGTGTTCTTCGAGGTCGTGCTCGTGCCGATGTACTTCGTGATCGCCCTGTGGGGCGGCGCGGGCAGGCGGGCGGCGTCTCTGAAGTTCATCCTCTACACGCTGCTCGGCTCGGCCGTCCTCCTCATCGGCCTGCTCGTGGTCTGGACGGAGGCCGGCACGCTCGACATGGTCGCGCTGGCCGGGCGGCACGGCTCGGGAATCGCCCGGTCGGCGCAGATCGTCGCGTTCCTCGCCATCGGGCTCGGCCTGGCGGTGAAGACGCCCATGTGGCCGCTCCACACCTGGCTGCCCGACGCGCACACCGAGGCGCCGACCGTCGGCTCGGTCCTCCTCGCGGGCGTGCTGCTCAAGATGGGCTCGTACGGCTTCGCCAGGATCGCGATCCCGGTGCTCCCCGAGGGCGCCGCGGCCCTGGCCCCCTGGCTCGGCGCGCTCGCCGTCGTGGGCATCGTGTACGGCTCGCTCGCCTGCCTCGCCCAGCGCGACCTCAAACGGATGATCGCCTACTCGTCCGTCGGCCACATGGGCTTCGTGCTGCTCGGGTTCGCCTCGCTCACGCCGGTGGGCCTGAACGGCGCCCTGTTCGCCAACGTCGCCCACGGGCTCATCACCGGGCTGCTGTTCTTCCTCGCCGGAGCCGTCAAGGAGCGGTACGGCACGGCCGACATGAGGCGGCTGGGCGGCGGCATGCTGCGCCGCCTGCCGTACGTCGCGTCGCTGCTGACCTTCGCCTGCGTCGCCTCGCTGGGCCTGCCCGGCCTCGCCGGGTTCTGGGGGGAGATGCTCGCGCTGCTCGGCGCGTTCCGCCCGGCCGCCGTCGTCTCCCGGCCGCTGTTCCTCGTGTTCATGGCCGTCGGCGGGCTCGGCACGGTGCTCACGGCGGCCTACTTCCTGCGCATGCTCTCCCGGGTGACGCACGGCCGGCCGGTCGAGACGATCCCGCCGGGACCGCCGCTTGCCACCGCCGAAGGCGTACGCGCGGTGCTGAGCGAGGCGGGGGAGGGCGCCGAACCGGTCGAACCGGTCGCGGCAGCAGCCGCGGTGGCCGCCCTGGAGCGGGAGCCCGAAGCCGTGGTGGACGGCGGAGAGGCTGGTGCGACGGGCGCCGCCAGGGCTCTGGGGGCAGGCGCCGCCGATGCCGCGGAGACGGGCCAGGGGAAGCGGCCTTTCCGGGACGTCACCGCCCACGAGCTGGTGGCCTGGCTTCCGCTGGTGGCGCTGATCGTGCTGTTCGGCCTGTGGCCGAAGGCCCTGCTCGCCGTCACCACGCCCGCCGTACAGGCGCTCCTCGGACCGGGGGTGGCGCCATGACGGGCGGGGTGATCCAGTCCATCGACTTCGCCGCCGTGGCGGCGCCGCTGGTCCTCGTGCTGGTGGCCGGGCTCGTGCTGCTGCTGGACGCGTTCCTGCCCGCCCGGCCCGGCGGCGCGCGGGCGCTCGGCCTCGTCACGCTCGGCGGCCTGGCCGCGGCCCTGGCCGTGGTGGCCGTCCAGGCCGCGAGCGGCGAGACCCGGCGCACGTTCTGCGTCCCCGCCTCCCTGGCAGGAGAGTCCGCCGCGGCGTCGTGCTCGTTCGTCGCGGACCGCTTCACCCTGGTCGTCGCGGCGATTGTGCTGGCCGCCGGGCTGGTCGTCGTGCTGCTGTCGATGACGGAGATCGCCGGTACCGGGCCGGGAGAGCGCGGCCGGATCCCGGCCGGGGAGTGGTACTTCCTGCTGCTGGCAACGCTGGCCGGGGCCGTCCTGCTGCCGGCCTCCCGCGATCTCGTCATGCTGGTCGTGTCGCTGGAACTCGTGTCGCTGCCGGTCTTCGCGCTGACCGCGCTCAGACGTCATGACGGCCGCGCGTCGGAGGCGGCCCTCAAGCTCTTCCTGGTCTCCGTGGTCTCCACCGCGATCACGTTGTTCGGCGTGTCGCTGCTCTACGGCGTGACCGGCTCGGTCCACCTCGACCGGATCGACGCCGCCCTGCGGACGACCGGGGACACGGTCGGCGGCACGGTGGGCGGCACGGCCGGGGACATGGCCCAGGTCACGGCGGTGGCCACCGTGCTGGTGGTGGCGGGCTTCGCGTTCAAGATCGCCGCGGTGCCGTTCCACTTCTGGGCGGCGGACGTCTACCACGGCGCCCCGATCCCGGTCGCGGCGTTGCTGTCGGTGGTGTCCAAGGCGTCGGGCTTCGCCGGGCTGATCCTGCTGCTGACGTCCGCGCTGCCGGAGAGGGCGGCGCTGTGGGCTCCCGGGGTGGCGGTCGTCGCCGCGCTGACGATGACGGCGGGCAACGTCCTCGCCATGCGGCAGCGTGCCGCCGTACGGCTCCTGGCCTGGTCGTCGGTCGCGCAGTCGGGCTACATCCTCGCGCCGCTGGCCGCCTATGCCGCCGGACCCCGCGTGGCCGTCGGGGCGTCGATCGCCTACCTCGTCTTCTACGCCGCGATGAACCTGATCGCCTTCGCGGTGGTCATGCTGGTGTCGCAGCGCGAGGGCGGCGACCTGGAGGCGTACCGGGGGCTGGCGTCGCGGAGCCCGGCCGCCGGGCTGTCCCTCGCCTTCGCCCTCGTCTGCCTGGCCGGGCTGCCGCCGGGGCTCGCCGGGCTGTTCGCGAAGATCGTCGTCTTCCGGGCCGTCGTGGACGGCGGGCTCGGCTGGCTGGCCGTGGTCATGGCGGCCAACACGGTGGCAGGGCTCTACTACTACATCGCCTGGACCGCCCGGCTGTTCGCGCCGCCCGCGGCGGGCGAGAGCCGTACGGTCCAGGCGAGAGCGGCGGCCGGGGCCGCCGTCGCCGTCACGGTCGCCGTCACCGTGGTCTTCTCCGTCGCCCCGCAGGTGGTGCTGTCCATGACAGGGTGAGGCGCGTCACGGGGAACGTTCGTCCAGGCCATGCGCGTTGGTAGGGCTGGACGCACCGAGCCGTGAGGAGGAGGCGTGCACCACAACCGCCTGCGCACCGCGGCCCTGCTGGGGGCGCTGTCCGCGTCGCTCCTGGTGGCCGGGGCCTGGCTGGGGGGTGGCACGGGTGCCCGGATCGCCGTCGTGGCCGCACTCGTGGTCAGCGGCGTCGCCTACTTCTGCGCCGACAGGATCGCGCTGTCCGCCATGCGGGCCCGGCCCGTGGCCGAGGTGGAGCAGCCGGTCCTCTACCGCGTCGTCCGGGAGCTGTGCACCGAGGCCCGCGGGCCGATGCCCCGTCTGTACGTGTCCCCGACCATGCAGCCCAACGCGTTCGCGACCGGCCGCAACCCGCGTGACGGGGTGGTGTGCGTCACGCACGGCCTCCTCGGGCTGCTGGACGAACGCGAACTCAAGGGTGTGCTCGGCCATGAGCTGTCGCACATCCACAACCGGGACATTTTGATCTCCTCGGTCACGGGCGCGCTCGCCACGATGATCACGTACTTCGGGTACGCGGGCGTGCTCTTCGGCTCCGACGACGACGAGGGCCCGGGGGTCCTCGGCGCCGTGCTGGTGGTGATCCTCGGGCCGGTCGCGGCCACGATGATCCAGGTGTCGATCGCGCGCTCGCGGGAGTTCGCGGCCGACGACGCGGGCGTACGGCTGACGGGCGACCCGCTGGCCCTCGCCTCCGCGCTGCGCAAGATCGAGATGGAGGTCCGCAGGCTGCCGCTCCCGGAGAACGGCAGGCTCGCCTCGGCCGGCCACATGATGATCGTCAACCCTTTCCGGGGCACCCGGATCAGCAGGTTGTTCGCGACGCACCCGCCGGTCGCCGCGCGGATCGCCCGTCTGGAGCGGATGGCCGGCTACCGGCGGTGACGCGCAGGGACCCGTTCAGGAGTGCTGGGCGACCGGGTCGGTCTCCGCGGCGCCGAGGGCGGGCAGCCCGTCGATGCTCTCCCGGTTGTGCTTGGCGCGGTAGTCCCGCCGCTGCTGGACGTCCTTGCGTCCCGCCCACTCGTCGAGCAGCGTGCGGTCCTGCTCGTACGCCATGAAGGGCACCGAGTAGCCGCACGAGTCGGCGATGCGGTCGCAGCTCACGACGATGACCGAGCGCACCCCCGGATGCGGCCCGAAGAGCGTGAGCAGGTCCGCGAAGCCGGCGTCCCCGGGGGTCACCACGCGGCCGGTGCCGAAGAGACGGACGATCTTCGGTGGCCCGCTGAAGGCGCAGAACATCAGCGTGACGCGGCCGTTCTCACGGATGTGGGCGATGGTCTCCACGCCGCTGCCGTCGAGGTCGAGGTAGGCCACCGTCGTGTCGTCGATGACGGCGAAGGTGTCGGAGTACCCCTTCGGGGACACGTTGACGTGGCCGCCCCGCTCGGGAGCGGTCGCGACGAAGAAGACCGGCTGCGTGGTGACGAACTCGCGCAGCCGGTCGGTGAGCTTCTCGTAAATCTTGCCCATACCGGGACGATAACCCGCATCACTCCCCGGGCAGCCACCACGTCCACAGGCTGGACTTCACCCGGAAGGAGTCCAGCTTGGTGGTGGCGCCGGTGCCGGCGTCGAGGCCGTGGACCACGACTCCGGTCGTCTCGCCGGTCTTCGCCGAGTCCAGGGTCTCCCAGAGCTTGAGGCCGCCGTCAGGGGTCCACTCCAGGCGCCTGGCCGACTCGTTCTTGGGGACGCGGACGTCGACGGCCTCGCCCACGGTGTCGTTCGCGAGGTCGTACACCCGCAGCCGCTGCCTGCCGGAGGTGGTGGTGATCAGCACCGCCACGGAGGAGCCGTCGTCGGCGAGCGCCGTCGGGCTGTTGTTGGCCACCACCTGCGGCACGACCTGGGTGTTCGTCTGCCGCCCGTCCTGGTCGTACACGCTGAACCGGCTGGTGTTCTCGGCTGTCCCCCGGGAGACGAGCAGGTGCTTCCCGTCGGGACTGAAGCCCAGGATCGCGGCACCGGCCGGGATCTTGCGCGCCTTCCCCGTACGCACGTTCACGAGGAGGGACGGCGCTTTGTCGTCCTCGTCGTAGTAGTCGATCGTGAGCAGGCCGCCGTCCCGCGACAGGGTCATGGCGAGGTCGCCCGTGCCGATGCCCTTGGGCGGCTTCGACACCGAGCGGGGAAGCACGCGGACCTTGTTCGTGGTCACGTCGCGGACGACGAGCAGGCCGTCCTTCTTCCGGAAGTACGACACGTGCCGCCCGTCGCCGCTCACCGTCAAGGGCGTGCTCGACTGCTTGTCGATCTTCCCCTTGGCTGTGCGCGGGTTCACCTGGACGTCCTTGAGCACGCTGTCACGGCCGTTGCGGAGCAGCAGGTGCCACGAGCCGCAGGGGAAGTAGTTGTCCTTCTTGTGGCAGGACTTCAGCCAGGCGTACCGGACGGGGGACGCGGAGGATGCCGTGGCGGAGGCGGCTCCCGTACGCGCCTCCGCCTGCGCGGCGCCGGCGAGGGTGGTCAGCGCCATGGTGGCCGCCGCCGAGAGGGCGAGGATCGCGGGCTTTCTCATCGGAGTTCCTTTCGTCCCGCCGGGATCGGATGTCGCCTGGATAGACGCGGTGCGAGGACGGAAGGTTCTGTCACGAATCAGCCACGGCAAGATCTCTACACATTTGGTGGGGAAAGGGATGGAAGATCCCGCCTTCCATGGTGTTTACTGCTCCTATCCATTTGGGGTGGCTTGGTAGACAAGCCAGGTCACAGGGAAGGTGTGGCATGGCAGACAGGGACGAGCGCGGCGTCCACACCCGCCGGGGATTCCTGAGGACGGCGGTCACCGGGATCACCGTGCTGTCGGCCGCGGCGCTGCTGGAGGCCTGCGGCGCGGCGCCGTCGTCACCGGCCGGTTCGAAGGCGCCGGGCGGAAGCGCCGCCGGCGGCACGGACACCGGCAAGGAGATCGGCGTGCTCCGGGTGTCGCTGCCCGGATCGCTGTCGAACCTCTACCCCGGGCAGGAGTCCGGCATCCTCAACTACTACGTCGCCGGGATCTGCATGGAGGGGCTCGTCGGCGTCGACACCACGGGGAAGATCGTCCCCGCCCTTGCGTCGAGCGTCGAGCGCACGTCGCCGACCACATTCGTCTACCGGCTGCGCCCGGACGCCCGGTTCCACGACGGCACCCCGGTCACCGCCGACGACGTGCTGCACTCGATCGAGATGGCCAGGGACGAGAAGGTCTCACCCGCCACGGCCTCCTACTGGGCGAATCTGAAGAAGGCCGAGAAGACCGGGGACGCCGAGATCACCCTGACCGCCACGACCGCCGACGTGGCGTTCGCCTGGCTTCCGTCGAACGTCAACGCCCTGTGGATCGCCCCCAAGGCCGCATGGGAGAGCGCGAAGAGCGGATTCGGCACTCCGCAGTCGCTCCCCGTCGGCACCGGGCCGTACAAGGTCACAGGATTCGTCCCCGACTCCTACGTCGAGTTCACCCGCGTGGACACCTGGCACGGCGCCCGGCCGAAGATCGCGAAGATCCGGTTCGAGTTCGTGCCCGACGAGAACACCCGCCTGCTGGCGTGGCAGGCCGGGAAGGCCGACATGGCGCTCAACGTGCCGCTGGCCCAGTCGCGCCAGTGGGAGGGCGCCTCCGGCACCCGGGTGGTGTACGCGCCCGACCGCTCCTACGCCGGGCTGACCTTCAACACGAAGGCCGCGCCGTTCGACGACGTGCACGTCCGCAGGGCGGTCGCCCACGCGGTGAACCGCCAGGCGATCGTCGACAAGATCCTGCGCGGCCGGGGCCAGGTCGCCACCGCGCTGTCCACGCCCGAGCAGTTCGGCGGCCTGTGGACGCCGCAGGAGGCGACGCGGAAGCTCGCCGCCGTCCCCCAGTACGCGTACGACCTGGAGAAGGCGAAGCAGGAGCTGGCGCAGTCGAAGGTGCCGAACGGGTTCAGCGCGAACCTGTCCTACCCGAACACCGGCCCGCACCTGGGGACGGCCGCGCAGGCGTTCGCCGCCGACCTGCAGAAGATCGGCATCACGCTCGACGTGAAGGAGCTGCCGATCGAGCAGTGGCTGGCCGAGCTGAACGAGTTCCCGCCGCTGAGCTACATGTGGTACTTCAACACCACCGGCGATCCGGGCGAGCTGGCGAGCTGGTTCCTGGGCGAGGGCAACCCCGCCAAGTACGCGAACGAGAACATCACCGCGACGATGGCCAAGGCCACCGCCGAGGCCGACCCGGCGAAGAGGGCCGGCCTGCTGATCGAGGCCCAGACGGCGCAGGCCGCCGACCTCGCGTACCTGCCCCTGTGGTGGGGCCAGGCGGCGACCGCCTTCGGCAGCGCGATCGGGGTCAGGGACTACACCTCCTACACCCTGCTGGCCGACTGGCCCGGTCAGGTCTACGCGGCCCGATGAGGGCGGCACAGTGAGCCGCGCCGTCCTCGCCTTCGCGCTGCGCCGGGCCGCCGCCACGCTCGCGCTGTTGTTCGCCCTGTCGCTGCTCGTCTTCGCGTTGCTCTACCTCGCCCCCGGCGACGTCGCCCGCAACCTGCTGGGCACCCGCAACGTGACGCCGGAGGCCCTGGCCCGGATCCGCGAGCTGTATCACCTGGACGAGCCGTTCCTCGCGCAGTACTGGTGGTGGCTGTCCCACGCGGTCACCGGCGACTTCGGCACGTCCATCCGCGCCGGAGGGCAGGTCGGGCCGCTGCTGCTCGACCGGACCGGCGTCACGGCGGCCACGGCCGGGCTGGCGTTCCTGCTGTCGGTCCTGGCCGGCGTCCCGGCCGGGATCGCCACCGCCGTACGGCGCGGCCGGCCGCTCGACCGGGCGATCGTGGCGGCCTCGGTCGCCGGGGTCAGCGCGCCCGGCTTCGCGGTAGGACTGATCCTGTTGTACGTCTTCGCGCTGGGACTGGGCTGGTTTCCCGTCTACGGCACCGGCGAGGGGTTCCTCGACGCGCTGTGGCATCTCGTCCTGCCGGCGGTGGCGCTCGCCTTCGGGCTCGGCGCCTTCGTCGTGAAGCTGACCCGGGCGGCGGTCATCCGGGAGCTGGACCAGGACTACGTGACGTTCGCCCGGGGCCGCGGCCTGTCCGAGCGGCGGGTGCTGCGCCTCGTGCTGCGCAACGCGGCGATCCCCATAGTGACCAGCCTCGGCCTGATGGTCGCCTACCTGTTCGGCGGGACCGTGCTGATCGAGGTCACCTTCGCGCTGCCCGGGCTCGGGTCGCTGGTGGAGGAGTCGGTGCTGTTCAAGGACATCCCGGTGGTGCAGGCGCTGACGCTCGTCGTCGCGCTGGTCGTGTCGGTGACCGCGCTCGCCGTGGACCTGTCGTACCTCGCGATCGACCCGCGCGTACGGACCAGGGCGGTGCGCCGATGAAATCGATGAAGCGGAGGACGAATACGCGGCCGCCGGTCGTCGCGATCCTGTCCGCCGTCGTGCTCGCGGCCGTCGGAGTCTGCGCGGTGGGCCGGGAACTGGTCGCGCCGCACGCCCTCGACCAGGACGTCTACCTGGGCGTGGTCGGTGCGGGCATCGAGGGCCACCTGTTCGGCACCGACCAGCTCGGCCGCGACATCCTGCAGCTCTCGCTCGCGGGCGCCCGCTCCGCGCTGGCCGGTCCGATCGTGGTCGCCCTGGGGTCGATGGTGATCGGGTTCCTGCTCGGGACCTTCGCGGGCTACCGGGGCGGGATCGTGGACATGCTGGTCGGCCGTTACGCCGACCTGCTGCTGGCGCTGCCGTCCGTACTGCTGGCCATCGTGGTCGCCGGGCTGGTGGGGCGCGGTTACTGGATCACGGTCGCCGTGCTGATCGTGCTGTTCTCGCCGTCCGACGTGCGGCTCGTGCGGGGGGCGGTGATGGAGCAGACGCCCCGGCCCTACATCGAGTCGGCCCGGCTCCTGGGCATCCGGCCGATGCGGATCATGTTCCGGCACATCGCCCCCAACATCGTCCCGATCGTGGTCGCCAACCTCCTGCTCAACGTGGCGTTCGCGCTGGTCGCGCTGTCCTCGCTGTCATACCTCGGGCTCGGTGTGCCGCCCGGGGCGCCGGACTGGGGGCGCCAGCTCGCCGACGGGCGCGCGCTGCTGGGCGACAACCCGCTGGCGGCCGTCGTGCCCGGCGTGCTGATCATCCTCACGGCCACCGTGGTGAACCTGCTCGGCGACTGGCTGTCGGAGACGCTCGACCGGAAGGTGACAGCCCGATGACGCCCTTGCTCCAGGCCCGGGACGTACGGGTGACCTCGGCGGCCGGCGTCCTCGTCTCGGGCGCCGGCCTGACGGTCGCGCCGGGGGAGACCGTGGCCGTCGTCGGCGAGTCCGGATCGGGCAAGTCGATGACCGCGAGGGCGCTGACCGGCCTGCTGCCCGAGGGCGTGCGCGCCACCGGGCGGCTGGAGCTGTCCGGGCAGGCGTACGACCTGGCCGCCGCACGCACGCCCTGGCAGCACATCCGCGGTTCGCGGATCGCGCTGCTGCTCCAGGACCCGTTCACCTCGCTGTCGCCGGTGCACCGCTGCGGCGAGCAGATCGGCTGGGCGCTGCCGCGCGCCGGCCGCGCCGCGGGGATCGCCCGGCTGCTGGACGAGGTGGGGCTGCCCGCCGAGGTCGCGGGGCGGTATCCCTTCCAGCTCTCCGGCGGCATGCGCCAGCGAGTGGCGATCGCCGCGGCGCTGGCCGCCGGGCCCGATCTGCTGATCGCGGACGAGCCGACCACGGCGCTGGACGTGACGACCCAGCACGAGGTCCTCGAACTCGTCGCCGGGCTGCAGCGGGCGCGTCACATGGGCCTGATCCTGATCACTCATGACCTGCGGCTCGCACGGGCCAGGGCCGACCGGATCATGGTGATGTACGCCGGGCGGCTCGTCGAGGAGGGCCCGGCGGCCCAGGTGATGGACCATCCCGCCCACCCCTACACGGCCCGGCTGGCCGCCTGCGACCCGCCCGTCACCCACCGCCTGCCGGCGCTTCCGACGATCCCCGGTGCGGTGCCCCGGCCCTACGAGGTAGGGGGCGCCTGTGCCTTCGCGGACCGGTGCGAACTCGCGGTCGAGGCGTGCCGTACGGCCGAGCCCGCCCTCGCCGAGGTCGCGCGCGGACACCGGGCGGCGTGCGTGCGCCCCTCGGACGTGCGACCGGTAGCCGTTCCCCCTCTCGCTGTTCCCCCTGCCGCGGCCGTCGCCCCGGAGGCGGGCCCGGCGCCCGCCCTGCTGACCGTACGCGGACTGACCAAGAGGTTCCCCGGGGCGTCCGCGCAGGCGCTCGACGCCGTCGACCTGCGGATCGCGGCGGGGGAGGCGGTCGCGGTGGTCGGCGAGTCGGGCTCCGGCAAGACCACGCTCGCTCGGTGCGTGGTCGGCCTGGAACGGCCCGACGGCGGGAGCGTCGAGTTCGGCGGCGGGGCCACCGGGCCGAGGCGGGTGCAGTACGTGTTCCAGGACCCGTACTCCGCGCTGAACCCCGGTCTCACCGTCGGCGCCTCGCTGGCCGAGGCGCTCAAGGCCGCAGGCCGCCCACGGTCGGAGGCGCGGTCGGACGTGCCCGGCCTGCTCGACCTCGTCGGCCTGCCCGCGGCGTACGCCCGGCGCAGGCCCGCAGCGCTGTCGGGCGGCGAGCGCCAGCGCGTGGCGATCGCGCGGGCCCTCGCCCCGGGCGCCGAACTGCTGGTCTGCGACGAGCCCGTCTCCGCGCTCGACGTCTCGGTGCAGGCGCAGGTGCTCAACCTGCTGTCGGACCTGCGCCGCGAGCTGGGGCTGACCCTGCTGTTCATCACCCATGACCTGGCCGTCGCCCGGCAGGTCGCCGACCGCGTGTACGTGATGCGTCGCGGCCGGGTCGTCGAGACCGGACCGGTCGGCGGCGTGCTGGGCGCCCCGGCGCACGAGTACACCCAACGGCTGCTGGCGTCCGTGCCGGCGGCGACCCGAGCGGAGTGAAGATCCTGATGACCGAACTACGCGTCGACGTGCTGCCCGTCACGCAGGACGTGGCCTGCGTCGCCGACGGACTCGACGCCGTGCCCGGCGACCTGCTGCGCCGCTGGCGGCTCGCGGGCGGCGTGCAGGTGCGCACGCTTGTCACGGCCCGTACGGAGGGGAGGCTGGCCGGGGCCGCCTTCGAGGTGCACAGGCCGCTCACCGCGTACCGGAAGATCGTGGACGTGTGGGCGCCCGACGACGCGGTCGCCGACGTGCTCGTGCGCACCATCGAGGAGCGCGCCTGGCGGGAGGGCGCGGTGGCGGTCAAGCGGTGGTTCGCGGCGCGCGACGCGGCGTGGGAGCGCTCTCTCGGCCGCGGCTACCGGGAGGTGCCGGTGCCCACCTGGGCGGGCCCGGTCGTGGACGGCCCGGAGATCGGCCACGGGCAGGTGCGCTGGCGCGGGCGGCCGCCCGCGCGGGCGCTGCCGTACATGCGCCAGACGACCGACTTCACCTGCGGGCCCGTGGCGCTGCAGATGGCCCTGGCCGGGGTGGGGCTGGGGGGCGAGCCCTCCCGTGAGGAGGAACTTCGGCTGTGGCGCGAGGCGACCACCGTGGCCGGCTGCGACCCGCTGGGCCTTGCGCTCGCCGCCGCGGGCCGGGGCGCCAGTCCCGAGGTGCTGCTGTCCACCGAGGCGCCGACCCTGCTGGAGCTGTGCCGTACGGACGAGGAGCGCGAGCTGCGGCGCTTCATCCAGACGGGGTTCCGGGCCGAGCTGTCCCGCAGGGGCGTCGGCGTGGAGACCGTCGCCTTCGACCTCGACCGGCTCCGCGCGGTCGTCGAGGGCGGCGGGGTGGCGCTCGTGCTGATCGAGCAGTTCGGCATGCACGACGAGAGCTGCCCGCACTGGATCGCCGTTCACGGGGTGGACGGGGACGTCTTCCACGTCAACGACCCGTGGACGGACACCCACCTGGGGGAGACCTATCTCGACGCGCTCGACCTGCCGCTGCCCGCCGCGACGCTCGACCGGCTCGCGTGGTACGGCCGACCGAGTTACCGGAGCATGATCGCGCTCAACTGACCGTTCAGTCGGAGGGCATCGAGACGAGTGTCAGCAGCCGGGCCGGCTCCGCGCCGGTCCGGTAGCCGTGCTCGGTCTCGGCGGAGAACCGCACGACGTCCCCCGCCCCGAGACGCACCTCGTACGTCGCGACCTCCAGGGTCACCGCGCCGGACAGGACGTAGGCGAACTCCTCCGACCCCCGCCCGTGGGGGGCGCTTTCGTGGGCGTGCTCCGGCGGCAGCGGCGTCTCGTACAGCTCGAAGCGGCGCCGGTCCAGGGAGCTCAGCAGGGTGCGCGCCGCGCCGTCGCCGGCGCGGCGCATCACCTGCGGCTCGTACAGCGGCGTCCGGGTGAGGTCGGCGAACGACAGGTCGAGCGCCTCGGCCAGCCCCGCCAGCACCTCGACCGTGGGGTTGGCCAGGCCGCGCTCGATCTGCGACAGCAGCGCCTTGCTGAAGCCGGAGCGGTCCGCCAGATCGCGGATGCTGAGACCCCGCGTGTGCCGCGCGTGCCGCACGTTGCTCGCGATCGCCGCCCGCACCTGCTCCGAGAGCGCGCCCACCCGCCCATCACCCCCCTCGAAGTACGCCATTGTTCCACGAAGGGGGCACGCTGGGCGTCAGACGCCGGGGTGCAGCACGCGGCTCAGGAATCCGCGGGTCCGCTCGTGCTGCGGGTCCGCGATGACCTGCTCGGGCGGCCCGTCCTCGACGATGACACCGCCGTCCATGAACACCACGCGGTCGGCGACCTCGCGGGCGAATCCCATCTCGTGGGTGACGACCAGCATCGTCATGCCGTCCTCCGCGAGCTGCCGCATGACCGACAGCACGTCACCGACCAGCTCGGGGTCGAGCGCCGAGGTCGGCTCGTCGAACAGCATCAGCGAGGGGTTCATGGCGAGCGCGCGGGCGATCGCCACCCGCTGCTGCTGGCCGCCGGACAGCTGGGGCGGGTAGGCGTCGATCTTCTCGATGAGGCCGACCTTCTCCAGGTTCTCCCGGGCGACGCGCTCGCACTCGTCCTTGCGCCGCTTGAGCACCCGCTCCTGGGCGATCGTGACGTTGCGCCGCACGGTCAGGTGGGGGAACAGGTTGAACTGCTGGAACACCATGCCGATGCGCCGCCGGGCGGCGTCGATGTCCACGTCCGGGTCGGTCAGGTCGACGCCGCCGACGACCACCGTGCCGGAGGTCGGCTGCTCCAGCAGGTTCACGCACCGCAGCAGGGTGGACTTGCCCGAGCCGGACGGCCCGATGACGCAGACGACCTGGCCGCCCTCGACCGTGAAGTCGATGCCGCGCAGCACTTCCAGGCTGCCGAACGACTTGTGCAGGTTCCTGATCTCGACGGCGCTCATCGGTGCGCTCCCTGACGTGCTTCCAGCCGCCTCGCGACGTACCCGAGGGGGATCGTGATCAGCAGGTACGTCAGGCCGGTCGCGAGGATCGGCGTGGGGTTGGCGTGGGTGGAGGACTGGTCGTTGCCGAACTTCGCCAGCTCGACCTGCGCGGCCGTGACCCCGAGGATCAGCACGAGCGACGAGTCCTTCAGCAGCGTGACGAGCTGGTTGGTGAGCGGCGGCAGCACGATCCGGATGGCCTGCGGGATGACGATCGACACCATCGCCCGCATGTGCGGCATGCCGAGCGAACGCGCCGCCTCCATCTGCCCCTTCGGCACCGCCTGGATGCCCGCCCGGAAGTTCTCGGCCATGTACGCCGCCGAGACGACGCCGAGCCCCAGCGCGGCGCTGCCGTACACTCCGCCGGGCAGTTCGAAGCCGGGGAACGCCAGCGGCAGGCTGCCGATCAGCAGGAAGATGAGCAGCATCGGCAGGCCGCGGAAGATCTCGATGTAGATCGCCGACACCCACCGGTACGGCGCGACCGAGGACAGGCGCATCAGGGCCAGCACCAGACCCAGGACGAAGCCGAGGACGAAGCCCGACACCGTGTAGATGACGGTGTTGCGAAGCGCCACCGTGAACAGGTCGGGCAGGCCCTGGCGGGCGACGTCCAGGTTGAAGAACGACTGGCGGATCGCCGCCCAGTCGGCCAGGGCGGCCAGGACGACGAGGACCACCACCAGCACGGCGTACTGGACGCCCCGGCTGATGCGCTGCTTCTTCCGCGGGCTGAGCCCCTTGCGGGGCTCAGCGGGGGAGGTGTCCTGCTGTTCGCTCACAGCACTCATGATCCGGCGGCGGGCGACTCGGTTCCGGTCTCGGCCGGGCTCTCGGCGCCCGAACCGTCACCGGCCGTGGCGCCGGGCTCGGTGCCGAACCACTTCTTGTAGATCTCGTTGTAGGTGCCGTCGGACTTCGCGGCGGCGAGGACCTCGTCGACGACCTTCTTGAGCTCCGTGTTGTCCTTCTTCATGCCGATGCCGTACTGCTCACCGGTGTCGAGGCTCGCGACGTGCTCGAACTTGTCGCCGACGTCGCCCTTCTTCAGCCAGGTCAGCACGACCGGGAGGTCCTGCACGATCACGTCCGCCTGGCCGGTCTGCAGGCCGAGCAGCTCCTTGGGCGAGTCGGCGAACTCGATCGGCTCGAAGCCCTGCTTCTTGACGTAGTCGAGGCCGGTCGTGGACGCCTGCGCGCCGAGCTTGAGGTTCTTGGCCTTGACGTCGTCCAGCGAGGTGATCCCGCTGCCCTTCTTGGCCATCAGCGCCTGGGTGGCGTCGAAGTACGGCTCGGAGAAGAGCAGGTTCTGCTGCCGCTCCGGCGTGATCGTCATACCGGCGGCGGCCACGTCGCACTTGCGGGCGTTCAGTGCGGCGCCGCTCTTGATCGCCGCAAAGTCGATGTCCACGATGTCCTGGGTCACGCCCAGCTTCTTCGCGACCAGGTCGACGATGTCCACGTCGAACCCGACGACCTTGTCGCCCTGGTTGAACTGGAACGGCTCGTACGGGACGTTCGTACAGGTCGTGATCTTTCCGGCGTTCACGAGAGCGACGCCACCCGGGGCGGCCGAGGCCGTCGCCGTGCCCGAATCGGCGGAGTCGCTCCCGCAGGCGGACACGGCGAGCGCCGTCGCCAGCACCGCCGCGCCGATGCTCGCCGCTTTCCGATAGGTGGACCAGGGAGCCACACCGGCCTCCTTGTTGTGGTGCGAAAACAGTCTGAGGCGCAGTTTAAGCGTCCCTTATGACGGATTGGCCACTGCATGGGCCGGAGGCAGTAACGTCTGTGAAACCTGGTGTCAGGGGTTCAGGCCTTCCGTGAGCATGTTGAACCGTTCGAGCATCCGCGCGAGCAGCCGGACGTCCTCCTCCGGCCAGGCGGCCAGCAGCGTGCGCAGCTGGCCCTCGCGGGCGGCCCGCGCGTCGTCGAGCCGTCTGCGGCCCTCGGGGGTGAGAGCCAGCAGATGGGCCCGGCCGTCCTCCGGGTCGGGGCTCCGGCTGATCAGCCCCAGCTCCTCCAGCACCTTGAGCTGGCGGCTGATCGTCGCCCGGCCGACCCGAAGGTAGGCGGCCAGGTCGCTGGACCGCATCGGCGAGCTCTGGTCGATGCGGACCAGCAGGCCGTACGCGCCGGGGTCGAGCTCGGGATGCACCTTGCGCCCCATGCCGGCGGAGAACGCCTTGGCGCGCCGGAGCAGGATGGCGAGCTGCCGCTCGACCGCGCAGTACGCCTCGCGCTCGCCGGCCGTCGGCGGTCGGGGAGCGATCTCCGCCTGCGTCATGGCCTGCCTCCTTCTGCCTGCGGTGGGCAGGGCGTTCAGCCGCGCACCGCCTGGATGTCCAGCTCTACTTTCAGTGTCGCGCCGATGAGCGAGATCCCGGCCTGGACGACCTGGTTGTAGGTCATCGCGAAGTCCTCGCGGCGCAACTCGGTGACCGCGTGGAAGGCCGCCCGCAGCCCGCCCCACAGGTCCGGGCCGGCGCCCAGGTACGTCATGTCGAGATCGACCGGGCGGCTGACGCCGCTCAGCGTCAGCACGCCGTGTACCGTCCACCGGTCCGGGCCCGCCGGCGACAGCCCGGTGCTCCGGTAGGTGATCACCGGGTGCACCGGGACGTCGAGGAAGTCCGCGGACCGCAGGTGATCATCGCGCATCCGGCTGCCGGTGTCGATGGACGCCGCGACGATCTCGGCGACCACCGACGACTCCTCCGGGGCGGCGCCCATGTCGATCCGGCCGGAGAACTCGGTGAACCGCCCCTGCACGCTGCTGAGACCGAGATGCCGGGCCGTGGCCGAGATCTTCGAGTGTTCCACGTCGATCGTCCACACGCCGGGCGGCGGGAGCTCGGTGCCGCCCTGCCGGGCCAGCACCAGCGTGCCGGCCTCGGCGGCGCCCGAGGCGGTCGCGATCGCGGTGGACGCGGCCGGCGCGTACCCGATCGCGGTCGCGACCACCGTGTACACGCCCGGCCGCAGCGGGGCGGTGGCGACCTGCCCGTCGGCGTCCGCCTCCGCCCGCGCCACCTGGCGGCCGGTCGTGTCCGTCACCGTGACGACCGCGTGCTGGACGGCCCAGCCGTCCTTGCTGCGGACCATGGCGTGCAGCCCCCCGGGGACCGTCTCCGAGATGCTCATCGCTCGTGTCCCAGCCACACGTCGTACGGCTCGTCGCCCTGGCCGCCCAGGTTCAGCGTGCTCGCCACGGGCGGGTAGCCGCTGGCGACGATGGTGTACTGCCCGCCGGTGAGGTCGGTGAAGGCGTACTCGCCGTCCTCGGCGGTGGTCGCCACGCCCACCACGTTGCCCGCGGCGTCGAGCAGCGTGACCCTGGCCTCGGCCAGCGGCACGCCGTCCTTGACGCGGACCGTGCCGCGCACCCGCGCGCCGGGCAGCAGCACGACGTCGTGCCGGGTCTGGCCGGTGCCCAGCACCTCGACGGGGACGGCGGCCGGACGGTACGCCGCGCCGCTGACCGTGAGCGTGTAGGTGCCGGCCACGACGCCGGAGAAGGAGAAGCCGCCCTCGGCGTCGGTCGCGCTCGTGGCCACGACCTCGCCGCGTACGTCGGTCACGACGACCACCGCCTCGGCGACCGGCGCACCGTCCGTCCCGCGCACGGTGCCGACGAGCCGGCCCGAGGCCGCGAGCACCATGTCGAAGCCCACCGGCCGGTCGCCCACGACCAGCGTCGCGACCTGCGGCTCCCGGTCGCCCGCCGACGCGATCAGCACGTACGTCCCGCCGCCCGGCGTCTGGAGCGCGTAGCCCCCGTCGTCCCGGGTGACCGTACGGCCGAGCTGGTGGCCGCGCACGTCGATCAGCGTGAGCGTGGCGCGGCCCACGGGCACGCCGTCCTGGCCCTTGACGAACCCGCGGATCTCCACGCCGGCAGGGCCGTGCGTGTCCATGGCGACGGCGGCGTACGGCTGGGCCTGCGTGGCGGTGAGAACCTGCGCGTTCAAGGGCTGCGCGTTCAGGGGTTGCGTGAGGGCGTGGCCGTTCGGCGAGGCGACCTCGGCGCCGGCTGTGATCGGCCCCTGCCTGTCGCGCTGCGCGTGACGTCCGGGCGCGGCGCCGTTGCGCTGGTGGGAGATCTCGGGGGTGAGGGTCTCGTCGGGTTCCCGCGCGTCGGCGCGGACGGTGATCGCGCTGGTCCGCAGCGGGATCTCCTTGATGAACAGCACGGCGATCAGCGCCAGGAAGGCGGCCGGCGCGGCGTAGAGGAACAGGTCGCCGACGCCGTGGCCGTACGCGCTCTCGACGACGGCGCGGATCGGGGCGGGCATCGCGGCGAGGTCGGGGATCGCGCCGCTGTCGCCGCCGGTCCCGCTGACGCCCAGCGCCGACAGGCCCTCCTCCAGGTAGTTCTTGACGCGGTGGACCATCACGGCGCCCAGCGCCGACACGCCGATCGCGCCACCGAGGGAACGGAAGAACGCGACCACGGAGCTGCCCGCGCCGAGGTCCTCCGCCCGCAACTCGTTCTGCACGGCGAGCACGAGGTTCTGCTGGCTCATGCCCACGCCCACGCCGACGAGGAACATGAAGACGGCCACGATCCAGTAGTCGGTGTCGTACCGCAGCGTGCCCATGAGCGCGAAGCCGGCGGTGAGGAAGAACGTGCCGGAGACCAGGAAGACCTTCCAGCGGCCGCTGCGGGTGATGATCTGCCCGGAGACGGTCGAGGAGAGCGCCAGGCCGAGGATCATCGGCAGCGTCATGAGGCCGGCCACCGTGGGCGTCTCACCGCGGGCGAGTTGGAAGTACTGGCTGAGGAAGGTCGTCGCGCCGAACATGGCCACGCCGACCAGCACGCTGGCGACCACGGAGAGGCTGACCGTCCGCATCCGGAACAGGCGCAGCGGGACGATGGGCTCACTGGCCTTCGTCTCGACCAGGAGGAACAGCGCCGCGAGCACGACGGCCCCGCCGACCATCGCGCCGGTCTGCCACGACAGCCAGTCGTACTTGTTGCCCGCGAAGGACACCCAGATCAGCAGCAGCGAGACCGAGGCGGCGATGAGGACCGCGCCGCCCCAGTCGATGCGCACCTCGCGCTTGACCACGGGCAGGTGCAGGGTCTTCTGCAGCACGATGAGCGAGATGATCGCGAACGGCACGCCGACGTAGAAGCACCAGCGCCAGCCGAGCCAGTCGGTGTCCACGATGAGGCCGCCGATCAGCGGGCCGCCGATCGTGGCGACCGCGAACACCGCCCCCAGGTAGCCCGAGTAGCGCCCCCGCTCCCGCGGCGGGATCATCGCCGCCATGATGACCTGGGAGAGCGCGGTGAGGCCGCCGACCCCCAGGCCCTGCACCACCCGCGCCGAGATCAGCATCGTGGGGTTCTGCGACAGGCCGGCGATGACGGACCCGATCACGTACACGGTCAGGCCGATCTGGATGAGCGCCTTCTTGCTCGTCAGGTCGGCCAGCTTGCCCCAGATCGGCGTCGAGACCGTCGCCGCGAGCAGGGTCGCGGTGATCACCCAGGTGTAGGTCGTCTCGTCCGCCTTCAGCTCCACCATGATGGTGGGAAGCGCGTTCGCCACGACGGTCGACGACAGGATCGCGACGAACATTCCGAGCAGCAGCCCCGAGAGCGCCTCCAGGATCTCCCGGTGCGTCATTCCCGGGGCCGCCGTTCCTGGCGGCGTCTCCTTGGTCATCGCGTTCGCCATCGCAGTCCTTCCCCGTACGATCAAACTTAGTTTCCCTAAGCAATCATAGAGTGATCGTTGCTTCGGGCAACCAAATGGTCATGGGGTGGAGCTGACAAAGGCCCTGAACCCGCAGGTCAGGGCCTTGATCGACGTGTCAGGCTGTGATGCGTATCACCGGTAGTTGACGAACTGAAGGGCGATGTCGAGGTCCTTGCCCTTGAGCAAGGAGATCACCTCCTGGAGGTCGTCCTTCTTCTTGGAGCTGACCCGGAGCTCCTCGCCCTGGATCTGCGCCTTCACGCCCTTCGGGCCCTCGTCCCGGATGAGCTTGGAGATCTTCTTGGCGTTCTCCTGGTCGATGCCCTCCTTGAGGGACACCACCAGGCGGTACTCCTTGCCGGACAGCTTCGGCTCGCCCGCGTCCAGGATCTTGAGGGACAGGTTGCGCTTGACGACCTTGTCCTTGAAGACGTCGAGGACCGCGTTGGCCCGCTCCTCGCTGTTCGCCTTGATCTCGATGTCCTTCTGCCCCGACCAGGAGATGCTCGCGCCGGTGCCCTTGAAGTCGAAGCGGTGCCCGACCTCCTTGACCGTCTGGTTCAGGGCGTTGTCGACCTCCTGCCGGTCGATCTTGCTCACCACGTCGAAACTGCTGTCGGCCATCGGTGTCCGTGTCCTCTCTCCGTTGCCCTTCGAGATTAGTGGGCGCGGATGTGATCAGAGGTCCTTCCGCATGACGACGCGGGGCGCCACCTCTATGCCGAGGGACCGTTCGTGCTCGACGAGCCCGGTGAGTTCCGGCCCCCACTCGTGAGGTCGTACGACATGGAAGCCGCGCCGGGCGTACCAGGGGGCGTTCCACGGCACGTCGCGGAACGTCGTCAGCGTCACCGCGGAGGTGCCGGCCCGCGTGGCCGCCGCGCAGACGGCGTCGAGGAGCCGGGTCCCGATCCCCCGGTTGCCGTGGTCGGGATGTACGGCGATCTGTTCGAGGTGGGTCAGCCCGTCGACCATCCCGACCAGGGCGAACCCCACCGGCGGCCGGCCCGCCACGATGACACGCCCGGGGTCGTCGCACCTCTCGATGACCGTGGTGCCCGGCGGGAAGACGATGCCGAGCGGCACGAACATCCCGTCCGCCGCTGCCTCGATCTCCGCCAGGGCCGCGAGATCGGCCGGCTCAGTCTCTCTGATCACCGTCCCACTATGGCCGCCTGCCTGCCGCGCCCGCTCCCGGTTTTCTGGAGCCGTCTGCTCGCTGTGATCACGTGAGGAGGCCGTGCCGGAACCCATGTCACGTGCACCCGGGAAGTCCGCTATTCTTCTACCTGTCGCCGCAGCGAGCGGAAGACAAGGCAGGTTGCCCGAGTGGCCAAAGGGAGCGGTCTGTAAAACCGTCGGCTCAGCCTACCCAGGTTCGAACCCTGGACCTGCCACCAGCAGGAAAAGAGCCCCTGACCAGCAGAGATGCCGGTCGGGGGCTTCTTCGTTTCTTGATCCCTGAGTACCCCCGATTCCCGTGATCGGCTCCGGCTTAGGGCAATCTCGGGGCACGCGATCGGGGGTGCTCCTGCGCGGACGCGCACGCCTCGCCCCCCTGACGCTCCCATGTGCAAGGGGTTTGGTAGGGCGACACCTCGTCGTTGCTTGTGGTGCGTTCGGGGATGCCGTTATGGGTTCTCCTTCGCTGGCGACAGAACCTGGAGAGCGGCGCCGGCCGCGTGCGGGACGCTGATCCATGCGGGGTGGTCGAGGTAGGCGTGGTCTGGAGCGGTGGGTCCAAGGTCATCGAGAATGCGAAGGAGGGCGTCAACCACGAGCTGCACGCGGTCGGCTTCTTGCTCGTCCCGGAAGAGTTGAGGGATCAGTGATCGTGCGCCGGCTTGGTCGATGAACGTGTCGTCGATCAGCCAGTGAACGGCGGCAGTGAGGTCTGGCCACCCGTGTCCTGACCGCCAGTGTTGCTCTTGATATTCGCGGTCGGCGAGGGCTTGTAACGCGTTCAGGACGTCTCCACGTCGCTCTGGCCACTGGACCCGCCGTGCCGCGGAGGCGTGTTCGTGCACGACGCCACGCTACTGAGAGCCGGTACTTGGTAGGGAAAGCCTGGAGAAATATGCCAAGACACATCCCTGAGCGGATCTCGCACGCATTGGAGTGGACCTGGAAGACGGCAGGTCCCGCGAAGCGCCAATGGCTAAGTGCGGCTTTCGCCAACGTCGGCTACGACCACCGGCACCTCTTCTCCGATCAGGGAGACAACGACTGAACGCTCCGCTGCGCAATGGACTTGCCTGGGTGTGGTGGGCGGGATGATCCGCCGGCTCCCGCCTCGGCCGGCGGCGCCAGGAATTACCTCGCATCCGTGAAACTGTCAGGGCCACCGCATAGCCTCGCATCGACTTCTCATAGCGACAGCCGTAGGGGTGGCCATGGACAGCAGGGTTCTCTTCGAGACGGTGGCGCCCGTGATCCCCGTCCTTGATCTGGCTGCTGCACTCGAGCGTTACCGTCACCTGGGGTTTTCGGTGCGGAAATCCGAAGAGGACCCTAGGTATGGCTTCGTCGCTCGGGGGTCGGTCTCGCTCCATCTGACCGAGTGGAATGAGCACGATCCTGCCCGCACTGCTGCTGCCGTGTATATCTATGTCTCAGACGCCGATGCCGTGTACGCCGAATGGGCCGCGGCGGACGTCGCCGGCCGCCTCGGCGAGCCTCACGACACTCCATACGGACTCCGGGAGTTCGCCTACGTCGACCCTGACGGAACTCTGCATCGCGTCGGCTCGCCCACGCGGTGATTCGATCACGCGAGTGGCCCCCGCACCGCGGCCAGCTCCTCGAGCTGCCGGACGACATGCTCCATCGGAGCGCTGGCGTCGATCTCCATGGTCGCGGTAGCGCGCAGCAGCGGCTCGACGACGCGCAGATTCTCCAGGATCGCGTCTCGTTCCTCCGGCCGCTTGCCGTACGGATTGTTGGTCCGCTCCATGACTCGCGCCAACAGCACCTCGGCGGGTGCGCTCAGCAACACGACGTGGTCGAACAGCGGATAGAACCTGCCCTGGTTACTCTTACAGCCGGCCACGAACAAGGCGCCCTCCGTGTGGCCGACGAGCAGATCAGTCATCGCCTCCTCGCGCCACACCCAGTCCGGCGACCCGTCCGGGAGAGTGACCCAGTGGCTCCAATGGCCGTAGTCCGTGTCCACGACCCGGTGCCCTCGCGAGCCCAAGATCTGTAGAGCGGTCGATTTACCGGTCCCCGACATTCCGGTGATCAATATCTTGGCCGTCTTCATGTCGGGATTTACAGAGCCGTGGAGGCGGTGGTCTCGGGCACGAAGGCGATGCTGTCGAAGTGCTCGGCGAGCACGGTGGGCATGTAGCTGAGTTTGTAGGTGAAGCGCCTCGCCACCGCGCCGCCGTAGCTGCGCATGCGGAGGGGCTCAGCGAGCCACCTCGCCACAGCCCCGGGCCGTGGCCCGCTCCGCAGGTCGATCACGTACTCGCCCGGGGAGGCGGTGGCCAGGTAGCTCTCCACGATCATGGGTCTGCGGACGAGTGGAACGCGGAAGGTGACCGGAGGCCTGGCCGGGTCCACCTTTCCGAATCGTGGCCGCCGGGCCCGGAACTCGCCCTCGCTGAAGAGCACGCCGAGTGCGTAGTACGCCTCACCATGGCGCTGCGCGAGGTGCCGGCCCATGGTGGGCACCGACCCGCCGCTGTGGCTGCCCTTCATGATGTGGCCGTTGTGCGCCAGGAGAGCGATCTTGGCGTTCGGGTCGGCCAGGAGCAGGTCGAGGTTGTCGGCGAGGTAGCGGTCGCGGGCGACGCTCACGGTCTCGGCGGGGTCCGGATGCCGGAACGGCCGGCTCGCGAGATCGGCACTCTGCCGCACGATTCGCGCGTGCGCCAGCGCCTCATTCCATTCGGGGCCGGCGGCCCGGCCGGTCAGGAAGTCCTCCACACGGCGGGCGCCGGCTTCGATTCGCCGGTCCAGCGGTGGGCCGACACCCAGGCGCTTGCCGGCGAGGGGAGCGAGGGGGTCCAACAGGTCCGGCGCGTCGTCGCCGAGGTGGGTACGCAGGGCCTCCAGCGAGACCGCCGGATACTGCGGGTCGATCCCCACGAACCGTACCTTTTTCGCAGCGGTGCGGTTGTGGTCGCGCAGCCACTGGACGACCGCCAGCATCTCCTCGGTGTGCAACGTCCAGAAGCCCAGGCCTGCGAGCGCTTCAACGGGATCACCGGAGCCGCCCCGCACGTAGTCGTCCACGGCTCGGGACGCCGAGGCGCTGGCCTCCACCGCGAGTGTCGTGAAGCCCAGCTCCTCGACCAGGAACTCCAGCAGTCGGTGCCTGATCAGGAAGAACTCCCGGCTGCCATGGGTGGCCTCGCCGACTCCCACCACCCGTACCCCGTCCAGTGCGGCGCGGAACGGCGCCAGGTCGGCGGTCCCGACGCCCGGTTTCAGGCCGTTCAGCGGTATCGCTCGCGACGAGAGCCACTCCGCCACCTCGTCATCGATGATCTGAAGCCTCCCCACGGTCGGTTGGAGGATGGTCAGAGACCTGCGCGGCGTCGTCCTCCCGCATACCCCGGATGCCGTAGCCTGCGGGCCCATCGCGGTCGGTCATCTGCTGCCTCTCCTGGACGGCTTCGAGCTGAGGGGGTGGCCGCCGAGCCGGGCGGGGCGCCACATCCACAGCACCACCCCCACGAAGGCGATGGCGACCACCACGAAGAAGAGGGCGTACGGGAAGGACCGGCTGCCTTCCGCCGGCTCTTCGAGGGTCGCCGGTTCCACCACCGGAGCGATCGTGTCGATGAGGGTCTTCGCGGCCGCCCTGAGGTCGCCCTGGGGGGCATGCACGAGGTCCGCTCTCTGGGTGACCTGGAGCAGGTCCTGCCGCATCCCATCGCCCGCCGCGTTGTTGACGAGCACGACCAGCCTGCGCCGCGGCAGCGGCAGCTGCCCTGGATCAAGGCGCTGGTAGCCCTCGAAAGCGCTCACGCTCTCGGGAACGATCGCGGCGTCGGCGGAGTGCTCCGCGAGCCGACGCGTGATGTCCTGGGCAGACTCGGGGCGCAGCAGGACGCCGTGATCATGCAGCGCACTCAGCTGCTCCGCGCCGAGGGTGTCGCGAATGAGGATCTCGTCGCCCTTCGCGGGATGGTCGAGGAACCTCGAGGGCTTGATGTCGTCCCTGACGAGCAGGACGTCGGGGTCGGTCACCCCCAGGTCCGCCAGTTCGCTGAGGCCCAACGCCTGCAGTTCCCCCCGCACGTCCCCGCCGGAGTACCGGCCGCCGCTGATCGCCCGGAGGACGTCGAGGTCGTAGGCGATCGTCACGGCCGGCACGTCGGCGCGCGGCGTGAAGGTCGCGGGATCGAGGGTCTCGACGGCCGGGGCGTAGCCGTCGCGGCGGAGCATCTCGGCGAAGGCCTCGGCGGCGTACTGCTGGTCCGCGGGCGCCTGAACGACCACCGCCACCGGCGGAGGGGAGGACTTCTCCGGGGAGGATCCGCCGGCGTCGCCCAGAGTCAGGAAGACGGCCACGACGGACACCACGACGAGCACGGCCGTTCCCCCCAGGGTCACCGCCAGACGCGCTCGCCGGTTCAGAGTCCGCCAGGTCCACCGGCGCTCGGCCGGTGGCTCGCCCATGAGAGAGGTGAGCATCCGCCGGACGATCTCGGGTGTGCTGGGTGAGCAGACGAGGGCGTCGGCGACGTCCTGGGTGGACTGCCTCCCCATGTCCTCGGGAGGAAAGGCCGCGTCCACGAGCCGTGCGTAGAGGACGCTCGCGTCACTACGGGCATCGATCACGCTGCGGAAGCAGTTGCGCTGGAGCAGGGCCCGCTGGAGGTGCTGCCGCGCCGTGGGGTTCGTGCCCGTGCGAGCCAGTTCCTCGACCGCGCCACGGACGTCCTTGGCGTACATGAGCGCGTCGGCCAGCGCCTCGGTGAAGGGGTTCCCCGCGCCGTTTCGGTACGCCACCGTCGTGTCCGCGGGACCCGCGGACAGGGCGGGAAGGGCGCCAGGCGGGGAGTGATCCGGCACGGGTTCGATCTCGGGCACCGCGCTGCCGGACAGTTCGACCAGTTGGAGCACCTTGGGCCGGTCCTTCTCGATCGACAGCGGCTCGGTGTCGCGGGCGAGCCGTGCGACCATCGTCGCCATGGGGACGTCGGACCGTGTGTAGAACTGGTAGCAGAGTTTCGAGGCCGTCTGGTCGCGGAGGCTCTCGGCCGCGTGTCCCCAGACCACCGTCTGCCCTCCCTCGGGGGCGTACCGCGCGAACGACAGCTTGATGGTGTGCTCGCTCGTGCTGCTGGTCCAGGTGGCGGCGGTGAACCTGGTCCGCGTCCCGTACGGCAGCAGCGCCGCGACGGTGTCCACGAACCGCAGCCGGTCGATCATGGGGACGGCGTCGGCGCCCACCACGCACACCGGCCGGCCGTTCAGCAGCAGCGCCGCCGCCGAGAGCGCGTCCGGCCCGGGAGAGACCGCCTCCGGGTCGTACGGGGGCACGTCGACGGTCAGCGGAGGCCGCGGCTCCAGCGGCAACGCGGCGAAGGCCGTGTAGAGCGCCGTGTACGACACGGGCCGATCGACGAGCTGCTCGTACGGCACGTAGAACCAGCGGGTGTAGGCGATCCTGCGGTTGGCGAAGTCGTGGTGACCGGACCATTCCCGGATCGCCAGGACCACATAGTGGGAAATTTCCCCGTTCTCGCTGATCTTCGCGGTCCCGATCGTCACCTGCGGCAGGTCGACGGCGGTGCCCGCGGTGTAACGGTCCCTGAGCTTCTCGAACACCTCGTGATCGAGTCGTCCATCGCTCCAGTTCAGTAGACCGTATTCGTCATAGCTGCCGGGTCGCTTGCCCTCCAGCGCCCACTCGAATCCGATCACCGGGAGCCGCCGGAGGCGAGGCGCTGCCCGAGCCACAGCATGGGCTCGACGACGTTGATGGGATGGACCTGTCCTCGGATGCGCAGGTCCTTGCCCGCCTCGGGCAGCAGGTTCTGGTAGTCGTGCCAGTCGAACGTCTTGGTCTGCGGCCGTACGAAGAAGCCGATCGACGAGGTGACGAAGAATTCGACGCGGGTGCGGTCGAAGAACTGGTCCAGGGCGTTGACGACCATGTCCGCGTTGCCGCTCGCGGACACCTCGCACAGTGCCCGGAACAGGTCCCGGGCGTCCTCGCTGCTCACGCGGGGAAATCCGTACTCGTCGTCCGGCGCGGGGTCGAGCAGGTTCAGTTTCTCCGCGGTCTCGAGCACGCGGGGGTCGTCGAACTTGGTGATGCAGACGGCGACGTGATGGGGAAGCTTCCCGTCCCGGAGTTCGCCGGTCTCCAGCATCTTCTCGGCCAGGCGGGTGAGCGGCGGGTGCAGGTGATTGAAGGCGTCACCGAGCTCGAACTCCCGGATGGGGTCGAAAAGGAAGACCAGGCCCCGGCTCTTCACCAGGTTGTCCATCAGGCGTCGTCGCGGGTCGTCGACGCCCCCCGAGCCGTTCCCCGTACGGAGGGGGGCCGCGCTGAACAGACCCCCGGGCGCGTCGACCATGCTGATGCCGATCTTCAGCGGCGGGGCGGGCCGGAGCCTGCGCCACCATCGGCGCTTGTGCCGCTCGGTCGGCCCGACCAGCGTCCAGCGGTAGTGCTCCAGGCTCTGGCTCGCCTCGGGAAAGACTCTCCCGCTCGACAGCGCGTTCGTTCTCTCGATGAGGTAGTCGGACGAGGCGGCGTCGGAGCCGATGATCTTCCAGTCGTCCCTCCGTCGCATCAGCGCGATGTTCAGGGCGGCCAGAAGCGTGGTCTTGCCACTGCCGGGGGCGCCCCACATGGCGATGTCGTGTGCCGGTGGTCCCGGCGCCGGATCGGACTGCATGCCTGGTCTCACTCCGTCTCGTCGAGGAGGGGGAACGGGATGGGGAGGGCGGCGGGCGCACTCAGCCCCAGATCGGTGGCCAGCCCCCGGATGTCGAGGGCGTCGAGATGCGCGACGGCGTCCGCGCCGAGCTGACGCCAGGCCGGGTGCGCGGAGGCGTCCCGGCGGTCGCAGATCGCGGCGAGCAGGGTGTCCGGCCGGCGCTGGACGCGACTCAGGAGTGACTGCCAGTCATGCGGGTGCGGGCAGGGCAGGATCAACGACCGGTTCGCGCGCACCGGATGCGGCGGGCGGTCGCCGACTGTGAGCAGGACCGTGCGCATGTGCTCCGACGTCGAGAGCCGACGGGCCACGGCGTCCAGCATGTCCTCCAGCTGGGCGGCGTGCGGGTAGTAGGGATAGCCCTCGGTGATCGCGCCGCGCTCCTCCAGCGGCTCCAGAGCGGCCAGGGCGTGCTCGGGCGCGACCTGCCAGGCGGCGACCTCCACCGGATGCTCTCCTTGCGACCGGTCGTCGTAGGAGTGCGCGCCGTACGCCACGAGGGAGACCCGTAGGAGGCCGGCGAGCTCGGCGGACAGGAAACTGACCACCTGGCGCACCCGGCTCAGTCGCTCCTCCACCTTGGCGTCGGGCCCGCACACCTCCACCGCGCAGATCAGATGCGCCGGCCCGGTCCGGGGCGGCAGCTGTGACGGCGCCGCGGCGACGAGGTCGCTCCAGTCGCGCGGGTCACGGGTCAGCTCGCCCAGGCCGGTGAACCGCACCTTTCCCGGCCGCATCAGCTCGGCCGTCAGCAGGTAACGCCCGGGGGCGAGCCTGGCGCTGTGCACCGACAGCAGCCGGGGCTCCCGGCCCTGCCAGGTGACCACGGCGAACGCGGTGCCGTACTCGTCGCCGGGCTCGCAGCGGACGGTCACCTCGGCCCGGGTGCCGGGGACGGCGCCGATCGGGAACAGCTGCTTGCTCCCCAGCCGCAGTCGCCCGCTCGGGTGGTCGGCACGCATCACGACCAGGTCGTACGACCGAGACAGCGGGTCGGAGGCCAGGACGTCCTCGACGATCGCGGTGACCGGCCCGTCGACGGGGTGGACGGCGGCGGGCCGCTCCTCGCTCAGCCAGCCGAGCACCCGGCTCGCCTCCGCGCCGTCCGGAAACGAGCAGACGAGGACGACCTCGTCGGCGGACGGCAGGTCGGCGGCCCGGAGCACTGCCTGCCGAGGGGACTCGTCCCCCCACCCGTGCTCGGAGGTCAGGTCGCCCCACGACAGCGACCAGTAGTGGCAGCGAGGCCTGCCGTTGTCGTCCCGGTGGATCCGGAAGACGGTCATCGCGTCGGCTGCGACCTCGACGATCGTGAGGCGGCCGGTGGCGGTGAGCCCCGCAACGGCCCGGGCGACGGCCTTGCGAAGCAGAGCCTTGTCGGGCTCTGGCACGAATCCTCCGGTTATCGTCCTATTCGTCGCCCACGTCCCTTTATGTCAAGTCCACAACTACGAAGAGACGACTTGTCATAACGCTAGGCTTCTTGTTGTGTCGTTGCGTCGAATCATTGTCAGTTTCCCGCAATCTCACGACCGGGATCTACGATAGCCCGCGTCGCGTGCGTTATGCCACGTCGCAATATGGCGCTCCAGGTGGGGCCGCGTAGGCGAGGAGAAACATGAGACGGTTTCTGATTGCGCTGTCCGGAGCGCGGCCGGAGGTGCTCGAACGGTGCCCGACGGAGTACGGGAAGTTCGAGGGCATCGGTGGCGCCGTGCTCACGACGGCCGTCCTCGCGGTCGTCTCGATGACGTTCGCCCTGAACAGCGCCCTGGGCGTCAACGTCGTCCTGGCGGTCATCGCGGCGCTTGTCTGGGGCCTGATGATCCTGAGCCTCGACCGCTGGCTGGTCACCACGATGCGGGCGGACGCCCCGCGCCGCTGGCCGCTGGCCGTACCGCGCGTTCTCATGGCACTCCTGCTCGGTTTCGTCATCTCCACGCCATTGGTGCTGCAGATTTTCCGGTCCGAGATAGATGCTCAAATCGTGCAAATCAAGCAGCGACGTGCGGACGTGTTCGTCGCGCAGCAGCAGCAGGGCAACGTCGGCAAGGACGTCGGCCAACTCCGCAAGGAGGTGGCGGATCTGGAGAAGGTCATTTCCTCCGGTGGCGACGTGCCCATCGACACCGAGCAGGACCCTGGCGTCAAGGCGTTGACCGTCGAGCGCGCCAGACAGCAGAAACTGGCCGACAAGCACTACGACGAGTGGCAGTGCCAGTTGTACGGAGGGCCCTCGTGCCCGAAGAAGGGCGACGGGCCTCTCGCACAGGACAGCCGGCGCGCGTACGAGAAGGACAAGCGGCGGATCGACCTGATCAACCGGCAGATCGAGAACCGCAAGCGGGAGTTGAGCGCGAGTAGCGAGGAGGCCAAGCAGGCCCGCCTCGCCAGCGCGCAGGAGGCCCTGCCCAAGGCGAAGGCGCAGCTCGACGCGGGGATCAAACGGCAGGCGGACCTCCAGGCGTCCTTCGACGCGGAGAACATGGCGACCAACGGCCTGCTCATCCGCATCCAGGCGCTCAACGAGGTGACCGGCAAGGACGCCAGCCTCAGCGTCACCCGCCTGCTGCTGTTCCTGTTGTTCCTGCTCATCGAGTGCCTGCCGATCGCGGTCAAGCTGATGCAGCGGCCGGGCAACTACGAGAAGGTCCTCGCGCTGGCCGAGAAGCACGAGTTCCGGGACGCGCGGGGCACTTTCGCCTCGTCCGGCACGTCCGGTCCGGGGACCTCCGTCCCGCCCTCGGCCCGCTCCCAGGACGTCTGGCGCATCTGGTCCCGTACGGGCGAAACGGGCCCCCAGCCGGTCGTGACCATTCCCGAGGGCGGCGCGCCGTACCCGGCGGGCCCGACCGGCACCCGCGCGGAGACCGTCGGCGAGACCGACGTGTACGACTCGCTGGAGGACCAGGAGCTGAGACGGATGCCGGACGACAGGACCATGCGGGTGCCGCGGACCGGCGTCGAGCGCCACGGGGGAGTCGAGCTGCTGCCCGATGACGACTGACGCTCCCATGGCGAGCCCCGGGCGGATGATCAGAGACCGTTACGAGCTGAGGTCCCAGCTTGGCCGTGGCGGCATGGGCACGGTCTGGCTCGCGAAGGACAGGATGCTCGGCCGGCTCGTCGCGCTCAAGGAAATCGCCCTGACGCCGTACGGGGAGGGGATCGAGGTCCAGCGGGCGAGGGCTCTGCGGGAGGCTCGATCCCTGGCCCGGATCAGGCATCCCGCGATCGCCGGGATCTACGACGTCTTCGAGGAGGGCGGCTCGCCGTGGATCGTCATGGTCTACGTCGAGGGCGGCTCCCTGGACGACTTGATGCGGCGGCGGCGGTTGTCCGAGGGTGAGATCGCCACCATGGGACGCGAGGTGCTGGCCGGGCTGACGGCCGCGCACGCCGCGCACGTGCTGCACCGCGACGTCAAGCCGGCCAACATCGTCGTGGGGCATGACGGCCGGGCGGTTCTGGTCGACTTCGGCATCGCCCACATCGTCGGCGAGAGCGGGCTCACCTCGCGCAGCACCCTGCTCGGCACCACGGAGTTCATGGCGCCGGAGCGGGTCGACGGGCGAGCGGTGGGACCGGCCGCCGATCTGTGGTCGCTCGGAGTCACGTTCTTCTGCGCGCTGGAAGGCTACTCGCCCTTCCGGCGGGACAACCCCTACGCGACCGTGCACGCCGTCTGCAGCGAAGGACTTCCGCGGCCTCGCCGCCCCGGGCCGTTGTACGACGTGATCGCCGGGCTGCTCAGGAAGGACCCCGGCCTCCGGATGGGGGCGGCCGAACTCGACCGCCGGTTGGCGGCGATCCTCGCGCCGCCGCGGTCCACGCCGCCGAGGCGGCCGCCACACTCACCGCCACACTCATCGCCACACTCATCGCCACAGACACCGCAGCAGCCGCCGCCGTCGTCACCGCGCGTGCCGCCGCGCAGCTCTTCTCCGCGCAGCTCTTCTCCGCACAGCTTTTCTCCGCACAGCGCCGCCGCGGCGCTGGCCGCGATGCCGCCCGGTGCGGCCGGACAGGCGTTGGACGCCATGGCGGACGATCCCTCCCGGGCGGCCGAGGTGCTGGCCCTGCTGCCGCCCGGCCAGGCAGGGCGGGTGATCGGTCACATGACCGCGGCGGGAGCGGCCGCGCTGCTGCGGCAGATGCCGGCGAGCCGGGGCGCGAGCATCCTGGCGGACGTGGCCGATCGGGTCGCCGCGGACATCCTCAACGCGCTCGGCGTCACGCCCGCCGCGGTCCGGCTGGTCGAGGCGATGACGACCCGGCGGGCCCGGCAGGTGCTGGAGTACGTGCCCCCGCCTGTCACCGCGGCCCTGCTCCGGGCGACCACGGACGGCCGCGCCGAGCGCCTTCTGGCCGGGCTCAGCCCCGCCGTACGCGCCCAGATCGCCACCGCCGGCTGAACCCGCGGACGAGGGCCCGGCGGACTTCGCTGTCCGCCGGGCCCCGGGAATCCCTACTGAACGGTGATCTTGTCGACTTCGACCGTGATGCCCTTCACCTGGGGGGTGGAGGTGCCGGTCGTGACGGTGCCGGTGCCCGAGGACACGCCCTTGACCGTGAAGGAGTAGCTGAGCGTGCCGCCGGGGGCGCCCGGCGTGCTGGTGATCCGGTAGTCCTGCGTCGGCGGGCCGCTGATCTGGCTGCCGGCGTTGCCTTCCGCGTTCTCGGCGCCGACGGTCAGGCCGTAGTCCGCCCCCGGGTCACCCGGTAGGTTGGCCGGGTCGTAGGCGTACGAGATGTCCTCGGCGCCGCCCAGCCCGATCCACTGCTGGAAGACCTTGCGGCTGTTCGTGCCGTACAGGTTGACCTGCCATTCGACGACGAGCCACCTGTTCACGCCGTCGGTCAGGGTGGCGACGTAGACGCCCGGCGCCCCTGTGCCGTTCAGGTCGGTCCAGTACGACGCGAGCACGCCGTTCGGCGGGGCCGTGTCGGGCAGCGTCTGCGGTGCGAACTGGATGTCCGCCGCGCCGTTCGTGCCGCCCGCGACCGTGTAGCCGTTGGAGACGACGCCGATCCTGTTGAACGTACGGCCGGCGTAGGTGAACGCCGGGACGGTGAAGTTCAGCGCCTCCTCGTCGCCGATGGGGGTCGGGGCGATGCCGAAGGCCGACAGCGGCAGGTAGCCCGCCGGGCCCACGCCGGGTGCGATGGTCGGCTTGTCCGGCTGCCTGCCCGCGAGCGTGCTCCTGGCCGTCACGATCTGGGTGCCGACCTTGGTCGCGCCGGTCACACCGGTGAGCCGCAGCTTCGCGTCCAGCGTGCTCAGCGCGGTGACGTCGGTGTTCTCCAGGGTGTTGTTCTGGACCGTGACCGTGCAGGTGGACTCGCCGGTGTTCCTGGCGATGGTGCTCGGCGTGCAGGTCTGGTCGATCGGCACGGCGCCCTCCTGCCGGTAGAAGGCCACCGGCAGGTGCTGCTCCCGGTTGCCGCCGACCTGCTTGAGGTTCACCTGGCCGAAGTACTGCCCGTCGGGCAGGTCGGGCGCGGTGATCACAACGGTGATCTTCTGGCTCTTGCCCGGCTTCACCGTGAACAGCGGCGGCAGCACCGTGATGTTCGCCCCGCTGACGGTGGTGCCCGACGCGGTGTAGATCAGCGTCTTGCCGGTGGCGTTGACGAGGGTGCGCTTGGCGGTGATTACGCCCGGCATGACGGGCGCGTTGACCGACGGCAGGTTGAGGTCGATGCGGTTCAGCGGGTCGGCGGCCGAGGCGGCGTAGTTGGCCGCGGTCTCGTCGAGGGTCAGGCCCGCGTCGCCCGCCTTGCTCAGGTCGATGCGGCCGCCGCCGTAGTCGAACGGGTCGGCCGGGGTGCTGCGGTCCTGCTTGGTGACCTTCGTCGTCGCGGTGGTCTCCAGGGCCGACTTGACCTGGCCGGGCGTCCAGTCGGGGTGCAGCGCGAACACGAGCGCTCCCGCGCCCGCGACGTGCGGCGACGACATCGAGGTGCCGGCGATCACCTGGTACAGGTTGCCCGGGGGACCTTCCAGCGGCGACTCGGGGGTCGGGGTGGTGCCCGCCAGGATGTGCAGGCCGGGCGCGGTGACGTCGGGCTTGAGGAAGTCGCCGCCCGGGCCGCGCGAGGAGAACGTCGTCATCGCGTCGCCCTGCCAGGTGGCCTTCTCACCCTGGGTGAAGCTCGCCGTGCCGCCCGGGTGCGAGCTCAGCCAGGCCAGCAGCACGTCGGTCTCCGGCTTGTCGATGTGGACCGTCGGCAGCCAGTGGTTGTCGGTCATGACGTCGAGCGGGGTGGAGTTGTACAGGATCATTCCCGCGGCGCCACCCTGCTTGACGGCGAATCCCTTGAGCACCCGGTTCGGGCCGCGCTCGCAGGCGACGATCTTCCCGGCGAACAGCCCCGGAGGCGCCGGGTTGACGCACAACGGGTCGTTGTACGGCGGGGCCGACGCGAGCACCACGGGCAGCGGCGAGGAGACGCCCGCTGTGATCGACGCACCCTTGATCGACGGCCCGCCGGTCAGCGTGATCGTCGACTGGAAGGTGCGGCTCTGCGTCGAGGCCGCCACGGTGGTCACCCACGGTCCGCGGTGGTCCGTCGTCGCCGCGCCCGGCCCCGAGTTGCCCGCCGAGGCCGACACGAACACGCCTGCGGCGTACGCGTCGAGGAACGCGAGCTCGACCGGGTCGCTGTAGGGGTCGGAGCCGCCGCCGACCGAGAAGTTGATGACCCGCACGCCGTCGGCGATGGCCTGCGCGACCGCGGCCGCCGAGTCGGACTGGTAGCAGCCCTCCGCGCCGCAGACCTTGTAGACCGCGACGTGCGCCGCGGGCGCGATGCCGTGGATCGCGCCGCGGTCGATGCCGAGCGGGTCGGCGTGGTCGACCGGCCCGCCCGCCGACGTGGTGGCGGTGTGCGTCCCGTGGCCGTTGGAGTCACGGGCGCTGTCCCCGTACACCTCCCCGCCCACGATCGCGTTGTACGTCTCCAGGAACGGCTGGCCGGAGATCAGCTTGTTGTTGCACCGGAAGGGGTCGGCCGCCGGCGTCAGCGGGTTGTCGCCGAAGTCGCACGTACGCGCGGTGCCGTCCGCCCTCGGCGGGGGAGCCGGAAGCGTTCCGGGGTCGGCGAACGACGGATGCTCCGGCCACGCGCCGGTGTCGAGGATGCCGACGATGACGCCCTTGCCCGACGACTTCGCGCCGCCGAGCCGGTTGTAGACGGTGGTCGCGCCGATGAACTCCGGGCTGGAGTCGGTGAGGGGCTGCTCCCGCCTGTCCTCCTGCACGGCGGCCACACCGGGCAGCTTCAGCAGGTCGGCGGCCTTGTTGGCGGGAAGCGTCAGGGCGACGCCGCCGTAGACCGTGCGGAGCTTCTGCCCGGCCCTGGCGCCGGGGATCTTGTCGCCGAGTTCGCTGAGGAAGGTGTTCTCGACGCTCTCGATGTGCTTCTGGTATTTCGCCGCGTCACCGCTCTTCAGGTTGAGCGCTCTGCCGGTGACCGACGGGCTGGTGCCGGGCAGGCCCGGCAGGCCGCCCTTGTAGGCCGCGAGCGAGTCGTAGTCGAGCTTGACGACGACGCTCGTCCGCTCCGGCGACTGCGAGGCGAGCAGCGCGGGGTCGCTCTTGGCGAGCCGGCCGCTGGGGGACTTGGCGCCCTGGACGCGCTCGGCGCCCGTCACGGCGGTGGCACTCCACGACCGCGACGGGGTGGGGCTGGGGTCGGCGGCGGCGGAGGCCGCCGGGATGATCGCCGTCACGAGGCCGAGGCCGGCGACGACCGCTGTGGTCCGTAAGTAGGCAGGTGGGGGCTTCCTCGACACGACACCTCCATGGAGACCTGTGAGGCCCCGCCGCCCAGGGCGTGGAGGAGCCGCGCCGCCCCCCGGGCATGGGAGGGCACGGGCCCTCCCCGTTGGGCGACGGGCGAACGGCCACCCGAGACGGGCGGCCGAAGCTGACTCGGAGTTTAACTAGCGATCGTTTTTCCGGCTAGATCGTTCCATGAAGGGATATTTGGCGCTCTTTGCTGATGACACGGCCTACTGCGAGAAGAGGCGGCCGATGGCGCCGGATTCGAGCACGATCGCCGTGCCGATCGCGATGAAGACGACGGGGACGAGCCAGTGCCCGAACCGCTCGATGAGCTCAATGATCTTCTTGTGCGAGCCGAGCCAGGACCCGCGCCCGACACGAGGACGAGCGCCGCGATGCCGGCGTACTGGCCGGCGACGATCTGCCAGGGGCGGGGCCGGCCCCGGGCGCGCGCCGACAGGAACAGCACGGTCAGGATGACGATGTCGTCGACGTTGGTACCCGCGAAGACCGCACAGGCGGTGCCGAGCATGGCGGGGATGCCGTCCATGGCAGGTCGGCATAAGATGCCGCGGGCCGCCCCATGCCGGGGCGTGTGCCGGCCACCCGGCGCCGTTTTCGGGCGTACGAGCACTGATATTTCGGATATGTGCACCTGGCGGCCCTGGAATGCCGATTACTAAACTGCTCGGCCGTGGGCGACCAGGCGGAATTACGCGCCGGAGACCGGGACAGGGACCGGACCGCGGAAAGGCTGCGCGCCGCCGTCGGCGAGGGCCGCATCACCCTGGACGAAATGACCGATCGGCTCGACCGTCTGTACGCCGCGCGCACCTACGGCGAGTTGGAGGCCCTGGTCGCGGACCTGCCCGGGACGCGGGCCCCGGAGGTGCGATCGGAGCCGGCCGACGACCTGCTGCTGTTCACCCGCGGCACGCGCGCCGTCAGGAGGACCGGGCGCTGGAGGGTGCCGCCGCGCATCACGCTCGACTGCACCTGGCGGACGGCGGTGGTCGACTTCCGGTACGCGGACTGCCCGCACCGGGAGATAGACATGACCGTCCGCTGCGACTCGATGTTCGGAGACATCGTCGTCCGGGTCCCGATCGGCTGGCGCGTCGTCGCCGACGAGGTGACCTCCGGCGGATGGATCAGGCACAAACGCGTGCACAACACCTCTCCCGTGCCGCCCGACCCCGACGGCGTCGTGCTGCGGCTGTCCGGGCACATCGGCGGCGACATCTGGGTGCGCTACCACCGGATCCCCTGACGACCGGGCCCGATAGGGTGCCCGGATGCCGCATCGCCGACTCGCCGCCCTGGCCGCCGCCGTGGTGGTCGTGGCCGCGGGCCTGGCGGTCCGGGCGCTGCTGCCGGGCGCGGTCGCCAAGTACGCGGGCGACCTCCTCTACACCCTCCTCGTGTACGCGCTGGTCGTCGTGGCCGTGCCGCGCGCCCGGCCGGTCGTGGTGGCGGTCGTGGCGCTCTGCCTGAGCTGGCTGGTCGAGTTCGCCCAGCTCACCGGCGTGCCGGCCGAGCTGTCGGCGCACAGCATGCTGGCCCGGTTGGTGCTCGGCACGACCTTCAACGCCCCCGACCTGTTCTGGTACGCCGTGGGCGCCGCCGCCGGATACGTCGTCCATGTTTCCCTGATCGCGATCCCTTGTTATCGTCACACTGACGATTAAGGAGGTCGTGGTGGCACTGACCGATCTGCTGGGGCCCCTCCTGGAGCCCGCCATCACCCTGGGCGGCGTGTCGACGAGCTGGGCCGAGCTGCTCGGCTTCGTGACGGGAGCGCTCACCGTCTGGCTGGTGGCCCGCCAGAACATCTGGAACTGGCCGATCGGCGTTGCGAACGTCGTCCTCCTGGGCCTCGTCTTCCTGGCCGTGGGACTGTACGCCGACGCGGGCCTGCAGATCGTCTACGTGGTCCTCGGCCTGTACGGCTGGTGGCAGTGGCTCTACGGCGGGGCCGGGCGGACCACGCTCACGGTCACCAGGACCGGCCGCGCCGAATGGGTGTGGCTCGCCCTCGCCGGCGCAGGGGTCACCGGGCTGCTCACCGCCGCGCTCGCCTCCTGGACCAACTCGGCCGTCCCGTTCTGGGACGCCCTGACGACCGCCCTGTCGCTCATGGCGACCTACGGCCAGTGCCGCAAGCGGGTGGAGTCGTGGTGGCTGTGGATCGCGGCCGACCTGATCTACATCCCCCTCTACGCGTACAAGGACCTCTACCTCACCAGCGTCCTCTACGTGCTGTTCCTCGCGCTGTGCGTGGCCGGGCTGGTCGCCTGGCGGCGCGACCTGGCCGCCCGGCCCGTTCCCGTCCCCGGTGATGAACGCGACGGCGACGCGGCGGTGGCACGGTGAGCGCCCGCTACGCGCACGGACTTGTGATCGGCAAGTTCTATCCGCCGCACGCCGGCCACCACCACCTCGTCGACACGGCCGCCGAGCACTGCGCGCTGGTCACGGTGGTCGTGGCCGCCTCGAGCGTGGAGAGCATCCCGCTCGCCCTGCGTACGGCGTGGCTGCGCGAGGCCCATCCGCAGCCGCACGTGGTGGTGGCGCCGGTGGTGGACGACGTCGAGATCGACTACGACGACCCGGACGTCTGGGCCGCGCACGTCGAGGCGTTCCGGCACGCGCTGGCGCTCGCCCACGGCGGCGGCGCGCCCGACGTGGACGCCGTCTTCTCCTCCGAGGCGTACGGGCCGGAGCTGGCCCGCAGGTTCGGCGGCGCGCACGTGGCGGTCGACCCGGACCGGAACCGCCATCCGGTCAGCGGGACGATGGTCCGCGACGACCCGGTCGCCGCGTGGCCCTGGCTGAGCCCCGCCGTACGCGCCCACCTCGCCTGGCGGGTGGTCGTCGTCGGAGCCGAGTCCACCGGCACCACCACGCTCGCCCGCGCCCTGGCCGCCCACTACGCCGCACGCGGCGGTGTCTGGTCCGCGACCCGGTGGGTGCCCGAGTACGGCAGGACCTACTGCGAGGAGAAACTCGCCCTGGCCCGCCGGGCCGCCAAACAGGCGGGAGCGCCCGAGCCCTGGCTCGACGACCTGGAGTGGGAGCCGGAGGAGTTCACGCTGATCGCGCACCGGCAGCTCGGCTGGGAGGAGGCGGCGGCGCGGGCCGGCTCGCCCGTGCTGTTCTGCGACACCGACGCGCTCGCCACCGCCCTGTGGCACGAGCGCTACCTCGGCACGGTGAGCGCGGACGTCCTGCGCGTCCACGAGCGGGCCCGGCACGACCTGTGGATCCACACGTCCGTGGACGGCGTGCCCTTCGAGCAGGACGGCTGGCGCGACGGCGAGCACGTGAGGCACGAGATGGACCGGCGGCTGCGCGCCGAGCTGGCCGGGCGCGGCCTCCCGCACGTCGTCGTCTCCGGGCCGCCGGGGGAGCGGCTTGCCGCCGCGGCGCGGGCGGTGGACGATCTCGTCGCGGCCGGCCGCCACTTCGCCCCGCCGCTCTGAGCTCGGCTCATATGTGAACCGATATCGGCCGGATGTCCATATGAATATTGGACTTGTTCCGAACCCTCTGGTTTGCTCCTGCGTCTGACAGATCACCGGCGCACGAGAGCGAGGACATGCCATGGGACACCCGGTGACGGTGAAAGCCGCCGCGATGACGGTATTCGTCCTGGTCGGCGCCGCCCCGCCGGCGGCCGCGGAAGCGACCCCGGCCGCCGCGCTGCGCGCGCTGGAGACGTCCTTCAAGGGCCGCATCGGCGCGTACGCCATCGACACGGCGACCGGGAAGACGATCGGCTACCGGGCGGGCGAACGGTTCGCGCTGGCGTCCACCTTCAAGGCGGTGGCCGCCGCGGCGGTGCTGGCCCGCACCACCGACAGGGAGCTGACGAAGAAGGTCGTCCACTGGACGGCCGACGAGGTGAAGCCGTACTCGCCGGAGACCGGCAAGCACGTGAAGGACGGCATGACGCTCGCCGAGCTGTGCCGGGCGGCGATCATCTACAGCGACAACACCGCCGGCAACATGCTGCTGAAGCGCATCGGCGGGCCGGAGGGGCTCACCCGCTACTTCCGTACGCTGAAGGACCCGATCTCGCGGCTTGACCGATGGGAGACCGAGCTCAACGAGTGGTCGCCCAAGGAGAGGCGGGACACGACCACGCCCGCGTCGATCGCCCGCGACCTGCGCGCGCTCACCGCCGGCGACGCGCTCGGCGCGAAGGACCGCTCACGGCTGCTCGGGTGGCTGCGCGACAACACGACCGGGGACGCGCGCATCCGCGCCGGGCTGCCCAAGACGTGGATCGTCGGCGACAAGACCGGCACCGGCGGCACGTACGGCACCGCCAACGACATCGCCGTCGTCTGGCCGGAGAAGGGCGCCGCCCCGATCATCATGGCGATCTACACCAACCGCCTGGCGGCCGACGGATCCGGTGACGACAAGGTCGTCGCCAAGACGGCGACCGTGCTCGCGCGCGGCCTCGGCCGGCTGCCGTAACACCCGTTTATGGGGCCGATCGCGCTTTACGGCCCCATAACCTTGTCTATAGCAATTTGGGGGAGGATCTAGTGAACGCCACGGGGAAGGTGCTGCGTCTCGCCGCCATGGGAGCGGCGGCGGGCGTGCTGGTCGCGGGCATCGCGCTGCCGGCGGTGGGAGGCGCGGGCGTCGGGCTGGTGTCGGCCGTCGAGGACGTGGGCATCGCGCCCCGGGACCTCGCCGAGCCCCCGCTGGCGCAGGTTTCGGTGATCCAGGACGTGAAGGGTCGCGAGATCGCGCGGTTCTACGAGCAGTACCGCGAGGTCGTCCCGTCCGACCGGATCGCCGACATCATGAAGACGGCCATCATCTCGATCGAGGACTACCGGTTCTACCAGCACGGCCCGATCGACCTCGAAGGCACCCTCCGCGCCCTGGCCACGAACCTGCAGTCGGGCGGGGTGGCCCAGGGCGGCTCCTCGATCACCCAGCAGTACGTCAAGCAGGTGCTGCTCAACGCCGCCGACACCGAGGCGGAGAAGAACAAGGCCCTGGAGGCCAGCTACGCCCGCAAGCTCAACGAGCTGCGCTACGCGATGGGCGTGGAGAAGAAGTACACCAAGGACCAGATCCTGGAGAAGTACCTCAACATCGCCTACTTCGGCGCGGGCGCGTACGGCGTCGAGGCGGCGGCCAAGCGGTTCTTCGGGATCAGCGCGAGCGAGCTGACGCTGCCGCAGGCGGCGACGCTGGCGGGGGCCGTGCAGGACCCCAACGCCACCGACCCCAACCTGGGCAAGACCAGCCGCGACCGGCTGCTCAAGCGGCGCAACGTCGTGCTCGACCGGATGGCCGAGCTCGGCAAGATCACCAAGGAGCAGGCGGCCGAGGCGAAGAAGGCCAGGCTCGGCTACAAGGGGACCCCGCTGCCCGGCGGCTGCGAGTCGAGCAAATATCCGTACTTCTGCGTCTACGTGCGCAACGAGATCCTCAACAACTCCGACTTCGGCAAGACGGCCAAGCAGCGCCTGGCGTTCCTCAACCGCGGCGGGCTCACCATCAGGACCACGATCGACCCCACGATGCAGGCCGCCGCCGACAGGGCGATCGGGAAGTGGGTTCACCCGTCGGACAATCCCGTCGCCGCCGAGGCGCTGGTCCAGCCCGGCACCGGGGCGATCAAGGCGATGGCCGCGAGCCGCCCGTACGGCACGCGCAAGAGCAAGAACCAGGTGTCCTACAACCTTGTGGCCGACGTCGCGCACGGCGGCGGCATGGGCTTCCAGGCCGGTTCGACGTTCAAGACGTTCACCCTGCTCACCGCGTTGAAGCAGGGCATGAAGATCAACGACGGCTTCAGCGCGGGCGCCGGCTACCGCGCCCCGAGCCTGTCGACGTTCACCACCTGCTCGGGCGAGGGCATCGGCGACGTCAATCACACCGTCACCAACGACGAGGGCTCGCCCGGCTGGCTGACCCTGCAGACCGGCACCTGGCACTCGGTCAACACCTTCTTCATGGAGCTCGAGCGGCGGGTCGGGCTCTGCGAGGTGGTCAAGACGGCCAAGTCGCTGGGCATCCGCCGCGCCGACGGCGACAAGCTCCAGGAGTACGAGACGTTCACGCTCGGCATCAACGAGATGGACCCGGTGACCGTCGCCACCGCGTACGCCGCGATCGGCGCGCGCGGCAAGTACTGCGCGCCGATGGCGATCACTGGGATCACCGACAGCACCGGCAAGAGCACCGACTACAAGCCGAAGTGCCGTCAGGCCCTCGAGCCCGAGGTGGCCGACGCGGCGGCGCACATCCTGTCGGGCGTGTTCACCAAGGGCACGATGTCGGCGGTGGGCGGCATCGGCCGCGACGCGGCGGGCAAGACCGGAACCAACGACAACTCCTCCTCCGCCTGGTTCGCCGGGTTCACCCCGGACCTGGCGGGCGCGGTCAGCGTCGGTGATCCGCGCGGCGCCCAGAAGTACAAGCTGAACGGCGTCACGATCGGCGGTCGTTACTACGGGTCGGTGTTCGGCGCCAGCATCCCCGGCCCGATCTGGAAGGACACGATGCTGCGGGCGCTGCGGGGCGTGCCCGCTGCGGAGTTCACGCCGATCGACACCGAGCGGTTCGGCGGCTGCGGCGGGAGCTGCCGGGGCCTGGTGTCCGTGACGCCGCCGACGGGGGGCAACGGTCCGACGGGAGGCGGCGGTTCGACGGGAGGCGGCGACACGCCGGTGCAGATCCTGCCGGACTAGTCAGTCGTCCAGCGCGTCGGCGGTGTCGAGGACGCGGAACAGCCGGGTCAGGTTGGTCCAGCGCAGGATGCGCAGCACCTGGCCGCCCGGCGCGATGAGCGCCAGGTCGCCGTCCCTCTCGCGCAGGTTGTGCACCAGGCGCACGAGCAGCCCCACGCCCGTGGTGTCGATGAACCGCACCTCGCTCAGGTCTATGGCCAGCCACGGGCCGCGGGCCTCGATCTGCGTGCGCAGCGGCTCGCGCAGGTGCCGCACCGCGTGGAGATCCAGCTCTCCGCGCAGCCCGAGCACCCACCAGCGGGTGGGGGATGAGGGTTGTGCCGTCCACGTCTCCACGGTGGTTCCCTTCGCTCTCCTTGGCGCCGGGGACCACCGGGGAGCGGGACGGGGAGGTCCGGGGCGACCGACGAAGCGCTTCGACCGACACGTCGATGAACGTACGAGCTGAGCCGTACTCAGAGTAACAATCCCCCTCCGGCGCGTCGATCGAGTGGGGTAAAGCTTCTATGGTCAATAAAAAGACGGGTGGCTATTGTCCCGATCCATGGGGGTTTCGCGGGCGCTGAAGCGTCGGCTGCTGATCGGAGGGATCGTCGCGCTGGCCGCCGCGGGATCGGCGCCGCTCGACGAGGAGCTGTCCCGGGCCGTCGCCGTCGCGTACGCCGCGCAGGGCTCCCTTCCGTACTCGTGGGGCGGGGGGCACGCGGCGCGGCCGGGACCGTCGAAGGGGACGTGCCGGGGCTACAGCGGCTCGATCAAGCCCTGCCCGGCGAGCCGGACGCGTGGTTTCGACTGCTCGGGGTTCACCCGCTGGGTGTACGGCCTGGCCTTCGGCGGCGACGTGCTCGGCCCCGGCAACACCGACGACCACCTCGGCAGACTGCGCCGGGTCGGCGTGCCGCGCCCGGGCGACCTGGTCTTCTACGGCAGGCCGGGCAGGACCCACCACGTCGGGGTGTACGTGGGCGGAGGAAAGATGATCAACGCGTTCGCCACCGGGACGCGGATCCGCATGGACGACGTGAGCGTTCTCGACGACCTGCTCGGTTACTACCACTATCCGGCCTGATCCCTATGCTTGCTCCGTCATGGTGAAATTGCGGGTTCTGGGCCGAATCGCGGCGGAGGTGGGCGGGCGTCCCGCGGACCTCGGGACCTCGCTCCAGCGCGCCGTGCTGGCCCGGCTGGTGGGTGCCCAGGGCCACGTGGTGTCGACCGACCGGTTCGTCGACGACCTGTGGCGGGGGCAGCCGCCGCCGCGCGCGCTGGCCGCGCTCCAGGTCTACGTCTCGAACCTGCGGCGGGCCCTGGAGCCGGACCGCGCCCCCCGCGCCGCCGCCCGCGTGCTGGTCAGCGCTCCCCCCGGATACCGCCTGGCGCTGGAGCCCGGCGACGTGGACGCCTGGCGCTTCCCCCGGCTGGTCGAGGCCGCCGCCGGCCTGCTCGGCGAGGGGCGGCCCGCGAACGCGCTCGAAATCGTGGACGAGGCCCTGGCGCTGTGGACCGGCCCGGCGTACGCGGAGTTCACCGAGGAGGAGTGGGCCATCCCCGAGGTGGTCCACCTGGACGAACTGCGGGCGGTCGCGGTGGAGTACCGCGCCGAGGCCGGGCTCGCGCTCGGCCGCCACGCCGAGGTCGTCCCGGAGCTGGAGCGTCACCTCACCGCGCATCCCCTGCGTGAGAACGCCGTACGGCTGCTCGCGCTCGCCTACTACCGGGCCGGGCGGCAGGGGGAGGCGCTCGCGGCCCTGCGCCGGACGCGCGCCCTGCTCGCCGAGCAACTCGGCGTCGACCCCGGGCCCGCCCTGCGCGCGCTGGAGTCGGACATCCTCGCGCAGGCCGAGTCGCTCGACGTGCCCCCCGTGGTTCCGGAGCTCGTGGTTTCGGAGCCCGTGGTTCCGGAGCTCGTGATCCCGGCTCCCGCGCCCGCCCCGGACCCCGTCCTCCCCCGCATGGTCGGCCGTACGGCGGAGCTGTCCCGGCTGGCCGCCGCGGCCGAGCAGGCCGGAGCCGGGTTCCGCATCGTGTGGCTCGGCGGTGAGGCGGGCTCGGGCAAGAGCACCCTGGCCGACGCGCTCGTGCGGCGCCTGGCCGCGGACGGCTGGCAGACCGTGGTGGGCCGCTGCCCCGAGACGACCGGCGGCGTGCCGCCCGCCTGGGCGTGGAGCGAGGTGCTGCGGGAGCTGTCCGCGACCTGCCCGCCCGAGCCCGAGACCGCGGCCCGGCTGGCGCCCCTGCTGACCGACGACGCGGCGCCCGTGGGCCAGTTCTGGCTGGCGCGGGCGGCCGGCGACTACCTGGAGGGCGTGCCGGGACCGCTGCTGATCGTGCTGGAGGACGTGCACCGGGCCGACGAGGAGAGCCTCCAGCTCCTGCGTCACCTGGCGGGCCGCCTGACCCGGACGCCGGTCCTCGTCCTGCTGACGCATCGGCCGGCCGAGGCGGGCGACGACCTCACCGCCACCGCCGCGGCGCTCGCCGTGCAGACGGTGGAGCACATCACCCTGGGCGGCCTGGGCGAGCCGGAGGTGGCCCGCCTGCTCGTGGCACGCTCCGGCACGGAGGTCGACGAGGACACGGTGCGCACGGTCACCGAGCGGACCGGCGGCAACCCGCTGTTCGTGACCGAGACGGCCCGGCTGCTGGCGGTGGACGGCCCGTCGGCGGCCCACGCGCTGCCGCCCGGCGTGCGCGACCTCATCCGCCGCCGCCTCGCCCGGCTGCCCGCGACGGCGCAGACCACGCTGCGCACCGCCGCCGTCCTCGGCCGCGAGGCCGACGCGGACGTGCTGATCGCCCTGCCCGGGGCGGACGAGGACACGGTGCTCGACGGCCTGGAGGCGGGCGTGCTGTCCGGGCTGCTGGAGGAGCCGCGCCCCGGCCGTGTCCGGTTCGCCCACGTGCTCGTCCGCGAGACGTTGTACGAGGACATCCCGCGGCTGCGCCGGGCGCGGATGCACGGCAAGGTCCTGACGGCGCTGGAGCGGGTGCGCCCCGGCGACGTGGGGGCGCTCGGGCACCACGCGCTCGCCGCCGCGACGACCGCGACCGCCCTCACGGCCGCCGAGTACGCGGCGCGAGCCGCCGGGCAGGCGGCCGCGCTCTACGCCCACAGGGATGCGGCCGCGCTGCTGGAGGGCGCGCTGGGCGCGCTCGACCTGCTGAGCGAGGGGACGGACGACGCGCATCGGGACGTCCGCCTCGACCTCCTGTGCCGTCTGGTGTCCGCGCAGGCGCACGCGGGCGACGTCATCACGGCGGTGCGGAACCGCACGAGGGCGCTGGCGGTGGCCCGCCGGATGGGCGGCCGGGACGCGGTGGCGCGGGCGGTGTCCTCGCTCGACGCGCCGGTCATCTGGACCATCCAGCCGGACCGCGTGCTCGACACCGATCTCGTCCGGGCGATCGAGGAGTCGCTGCCCGCGGAGGCCGGGGAACTGCGCTGCCGGATGCTCGTCGCCCTCTGCCACGCCCTCGAAGGACACGACGCGGAGCGCATCGAGGCGGCCAGCGGGGAGGCGCTGGCGATCGCGGACGCCCTCGGCGACCCCCGCCTGCGGTGCATGGCGCTCAACGGCCGCTACTGGGTCTGCCTGACCCCCGACAGGCGGGACGACCTGGAGAGGCTCGGGCACGATCTGCTGGCCGCCTCGGCCGCCGCCGGGCTCCTCGGCTATCAGACGCTCGGCCACTTCTCGCTGCTCATGGCCGCGCTGGGCCGCAACGACTGGACCACGGCGCGCCGGCACGCCGACAAGGCCATGGAGCTGTCGACGAGCGGCCAGCTCGGCCTGGCCCTCGGCATCCTCGGCTTCCTCGACGCCCTGCACCTGCTGGTCAGGGGGGAGTTCGAGCGGGCCGAGAGCGTCTACTCGCAACTCGGGGAGCAGCTGGCCAGCACCGGTGACGCCAACGGCGCGATGGTGGGAGTGGTCGGCCGCTTCGTGGTCAAGCTGGCGGCGGGACGGGTCCACGACTCGGTCGAGGAGCTCGCCGCCCTGTGGGAACGCCTGCCGCAGGACGTGGGCGAGTTGTACGCGCGGGCGCTCGCCGGCGCCGGCCGCCCGGAGGAGGCCCGCGCGGTCTGGGCTCCCGTACGCGCCCCTCGCCGGGACTACTACTGGCTCGTGTTCATGGCTCTCCGCTCGGACAACGCGATCGAGCAGGGCGACCCGGAGGTGGCCGGGGAGTGTTACCGGCTGCTCCTGCCGTACGACGGCGAGCTGGCCGGCCTGCACTCGGGCTCGGTCACGCTGGGGCCGGTGGCGCACACGCTCGGCGATCTGGCGGCGTTCCTGGGGCGTCCCGGCGACGCCGAGGCCCACTACCTGCGGGCCGCCGAGGTCGCCCGGCAGGTCGGCTCCCCGCACTGGGAGGAGGCCGCCCGCCGGGCGCTCACGCGGCGCCGAAGATGAGGCGCTCGCGGCGCCGGTGGGCGCGGCGCAGCACCGCCAGCATGACGACCAGGACGGGCCCGGCCAGCGCGCGCAGCTCCGCCATCTCCTCCGGCCGCGCGTGCTGCTCGATCCTCGGCAGCTCGAAGCGCGCGTCGCCGCCCTTGCGGACGTACTGCTCCAGCTCCTCCCAGTCCTTGCCGGACACGTGCCGCATGATGATCGGGAAGATCGTGCGCTCCTCCTCCTCGATGTGCTCGTCGAGCAGGTCCGCCAGCCGGCGCAGCGGCTTGGCCAGCTCGGCCGGGTCGCCCGCGACGGACTGGATCTCCTCCAGCAGCGGGTCGAGCTCGGAGTGGTCCTCGCTCAGCTCGCTCAGGTCGACCTCGGCGCCCGCGGACCGGACGAGCAGGGGCCACAGACGGTCGTCCTCCGCCTTGTGGTGGTGGTGGATGCCGCGGCAGAGCTTGGTGACGTACTCGCGGATGGCGTTGGCGCGGTCCGGCCCGCACGGCTGCCGGCCCGCGGCGATCTCGGCGGTGACGTCGGCGAGGCGCCGGGAGTCGGCCCGCATCGCCCGGTGCGTGATGCGGAAGCCCAGCAGGTTGGGGGTGTCGGACATCGGAGGACCCTTCGTGAGCGGGGGAACGGCGGTATGTCACGCTCACTGTGCGGCCGGGCACTTGGGGTCGGTTAAGACCCCACTTAAGGCCGATTCCCATGGGACGGGAGATAGGCCTGGGGAAAACCCGATAGTTTGTTCCGTCATGGACAGCCGATGGGTGGGACCGGACGGTTACGAGATCGTTCCCGCGTACCGCCGTGACCGCCAGGTGCTGCGGGTACGGCGCCACGGCCAGGTGGTCGCCGACTGCCTGTCGGTCGAGGAGGTCGCCCGGTATGTCGACCTCGCCGACCTGTGCGAGGTGATCCCGCTGCCCGCCCGGGCCGGCGAGGCCCGTACGGCCGTCAAGTAGCCAGGTCACAGGCGTAACAGCCGCGGGCCCTGGGCACTCACAGTGCCGAGGGGGAATCGATGCGCCTGCCTGCCCTGCCCGTCCGCCTGCCCGTCCGCCTGTTCGTCACCGCCAGCGCGCTCGCCGCCGCCATCGGCGGCTGCGGGTCGGCGCCCACGGATCCCCCGCCCGAGACGCCGGTGTACGTGCTCAACCTGCGGGACTCCGAGCGGGGCAGGCCCGACCAGCGGCCGGCGAACCTCGTGCTCTCGGAGTTCAGCACGATGAGCGCGGTCACCTGGCGGACCTGGGGACCGACCCGGGCGACCGGCGCGGGCAAGCTCAGCGGCACCTGGTGCCTGCCCGAGTGCGCGGACGCGCCGTACGACGCCACGGTGACGTTGAGCAGCGTGATCCCGGTCAAGGGCAAGGGCTACTTCAGCCGCTACGCGGTCACGGCCGATGTGCCCGTCCGGCACCGTCCCGAGGCCGACCTGTCCGGAGTCCTGCCGACGCCCTGAGCGGCCCGCGACGCGGGTGATCCGAATTCGCGTAGGTCGCCGTGGCCGTGTATGGTTACACCTGTCCGCAACGCGAGAGTGGCAGGCGGACCCGCCCCTATAGCTCAGTCGGCAGAGCGTCTCCATGGTAAGGAGAAGGTCAACGGTTCGATTCCGTTTGGGGGCTCTAGTCGAGAAGTCCTATCCAAGCAGTGTCTCTGACTGATGCTGCCGGGTGGGGCTTTCGGCTTGGTGGGGATGCCTCTTCCTCAGGGGAAGACCGACCTCGATCATGGCTGATCCCGATGCGCGAATAGCCGTACAGGTCGGGTATCCTTGCGTGGCCGGATCCAGTTCCGGCCAAGGCGGAGTAGCTCAGTCAGGCAGAGCAAGCGGCTCATAATCGCTGTGTCGCCGGTTCAAGTCCGGCCTCCGCTACTACCCTCCCGGGCCACCTGCACAAGGCGGCCCCGGCGTGGGTTGTCCGTAGTCCCGAACGCAGAAAGGCACTCCCACGTGGCTGCCACAGACGTTAGGCCGAAGATCACGCTGGCCTGCCAGGAGTGCAAGCACCGCAACTACATCACGCGGAAGAACCGGCGCAACGACCCGGATCGGCTTGAGCTGAAGAAGTACTGCCCCAACTGCAAGACGCACCGGGCGCACCGCGAGACCCGCTAGTTCCGGCACGCGGCACGGTCCCGCGCAGGCATCACTTCGGAACCCCATCGCACTTCCGACACCGGCGTTCCCCTGCGGGGACGCCGGTTTGTCGTGTCCGGGTTCTGTTACGGTACGGCCTACCCGCTCAGCAGAAGGAGCCCGGCCCGATGGCTTTGAACCGTGATTTCGTCGGGCGGACGTACGCGTCGTCCGCGCCCTACGAGGTCAGCCGCGTGAAGATCAGCGAGTTCGCCACCGCGATCGGCGACCCCAACCCGATCTACCACGACAGGCAGGCCGCCGTGGCGGCCGGGCATCCGGACGTCGTCGCGCCGCCCACGTTCCCCATCGTGTTCAGCCTTCTCGGGACCGGTGACGCGCTCGCCGACCCCGAGCTCGGGCTCGACTTCTCGATGGTCGTGCACGGCGAGCAGCGGTTCGAGTACGAGAGGCCCATCCACGCGGGCGACGAGCTGGTGTGCGCCTCGACCATCGCGGAGATCCGCAGCGTCGGGCGCAACGAGTTCCTGACCCTGCGCAGCGACGTCTCCACCACCTCCGGCGAGCTGGTCTGCCGGACCTACAACGTCATCGTGGAGCGGGGAGGGGCGGCCTGACATGGCGGCGACGGTCAAGTACGACGAGGTGGAGGCCGGCCAGCAGATCCCGGCCGTCGAGTACCGGGTCCGCCGGGTGGACCTGGTGAGGTACGCCGGCGCCTCCGGCGACTTCAACCCCATCCACTGGAACGAGCGGTACGCGAAGGCGGTCGGCCTGCCCGACGTCATCGCGCACGGCATGTACACGATGGCCCAGGGCGGCCGGTTCGTGACGGACTGGGCGGGCGACCCCGGCGCGGTGGTGGAGTACGGCGTCCGCTTCTCGTCCATGGTCGTGGTGCCGGACGACGACAACGGCGCGACGATCACGATCAGCGGGATCGTCGAGGAGAAGCGCGAGGACAAGCGTGTCGTCGTCGCGCTGACCGCGAAGTCCGGCGACTCCCGCGTCCTGTCCAAGGCCCGTGCGGTGGTCCAGCTCTCCTGAGCGTGCCTCTCCTGACCGGCCGATTGGCCGCGGTGGTGCTGGGTAGCGGTCGGATCGTGAGCGATCGAGACAACGCAGCGGACCGCACCGGTGACGTCGCAGGCGTCGCCGCACAGACCCAGGACCCCGGCAAGGCGGGCGACGCCCACGGCGGCGGGCTGCCGCGGCCGCGGGCGGACAACGCCAGGCAGGCCGCCGAAGCCACGGGCCCCGAGATCGACGAGGTGGAGCAGGACGTCGCGCCCGGCGGGACGATCGAGACCGCGCTGACCCCTTCGGGTGAGGCGTCGGTGGTCGCCTCCCAGCTCCTGTGGGACGGCAGCTCGGCCACGTCGAGGATCGACGAGTCGATAGCCGAGGCGGAGCGCGAGGACCGCGGATAGCTATCCTGTTCGTCGGACGTTCCGGGGTGCGAGGAGACCGATGGCTGACCGGCTGGCAGGGGTGCCGCTCGCCCCGTACACCACGTTGCGGACGGGCGGACCGGCCCGGGCGTTCACACAGGCGGAGACGCAGGACGAGCTGGTCGCGACCGTGGCCGAGGCCGACCGCGCGGACGAGCCCGTGCTGGTGCTCGGCGGCGGCAGCAACCTCGTGGTGTCCGACGACGGGTTCGACGGGCTCGTGGTGCGTGTCGCCACGCGGGGCGTCCACGTGACGGTCGAGGACGGGCGCGCGCTGGTCACCGTGCAGGCGGGGGAGGACTGGGACGCTCTGGCCGCCCGCTGCGCGGCCGAGGGCTGGTCGGGGGTCGAGTGCCTGTCGGGCGTCCCCGGGCTGGTGGGATCCACCCCGATCCAGAACGTCGGCGCGTACGGCCAGGACGTCTCGCAGACCGTCACCGGCGTCCGCGTGTACGACCGGACCACCGGCCAGGTGCGGGACCTCACGGCGGCCGAGTGCGGCTTCGCCTACCGGCACAGTGCGTTCAAGCAGGATCCCGGCCGGCACGTGGTGCTGGCCGTCACCTACGCCCTGGAGCGCTCGCCGCTGTCGGGGCCCGTGGCGTACCGGGAACTGGCCGTCCGGCTCGGCGCGGAGATCGGCGAGCGGGTGCCGCTGTCCGACGCGCGCGAGGCGGTGCTGGGGCTGCGCCGGGGCAAGGGCATGGTCCTCGACCCCGGCGACCCGGACACGCGCAGCGCCGGGTCATTCTTCACCAACCCCGTGCTCGGCCCGGACGAGGCGGCGGCCCTGGCGCTGCGGGCCCCCGGACACCCGCGCTGGGACATGCCCGACGGCACGGTCAAGGTCCCGGCGGCGTGGCTGATCGAGAACGCCGGCTTCCCCAAGGGCTACGAGAAGGGGCGGGCCCGCATCTCGACCAAGCACACGCTGGCCCTCACCAACCCGACCGGCGAGGCCGGCGCGGACGAACTGCTGGCGCTGGCCCGAGAGGTGCGCGACGGCGTGCACGAGAAGTTCGGGGTGTGGCTCGTCAACGAGCCCGTGCTGGTGGGAGTAAGTCTTTAGCACGGTTAGACTGGGGCAACACCGAAGGGGAGTAGTCCGAAATCCACTGATCGACACACTGGCGGTTCGTTCGCCCGGTCGTGGAGCCCTCGTGGCGGACGAGACCTTCGGCCCGACAGTCATGACCGCATGCTGCCGGGCCGAAGTCGTGCCCGAACTCCCCGGGTGTCGTACGGCGGCCCGGTCGCAAATCCCCCCGAAAGGGACGAAAGGCGACCCGTGCAAGCCCTCTGGATCTCCCTCGTCGTCATCTTCGTAGCCGAGCTGGGTGACAAGAGCCAGCTCATGGCCCTGACCTTCGCGACCCGGTTCAAGACGGGGCCGGTGCTGGCCGGCATCACCGCCGCCACCGCGCTCGTCCACCTCTTCAGCGTCGGCCTCGGCCGGCTCGTCGGCGACGCCCTCCCCACCACCGCCATCTCGATCATCGCCGGTATCGCGTTCCTCGCCTTCGCCGCCTGGACCCTGCGCGGCGACGAACTCACCGAGGAGGAGAAGGGCAAGGCGGCCAAGACCACCCGCAACGCGTTCATCGCCGTCGCCGTGGCCTTCTTCCTCAGCGAGCTGGGCGACAAGACCATGCTCGCCACGATCACGCTGGCCACCCAGCACGGCTGGTTCGGCACGTGGGTCGGCTCCACCGTGGGCATGGTCGCCGCCGACGCGCTGGCCATCCTGGTCGGCCGGTTCCTCGGCACCCGGCTGCCGGAGAAGTGGATCAAGTATGGCGCGGCCGCCGCGTTCGCCGTCTTCGGCGTGCTGCTGCTGATCGAGCCCCTGTTCGCCTAATCGAGGAGCGACAGGCGGTGGGCCGCGGCGGCGGCCTCGCCCCGGGTCGACACTCCCAGCTTGGGCAGGATGTTCGACACGTGGACGCTGACGGTCTTGGCCGAGATGAACAGCTCGGCCGCGATGTCCCGGTTGCTGCGCCCGGCCGCCACCAGGCGCAGCACCTCCAGCTCGCGGGGGGTCAGCTCGGCCTGCCGTACGGGTTCCGGCGGTGTGGGACCGGACGGTGCGGGACGGGAGAGGGGGGCGCCGACGCGGCGGGCCAGCGTCTCGATCTGCGCCACCAGCGGGGTGGCGCCCAGCGCGGCCGCGAGCGGGCAGGCCTCGCGCAGACGCGCCGAGGCCCCGTCGCGGTCGCCGCTCGCGGCGGCGGCCATCGCTCCGTGCAGCAGCGCCTTGGCCCGGACGTACGGACGGCCCAGCCGCCGCCACGCCTCGGCCGCGGCGTCGAACTCACCCCGGTAGACCAGGCCGAACGCCTCGTTCACGGGCCCGTCGCCCAGGTTGACGGCCAGGCGGTCGCCCATCTCCCGCACACGCGCCACCGGCTCGGGAGCGACCGGCGCCGCGGCGTCGCAGACGTACCGGACCGAGGCGAGCAGCCGGCCGGCGAGCATCGCCTTGCGCGACAGCGGCGGGTCGTCCAGCGCCGTCTCCAGGGCGGCCAGGGCCTGCAGCGGCTCGCCGCGCAGCAGGTGCCACGCGAGGACCAGGCGGGTGTTGTTCGTCCACTCCTGCGTCTGCTCGTCCCGGTGCGGGGAGAAGGCGCCGACCTCGGCGAGGATGTCCTGCGCCAGGTCCTCCTCGCCGCGCGCGATCGCGATGTCCGCCCGCACCCGCAGCATGTGCCACCGGTTGCGCAGGGTCGGTCCCATCGTCATGGACCGCTCGACGACCTCGACGGCCTCGTCCCAGCGGCCGAGCGACTCCAGCGCCTCCGCCCGGTTGTTGGCGATGAACACCCCCTGGTGGCGGAACCTGCCGTACCGCCGGGCGAGCTTCTCGCCCTCCAGCGCGAGCGCCACGGCCTCCGCGGAGCGGCCGAGGTTGTCGAGGGCGTCGACGTTGTTCGCCAGGGCGCGCAGGATGATGCGCGGCGAGTCGAGCCGGGTTCCGATGGCCAGGGCGCGCTCGTTCATGGCGAACGCCGTCTCCAGGTCGCCGTTGATCGAATGTCCGAGCGCGAGGTTGATCAGGAGGTCGGCCTCCTGGACCTCGTCGCCCGTCTCGCGGGCTATGCGCAACGCCTCCTGGGTGAGCGCGGTGCCCTCGACGATCTCGTCGGAGTTGATCAGCACCGTGCCGAGCCGGGTCAGCACGAGCGTGCGGATGTCGCCGGGCAGCGGGACCAGTCGTTCCGCGCGCCGCAGCTCCTCCAGCCCGCCGGGCTTGCCCTTCTGCATCTTGATGTTCGCCATGCGGACCAGCAGCTCGGCCACCCGCTCCGGGGCGGTCCGCTCGTCCAGCTCGGCCAGGGCGCCGCGCACGTACTTGATGCCCTGCTCCATGTCGCCGCCGACGTACGCCGCCTCGGAGGCCCGCTCGAGCACGGTGCAGTGGTCGTGTCCGATCCGCTCGGCGGCGTCGGGGACCTTGTCCCACAGCGTCAGCACGCGGTCGAGGAGCTGGATCTGCTCGGTGTAGGCGAACGACTTGGCCGCCTTCTCCGCCGCCTCCCACGCAGAGATCAGGGCCCACAGGTCGTCGCGGGCGGAGTACCAGTGGTGGGCGATCTCGATGGCCGCCCGGCCCGGGGGCACGAGGGTGCGGTCGCGGTCGATCTCCTCGGCGTACCGCGCGTGCATCCGCGCGTGCTCGCCGGGCAGCAGTTCGTCGTGGACCGCCTCGCGGATCAGGGCGTGCCGGAACGCGTACGCCCCGCCGTCGGCCACCTGCAGCACGTTGGCCGCGATGGCCGGCCGCAGCGCGTTCTCCAGGTCCACGTCGGACACCCCGCTGACCGCCGCCAGCAGGTCGTGCCCGACGCGCACGCCGCCCGCGGCGGCGATCCGGAGCACCCGCTGGGTCTCCTCGGGCAGCCGCTCCACCGAGCCGATGATCAGGTCGTGCAGGGAGTCGGGGAACGAGCACTCGTCGCCGCAGTCGAGCAGCGCCTCCACGAACAGCGGGATGCCGCCGCTGCGCTCGAAGACCCGGTCCACCCTGGCGAACTCGGGCGTCACCCCGAGGATCCCCGCCATCTGCGCGGCGACCTCGTCCTGCGTGAAGCGGGGCAGGTCCACCCGGACCACGCCGTCCACCCGCCCCAGCTCGGCCAGCACCGGCCGCAGGGGATGGGTGCGGTGCAGCTCGTCCGCGCGGTACGTCATGACCATCAGGACGGGAGCCGACTTGAGATTGCGGCTGAGGAAGGCGATGAGGTCCCGGCTGGAGCGGTCGGCCCAGTGGACGTCCTCGATGACGAGCACCACCGGCCGCCGCTCGGCGAGGCGCTCCAGCAGGGCGAGGATCAGCTCGAACAGCCGGGCGCGGGCCGACTCGGTCTCCCCGTCGCCGCTCGGCTCGCCGAACTCGGGCAGCAGCCTCGCCAGGTCGCGGGCGGCGCCGTCGGGCAGCAGGCCCGCGACCTCGGCCGCGCCGGACTCCCGGACGAGCTGCCGCAGCGCGGCGGTGAACGGCGCGTACGCCAGGCCCTCGGCCGACAGCTCCACGCAGCCCCCGACGAGCACGTGGGCGCCGTCCTGCGCGGCCTGCTCGGCGAACCGGAGGGCGAGGCGGGTCTTCCCCACGCCCGCCTCGCCGCCGACGAGCACCGCCGCGGTGGCCTGCTTACGGGCCTGGTCGTAGGCCTCGCCCAGGGTCTCCAACTCCGCGCCCCGCCCGACGAAAACGGGGCTCACCGCCCGGCGTGTCATGTCGTCAAGCATGTCATGACCCTTTGAGTCGGTTCGCCTGGTTTTACGGTCAGATCTGACTGACTGGCGGGGCTCACGGCGGCTGAAAGGCCCGGCCGGGAGGGAGGGTCCGGCCGGGCCTTCGTACGCGTCTCATGAGGTGCGGAGCTTGCCGAAGGCCGCGCGCAGCCGGCGCTGGCCGGAGCGCTGCCGGCCCTTCAGAGCCGCCTGCGCCTCGCGGGCGCGCCGGTGGCCGGCGGCCTCCTCCTGAAGCTCGGCGGCACGGTTGATCATTACCTGGTACTGCAGTTCCGGACCCATCACTGCGTCTCCTTGTTCGGGCCTCTTTCCGTACTCCTCAAGGTTCGGTCTAAGGCGTGGTGCGGCACATCGGGCGGATGCCCTATCTCTGGCATGGGCCGGCGGCGTAGGACTTCTAAGGCGGGTAAGGCGAAGCCTTAGGAGCGCCGGAGTCCCCGGGTTTGGAATCAATCCGAGTGGTCGGGGATGCTGGTTCCGTGCCAACTATGACTACTCCGCTCGCGGAGGTCGCCTCCTCACCCTCGACGTTGCGGGCGTTCCTGCACGGCCTTCCCGGGGTCGACCGGGTCGGTGCGGACGCCCGGGCCGCGATGCTGGGCACGCGATCCATCAAGACGACCGCCAAGAAGCAGGCCATCGACTTGGCCATTCGGATGGTCGACCTCACCACCCTCGAAGGCGCGGACACCCACGGCAAGGTCAGGGCGATGTGCGCCAAGGCGGTGCGGCCCGACCCCGCCGACTCCTCCGTGCCGCCCGTCGCCGCTGTCTGCGTGTACCCCGACCTGGTCGCGACCGCCGTCGAGGCGCTGACCGGGTCGGGTGTGAAGGTGGCGTCCGTCGCCACGTCGTTCCCCAGCGGCCGGTCCTCGCTGGAGGTGAAGGTCGCCGAGACCCGCCTCGCCGTGGCCGCCGGAGCCGCCGAGATCGACATGGTCATCGACCGCGGCGCGTTCCTCGCGGGCGACTACCTCAAGGTGTACGAGGAGATCGTCGCCACCAAACAGGCCTGCGGCGGCAGCCATCTGAAGGTGATCCTGGAGACCGGCGAGCTCGCGACGTACGACAACGTGCGGCGGGCCTCCTGGCTGGCGATGATCGCCGGAGCGGACTTCATCAAGACCTCGACCGGCAAGGTGTCGCCGGCCGCGACCCTCCCGGTGACGCTCGTCATGCTGGAGGCCGTGCGCGACTTCCTCGCCGCGACCGGCCACAAGGTGGGCGTGAAGCCCGCGGGCGGCATCCGCACCACCAAGGACGCGATCAAATACCTGGTGCTGGTCAACGAGACGGCCGGGCCGGACTGGCTGGACCCCGACTGGTTCCGCCTCGGCGCATCCTCGCTGCTGAACGACCTGCTCATGCAGCGGCAGAAGATGGCCACCGGCCGGTACGCCGGTCCCGACTACTTCACGCTGGACTGAGGGCTGGACTGAGGCATGTTCGAATACGCACCCGCGCCCGAGTCGCGGGACATCGTCGACATCCGGCCGTCGTACGGCCTGTTCATCAACGGCGAGTGGGTCGAGCCGCAGGGCGAGGATCGCCACAAGACCGTCAACCCGGCCACCGAGGAGGTGCTCGCGGAGGTCGCGTGGGCGGGGGAGGCCGACGTCGACCGCGCGGTCCAGGCCGCGGCCAAGGCGTTCCCCGTGTGGTCGGCCATGCCGGGCGCGGAGCGGGCCAAGTACCTGTTCCGGATCGCCCGGCTCATCCAGGAACGCTCGCGTGAGCTGGCCGTCCTGGAGACGCTCGACAACGGCAAGCCGATCAGGGAGTCCCGTGACGTGGACCTCCCGCTGGTCGCCGCCCACTTCTTCTACTACGCCGGCTGGGCCGACAAGCTCTCCTACGCGGGGTTCGGACAAGATCCCCGTCCGCTGGGCGTGGCCGGGCAGGTCATCCCGTGGAACTTCCCGCTGCTCATGCTGGCCTGGAAGATCGCCCCCGCGCTGGCCTGCGGCAACACGGTCGTGCTCAAGCCGGCCGAGACCACGCCGCTGACCGCGCTGGCGTTCGCCGACATCTGCCGCCAGGCCGACCTGCCGCCGGGGGTCGTCAACATCGTCACCGGCGCCGGCGAGACGGGCGCCGCGCTCGTGAACCACCCCGGCGTGGACAAGGTCGCCTTCACCGGCTCGACCGAGGTCGGCCGCCTCATCGCCCGCGGCCTCGCGGGCACCCGCAAGAAGCTCACGCTGGAGCTCGGCGGCAAGGCCGCCAACATCGTGTTCGAGGACGCGCCGCTGGACCAGGCCGTCGAGGGCATCGTCAACGGGATCTTCTTCAACCAGGGTCACGTGTGCTGCGCCGGATCCCGGCTGCTGGTGCAGGAGTCGGTCGCGGCCGACCTGCTGGAGGCGCTCAAGCGGCGCCTCGGCACGCTGCGGCTCGGCGACCCGCTGGACAAGAACACCGACATCGGCGCGATCAACTCGGCCGAGCAGCTCGCCAAGATCCGCGAGTTGTCGGAGGCCGGGGAGGCCGAGGGCGCCGAACGGTGGTCGCCCGCCTGCCCGATCCCCGACCGCGGCTACTGGTTCCCGCCCACGCTCTTCACCGGCGTGGCCCAGTCGCACCGCATCGCCCGGGAGGAGATCTTCGGGCCGGTGCTGTCGGTGCTGACCTTCCGCACCCCCGCCGAGGCGGTGGAGAAGGCCAACAACACGCCGTACGGGCTGTCGGCGGGCGTGTGGACCGAGAAGGGCTCGCTCATGCTGTGGATGGCGTCCCGGCTGCGGGCCGGCGTCGTCTGGTCCAACACGTTCAACCGGTTCGACCCCACGTCGCCGTTCGGCGGCTACAAGGAGTCGGGCTACGGCCGCGAGGGCGGGCGGCACGGTCTGGAGGCCTACCTTGCGGTGTGATCATTCCTCCGGCCGTCCGTCCGGCAGGTGCGACTCCGGGCGTCGCCGCCGTCTCGTCCGCCGGGCCCGCGCGGGGGCGGGCGAGGGCTTCTCCCGGGGCCGCCGCTCCGGCCGCTTCGCCGTACGGCACGGCTGGTTCGCCCACCGCGGCGGCGTGTGCCGGTGCGGCCAGACCTATCAGCCGGCCCGTCCACTGGAGATTGGAAGTTTCGATGAGTGAGCGGCTGTCCGTGCGCAAGACGTACAAGCTGTTCATCGGGGGCGCGTTCCCGCGTTCGGAGAGCGGAAGGTCGTATGCGGTGACCTCCTCCAAGGGCGACTTCCTCGCCAACGCGGCCAGGGCCTCGCGCAAGGACGCCAGGGACGCGGTCGCGGCCGCGCGGAAGGCGTTCCCCGGCTGGTCGGGCGCCACGGCGTACAACAGGGGCCAGATCCTGTACCGGATCGCCGAGATGCTGGAGGGCCGCCGCGCGCAGTTCGTCGCGGAGATCACCGCCTTCGGCGGCGTCGGGGTCAAGCAGGCCGGCGAGATGGTGGACGCGGCGGTCGACCGGCTGGTCTGGTACGCGGGCTGGTCCGACAAGATCGGGGCGGTGCTCGGGTCGGCCAACCCGGTGGCCGGGCCGTACTTCAACCTGTCGAGCCCGGAGCCGACCGGCGTGGTGGCCGTGGTCGCCCCGCAGGTGGGACCGCTGCTCGGGCTGGTCAGTGTGATCGCCCCGGTGATCGCGACGGGCAACACCTGTGTGGTGGTCGCCTCCGAGCGGGCGCCGCTGCCGGCGATCACGCTGGCCGAGGTGCTGGCGACCTCCGACCTGCCGGGCGGGGTGGTGAACGTCCTCACCGGCTCGGCCGCCGAGATCGCCCCCTGGCTGGCGGGCCACATGGACGTCAACGGCATCGACCTGACCGGCGCCGACGCCGAGCTGGCCGTCACATGTGAGGAACTGGCCGCGGAGAACCTCAAGCGGGTGCTCCGGCCGCCGGCCGGTCCCGTGAACTGGCTCGCCGACCCCGGCATCGCGCGGATGACGACGTTCCTGGAGACCAAGACCGTCTGGCATCCGATCGGGGTTTAGCCCTTCGCCAGGGCCAGGAGGAGTTCGGCGTTCGTGCCCGTGTTCTTCAGCGTGGTGAGGAAGCGGTCGAACGCCTCCTGGTCCTGCAGCGCCCGGCGCAGCCGCCACACCAGCGGCAGTTCGGCGGGGTGGAGCAGCAGTTCCTCGCGGCGGGTGCCGGAGGCGACGACGTCGACGGCGGGGAAGACACGGCGGTCGGCCAGGCTCCGGCTCAGCTTCAGCTCCATGTTGCCGGTGCTCTTGAACTCCTCGAAGGCGATGTCGTCCATCTTCGAGCCGGTCTCGACCAGCGCGGTGGCGAGGATCGTGAGCGAGCCGCCGCCGGAGATGTTGCGGGCGGCGCCGAGCACCTTCTTGGGCAGGTGCAGGGCCCGGGCGTCCATGCCGCCCGTGAGCACGCGTCCGCCGCTCGGCGCGGCCATGTTGTACGCCCGGCCGAGGCGGGTGATCGAGTCCATGAGCACGACCACGTCACGGCCCGTCTCCACCAGCCGCTTGGCCCGCTCGACGGCCAGTTCGGCCGCGGTGATGTGGTCCTGCGGCGCCCGGTCGAAGGTCGAGGCGATCACCTCGGCCTGGACCGACTCGCGCATGTCGGTGACCTCCTCGGGCCGTTCGTCCACCAGGACGACCATGAGGTGGCATTCGGGGTGGTTGGTAGCGATCGCGTTCGCGACGGCCTTGAGCAGCGTGGTCTTGCCGGCCTTCGGCGGGGCGACGATGAGGCCGCGCTGGCCCTTGCCGACCGGGGCGAACAGGTCGATGACGCGCGTGGCCAGGACGCCCCGCGCCGTTTCCAGGCGCAGCCGCTCATCGGGGTGGATCGGCACGAGGTCGGCGAAGTCCGGCCGCGCCGGATCCGCCGGCCCGCCGTTGACGGTCGTGACGGAGGTGAGCGTGCCGTTCTGGGCGATGCCGCGGACGTGGTCGCCGCGGCGCAGGTCGAGCGCGTCCGCGAGGGCGGCCGGGACGGTCACGTCCTTGGGGCCGGGCAGGTAGCCGTTGGTACGGATGACCGTGTTCCGGCCCGACCGGTCGAGCAGGCCGGTGACCTCGGTGGTTCGGGTGTTCTTGGTACGGGCCGGCGTGGCGCGGGAGACGCCGCGCGGCCTGGGAACGCTGAGAGTGGTGGTGGTCATGGGACTCCTAGGGCTGAGAAAACGTCTGGGGGAGTTCGCGTGGCGGGTTCATCCGGCCGGAGCGGAGCGGGAGGGAACGAGAACCGCAGCGGAGGCCCGCAAGCGGGCTTCGCGAGAACCGGAGTTTCCTCCCGGCGCAGCGTCTCGTACAGATGGACGACGATTGCTGACCAGGCATGCGGTGCGCGTATGGGCTCGAGATGGAGCCAGAACCATACGGCTGTCCTCGACTATAACAGGCTCACCTGTCGCGGTGATTCCTTGAGATCTATCGGGACTGAAGGGCGTCGAGCGCCACGGCCATGGCGATGACCAGGCGGCGGTCGATCCGCGGGTCGCGGATCTCGATGGCGTACCGGTCGCGCAGCCCCCACCTGCGGTCGACGGAGAACGCGATCGAGGCGCCGATGCTGAAGTCGAAGTGGTACGGCAGCCACTCCAGCGAGTCGGAGAACCGGCGCAGCAGGGCGACCGCCAGGTTCCGCTCCTGGCCGGTCAGCGTCGGCAGCCCCGGCTGCTGGACATGCCAGGTCGAGCGGAGCAGCGACCGGCCGAAGTCCTTGCGGAACGTGCCGATCGGCGCCCCCGTGTGGTCGACGACGTCGTACTCGCCGGCGACGTCGAGGACCTTGCGCGCTTTGAAACCGGCCAGTGTCGCCTGCCGGGACTCGTCCGTGTAGAGCGTGACCTGCTCCTTGAGGGCCATCCGCTTCTGCTCGGCGAACGCCACGGCCTCGCCCTCGGAACCGTCGGGGAGAGCCACATGGACGACGTACCTGTTCACCATCATGGTGATCTTCTGGCGCAGGTACAGGCGGGTCTGCGCCTGCAGGGTCGCTATATCCATATGAGTCTCCAAGAACGGTCTGTTGCCTCCCTATATGCCCTCTTCTCGAAGAAGATCACCAGCCGGACACCCCTCAATCGACGCGCCGGTGACCATAACCACACTTTTCGGCCTTGATGGAACCCGGGAGAATGCCTATAAGGTAAGCCTTACCTAATCTTTACTGTCCTGGCAGGGGGCCCCTGTATGTTTCTCCGGCACCGCGGTATCGGGCTCGGTATCGGCGCCGTCGCAGTCGCACTCTCCCTGGCCGCCTGCGGCACCTCCTCCGGCACGAGCTCCGGCACGAGCGCGGACGCGGGCAAGCCCGCGGGGGAGGCCGCCAAGAAGGCCGTCGCCCAGGGTGGTGCGGACTTCACCACCGCCGCCGCGAAGACCGCTGCGATGGGCACCGGCGCCAAGCCCGGCGAGTGGCCGCGCACCCTCACCCACGCCATGGGCACGACCGAGATCAAGGCCCCGCCCAAGCGGGTCGTCGTCCTGGACGTCGGAGAGCTCGACAACGTCGTGTCCCTGGGCGTCCAGCCGGTCGGCTTCGCGCCCAGCGAGGGGTCGCCCGAACTGCCGTCCTACCTGAAGCAGGACGCCGGCACCCCGAAGCACGTGGGCACCATCAACAGCCTCAACCTGGAGGCGATCGCCGGGCTGCGCCCGGACCTCATCCTCGGCAGCCAGTTGCGCGCCGCCGACCAGTACGACGAGCTGTCGAAGATCGCCCCGACCGTGTTCTCCATCCGTCCCGGCTTCACCTGGAAGGAGAACTACCTCCTCAACGCGGCCGCCCTCGACAAGACCGAGGAGGCCAGGGCGAAACTCGCCGACTACGACCGCGCGGTGAAGGACCTCGGCGCGAAGCTCGGCGACGACAAGCCCGTCGTCTCGATGGTGCGTTTCCTGCCCGACGGCCTGATCCGCCTCTACGCCAAGGCGTCCTTCATCGGCACCATCCTCGACGACGCCGGCGTCCCGCGCCCGGACAACCAGAACATCCCCGACCTCGCCGCGGAGGTGAGCGCGGAGAACATCGACCAGGCGGACGCGGACGTCATCTTCACCGGTGTCTACGGCGATCCGAAGGCCACCGACAAGTCGGCGGTCCAGGGCAACCCGCTGTGGAAGAACCTCAAGGCGGTCAAGGCCGGCCACGCCTACGAGGTCCCGGACGAGACCTGGTACCTCGGCCTCGGCGTCACCGCCGCCATGGAGGTCGTCGCGGATCTGGACCGGTACCTCACCCGATAGGCGCACGTGGTCCCGTACCGGCTCCCAGAAAGCGAAACGAATGTCCCGTGCCACCCGACGGCGCGTCGGCCGGACGGCTGGGGGTGCGCTCCTGCTGCTTCTCGCCGGACTGCTGGTCCTCGCCGTGCTGCTCAGCCTCGCGGTGGGCAGCCGGCAGATCGCGCCGGGCGACGTGGTGGACGCCCTGCTGCACGGCGGCGCCGGCGACGACGCCCAGGTCGTACGGTCGTTGCGGGCGCCTCGCACCCTCATCGGCGTGATGGTCGGCGTCGCCCTCGCCGTGGCCGGGACGGTCATGCAGGGCATCACCCGTAACCCCATCGCCGAGCCCGGCATCCTGGGCGTCAGCCAGGGCGCCTCGGTGGGCGTCGTGTGCGCGATCGCGTTTCTCGGAGTGCACTCGCTCAGCGGCTACGTGTGGTTCGCCTTCGCGGGCGCGGGGATCGCGGCGGTCGCGGTCCACGTCATCGCCGCCGGCGGGCGCGGTGGCGCCACCCCGGTCAAGCTCGCCCTGGCCGGCACCGCGATGAACGCCCTGCTCGCCTCCGTGGTCTCCGGCATCGTGACGACCGACGCCAGGGCCCTGGACGAGTTCCGGTTCTGGCATGTCGGCTCGATCAGCGGCCGGAGCGTTGAGATCGCCGGTCAGACCTGGCCGTTCCTGCTCGCCGGACTGCTGCTGGTCGCCGCGGTGGCCCGGGGACTCGACGCGCTCGCGCTCGGTGAGGACGTGGCCAGGGGGCTCGGCCACAACGTCCCCCTGCTGCGGATCCTCGGAGGTCTCGGCGCCACCGTCCTGACCGGCGTCGCGGTCGCCGCCGCCGGTCCGATCGCCTTCACCGGCCTGGCCGTCCCGCACATCGCGCGAGCGCTCATGGGCACCGACCACCGCTGGGTCCTTCCCGCGGCGGCCCTGCTCGGCCCCGTGATGATCCTGGTCGCGGACGTCCTCGGCCGCGTCGTCTTCCCGCCCTCGGAGGTACCGGTGGCCGTCATGACCGCACTGCTCGGCGTGCCGTTCCTGATCGCACTGGTACGCAGGAAGGGGACGGTGGCGGCGTGACGATCCGCCCCAGCGGCTTCTCCGTCCTGCGCGCGGGGCGGGGCAGCTTCCTGCTGCACCGCAGGGCGGCCCTCGTCGCCACCGTGCTCGGCGCGGCGCTCGCGGTGACCGCCGTCGTCTATCTGTGCGTCGGCGAGTCCTTCGTCGGTCCCACGGAGGTCGTCCGTGTGCTCGCGGGGCGGCCGAGCCCCGACGAGTTCGTGGTCGGCACCCTGCGGATGCCCCGCCTCGTGGTCGGTCTTCTGGCCGGCGCCGCCTTCGGCCTCGCCGGAGCCTTCATCCAGACCGTGGCCCGCAACCCGCTCGCCAGCCCGGACGTGATCGGTGTGACACACGGCGCGGGCGCGGCGACCGTCGCCGCGATGACCTTCGGCGTCACGGCGCACACCGCCCTGCCGTACGTCGCGATCCTCGGCGGGACGGCCGCCGCCGCGCTGGTCTACGTCTTCGCCTGGCGCAGGGGCCTGCACGCCGCCCGCTTCGTGCTCATCGGCATCGGTGTCTCGGTCGCCCTCGGCTCCCTGACGCAGCTGTTCGTCACCAAGGGCGACTACCTGGTGGCCCAGCAGGCCAAGGTCTGGCTCACCGGATCCCTCAACGGCCGCGGCTACGACCACGCCGTACCGCTCGCCGTGATTTCGCTCGTGCTCATGCCGGCGCTGTTCTGGGCGGCCCGGGCGCAGCGCACCGTGTCGTTCGACGACGACACGGCGACCGCTCTCGGCGTACGGCTCGGCCGGGTCCGTCTGTGCCTGATCGTCCTCGGCGTCGTCCTGGCGTCGGTGGCGACGGGCGCGACGGGTCCGGTCGACTTCGTCGCGCTGCTGGCCCCGCAGATCGCCCGCCGCCTCACCCGCACCGCACAGATCCCGCTGGTCGGCTCCGCGCTGACCGGCGCCCTGATCATGGCCGTCGCGGATCTGCTGGCCCGAAAGCTGTTCTCTCCGATCGAGCTGCCGGTCGGCGTGTTCACCGCGGCGGTGGGCGCTCCGTATTTGATGTGGCTCATCGTCCGCACTCGCAGCCGTTCCGGAGGCGCCGCATGACCGGCAACCGCCTGAGGGCCGAAGGGCTCGTGCTCACCTACGAGGACCGTACGGTCGTCGACGGCCTCGACCTGGAGATCCCGGACGGGCAGGTGACCGTCGTCATCGGGCCCAACGCGTGCGGCAAGTCCACGCTCCTGCGCGCGCTGGGCCGGCTGCTCAAGCCGCGGCGCGGCGCGGTCCTGCTGGACGGCGCCGAGCTGTCCCGCATCCCCACCAGGCGGGTCGCCCAGAAGATCGGGCTGCTGCCGCAGACCCCGGTGCCGCCGGAGGGGATCACGGTCTCGGAACTGGTCACGCGCGGGCGGCAGCCCCACCACAGGTGGTGGCAGCAGTGGACGGAGGCGGACGAGAAGGCCGTCGGCGAGGCCATGGACCGCACCGCGACCGCCGACCTCGCCGAGCGGCTGATCGACGAGCTGTCCGGCGGCCAGCGGCAGCGGGCCTGGATCGCGATGGCCCTCGCCCAGGACACCGACCTCCTGCTGCTGGACGAGCCGACGACATACCTCGACATCGCACACCAGGTCGAGGTCCTCGACCTGGTGAGACAGCTCAACCGGGAGCGTGGCCGAACCGTCGTCGCCGTCCTGCACGACCTCAACCAGGCCGCCCGCTACGCCGACCACCTCATCGCCATGAAGGCGGGACGAATCGTCGCGCAGGGCGCGCCGAGCGACATCATCACCGCCGATCTGGTTCACGAGGTCTTCGGGCTCACCTCCGTCGTCGTACCGGACCCGGTCACGGGCGGCCCGCTGGTCGTACCGGGCGCACCCTGGCAGCGCGGATAGGTCCCTGTCACCTCAGGGTCAGGGGGTCGGGGTTTTCTCAGGGTTCCTCGCGGAACGTGACTTGTGGGGCGGTCCGTTGAACAGGATGACGAAAGGAGCCGATCGATGTACCGATCGAGGCAGCACAAGATCATCGCTGGCGTCTGCGGGGGGATCGCGGACCGGTACGGCATGTCGCCGACGGTCGTCCGTCTGCTGTTCCTGCTGTCGTGTATCTTGCCGGGTCCGCAGTTCGTGGCCTACCTCATCATGTGGGTGCTCTTCCCCAAGGCCCCGGCCCCCACGTCGGCGGGCTACGACTACTCGTACGGGCGCAGGTAGGCGGCTGCGTCGCACGGCGCGGCCGCGTCTATGCTCACATCGGAAGAGGTGAGCGATGATGCGGCAACGGCCCCTGACGCTGATCCAGGACGAGCTGGTCGACTACGAGAAGGCCATGGAGCGGATGGCCGCGCTGGTCGAGGAGCGGCAGGACGACGCGCGGCCCGACACGTTGTGGCTGCTCAGCCACCCGCCGGTCTTCACGGTCGGCAAGCGGACGCTGGAGACCCATCTGCCCGACCCGTCGGCCGGCATCCCCGTGGTGCCGACCGGCCGCGGCGGGCAGCTCACCTATCACGGCCCCGGGCAGCTGGTGGGCTATCTCATCGTGAAGCTGCGGGCCGGCGAGGGCGTGGTCGACTACATCCGCGAGGTGGAGCTGCGGCTGGTCGAGGCGCTGGCCCGGATCGGCGTCCCGGCCGAGCGCCGCGACACCCCGCCCGGGTCGGAGCTGCTGACCGGCGTGTGGACGCGGGACACCGGGCGGAAGATCGTCTCGATCGGCATGCGGTCGAGCCGGTCGGTCACCAGCCACGGCTTCGCGCTCAACGTGGACGGCGACCTCACGCCGTGGAACCTCGCGATCCCGTGCGGCATGCCCGACGTGGAGATGACCTCGATCGCCCACGAACTCGGACGGGCCTCCATGGAGGAGACCCGCCCGGTCGTCGCGGAGGCGTTCGAGGCCTCCTGACGCAGGCGGTCACAGGGCCCGGGCCGCGTTCTCCAGGCCGCGGGTCACCCGGTCCCGCCAGTCGTCGCGGAACATCGATGGCGCGGACCTCGCCGCGTTGCGGCCAGGCGGCGCGTGCGCCCGGTGTCGTCGATCATCAGACGAGCGTACGGCCCGCCGGGGAGGCGGGCCGTACGCGGGGAATCAGGCGACCGGCTCCGGCTCGTCGACGTCGTCGCCGATGTCGTCGACGGTTCGGCGGGGACCGGTGAACCAGTGCTTGGCGGACAGGTGCCACCACAGGGCGATGCCGATGAGCACGGCGCCGACCGCGATGGGGGCGTAGTTCACCGAGGTCCAGGTGAAGTCCGCGTTGCCCGGGACGCCCGCCGGGGCGATGGGCAGGACGAAGTAGACCGAGATGATCGCGATTTCGATCACGGCGATCCAGGACAGCGCCTTGTACTTGCGGCCGAGGGTCCACGGCCCCGGCTGGAAGGAGTCCCCGGCACGCAGGCGCAGCCAGATCGGGATGAGGAACGCGAGGTAGAGCCCGATCACCGCGATGGACACCACGGCGAGGAACGCGACGGGGGTCGTCGTGCCCTCAGGTGCGTAGAGCGCGGGCAGCGTGATCAGCAGCGCGACCCCGCAGCCGGCGATGATCGCGTTGACCGGCGTGCGGTTGCGGTCCACCTTCGACCACAGCCGCCAGCCCGGCACCGCGCCGTCCCGGGAGAACGCGTACGTCATCCGCGACATCGAGGTCACGCAGCTCATGCCGCAGAAGAACTGCCCGATCGTGGAGATCCCGAAGACGACGGTGGCGAGCGTGGACGACAGCGACGAGGTGAAGATGGCCCCGACGAAGCCGCCCTCGGCGTTGACGGCGTCCACGTTCGTGGCCGCGAACAGGAACGCGAGCAGCAGGATCCAGCCGCCGATCGCGGAGTAGAAGATCGACTGCCACAGGCCCTTGGCCGCCGTGCGGGCCGCGCCGTGGGTCTCCTCCGACACGTGCGCGCAGGCGTCGAAGCCGGTGATCGTGTACTGCGTGAGCAGGAAGCCCAGCGGCAGCACGTACAGCCAGAACGCCGGGCCCGAGTCGCCGTCGCCGAAACCGGAGTTGTTGAACGTCTCGAACAGGAAACCCACGCTCTGGTGCTCCGCCGGACCGAGGATCAGGATCAGCACGACGGCCGCCGCGCCGAACACGTGCCACCACACCGAGACGTTCTGCAACAGCGAGATCAGCCGGTGACTGAAGATATTGATCAGCGCGTGCAGCACCAGGACCACGGCGAACAGCAGGAAGGTCTGGTGCAGCGCGTTGCCGTTCGCCCAGGAGTCGCTGAAGCGCCCGATCGTGATGTTGAGGAACGTCGCGCAGCCGTAGTCGACGGACGCGGTGACGGCGATCAGCCCGATCAGGTTCAGCCAGCCTGTGAACCAGCCGTGCACGGGCCGGCCCAGCTTGGCGGCCCACCAGTAGATGCCGCCCGCCGTGGGGAACGCGGAGACCAGCTCCGCCATGCAGAAGCCGATGATCAGGATGAACGCCGAGATCAGCGGCCAGCCGACGGAGATCGCCAGCGGTCCGCCGTTGTTCCATGCCTGGCCGAAGGTCGTGAAGCAGCCGGCCAGGATCGAGATGATGGAGAAGGAGATGGCGAAGTTGGAGAACCCGCTCCAGGTGCGGGCCAGTTCCTGCTTGTAGCCGAGTTCCGCTAGTCGTTTGGCGTCGTCGTCGAGGGCTTGCGCCACTGAGGCCTCCTCTAACCGGCTCTAACTGGTGCGGGGTATCCAGCCGCCGATCGCGTCGTCTGCGACGGGATCTGGCATGCCCGGCTCCTTTGGTCTACCTTCAGACCATTGATCCGATTTTCTGGGTCGGGTGTTACACGGCGGTACAGGCTCGGCTGGGAGCTCTACGCGCGGCCGCTATACCCCCACCCGCCTGGTCCGGGCTGGGTGGTAGGTGAAGGCCCAGCGGTCTGTGCCGGTCTTGCGGCGGGTGTAGCGGTCGGGGTGCTGGTAGCGGTCGCGGTTGTGGAACTGGCAGGCCGGGCCCAGCAGTTTGAGATCGGTCAGGCCGCCGCTGCTCCAGTTGTCGGCGTGGTCGATCTGGCACCTGGTGGCCGGCAGCGGGCAGCCGTCGACCCAGCAGGTCGCGTAGCGGGCGTAGATCGCCCGCCGCTGGGCCGGGGTGGCCAATCTGACCTTGCGGCCCATGTCCAGGACCTGCCCCTCGGCGTCCATCACCAGGCGCACCAGGGTGGAGGTGCGGGCCAGCCGGTGCACGCTGGAGACGGGCAGCACCTGCCCGGTCGCCAGCAGCAACCCCGGCGCCATCCCCAACGCCGTGCCCAGCGCCCCCGCCAGTGCCCCCGGCAGCCCTCCGGCCGCTGCTCCGGGCTCTGCTCCCGGTGGCGACCCCGGCTCTGCTCCCGATGACGCCTCCGGCTCTGGTCCCAGCGTGCCGGGTGGCGTCTCCGTTCCTCCCGGCCCATGCCGGACCTCCCCCGCAGGCTGATGCCCGGCGTGGGGGTGATGAGCAGGGGCGTCTCCGGGCGGATCAGGCGACTGCCACTCGCCCCACCGCGACTCCGCCGATTGCGACCCCTGCCGCTGCGGCGTGCTCTGCCGGCTGCTCTTCGCCTGCGCGCGTCCGGTCGTGTCATCGCCGGACGGCACTTCATGGGGGCCGGTCGCAAGGTCGGCGCTGTTAACGGCGCTCCCGCCGGTGCTCTCGACGGTGCTCTCGACGTCGGCCTCTGCGGCCTCATCGGCCCCGGCACCTACCGCAGAAGCGGCCTCCCCGGCATCACCGGTCTCGGCAAGGTCGACAGGGTCGGTGCTGGCGACGTCAGTCGTGTCCCCCTCGGCGGGGGCGCTGGTGTCCTCGCTGTCCCGGCTGTCCTCAGCCCCCTCGGCGTCCTGAGTGTTCTCGGGCTCTTCGGTGTCCTCAGGGCCTTCCGGGCCTTCGAAGGTCTCGGGGGTCTCGGGGTGGTCGGGGTTGGGGGTGGGGTCGGTGGGGAGGGACTCGGCGTTGACCAGGACCAGAAGCTCGGCGGCGATCTTCTCCTCCAGCAACGCCATGAACGCATCCGCCTGACGCACCGCCAGCGGCCGGTCATCGCCCTCCGCCTTCGGCCTGGCATAGGCGTCCAGCAGCGCCTGCAACCGGGCGGCATGCTCACGCGGGAGGTAGAACTCCCCCTCAAGCCCGCCGCCTTTGCCGGGGCGGATCCGCAGGAACCGCCGACCGTAGTCGGCCCGCTCATCGCGGTCCTCACCATCGGGGTCCAGCACCGCCCGCAGGTAGCGGCCCGCCCTGGCCACCTCCGCCGCGCCCGCCTTGCCCGCCAGCTCCAGCAGGATCGGCTCAGCCACCGCAGCGTGCTCATCGGACAGGCCAGAGATCGCCGCGCAGATGGCCTCCACCACCCCCGCCGCCAACCCTCCGGCGGCGAACTTCTCCCGCACCTTCGGCAGGCGGGCCAACTCGATCCCCAGGGTCAGCAGGCGGCCCGCCCCGGCGACGCTCATTCCTCCGGCGGTGCGCAGCCAACTGCGGGTGGAGGCATGCCCATGCCGCCGGGCCTGCCCCGCCCGATGTACCCGCCCCACCCGATCCGCCAGAGCACACGTGATCCGATCCCGCGCGAACACCAACTCCTCAGCCTCGGCCAGACAGATATCCACATCGTCCGGAACCGGCGCCAACGCCAACGCCTGCGCCGACTCACGAACAGAACCGATCAGCACCCACGACGACCGACCCCGGCGATCACCCGCGCCAGCGGCATCCGCCCCGGCACAACCCGCCCCCGCATCACCGGCGGCCTCACTGCCCATGCTCCCGGTGTCAGCGGCCGCGTCGTTTTCCACACTGCCGTCCCGGGCGAGCGAACCCTCCGTCGGCCACAAAGGAGAATCGGCAGTCAGGCGATCCCACCAGTCAGCAGGGATGTTCGAACGACGGCGGCGCTCAGGATCGAGGTCGAACAGATCCATCGCACCCCCTCGTCGCTTGATTCGAAATCCTGTACTAATTCTTCAGGGTCCGGAGGGGCTGTTCAAGCTGACGAGAGAAACTCCTGGGGTCACAGATGGAGTTGAGAAAGCCGACGACTATCGCGAGCAGATCCCCGACCTCCACGGCCCGAGCCGCCGGAGGTACGTCACGATCGCCGATGCTGGAGTGCCAGGCGTCACGGAGGCAGTTCGCCGCGGGTGGGCAGGCCCTGCCAGGAGCTGTGGCTGGCGACCGCGAAGGCGGCCACCGAGATGCCGCGCTTGAGGCGGTCCGCCGGGTGCAACCCGTCGAGGATCGCGCTGAGGTAGCCCGCGACGAACGCGCCGCCGACCTCGGCGGGGTCGACCGCGGTCACGGGGGCGGCCTGGGTGTCGTAGCGCAGGCCCTCGACGGTGGCGCTGGCTCCCTTGGCGCCCCGGGTCACGACCAGTTCGGGCGTGGACGCGAGCACGGGCTCCACGAGCATGAGCTCGTCCTGGGTCGCGAACAGCACGTCGGCCGACGCGGCGAGTTCGGTGAGCCCCTGGCGGGCCTCCTCCGCGCTCTGCCAGAGGTTCGCGCGGTGGTTGACGTCCACCGAGACGAGCACCCCGGCGTCCCTGGCGAGCTTGACGGCGTGGTGGACGGCGCTCCACGCGAGGCCGCTCAGGCCGAGGGTGACGCCGGTGACGTGCAGGATCCGCGCCGACTGCACCGCCTCACCGGGCACGTCGCCGGTCGACAGGTGGGACCCGGCCGAGCCCTCCCGGTAGTGGACGGCGTGCGACGAGCGGCCGATGCGCCGCTGGCGGAGGATCAGCCCGGTCGCCGCCGTGTCGTCCACCCGTACGTGGGAGACGTCCACACCCTCGCCGCGCAGGACGGTCAGCGTACGGATGCCGAGTTCGTCGGCGCTGACCCGGCCCAGCCAGCTCACCGTGTGGCCGAGCCGGGCCAGGCCGACCGCCGTCGTCAGCTCGGGCCCCTCCACGTCGAGGCGGATGGTCGTGTCATGCCGCAGCCGGTCGCCGGAGACGACGCCCAATGCCTCTCCGAGCGTGAAAACTTCGGTCATGCCGTGAGTCCGCGGAATTGCACCCGGAAAGCATGACAGACCCTGATCCGCCGGGGAAAGCCCTCGCTCAGGCGCCGAACGCGTCCACGGCGGCCTGGCAGAAGGCCTTCAGGTCGTCCGGCTTCCGGCTGGTCACCAGCGTGTTCGGGCCGCCCGTGCAGACCATGACCTCCTGGTCCACCCAGGTCGCTCCCGCGTTGCGCAGGTCGGTCTGCAGGCTGGGCCACGAGGTCAGCGTGCGCCCGCGCACCACGTCGGCCTCCACGAGGGTCCACGGCGCGTGGCAGATCGCCGCGACCGGCTTGCCCGCGTCGAAGAACCCCTTGACGAACCGTACGGCCTCCGGCCGCATCCGCAGGAAGTCCGGGTTGGCGACCCCGCCGGGGAGGACCAGCCCGTCGAAGTCGGCCGCGGAGACCTCTCCCGCCACGGCGTCCACCGGGAAGGTGCCGGCCTTGTCGAGGTGGTGGAACGCCTGGATCTCCCCGCGTTCCACCGAGACCAGCCTCGGTGTGCCACCCGCCTGCTCGACGGACTTCCACGGCTCGGTGAGCTCGACCTGCTCGACCCCCTCGGGGGCGACGAGGAATGCGATCGTCCTGCCCTGGATCATCGTTGCTCCCCTCTTTTGCTCGTTCTTGACGTCGCGTGCCCGGAAGGATGCGATCTATGCCGTCCGCTGGGTAGGGGACGGACATGCCCGTGCGCGTGGGGACCTCCGGCTGGCAGTACGCCGACTGGCGCGATCTCGTCTACGGGGGCGTGCCCCAGAGGCTGTGGCTGGAGAGCTACGGCGAGATCTTCGCCACCGTCGAGAACAACAACGCCTTCTACCGGTTGCCGAAGCGGGAGACGTTCGAGTCGTGGCGGGAGCGTACGCCGCCCGACTTCGTCATGGCGGTCAAGGCCAGCCGCTTCCTCACGCACATCAAGCGGCTGAAGGACCCGGAGGAGCCGGTCGAGCGGCTGATGGGCGTGGCCGAGGGCCTCGGCCCGAAGCTGGGTCCCATCCTGCTGCAATTGCCGCCGACCCTGCAGGTGGACGCCGGCCGACTGCGGGCCTGCCTGGCGCGGTTCCCGCGTGCCGTACGGGTCGCGGTCGAGCCGCGGCACGCCTCGTGGTGGACCGACGAGATCCGCGCCCTGCTGACGGAGTTCGGGGCCGCGTTGTGCTGGGCGGACCGTCTCGGCCGGCCGGCCGGGCCCCTGTGGCGTACGGCCGACTGGGTCTACCTGCGCTTCCACGAAGGGCGGGCCGAGCCCTGGCCCAGCTACGGCTCACACGCGTTGCGCAGCTGGGTGGGCCGCCTGGGCGAGGCGCCGGACGCCTACGTCTACTTCAACAACGATCCCGGCGGCGCGGCCGTACGCAACGCGATCACCTTCGCGGAGCTGGCACGCGCGCAGGGGAGGGACGTGAGCAGGGCGCGGCTTCCCGAGCGGTCCCCCGAGCCCGTCCGGCCATGACCGGACGGGCGAGTGTCACCCCCGGCATGACGGATCAGACGCGGCGCTCGTCGGCCGCGTGACGCCCGCCCGCCACCAGCTGGTCGGGGGACGACTGCTGGGCGGGCACCGACACGCGGTTGTGCGGCGCGGTGGGACGCTCGGCGCGCTCGGCCCGGTCGTCGACACCGTCGCGGTCCCGGTCGACCTTCGGGCGCTCGGCCGGCGTGGAGGCTGTCGTGGAGGCTGTCGTCGAGGCCGTCGTCGAGGCCGTCGTCGAGGTCGTCGAGGTCGTCTCCAGGCGGCGCTCCAGGTCGCGCTTCTCCGCCTCCAGGCGGGACACGCGGTCCCGCTCCGCCAGGCGCGCCTCACGCAGCCGGCGGCGCTTCACCGCGGCGCGGCGCATGCCGGCCGTGATGAGCAGCAGGCCGGCGACGAAGACGGCGGTGGTCACGACACCGGCGATGAACAGCTCGAACGGGCTGAGGTTGAACGTGCGGTCCAGGACCGTGATCGGCAGGGTGTTCGCGGTGTCGTTCACCGACACCTCGATCACAGCCGCCGCCGCGATCAGGACCAGAAGCAGGCCCAACAAGACCATCTGTCCTCACTCCCAGTGCGGTTGCGATTGGTTGACGCCCTCTGACTGCCCAGGAGAGCGGAGATCATGTGCCGCGGGTCACAGCACCGCCAAGGCAAAGAATGCGCGTTAACACTCTGGTTACAAACGGGCAAAAGCTACGAAATGCCGAATCGGCACTGTAGGGCGTGGCGGACGAACGCCAGGCCGCCTCGTTCGAAGGGATCGACGTGACCTACAAGGCCGAGTACATCTGGATCGACGGCACGGAGCCGACCGCGAAGCTCCGCTCCAAGACCAAGGTCCTTGCCGACGGCGCCGAGCCGCCGCTGTGGGGCTTCGACGGGTCCAGCACCAACCAGGCCACCGGTCACGCCTCCGACCTGGTGCTCAAGCCGGCGTTCATCTGCCCCGACCCGATCCGGGGTGGCGACAACGTGCTGGTCCTGTGCGAGGTCCTGCACACCGACATGACGCCGCACGCCAGCAACACCCGCTCCCCGCTCGCGGAGGTGGCCGAGCGGTTCGCCGACCAGGAGTCGTGGTTCGGCATCGAGCAGGAGTACACCTTCTTCAAGGACAGCCGTCCGCTCGGCTTCCCGCTGGGCGGCTTCCCCGCTCCGCAGGGCGGCTACTACTGCGGTGTCGGCGCCGACGAGGTGTTCGGCCGTGACATCGTCGAGCTGCACCTCGACCGCTGCCTGGCCGCCGGCCTCAAGGTCTCCGGCATCAACGCCGAGGTCATGCCCGGCCAGTGGGAGTTCCAGATTGGTCCCGCCGGTCCGCTGGAGGTCTCCGACCACATGTGGGTCGCCCGCTGGCTGCTCTACCGCACCGCCGAGGAGTTCGACGTGGCCGCCACGCTCGACCCCAAGCCGGTGAAGGGCGACTGGAACGGCGCCGGCGCGCACACCAACTTCTCCACGAAGGCGATGCGTGAGGGCTACGACCCGATCATCACCGCCTGCGAGGCACTGGCCGACAACGCCATGGAGCACGTCAAGAACTACGGCCACGGCATCGAGGACCGCCTCACCGGCCACCACGAGACCGCCCGGTGGGACAAGTTCAGCTACGGCGTCTCCGACCGCGGCGCCTCCGTCCGCATCCCGTGGCAGGTCGAGGTGGACAAGAAGGGCTACATCGAGGACCGGCGCCCCAACGCCAACGTCGACCCCTACGTCGTCACCCGCCTGATGGTCGACACCTGCTGCGCCGCTCTGGAGAAGGCCGGCCAGGTCTGACAGGTCTGACGGTTCCCCCGTCCTCGTACGGCTCCCGCGTCCGGCGCGGGAGCCGTACGCGTATGTCGTGCATGTACGGTGGCCGCTGTGCCGCACCAGCCAGAACCCCTCGTCATCGGCCACCGGGGCGCCAGCGCCCTGCGGCCCGAGCACACGCTGCCGTCATATGAGACGGCGATCGCGCTCGGGGCCGACTACATCGAGCCCGACCTGGTCTCCACCCGTGACCACGTCCTGGTGGCCCGCCACGAGAACGAGATCTCGGGGACCACGGACGTGGCGGCCCACCCCGAGTTCGCGGCCCGCCGCACCACCAAGACCATCGACGGCGTGGCGGTCACCGGCTGGTTCACCGAGGACTTCACGCTGGCCGAGCTGCGCACGCTGCGGGCCACCGAGCGCATCCCGGACCTGCGCCCGGGCAACGCCGCCTTCGACGGCCTGGCTCCGATCCCGACGTTCGACGAGGTCGTGGAGCTGGCCGTACGGCACGGCGTGGGCGTCTACCCCGAGACCAAGCACCCTTCCTACTTCGACTCCATCGGCCTGTCGCTGGAGGAGCCGCTGCTCGACGTGCTGGGCCGGCACGGCCGGCGCGACCGGCACGACCCGGTCTTCATCCAGTCGTTCGAGGCGGCCAACCTGCGCGAGCTGCGCGGGAAGACCCGGCTGCCGCTGATCCAGCTGGTCGGCGGCTCGGGCGCGGCGTACGACCGGATGGTCACGCCCGCCGGGCTCGAGGAGATCGCGACGTATGCGGACGGCATCGGCGTGGCGACCTCGCGGGTCGTGCCCACCGGTCCCGGCGGTCGCCTCCTCGCCCCCACGACACTGGTGCGGGACGCCCACAGGGTGGGGCTCGACGTGCACGTGTGGACCGTTCGCGACGAGAACGCCCAGCTCCCGGTCGACTTCCGGCGCGGCGACCCGGCCGGTCCGGCGTACGCGCGGGCGACGGGAGACGTGATGGGCTGGCTGGCGATGCTCTACGACCTCGGCGTGGACGGCGTCTTCGCCGACAACCCCGGCACGGCTCGTGCCGTGCTCGCGGGGCGTTCCCGGCGGATCGCCGCAAGTTGACAATGATTTTCATTTGCGGGACATTTGGAAGGGATGTTTCCCCTGATAACGCCGACTTGAGGAGCCGTCGTGCTCTCGCCGCTTGCCCGTACGCTCTCGTCCGCCGCGCTGCTGGTGCTGTTCGCAGCCGGGTGCGGCGGCGCGCAGAAGCCGTCTGATTCCTCCGATCCGGCGCGGCCGTTGAAGGTGGTGGCGACCACCACGCAGGTCGCCGACTTCGCCCGCAACGTCGGCGGCGACCGGGTCACGGTCCACCAGTTGCTGAAGCCGAACGTCGATCCCCACGACTACGAGCCGTCTCCGGCCGACATGCGGGCCATCGGTGAGGCCGACGTGCTGGTCAAGAACGGCGTGGGCCTGGAGAAGTGGCTGGACGAGACGATCGCGGCCGCCGGGTTCGACGGGACTGTCGTCGACGCCTCCCAGGGCGTCCAGATCCGCATGGGCTCCGAGGAGGGGCACGAGGAGGGGCACGGCGAGGAGGGGCACGATCACGACGAGTCCGAGGGCGATCCGCACATCTGGCACAACCCGCTCAACGTCAAAGCGATGGCCGCCACGATCGAGACGGCCTTCGCCGCCGCCGATCCGCGCGACGCCGCGGCCTACCAGGCCAACCGGGTGGCGTACGACGCGAAGCTGGACGCGCTCGACGCCGACATCGCGAGGAAGATCGAGTCCGTGCCCGCCGACCGGCGCAAGCTCGTGACCAACCACGACGCGTTCGGCTACTACCTCGACCGATACAAGCTGACGTTCGTCGGATCGATCATCCCGAGCTTCGACACCTCCGCCGAGCTGTCCGCCAAGCAGGTGTCCGATCTCGTCGCCGAGATCAGGGCGGCCGGGGTGGCGGCCATCTTCTCGGAGGCGTCGCTGCCGCCCAAGACGGCCGAGGCGATCGGCCGCGAGGCCGGGGTGACGGTCGTGGCCGGCGAGGACGCGCTGTACGGCGACTCGCTCGGCCCCGAGGGCTCGGCCGGTGCGACCTACCTCCAAATGGAGGAGCACAATACCGACACCATCGTCAACGCGTTGAGGGGGACCGCCGCATGAGCGAGCGCACGCCCACCCTGGTGCTCGACCGGGCGAGCGTGGCCTACGGCGACGTCCCGGTCCTCGAGGAACTGCACGGCGTCGTCCACGAGGGCGAGGCCGTGGCGCTGATCGGCCCGAACGGCGCGGGCAAGTCGACGCTGATCAAGGCGTTGCTCGGCCTGGTGCCGGTGGTGCGCGGCCGGATCGAGGTGCTGGGCAGGCCCCCGGCGCAGGCCCGCCGCGACGTCGCCTACGTGCCGCAGGCCGACACGCTCGATCCCGACTTCCCGGTGTCGGTCGAGCAGGTGGTGATGATGGGCCGCTACCGGCGGATCGGGTGGCTGCGCCGCCCCTCCGCCGCCGACCGGGCCGAGACCGCGGAGGCACTGGAGCGGGTCGGGCTGGCCCACCGCGCGCGTGAGCGGTTCGGCACGCTGTCGGGCGGGCAGCGCCAGCGGGTGCTGCTGGCCCGTGCCATCGCCGCCAAGCCCCGGATGCTGCTGCTCGACGAGCCGTTCAACGGCGTGGACGCGGTCAGCCAGCACGCGCTGCTCGAGGCGATCGGCTCGCTGAAGGAGCAGGGCGCCTCCGTCGTGGTCAGCACCCATGACCTCGCCATCGCGCATCTGGCCTGCGACGAGGTGTGCCTGCTCAACCGGCACCAGTTCGGCTTCGGCCCGACCGGCGACGTGCTGACGCCCGAGCGGCTGCGCGCGACGTACGGCGGGCACGCCCTCGAACTGCGCGGCGACCGGGTGATCGTGACCCAGACATGATGTTCTTCGAGCCGTTCCAGTTGCCCTTCATGGCGCGGGCGCTGGTCGAACTGGTCATCCTCGGTGCGCTCGCGGGCACGGTCGGCGTGCTGGTGCTGCTGCGCCGGCTCGCCTTCGTCAGCGACACCCTGACGCACACCGTCTTCCCCGGCGTGGTCATCGGCCACCTCATGGGCGGGGACGGCGGCATCTTCTGGGGGGCGCTGGCCGCCGGGGTCCTCACGGCCGTCCTGCTCACGCTGCTGACGCATCGCCGCCGCGTGAGCGAGGACGCCGCGCTCGCCATGCTGCTGACCACGTTGTTCGCCGTCGGCGTCGTGGTGGTGTCGCGGCAGACGGGCTTCACCTCCGACCTCACGGCGTTCCTGTTCGGGCGGGTGCTGACGGTCAACGAGGAGCAACTCGCCCAGACCGCCGTCGTGACGGTCGTGGTCGTGGCGTTGCTGGCGGTGCTGCGGCGGCCGCTGCTGCTGCGGGCCTTCGACCCCGAGGGCGCCCGCGCGGCCGGCGTCCGCGTGGGCCTGCTCGACCTCGTGCTGAACGTCGCGGTCGCGCTGGTCGTCGTGGCCGCCGTGAAGGCGGTCGGCACGATCCTCGTGATCGCGCTGCTCATCGTGCCGGCCGCGGCGGCCCGGAGCCTGTCCGACCGGCTCGCGGTCATCGTGCCGCTGGCCTGCCTCGTCGGCGCGGCCGGCGGATGGCTCGGGCTCGTCGTGAGCTACGAGGCGTCGGTGGAGCACGGGGTGCGGCTCGCCTCCGGCGCGACCGTCGTGCTCGTCCTGGTCGCGTTGTACGGCTTGGCCCACGCCGCCGGGGCCGTACGCAGGAAGGTGGGCCTGAGCCGCGCCCGCCGTCGCTCGGTCCTGGAGGCGGCGTGAACTGGCTCGACTCGACCGTCAACCGGGCCCTGGTCGAGGCCGTCCTGGTCGGCGTGCTCGGCGGGGTCGTCGGGGTGTTCGTGGTCGCGCGGCGGCTGCCGTTCTTCACGATGGCCCTCACGCACGCGACGTTCCCCGGCATCGTCGTCGCCGCCCTGCTCGGGGTGAACCTCTACCTCGGCGGCGGGTTGTTCGGGCTGCTGGTGGTCGCCGCGGTGCTCCTGTTCGGCCGGGGCCGCGGGCGGGACTTCGGCACGGCCACCGGCATCGCGCTGTCGGGCGGGTTCGCGCTCGGTGTGGTGCTGGTGTCGGCGCAGGACGGCTTCACCAAGGACCTGGCGGCGTACACCGTGGGCGACGTCCTGGCCGTGGGCACGGGTGACCTGGTGGCGACCGCCGCCGTCACCGTGGGGGTGCTGCTCCTGCTGGCCCTGGTGGGCAAGGAACTGCTGCTCGCGGCGTTCGACCCGGTGGGGGCGGCGGCGCTCGGACTGCCCACCCTGCTGCTGGACTTCGCCCTGCTCGCGATCGTCGAGGTGACCGTCGTCGCCACCGTGCCCGCGCTGGGGACGATCCTCGCCGTCGCGCTGATCGTGGGCCCGGCCGCGACCGCCCGCCTGCTCACCGACAGGCTCGCGGCGCTGTTCCCGGCCGCCGCGGCGATCGGGGTCGCCTGCGCACTGGCGGGCGTGTGGGTCTCCACGCAGTGGAACGTCGCGACCGGGGCCTCCATCGCTCTGTTCGTGGGCCTGGTGTTCGGGACGGTCTTCCTCGGGACCGCCGTACGCGGCCGGGTCAGGCGGGCCGCGGCCGTCAGGGCTTGAGCAGGACCTTGATCGCGCCGTCCTCCTTCTTCTGGAAGATCTCGTAGCCGTGCGGGGCCTGGTCGAGCGGCAGGCGGTGGGTCGCCAGGTCGCCGACCCCCAGGGGGTCGCCGTCGCCGGTCAGGAGCGGCATGATGTCGTCCACCCACCGCTTGACGTGGGCCTGGCCCATCCTGAGCGCGATGCCCTTGTCGAACATCCGCAGCATGGGCATGGGGTCGGTCATCCCGCCGTAGACGCCGCTGATCGAGATCGTGCCGCCGCGGCGTACGGTCTCGATGGCGTCCTGCAGCGCGGCGAGCCGGTCGAGGCCGGCGCGGGTCATCATGGCGGCGGCGGCCTTGTCGGGCAACATCCCGGTGACCGTCTGGGCGAACTTGCCGACGGTGTAGCCGTGCGCCTCCATGCCCACGGCGTCGACGACCGAGTCGGTGCCCCGGCCTCCGGTCATCGAGCGGACCGCCTCGGGCACGTCATCGATCTCGTTGCCGTCGAGCACCTCGATGCCGTGCCTGCGGGCCATCTCCAGGCGCTCGTGGACGATGTCCACGCCGATGACCCGGTAGCCGCGGTGGCGCGCGATGCGGGCCGACATCTGCCCGATCGGGCCGAGACCGAAGACGGTGACGCTGCCGCCGTCGGGCACCTCGGCCCATTCGACGGCCTGCCAGGAGGTGGGCAGCACGTCGGAGAGGTAGACGAACCTCTCGTCCGGCGGCCCGTCCGGTACCTTGATCGGCCCGAACTGCGCCTGCGGGACGCGCAGGTACTCCGCCTGGCCGCCGGGCACCTCGCCGTACAGCTTGGTGTAGCCGAACAGGGCGGCGCCCGTGTCGTACTCGCGGACCTGGGTGGTCTCGCACTGGGCGTACAACGCGCGGTCGCACATGTAGCAGTGGCCGCACGAGATGTTGAACGGGATCACCACACGGTCGCCCGGCTTGATGTGGGTGACCTCCGCGCCGACCTCCTCGACGATGCCCATCGGCTCGTGGCCAAGGATGTCGCCCTCGCCGATGAACGGGCCGAGCACCTCGTACAGGTGCAGGTCGGACCCGCAGATCGCGGTCGTGGTGACTCGGATGATCGCGTCGGTGGGTTCCTTGATGGCCGGGTCCGGGACCTCGTCCACCCGTACGTCGCGCTTGCCGTGCCAGGTAACTGCCTTCATGTTTCCCCTCCAGAAAAGGGCCGGGGTGTCGCGATCGTTCCCGTATGCCCTACTTCTGGTGGGAGAAACGGCCCTTCCGGGGGTCAGAGGTGCAGTACGCTGCCCTGCTCGTCCACGTGGTCGGCGCTGTCGTCGTCGAACCAGACGCCGCCCGTCGCGAGGTAGCGGAACCGGTGCGCGCCGGGCGGAAGGATCACCGACACGGTGCGGGTGCCGTTCCTGCGCCGCAGCAGTTCGTGGCTGCCGGGCAGCCAGTCGTTGAAGTCGCCGACCACGCTGACCGTCCCCGAGGGGTCGTCAACGGGCAGGGTGAAGGTGACTCGGGTCTTCTGCCCGAACAGCCGGGTGCGCTTGAGCATGCCGCATAGCCTGGCGTACGGCATCTAAAGGAAGAAACCAGTACACGCAGGACGTAACACAATATTCACGCCCTTTTCAGGGCGCGTGTCCCACCCCGCAGAGGAACCAGGTGGGCAGGTGCCGCCGGGCCTGCCGGGCGAGCAGGTTCTCGTCGTCGGGCCGCCAGTCGTCCAGCGGGACCAGGCCCGGTTCGACGAGGCGGAAGCCGTCGAACAGCTCGTGGATCTGCTCGCGGCTGCGCAGGGTGACGCCGCTGCTGGCCTGCCTGTAGACGGCCGCCCCGTCGTGGGCGTCGCCGGACCGCTCCTCGTCGGTGACATGGGACAGCACGAGATGGCTGCCGGGGGCCACGGACTCCCTGAGCCGGGCCACGAGCTCGGCCGGCTTGTCGTCGTCGGTGAGGAAGTGCAGCACGGCCACGAGCAGGATCGCGACCGGCTCGGCGGGATCGATCAGCGACCGCAGCTCCGGGTGGTCCAGGATCTCCTCGGGCCGCCGCAGGTCCCCCTGCACGGTCACGGTGGCGGCGGCGGTGCCCGACAGCAGGGCCCGGGAGTGCGCGAGCACCACCGGGTCGTTGTCGACGTACGCCACCCGGACGCCGGGGTCCATCTCGTGCGCCACCTCGTGGACGCTGCCCTCGGCCGGCAGCCCGGTGCCGATGTCCACGAACTGCCGGATCCCGGCCTCGGCCACCAGGTGGCGGACGGCCCGGCGCATAAAGGCCCGGTTGCGGCGGGCCAGCGCACGGGCCTCGGGCGCGACCTCCAGAACCCGCTCCGCGGCCTCCCGGTCAGCCGCGAAGTTGTCCTTTCCGCCGAGAAAGTAGTTGTACATGCGCGCGGGATTGGGGACGCGCGCATCGATACCGGGTGGTGGCGGCGCGTCATCGGCCACGTAATATCTCCTCACTCACAGCAGTAAAGAGGACTTGCTGCGAGCATAAGGGCCGCCCGGGAGAAACCCAACGAAGAACGCCATAACTCTGTGACTCCATCTTGTCGCGGGATTCCCGTTCGCCACCGCAGCCGTACGGCGACGGCGGCGCCGGACAGCCCGGTGAGCACGCAGGTGGCGGCCTCCAGCGCCAGATCGCCGGTGAGCAGCGGGGAGCCCTGAGGCAGGAAGGCGACGATCAGGGCGAGAGTCGTCCCCCAGGCCCCGAGCGCGGCCCGCGCGCCCCGATCGGTTCACCCGTACGTCCTAGGACCATCGTCCGATATCGCGCGGGGTCCACGGAGATCTATAACGGGCATATGTACGCCGTCAGATTGCATGCCTTCGGTCCCGCCGAGAATCTCGTCTACGAGGAGGTCGAGGATCCCGAGCCCGGGCCGGGCCAGGTCCGCGTCGCCGTACGGGCGGCCGGGGTGCACCTGGTCGACACCACGTTGCGGGCCGGGAAGTACGCGGGCGGCCCGATCCCCGTCCCCGACCTGCCCACGATCCCCGGCCGGGAGGTCGCCGGGGTCGTCGACGCGGTCGGTCCCGAGGTCGATCCCGGCCTGGTCGGCAGGCGGGTGGTGACCCATCTCGGCATGGCCCCCGGCGGCTACGCCGAGCTGGCCGTACGGGACGCGCCGGCGATCCACGAGATCCCGGACGGCCTCGGGTACGGCGAGGCGGTGGCGATGATCGGCACGGGCCGGACCACGATCGGCATCCTCGACGTCGCGGAGATCCGGGCGGACGACGTCGCCCTGGTGACGGCGGCGGCCGGAGGCGTGGGCAACCTGCTCGTGCAGGCGGCGGTGCGGGCCGGCGCCACGGTCGTCGGGCTCGCCGGCGGCGCGGCCAAGGCGAGCCGGGTCCGCGCGCTGGGCGCGCACCACGCCGTGGACTACACCGCTCCCGGCTGGCCCGACCAGGTGCGGGCGCTCCTCGGCGACCGGGAGGTCACGCTGGCGCTCGACGGCGTCGGCGGGGACCTCGGGCGCAGCACCCTGGAGTTGCTCGGCGTCGGCGGCAGGATCGTGCTGTTCGGCTGGGCGGACGCGCGGGGCGGCCCGACCGCGCTGACCACCGAGGACCTGTACGCCCGAGGCATCACGGCGGCGGTGGCGGTCGGCCCCCGGGTGCTGAAGCGGCCGGGCGGCCTGCGGGGCCTGGAGGAGCGGGCGCTGGCGGCCGCGGGGTCGGGCGCACTGGTCCCGCTGGTGCAGAGTTTCCCGCTCAAGGACGCCGCCGCCGCGCACGCCGCGCTGGAGGACCGCGCGACCACGGGCAAGGTCGTCCTCGTGCCCTGACCCTTCAGGCCACGAGCACGGGGTGGGGGAGCACCGAGTTGTGGCAGTAGCCGAGGTCGTTCCACGGGGTGGCGTCCGGCTGGGAGCGGCCGTGCTCGTCGGTGGCCCGGACCCGCACCACGTGCGCGCCAGGGTCAGGACTCCAGGGGAACCGCCAGCGGGTCCAGACGCCGGGGAGGTCCGGTCCGTCGAGGGCGGCCGATCGCCAGGGGCCGTCGTCGATCCGGTAGCCGACGGCCGTGACGCGGTCCTCTCCGGCGTACGCGCGGCCGCGGATCGTCTGCGGAACGGGGCTCAGGCGCGCGGGCCAGGGCAGCTCGACCAGGCACGCGACCGGCGTGGAGGTGATCGGCACGGTCGGTCGGCCCGGCGCGGTGAGCACGTAGTCGTCGGTGTTCCACGGCACGCGCAGCGGCCGGTCGGACACCTCGATGCGGCCCACCCACTTGATGCTCGCCGCGCCGAGCCAGCCGGAGACGACCACGCGGGCGGGGAATCCGTGGTCGGGCGGCAGGATCTCGCCGTTCATGGCGAGCGCGAGCAGGGTGTCGGACGCCAGGGCCTTGGCGAGGGGCATCGGGCGGCGTGCGCGCGCCCCGTCGAGCCCTTCGGGCATGACCTCGACGGCGGCGTCCGTGAGCCCCGCCGGTTCGAGCAGGTCGCGCAGCGGGATCCCGGTCCACTCGGCGGTGCCGACCGCGCCGCGGCCCCACTGCACCCCGCCGAAGCGGTGGCCGTGCTCGGCGCCGAAGAGGGCGCGCCGGTTGCCCGCGCACTCAAGGGTCCGGACGACGGACACGAGCGGGAAGCGGCGCCACAGGTCGTCGTAGGTGTAGCGGACGGTCCGGCGTACGCCGCCGCCCTCGACGCGCAGCGTCCAGGATCGCGCGTCGAGACAGGGGGTCGGGGCGTGGTTGCGGACGAAGAACCGGTCGGTGGGAGTGAGCAGGCCGGGCAGACGGTCGGGCCGGGTGCCGTAGTCGAGGCCGGTGCCCGCGTCCTCCATGAGATCGGCGGTCGTCGGCTTCACCACCGCCGTGCGGATGCCGGGTGTCGTACGCATCGGCCCTCCCCTTCCGGGCCGGCGCGGTGACGGGCCCGTCAGCCCAGGTCGTGGCTCGCTCTCCGGGCCTGTCGCTCGGCCCAGGACGCGAGACGTGACCAGCGCCGGGCCGCGACCAGGCGGCTCGCGACGCGCGCGTTGTCGGCCTCGCGGTGCAACTCGGTGATGCGCTCGGTGGCTACGGAGTAGTCGTAGAACATCATTGCCGTCCCGGTGGTCGTTGTAACTGTCCTAATTGCCTTAGTCAGTTACAAAGGTACGGCAAAGGAGTGTAACTGGTCAAGCCAATTTGGACAGTTACGGTGTGGTTGCTCGCTGTGTGTCATACGCCCGGATCACGGTGTCGAGCAGGCCGGGGAAGAGTGCGTCGAGGTCCTCGCGGCGCAGGGAGCTCATCTTCGCGGTGCCCCGGTAGACCTGCCTGATCACGCCCGCCTCGCGGAGCACCCGGAAGTGGTGGGTGGTCGTCGACTTGCTGACCGCGAGGTCGATCGCCGAACACGACGACTCGCCGCTGCCGGCGAGATAACCCACCACCTGGAGGCGTACGGGATCGGACAGCGCGTGCAGCACGTCCTCCAGCCGGATCTCGGACCGGTCCGGATGGTCGAGCGTCCGAGGGGTCATCGGGCCTCCTTTGTACGACGGTCTTCGTAGTTTGACAGATTGCGTACTACGAGAGCTATCGTACAAGAGTCCCGACGACGAGAGGAGCGCGGCGTGAGCGCGTTGTTCGAGCCCCTGACCCTGCGGAACCTGACCATCCCCAACCGCGTCTGGATGTCGCCCATGTGCCAGTACAGCGCGGCGGTGGAGGGGCCGGAGCAGGGCGTCCCCACCGACTGGCATCTCGCTCACCTGGGCTCCCGCGCGGTGGGCGGGGCCGGTCTGATCGTGGTCGAGGCCACCGCCGTGTCCCCCGAGGGCCGGATCAGTCCCGCGGATCTCGGCCTGTGGAACGAGCGCCAGGAAGCGCGGTTCGGCCGCATCGCCCGGTTCCTCGCCGAGCACGGCACGGTGCCCGGCATCCAGCTCGCGCACGCGGGGCGCAAGGCGTCCGCCGACCGCCCGTGGCGGGGCGGCGCGCCGGTCGGCCACGAGGAGCACGGCTGGCGGCCGGTCGCGCCCAGCCCGATCCCGTTCGCCGAGGGCCACCCGGTGCCGGACGAGCTGAGCGAGGCGGACATCCGGCGGCTGGTGGAGAGCTTCGCGGCGGCCGCGCGCCGCGCGCTCGCGGCCGGTTTCAAGGTGGTGGAGATCCACGGCGCCCACGGTTACCTGATCCACGAGTTCCTGTCGCCGTTCAGCAACCGGCGCACCGACGGGTACGGCGGGTCCTTCGCCAACCGCGCCCGCTTCGCGCTGGAAGTGGTCGACGCGGTGCGCGCCGAGTGGCCGGACGAGCTGCCGGTGTTCTTCCGGGTTTCGGCCACCGAGTGGCTGAGCGAGAACCCCGGGGACCCCCGCGAGGGCTGGACCGCCGACGACACCGTACGGCTGGCCAAGGAGCTGCTCGCCCACGGGGTGGACCTGCTCGACGTCTCGACGGGCGGCAACGCGCCGAAGGCCCGGATCCCCGTGGAGCCGGGATACCAGGTGCCGTTCGCGGCGCGGGTGAAGGCGGAGACCGACCTGCCCACGTCGGCCGTCGGCCTCATCACCGAGCCGCGCCAGGCCGAGGAGATCGTCGCCTCCGGGCGGGCCGACGCGGTGATGCTGGGCCGTGAGCTGCTGCGCGATCCCTACTGGCCGCACAACGCGGCGCGCGAGCTGGGGGCGGCCGGGCGCCTGCCCGACCAGTACGACTGGGCGGTCTGAACGCCCGAACGTGGGTAGGGGTGGCCGTATGGCAGAGATCGGTTTCACTCTTATGTGCGAGCAGACGCCCGCGAAGGAGCTGGTGGAGGACGCGGTCGCGGCCGAACGGACCGGTTTCGACTACGCCGTCATCTCCGACCACTACTTCCCGTGGCTGGAGGAGATGGGCCACTCTCCGTACGCCTGGTCGGTGCTGGGCGCGGTGGCGCAGGCCACGGAACGGCTGCCGCTGATGACGTACGTGACCTGCCCGATCATGCGGTATCACCCGGCCGTGGTGGCGCAGAAGGCGGCCACGGTGGGCGTGCTCAGCGACGGCAGGTTCACCCTCGGCGTGGGCGCGGGCGAGAACCTGAACGAGCACGTGGTCGGGCACGGCTGGCCGCCGGTCAACACCCGGCACGAGATGTTCCGTGAGGCCATCGAGGTCATCAAGGAGCTCTTCCAGGGCGGCTACCGCAACTACCGCGGCGAGTACTTCGACATCGACTCGGCCCGGCTGTTCGACCTGCCCGAGCGGCCGGTGCCCATCGCGGTGGCCGCGTCCGGCGAGCAGTCGGTGGACATCGCGGCCGAGCTCGGCGACGGCCTCGTCGCGACCGACCCGGACGGGTCGCTGGTGGAGAAGTTCGCCGCGTCCGGCGGCGAGGGCAAGCCCGTCTACGGCCAGCTCGCCGTCTGCTACGACCCCGACAGGGACGCCGCGATCGAGCGGGCGCACCGCATGTGGCGCTGGGCGGTGACCGGCTGGAAGGTCATGTCGGAGCTGCCCGCGCCGGTCAACTTCGCCGCCGCGACCGAGACCGTGCGGCCGCAGGACGTGGCGGAGAAGGTGCCCTGCGGCGCCGACGTGGACGCCGTGGTCGAGGCCGTGCGGCAGTACACCGACGCCGGCTTCACCCACCTCGCGCTCGTGCAGGTCGGGCGGGAGCGGCAGCGGGAGTTCTTCGAGTGGTCGGAGAAGGAGCTCCTCCCCGCGCTGCGCGACCTGGCAAAGAATTAGAGACTTGATCTAGAGAGTTGCTCTAATTAGAGTCGGCGCATGACATCCACCGCTGTGGTGACGGGCGGCTCGCGCGGCATCGGGCAGGCGGTCGCGGCCCGTCTCGCCCGCGAGGGGTTCCGGGTGGTGATCGTGGCCCGCGATCCCGTGCGCGGGGAGGCGGCGCGGGCGGCCCTGCCGGTCGACGCGGTGCTCGTGACCGCCGATCTGGCCGAGACGGCGTCGGTGCGCGCGGCGGCCGCCGCGCTGCTGGAGGCCTGTCCGCGGATCGACGTGCTGGTGCACAACGCGGGAATCTGGCCGGCCCGGCGTGAGATCACCGGGGACGGCGTCGAGCGGGCGTTCGCGGTCAACCATCTGGCGCCGTTCCTGCTGAACCACCTGCTGGAGGAGCGGCTGCGGGCGAGCGGCACGCGGGTGGTGCAGGTCAGCGCGGGCCTGTACGTCAAGGGCCGGCCCGACCCCGGCCGGACGGTGACCGGACTGGACTTCCACCCCGTCAGGACGTACGCCGACACCAAGCTGTGCAACCTGATGATGGTGCCGCTGTTCGCCCGGCGATGGCAGGATGCCGGGGTGACGATCGACGCGGTCCACCCGGGGGTGATCCGGACCGATCTCGGAGCTCGCGGCGGCGTGCTCGGGCTCGTGCTGAAGGCGGTCAAGCGCACCTGGGGCACCCCGGACGACGGCGCCGAACCCGTCGTACGGCTCGCCCTCGACGGCTCCGGCGGCACCGGGCGCTACTTCGAGATCGGCGACGAGACCCCGCTCGCCCCCGTCGCGCGCGATCCCGAGATCGCGCAGGCGCTGTGGCGGCAGGCCGCTGCGCTGACAGAGACGGCGTGACCCGCCAGCGGCGCGGCGAGGAGACGGTGCGGCGGCTGCTCGACGCCGCGCTCGCCGTCTACACCGACGACGGGCCGCAGGGCTTCACGATGCGGGCGGTCACGGCACGCAGCGGGGTCAGCGTCGGCAGCCTCTACCATCACTTCGGCAGTTTCGACGGCCTGGCGACCGCGCTCTACTCCGAATGCATGGCCGATCTGCTCGACGTGCTGATCGCGGCGCTGGAGGGCGTGGACGACCCCCGCTCCGGGGTGCACGCGCTGGTCGAGGCCTATCTCGGGTTCGTGCGGGCGAGCCCGGTCAAGGCGCGGTTCATCCACGCCTCGCCGTACCTCGGGCACCTGGAGCAGAAGACGGCCGCCGTGGCCAAGGAACCCCGCCTCGACGCGCTGGTGGCGTGGCTGCGCCCGCACATCGCGTCCGGAGCGGTCGCGGACCTGCCGGTATCGATGATCGAGATGCTGCTGATCGGCCCGGTCGCGGAGGTCGCCCGCCGCTGGGTCGCCGGCGAGCCGGGGGTGGACCTCGACGAGGCCGCCCGGCTGCTGCCCGAGCCCATCTGGCGGTCCCTGAGCGGAGGCCCGTACGGCGCGTGAGATGATCGCGCTCGGCACCGCGGATGGGGAGGAACGGATGTCCGAGCGCACGCAGACGGTGACGGTCGCGGACGGCGGGTTCGACCTGCGCCTGTGGATTCCACAGCGGGGGAGCGGCCCGGGGCTGCTGCTGATCCCGGAGATCTTCGGCGTGAGCGACTATATCCGGGCCGTCGCCGCCGACCTCGCCGAGCTCGGCTACGTCGTGGGCGTCCCGGACCTGTTCTGGCGGCTGAACCCCGGCTGGGCGGCCGCGCACGACGAGGAGGGGCTGCGCGCCTCGCTGGAGCAGGTGGCGGACCTCGACCCCGGCAAGGCCGCGGACGACTGCGCCGCCGCGCTCGGCGCGCTCGCCGCGCGGCCCGAGGTGACGGGCCGGACCGGCGCGCTCGGCTTCTGCCTCGGCGGCTCGCTGGCCTACGCGGTGGCGGCCCGCAGTGACGAAAGCGGCCTGTCGGCGGTGCTGTCCTTCTACGGCTCGGCCGTTCCGGACGCGCCGCAGCTGCTGGACGACATCCGCTGCCCGATCCAGTTCCACTTCGGCGGGCGGGACCCCTACATCCCCCGGGACCGGGTGACGATCGTGGAGGAGGCGGCGGCCGGGCGGCCGGGCGTGGAGGTCCACGTGCAGGAGGAGGCCGGTCACGCCTTCCACAACTTCTACGCGCCGATGTTCCACAACCCCGAGGCGGGCCGTACGGCGTGGGCGCTGGCCGTGGACTTCCTGCGCCGTCACCTCCCGGCGGTCTGAGCCTCCCGCTTCCAGGGGAGCGCGGGCAGGCCGCACCGCACGCGCAGGAGCATCCAGAAGGCCGGGGCGAGCAGCAGCACGGCGAGCAGCATCCAGACGGTCTCGGTGTTGCCGACGCCGAACATCTTCAGCGCCGAGGCGAGCAGCACGAACGCGAGGACGCGGCGGATCAGCCCGCCGGGGGCGCGTGAGGAGATCCGCGAGCCGAGGTAGACGCCCGGGATCGAGCCGGCCAGCAGCGCGACCGTGACCGACAGCGTGAACTCGCCGAACATCAGATGACCGAGCGCGGCCGACATGACCAGCGGCACGGCCTGGACGAGATCGGTCCCGACGAGCTGGTTGGCCTTCAACGCGGGGTAGAGCGCCAGAAGGGCCACGATGATCAGTGAGCCGGAGCCGACCGAGGTGATGCCGACCACCAGCCCGCCCACGGCCCCCACCAGCGCGGTCGGCAGCGGTCGTACGGTGACGGCGGGCATCTCGGTCGCGGCCGGTTCACCGGGGGCGGCGGTACGGCGGCCGGTCTCGGGGGTGCGGCCCTCGGCGCGGTCGCGCATCGCGAGATAGCCGCGTACGGCCAGGCCCGCCGCCGCGATGAGCAGCGCGATGCCGAGGCCCTTCTGGATCACGTTCTGCACGCCCTCGCCGTCGCCGAGCGCGCGGGCGAGGAGCACGCCGCAGAACGCCGCGGGGACCGAGCCGGCGCACAACCAGGCGACGAGCCGCAGGTTGACCGTCCCCCGGCGCAGGTGCACGAAGCTCCCCACCGGTTTCATCACGGCGGCGGCGACGAGGTCGCTCGAGACGGCGGCGAGGGGCGGCACGCCGAAGAACGTCACGAGCATGGGCGTCATCAGGGCGCCGCCGCCCATCCCGGTCAGGCCGACGACGACGGCGACCAGGAAGGAACCGATCGCCATGGTGTAGTCGAAATCCACTCGCTTACCCTACCAAACCCATCGGAAATACGGATACCCCCTGGGGTGGGCGACCGTTGACGTGATGGTCGTCGAACGAATACGGTTGCCCGGGCTTATCCGGTTAAGTGGCGGGAGTGCCAGTGGTCGAAGGGCCGGGGATGCGGCGATGACCGTGCTCGCGGTGGACATCGGCGGCACGAAGTTCGCCGCCGCGGCCGTCGCGCCCGACGGCGAGATGCTGGCCCGCGCCGAGGTGCCGCTGCGCGGCCCTGCTTCGGCCGACGAGACGCTGTCGGAGGTCGTGGGCCGGATCACCGAGCGCGTCGCGCCCGCCCGCCTGGACGGGATCGGGGTGGGCTCGGCCGGGCCGCTCGACCCCCGCCGGGGCACGGTCAGCCCGGTGAACATCCCCACCTGGCGGGAGTTCCCGCTGGTGGACGCCCTGGGCGAGGTGCTTCCCGGCCGGCCCGTACGGCTCGCGGGCGACGGTCAGTGCATGGCGCTCGGAGAGTGGTGGCGCGGCCTGGGCGAGGACCTCGCGGCGCGGAGCCGGGCCATGCTCGGCATGGTGGTCTCCACCGGCGTCGGCGGGGGCTTCGTCCTCGACGGCGTGCCGTACGTCGGCCCGACCGGCAACGCCGGGCACATCGGGCACATCACGGTCGACCCCGATGGCGAGCCGTGCCCCTGCGGCGGGGCCGGGTGCGTGGAGACCATCGCGAGCGGGCCCGGCATGGTCCGGTGGGCCGCCGCGAACGGCTGGTCCGGCGCGGACGCGCGGGCGCTGGCCGCCGACGCCCGGGCCGGGCACCCCACCGCCGTACTCGCCTTCCGGCGCGCCGCCGGCGCGCTGGCCACCGCCGTGCTCACGGCGTCCGCCCTGTTCGACCTCGACCACGTCGTCATCGGAGGAGGCGTGGCCGCGGCGGGGCCGATTCTCTTCGACCCGCTCAAGCAGGCGATCGAGAGGAACGCCGGGCTCGGCTTCCTGCGGCGCCTGCGGGTGGACCCGACCTCTCTGGGCCGCGACGCCGGGCTGTTCGGCGCCGCCGCCCTCGTCCTGATCCAGGGCAACCCGGGCACCTGACCTGTCCGGGCCTCCCGACACAAGGAGCGCCGAGGGGCACCACGGCCGCTCAATCCCACCAAATTGACCCTAATTGGCGCGATATCTCCATTTATGGGGCAAAGGTAGGCTGGAGGACTGAATCGACATCGGGGGAACGCGGCCATGACGGGAACGCACAGGTGAAATGGGCCACCGGCTCGGCGGACCCGCGCCACAGAGCCGCGTCCCCCGACCTCATGGCGGCGCTGCTCGAACGCGGCGGTGAGGGCGTCGTGCTGTGCGACGCCGACGGCGTCGTGACGCTGGCCAACCCGGCGGCGATCCGCCTGGTGCCGCGGCTCGAGCCGGGGCTGCCCCTGCCCGCGCTGCTCGACGTCGTCCCGTCCGCCCCCGAGGGCCGGACCGTGACGTACGGCGGCCGGGAGATCCGGGTCCGCGCGGAGGAGTTGGGCGAAGGCCGAACCGCCTGGTATCTGACCGCGGAAACGCCCCGAGAACCGCAGCAGACGCTGCGTACGAAGTTCCTGCTGGAGGCCGCGCGGCGCCTGTCCGCCTCGCTCAACCCGCACCGGTGCGCTCGGGCCGCGACGGAGCTGGGCACCGACTTCCTGTGCGACGCGGCGATCGTGCTGCTGCCGCCCACCGCCCGCCGCCGGACGGAGTGGGTGCGCGCCGTCTCCGGCAGCTCCGGCCCGGACGAGGGCGTCGTGCCGGCCGCCGCCGCGGCCGAGGTGCCCGGCCTGACCGACGCGCTCGCGGGCCTGCGGGAGGACGCCGCGGGACGGCAGGACCCGGCCGGCACGCCGGACTGGCTGCTGCCGGAGGGATTCGGCCCGGTCGGCCACCTGCTGGTGCTCCCGCTGCCCGGCAACGCCGTGCCGGCCGGTGCGATCGTGCTCGCCCGCCGCGCCGGGCGGCCGCCGTTCGGCGAGGACGACCAGGTGATGGCGTGCGACCTCGCGACCCGGGCCGGCGCCGCGATCTCGGCGGCCTCCCTGTTCCGGGAGCAGAGCACGGTCAACGCCATCCTGACCGGCGACCTGCTGCCGCCCGACCTGCCGGAGATCGAGGGCATGCGGCTGGCCGGCCGGCTGCGGGCCTCGCAGCAGGCGGGCGCCATCGGCGGCGACTTCTACGACGTCTACCTGCCCGAGGCCGCGCCGGAGAGCGGGATCGTGCATCGGCCTCCGCTGGTCATCCTGGGCGACGTCTGCGGCAAGGGCGCCCGCGCGGCGGTCCTGGCCGGTCAGGTCCGCCACAGCCTGCGTACGCTGCTGCTGCTGGAAAGCCGTCCCGAGCGGCTGCTCGAACTGCTCAACCGGTCGTTGCTCGCGTCCCCGTCGCCGAACTCCTACGTCACGCTGATCCTCGCGGCGTTGCGGAGCGCCCCCGGCGACCACGTGCTGGTGGACCTGGCCGTCGCCGGGCACCCGCCGCCGCTGGTCCTGCGCCGGGACGGCACGGTTGAGGAGGTCGCCGTCCGTGGTTCGCTCCTCGGCGCGCTGAAGAAGATCAGCCTGTGGCCCGTCACACTCGACTTGGCGCCCGGCGAGGTGTGCCTGCTGTACAGCGACGGGATCACCGAGGCGTTCGGCGGTCCGAGCGGCCGGGAGATGTTCGGCGAAGAGCGGCTGAAGCGGGCGCTGGCGACCTGCGCCGGTATGCCGGTCGACGCGCTGGTGGAGCGGCTGGAGCAGCTCAGCACCGAGTGGTTGCGGGGCGGGCAGCAGGACGACCGCGCACTGCTCGCCGTGCGCGCGGGGAGGGGGACGTCGCGATGACGCCGGACCTGGAGGCCGCCACCGAGCGCTACCTGGAGCTGATCGGCCGGGCCGACGAGTACGGCGCGGTCGACCTGGTCGTGGGCCTGATCGACGGGGGCGTCCCCGCCGAGGACGTGCTGCTGAGGGTCATCGCACCGGGGCAGCGCCGGGTGGGCGAGCTGTGGGCGTCGAACGAGTGGTCGGTGGCGCGCGAGCACGGCGCGACCGCGGTCAGCGAGCGCGCGGTGGCCGCCGTCAGCGGGCACGTCCGGCCGGCGCCGACACGCGGCCGGGTGGCCGTGGCCTGCGCCGACGGCGAGTATCACGCGCTGCCCACCCGCATCATGGCGGAGGTGCTGCGCCTGCGGGGGTGGGACGTCGACTTCCTGGGCGCCAGCGTGCCCGGGCCGCACTTGATCACCCATCTGCACCAGACGGGGCCCGACGTGGTCGCGCTCGGCTGCACGCTGCCGACCCGGCTGCCCCGGGCCCACGCCACCATCGCGGCCTGCCAGGCCGTGGGCATCCCCGTGCTGGCCGGTGGGGCCGGGTTCGGCGCCGACGGCCGCTACGCCCGGCTGCTCGGCGCGGACGCGTGGGCGCCCACCGCCGACGCGGCGGCCGACCGGCTCGCCGCCGGGCTGCCGTCCTTCCCCGCCGCCTATAACGGCGCGGCCCATCTGGGCGACGAGGAGTACACGTACCTGACCCGGCACCGCGCCGAACTGCTGTCCCGCGTCATGGACACGCTCAGGGAGTCGTACGCCCCGATGGGCGGCTACAGCGCGCGGCAACTGGAGCACACCGGCGAGGACCTCGGTCACCTCGCCGATTTCCTGATCGCCGCGATGTACGTCCACGACGCTTCGCTGTTCACCGATTTCGTCACCTGGACCTGCCGGGTGCTGGTGGCCCGGAACGTGCCGGCGGAGTCCGTCGTGCTCGGCCTGGGCGTCTTCCATGATGTACTGACGGACTGCCCCCGCGCCCGGGCGCTGCTGACCGAGGGCGTCACCGCGGCACGGACGTGTTGCGCGGTCCGGCGAACAGAGACGAGCGGTTGATGCAGGACACGCCCCCGTTCCAGGTGGAGTCGCTTGTCTCCGAGCCCGGTGCCGTACGCCTCGTGATGACCGGTGAGCTCGATTTCGGCGCGGCGGACGAGGCGTCCGCCGCGGTGGACAAGGCGCTCGCCGAAGACCTCCGCCTGCTCGAACTCGACCTGTCCGGGCTGGAGTTCATCGACTCCTCGGGCATGGCCGTCCTGATGAACGCCTACATGGGGGCGGGGGAGTGCGGGGCCGGCTTCCGGATCGTCGCGCTCACCCCCTATCTGCGCCACCTGATCGAGGTCGTCGCCCTCGACGACGTGCTCGACCTGCCTGGGTAGGCGGCCGCTCAGCCGGTAACGACCTCCCACACCGGGTGGCTCTGTATGACCGGCCGGTCTTGGTCCTTCTCAGTGGTCATGACCGGCACCCACAGCGTGCGCACGCCCCGGTCGTTCACGAGTGTGAGCTCACCCCCGCAGCCGGGACAGCGGATGCGGCCCCGCGCCAGGTGTCCGCGATGGGCGGTGAAGTATCCGTAATAGTCCACCGACGGGTCCTCATCCGCCCGTGCCATGTGCCGCCCCCAGTCCACCTCGTCCGCCGCGCGGCCCCTCGGCTTGCAGGCGGGGCAGGGGACGCGGACGTCCTCCCAGAAACCGCAGGCGGTGAACTCGGGGTCGTAGTAGCCGAGGCTCCGCACGAGGCGGGCGAGGACCCTCGCCGGTCCCCTGGGCGGCACGCGCGTCTCGGGGGCCGTGGTGACCGGGTCGGTGTTGTTGATCAGCTTCGCGAACCGGTCAGCGAGGGCGGCCGTAAGATGCGGCACGTCGAGCGCCCGGCCCGCTCCGCGGTAGCCGAACGCGACCAGAGTCCCGCGCCCGTCGAGCACGTGGGCCGACCGGATCGTCGGCGGCGTGGAGCCGCGCGGCAGCAGCCACAGGGTCGCGAGCAGCTCGCTCGCGGTCCAGAACGAGTCGAAGTAGTCCGGGCTCAGGTGGACGAGGACCCGGCCGGTGGCGGTGATCTCGTACATCAGCCGGGCGGCCCCCTCCCACATCTGCTGCCGGGTCACCACCTCCGTGGGATAGGAGTATTCGCAGGCGGGCACCATGCGCACCCGCACGCCGTGCTCCTCCTCGAAGGCCGCCCGCCAGCGCTCCGCGGCCTCCTGGTGACTGCCGCGGAAGCTGAGGAAGTAGTCCGCCGGATTCTCGAACATCCAGTAGTGGGCCGACCTGCTCGGTGGGCGTCGCGGCGCCCGCACTCCGCGCAGGTGGGTGTGGAGGTGCCGGTCCAGCCACTCCGCCAGCACCGCGTTGTCCATCGTCGCGCCGTGCACCGGTGCCCTCTGGTTGCGGGTCAGCACATTGCGGGGCAGCGGTGTCCGGCTCACCAGGAGGTTGTGCGCCCTCAGCTTGGCGTGCATCGAGAAGGCCCGGTAGACGTCCTCCGGTCCCTCAACCGAGCCGTCCCACAGGACGAACGCGGACGTCCGCTGCGCCACCAGCGCGGTCGCCCGGTTCGCGCGGGCGGGAGCGAGGCGCAGGCGCAGGCCGTACTTGCGGCAGATCGGCTCCACCCAGTTGTCCAGCAGGTCGTGTCCTGCCTCCGTGGGGAGTGTGAAGAAGGTCAGGACGTCCGTCATGCCGCCCTGCCGGCTCGGTGCAGCGCGTTGACGATCTCACCGTGAAGCAGGCGGGCGGGCGGATGGCCCGTCCGCCGTCCGAGCGCCTGGGCGAGGGCGCGCAGTTCGCCGTACGTGCTCGCCGAACCCGTCCGCGTGGCCAAGCCGAGCGCCAGGTCCCCGGTCTCGCAGGCACGGTCCAGGTCTCCGGCGGCGACGTGCGCGCGGGCGAGGCGGGCGCCGAACAGCCCCCTGACGCGGCGGCCCTGATCGGGAATGTCGCGCACCGCGTCCTCCAGGAGCGCGGCGGCCTTGCCGAAGCGCCCGAGGGCGTGATAGCACCAGCCGGTCACCAGTGTGGTCGGATCAGCGACGCTCGAGGGCCCGTGGATGCCCGACCGCACCCCGGCTCCCGACAGCAGCACCGACGCCCGGTCCAGCGCCGCCTGGCAGGCGTCGGCTTCGCCGAGGAGGGCGTGTCCCTGCGCCTCACGGTGGGCGGCCAGGCCTCTGGTCCTGGCCGAGACTTCGGGCGCCGCGCCGACCGACGTGATCAGTCCGGCCACGCGCACCGGATCGCGCTGGTACAGCGCGAGCTCCGCCCGCCGTACCAGGGTGTAGGCGGCGAGGTCGAGGTCTCCCGCCCGTACGGCGAGTTCCTCGGCCTTCGCGGTCCACCGGGCGGCCCCGGACAGATCGCCGGTCTCCTGGGTCATCCATCCGGTGAACTCGGCGCAGCGCGCCGCCAGTGCGGTCAGCTCGCCGACCACCGGGCCGGGTCCGGCGGCCGCGTTCAGCACGGTCTCCATGAACACGTCGAGTTGCGCGAGCACGACCTCCGGATGCGTCTGTTTACCGAGGTGCCGCAGGTGGTCGAAGATGGCCTCCAGCGTCGCGACCAGGTGGTCGTCGCCGCGGATCGCGCTGCTCACGCGGTCCGTCGTGGCGTTCGCCGACGGGACACGCGGCGGGCGGCCGTCCCCGTCCCGGAGGGAGAGCGAGCGGAGGGGGCCGATGAGGGGGCGCGGTACGAGCGCGGCCAGATCGCCGTGCGCGTCGAGAGCTTCGTCGCAGATCAGCGCGAGATCGTAGGTGGGCGGCCGCAACCCGTTCTCGATTCTGCTGAGGTAACTCGGACTGTAGTGGACGTACTGGGACAGAATTCGCAATGACCAGCCGGCGGCCTGGCGTGCGTGGTGTAGTTCCTCCCCGAAAGACCGACTGTTGTTCATCTGGTCTCTCCATTCTCAATGGCACCTGTCCGTACACCTGTGGAACGTGCCAGCGCGGTTCCTGAATCTACCTGGTAAGGAGAGATTTCGGTATTAGGGCGTTGCTGGAGATCGCACTGGTTTCGGTGGGATGTTGCCTCGTTGCCGGTTTAGTTGGCAACGCCAGATGCCTTCCGTTGCCTCCGTGGGCGGATGACCCTGTCGGAAGAAGGATCCGGAAGGGCGAGAGCTCGTACGGCCACGGGAGGGGTTTGCCGGGAATGAATCAGCACAAAGTGGTCGCAGCGATTGATTTTGGCACTCACGGGACGGGATTCGCGTGGACGGTCGTTTCCCCGCTCAACGACGATCCGGAAACCCGGAAGGTGCAGTACTACACCCAGTACCCGGGTGCGCGGGTGGACTATCCAAAGAACCTGACCGCCATCCTCGTCGATAAAAACGGCGAAACGCTTGCATGGGGACATCAGGCGCGTAAGCAGTGGAACCAGGCGATGGACCGCGGCGAGACCGAGAACCTGGGATATGCCTACGCCTTCAAGATGGCCCTCAAGCCCGAGGCGAAGGACGGCGGCATGCCCACGGCTGGCGGCTTCCTCGACCTCGCCGATCGCGACCAGGTGCGGCGCCTGGTGGTCGCCTACCTCAAGGAGATCTACACGGTGGCTGTGGTCGAGATCCGCGGGGCGGGCTATACGGAACGGGAGATCCGCTGGTGCATCACCGTTCCGGCGATCTGGGAGGAGAAGGACAAGCAGTTGATGCGCCAGGCCGCCGTCGACGCGGGGCTTCCCGACGACGAGGACCGGCTGCTGCTGTCCATCGAGCCGGAGGCGGCGGCCCTGTTCTGCTACTTGAGGATGGCCGAACTGGCGGACGGCTCCCGTGGCGAACGCATCGGCCTGGAGATCGACGGGCTGCGCTTCATGGTGGTCGACTGCGGCGGCGGGACGGTCGACATCACCGCTTACGAGACCTCGAGCACGTCGGGCGAGAATATCGCGCTGAAGGAGATCGGCGTCGCCACCGGCGGCAAGCTCGGTTCCGAGTACGTCAACCACGCGTTCAGGGCCGAAATCCTGCCGCGGCGGCTTGGCTCCGAGGTGATGCGGCGCCTGCGGGACGAGCACGCCGAGGAACTCCTCGCCCTGGAGGAGCAGTGGGAGCGGTGGAAGACCACCGCGGAGGTCGAGTGCGGAGCCGACGGCGAGGTCCACTTCGTCGACACCGTGCGGCTGGACCTGCCCGCGGGGGTGTGGGACCTCCTCGACACCGAGGCCAGGGCACGGCTGACCGCGCAGGCCGGCGGAAAGCCGTACCGCGTCATAGTCGGTCCCGAGGAGGTGGAGGCGCTGTTCGACGACGGCGTGGTCAGCAGGATCCTCGAGAAGATCGAGGAGCAGCTCGCTGAGATCCGCAGAGGGGACGAAGCGGGCCGCGAGCCCGAGACGCTGCTGCTGGTGGGCGGTTTCTCCATGTCCACCTACCTCAAGGAGCGGATCCGGCGCAGGTTCGGGGACCGCCACCGCATCCTCGTGCCGCCGAACCCTGCGATGGCCGTGTTCGAGGGCGCCCTGCACTACGCCTACAACCCGCGGGTGCTGCTGTCGCGCCGCTCGAAGTACACGTACGGCTTCGAGATCGCCGAGCCGTGGGAGAGAGGGGTCGACTCCCCCATGCGCAAGATCCGCGGTAGCGAGGGCGAGATGCTCTGCGTCGGCCGCTTCAAGATCGCGGTACGCCGCGGGGAGAGCGTGGCGGTGGACGAGCCGTTCCCCTTCGGGGTGGCTCCGACGAGCCGGGAGCAGACGGCGGCGCAGGTGCGCCTTTTCCGCACCCGCAAGCTCGATCCCCGCTACGTCGACGAGGAGGGCTGCGAGGAGATCGGCGCGTTCGACGTTGACATCAGCGACTCGGTCGGCCGCGACGTCGACGAGCGCCCCATCGGCCTGCTGCTGTACTTCGGCCGCTCGAACATCCAGGTTGAGGCGGTCAACCTGGCCACGATGCAGAAGACCGAGGCCGCCGTCGACTTCGAGCGCATGAACTGAGAGGAGCGCACGGTGTGCTGGTTCTCACGCCGGCCGAAGGAGCCGCTGAAGGAGAGAAAGGACACGGGCATGGGGTACGAGACCCTACCGCGGTCCCCGGACGGCCCGGCACGGAATCCCGGCCGGCACGCGGAGGGACGGCCGGCGGACCCCGGGGCCGAGGCCGAGTGGCAGGTCCTGCGTCAGGAGGTCGACAAGCTCGCCAGGGACCTCGCGGCGGACGTCCGGCGGCTGGAAAGGCAGGTCGACGAACTCGGGGCCAGGGTCGCCGCGGTCGAGCAGGGGGCGGCCCGCCATGCGGCGGTCGCGTCGCGCGCGGACTGGGCGTACGGCCTGGCACGCGACGCCGCGAACCGGGCGGACGACATCAGCCGACGGGTCGAGAACGTGGTCGCGCGGACCGACGGGCTGCACACGCGTGTCGAGGCGCAGGAGAGCGACCTGTCCGGCGTACGCGACACGCTCGCCGCCCTGGTCCCTCTGCAGGAGACCGTGCACCGGCTGGCCGAGACGGTGGACCTGGTCAGGGAGCGGCGGGTGAGGGAACGCGACGACCTCACCCGAGACGACTTCCTCGTGCATTTCGGGTTCGGCGCGCGGATGAAGGCCCTGCTGACACAGCGGCTGCCGGAACTGACGGAGACGCGGGTGGACGACGAGAAACCCACCGACGTGCTGCGCAGGGAGGCCGAGCTGGTGCGCGAGATGAGCCGGGCCCTCACCGAGCCGGGCGACCGGATGGAGTCGTGGCTGACCGCGGTGGCGACCGACCACGGGCGGCTGCGGCTGCCGCCGCGGCAGGAGCAGTTACTGGCCCGTGTGTGCGCAGAGGCCGACGACGTGCGCCGCGGGCTGGCGGGGACGGGACACCGCGTACGGTTCGACTTCGACCTGCCGTTCGGCACCGTCGCCGACCCGGAGGAGCACGAGATCTGGACGGCGTGCGCGCCGGGTGAGGAGGTCGACTTTGTCGTCACGCCCGCCTACTACGCGCAGGGGCGGAAGATCCTGCCCCCGTCCGTGTTCACCCGTCGAGAGCGGGGAGAGTGATCGGTGCAGCCGCTCGAGGTGTGGCGTCTGGCCCCCCGCTTCCCGCTGATCGGCGACCGGGCGCTCGCGGAGGTCGTCAACGCGCTCAACACGATGGACGACATGGTGGCGGCGGGGGAGAAGGAGGGGTTCCTGCGCCGCTGCGTCTCCCGTTTCACGGGCGTGCATCGCAGGCGCGGCCTGGAGCGGGGCCGGGCGTCCGCTACGGTTCAGCGCAGCATGGTGGCCTGGACGCGCGAGCTCAGCGAGCACCTGCGGTTCACGGACATCAACGTGGGCCTGCTAGCCATGGAAATCGAGGAACTCCAGCACGAGGTAGCACACGCCGAGTGGCTCGCCCACGAGGCCATGGCCGAGGTCCGCGAGCTCGCGGGCATCATGGCGGAGTTCATCGACGCGGTCGATCTGCGGTTCGCTCAGATCGACCGGAAGATCGCGGAGATCGACCGTCGGCTGGCATTCCACGAGCAGGTCCTGGGGGAGCACGGCGAACTACTCGTCGCGCACACCGAGGTCCTCGACGCGCACGCCAGGGCTCTGCTGGACCTCGACCGTCGTGCCCTGGAGCTCGATCTGTGGCGGACGGCCTGGGCGGGAGCGGACATGGCCGTACGGCGCTGGCGGAACCAGGACGCCTACTCGGGTCTGCCCTGGGCTGCACAGGTGACGCTGCTGGCGCGGGAGGTCGCCATGGCCGAAGCGGGTCTCCACGAGTTCATCACGGGAGAGCGGAGCTGGCGGGAGCGGCTGGCCGACGACATCCTGTCCGATCCGCGCGCAGCCGTCGCGCGCCGCGACCTCGGCTGGGACGGAACCAGGACGATGCGCAGGATCGTCGAGCGGGCGACTGAGGAGCTGCGCGATCCCGACGAACGACGGCTCGTTGCGGAGCTGCTCGGCGTCGGGCTCCCCGCGAATCTGCGGCCGCCGCACCGGCCGATGGGGTTCGCCCTGGCCCGTGCCCTGGAGCTGAGCGCCCGCGATCCCGGCACCCGTCCCGAGGATCCGTCCCGTACGGCGGTGGACGAGGCCCGGCGTGACTACGGGCACCTGTCCGATGTCACTTTCGGGCAGTTTGTCCGGCGGACGATCGACGAGCAGGCCGAAGCCGCCCGCCAGGCGCGGGCCGACCTGCGCGAGGAACGGCTGCGCAGGGAGAAGGCGCAGCAGGACCAGGCGGGACGGGATTCGGCCGATGGGTGAGGGGCAGCAAGCCGGCGGATCCTCGGGCGATCCGTTCGCCGCCGCCCGGAAGCGTGCGCTCGCGCTCGGCGCGCGCCCGATGCCGCCGTCACGTCAGGCCCTCCCTGCGCGCGAGGCTCTTCCGGCGCCGCTCGCGCACGGGCAGCCGGACGACCCGCTCGAGCACCGCTTCGGGCTGGTGCTGGCGGGTGGGGCGGCGAAGGGCGCCTACCAGGTGGGCGCGATCGAGTGCCTGGCCCGAGCCGGCGTACGGATCACCGCGATCGCCGGCACGAGCATCGGCGCACTGAACGGCGTGGTCCTCGCGGGGGCGCCCACGCCCGAGGAGGGCGCCGCACGCCTGGTGGACTTGTGGTCCGCCTTCAGCGAGGCGTTCGGCGACGCGCCGTTCGGGGAGAAGGGCCCCGCCCACGAGTCCCTGGTGCAGCGCTTCGGCAATCTCGCCCCCAGGGTGGCCCGTCTGCTCGGCTCGAAGGGCGATCTGGAGAGGCTCGCCGATCAGGCGATCGACGCGGAGGCCCTGCGTACGGGCACCACGATGCGGGTCGCCGCGTACCCCATCCTCCCGCCGGCGGACCTGCGGCACCTGAGGCACCTGAAGCTCGTGCAGACCGCCACGGACTGGATCGGTGGCGTGCTCGGAGTGCGCTCGCACATCATCACCCTCAACGGGCTGAACCACGCCGAGATCAAGGAGGCGGTCCTCGCGAGCGCCGCGCTGCCCTTCCTGTTCCGGCCCCGGCAGGTCGCGGGCAGGTACTACCGGGACGGCATGCTGGGCAGGGACAACACGCCGATCCGGGCCCTCGCCGATCTCGACCACTGCGACATAGTGATCGTCGTCCACCTCTCGCCCGGAGAACCGGTCAAGCACGTCGAGCACGAGGGACTCACGTTGCTGCAGGTGCGCCCGCGGGACGGCCTGGTGCCCGGCGGGGCGCTCGGTTCGGTCAGCGGCCTGCTCGACTTCTCTCCCGGCACCTGCCAACGGCTGAGGGGGCGCGGCTACGACGACATGGAACGGCTGCTGACTGATACGACCCGGCTCGTCATGTCCGCGCGCCGGTTGCGGGAGGCCGAGCGCTTCATGAGCGGCCAGGTCCAGCGGGTCCTGGACAATCGTGCCCGCCGGGGACCGGCACCGGAGCGGCGAGAGTCCTGATGGACAATGTGCTGGTGAGCAGGCGTGCCGTCGCCGTCCGGGTCGAGGGGATCGTGCAGGGGGTCGGCTTCCGGCCCTTCGTGTACGGCCTCGCCACGCGGCTCGGCCTCGCCGGGGTCGTCGGCAACGACGAGCGCGGGGTCTTCATCGAGGTCGAGGGCGGCAGCGCGCCGGTCGAGGAGTTCCTCGCCGCGCTGGCCGGCGATCCGCCGCCGCTGGCGGTGATCGAGCGGATCAGCACGGGCCCGGCGCCGGTCACCGGCCGTGGGACCTTCGTGATCGCGCCCAGCACGGCCTGCGGGGACCGGCGCGCGCTCGTCTCGCCGGACGTGGCGACTTGCGACGCCTGCCTGCGCGAGCTGACCGACCCCGCCGACCGCAGGCACGGCTACGCCTTCATCAACTGCACCGGCTGCGGGCCGCGCTTCACCATCGTCCGCGACGTGCCCTACGACCGGGCGAACACGACGATGACCGGCTTCCGCATGTGCGCGGACTGTGCCCGGGAGTACCACGACCCCGCCGACCGGCGCTTCCACGCCCAGCCCGTGTGCTGCCCCGCCTGCGGGCCCCGGCTGCGCTTCGTCGGTTCCGGGAGCGCCGGCGACCCGGCAGGCGACCCACTCGCGCGGGCCGTACGGCTGCTGCGGGCGGGCGGGGTGCTGGCGGTCAAGGGGCTCGGCGGCTACCACCTGGCGGCGCTCGCGGCGGACGAGCCCGCCGTGGCGGCGCTGCGGTCGCGCAAGCACCGCGAGGACAAGCCGTTCGCGGTGATGGCGGGCGACCTGGACGAGGCACGGCGGCTGTGCGTGGTGGACCCGGCCGAGGAGCGCCTGCTGACCGGGCCCGCCCGCCCCGTCGTGCTGCTGCGGCGGCTGCCGGACGCCTCCGCCGCACTGTCCGTCGCACCGTCCGTGGCACCGGGGAACCGGTGGCTGGGCGTGCTGCTGCCCTACACCCCGCTGCACCACCTGCTGCTCCGGGCGCTGGGCGGGCCCACCGTGTTGACCAGTGGAAACGTGTCCGACGAGCCGATCGCCTACCGCGACGAGGACGCTATGGAACGGCTCGGCGGCATCGCCGACGCCTTCCTCACCCACGACCGCCCTATCCACATCCGCACGGACGACTCGGTCGTACGGGTCTTCCGGGGCCGCGATCTGCCGATCAGGCGGTCGCGGGGATACGTGCCGCATCCGCTGGCGCTCGCCCGGGCGGCCCCCCGGCCCGTGCTCGCCTGCGGCGCCGAGCTGAAGCACACGTTCTGCCTGGTCAAGGACGACCGCGCGTTCGTCTCCCATCACATCGGCGACCTGGAGAACTACGAGACCCTGCGGTCGTTCACCGAGGGCGTCGAGCACTTCCGGCGGCTGTTCGACATCACGCCCGAGGTGGTCGCGCACGACCTGCACCCCGAATACCTGTCCACGAAGTGGGCCCTCGACCAGGACGCGGACCTGGTCGGCGTGCAGCACCACCACGCCCACATCGCCTCCTGCCTGGCCGACAACGGCGCGGCCGGGCCGGTCGCGGGGGTCGCCTTCGACGGCCTCGGGTACGGCACGGACGGCACGCTGTGGGGCGGCGAGTTCCTCGTGGCCGACCTGGCCGGGTTCGAACGGGTGGGCCACCTGGCGCCGGTGCCGATGCCCGGGGGCGCGACCGCGATCCGGCAGCCCTGGCGCATGGCGGCGGCCTATCTCGATCTCGCCTACGACGGGGACGTCCCGGAGGACCTGGACGTCGTACGGCGCAACGCCGGACGGTGGGCGGCCGTCGTCGCGCTGGCCCGCCGGGGCGGGAACGCGCCTCCCACCTCCAGCATGGGCCGCCTGTTCGACGCGGTGGCGGCGGTCGCGGGCGTGCGCGACGCGATCACCTACGAGGGCCAGGCCGCGGTCGAGTTCGAGCAGCTGGCCGACCCCGCGGTGGACGAGGCCTATCCCTGCGACCTCGCCGGAACGGGCACGCGGTTCACCGTGCCGGGCGTGGCACTGGTCCGCGCGGTCGCCGAGGACCTGCGCGCGCGGGTGCCGCGCGACGTCGTCGCCGCGCGCTTCCACAACGCGGTGGCCCGCGTCGTCGCCGACGGCTGCGCCCTGATCAGGCAGGCCCGCGGCCTGTCCACGGTCGCGTTGTCCGGCGGCGTGTTCCAGAACCTGCTGCTGCTCGGCCGGGCCGTCACCCTGCTGGAGGAGCGTGGCTTCACGGTGCTCACCCACCACCGCGTCCCTCCGAACGACGGCGGCGTCAGCCTCGGGCAGGCCGCCGTCGCCGCCGCGCTCGACCGCGCCTGACCTCAGCCGCCCTGGTCGCCCGCGGGCAGTGGAGGACTCTCCTCGTCGATGGGCCCCTCCGGTTCGATGCCGGTGGAGTCCTCGAGCGTGGAGCGGCCGTGCGGCCGGTCGGCCTCGCCCCGCACGCCCTCCTGGTCCCGCCCGGGCTCCCGCTCTCGCTGGGCGGTCTCCTCGCCTCCCCGGCTGAGGCTCTCGCCCGCGCCGAGAGGGGATTTCGCCTCGGTGTCCGTGGCGGGCACGCCCGACTCCTCCTCGGCGGACGGCTTCCGCCCGGGCCCGGGCTCGCCCGCGGCCTCCGGCCGGAACGCCAGATCGCCCGCCCGCTCGGTCTCGCTCATCTTGAAGTCACCTCCCCGGTCAGCAGATCCGCGGCAGCGGGTCGCCGACCAGCACGTCGATGATCCGGGTGCCGCCGAAGGCGGTCTTGAGCAGCACCAGGCCCGGGGGATCGTCCCCGATACGGCCGACGATCGCGGCGCCCTCGCCGAGCGGGTGGCCCCGCAGGGCGGCGAGCGCGGCCCCGGCCGCCTCCCCGTCCACGACCGCGACCATCCGGCCCTCGCAGGCGACGTAGAGCGGGTCGATGCCCAGCAGCTCGCACGCTCCGCGTACGGCGGGTCGTACGGGCACCGCGTCCTCCTCGACCACGACGGCGACGCCGGAGGCCCGGGCGATCTCGTTGAGTATCGTCGCGACCCCGCCGCGCGTCGCGTCCCGCAGGCACCGCACTTCCTCGCCGGCGGCGGCCCGGAGGGCGGCGATCAGACCGTTCAGCGGGGCGGTGTCCGAGGTCACGTCGGCCTCGATGTCCAGCTCGCCCCGGGCCAGCATGATCGTGACGCCGTGCTCGCCGATCGGGCCGGACACGAGGACGGCGTCGCCGGGACGGGCGGTCGCGACGCCGAGACGCGCGTCCCGCTCCAGCAGTCCCACACCCGCGGTGGTGACGTAGCAGCCGTCGGCCTTGCCGCGCTGCACCACCTTGGTGTCCCCGGTGACGATCGACACCTCCGCCGCCGCCGCGGCCCTCGCCATCGACGCCGCGATCCGCCGCAGGTCCTCGACCGGGAAACCCTCCTCCAGGACGAAGCCGGCCGACAGGTACAGCGGCCGGGCCCCGCACACCGACAGGTCGTTGACGGTCCCGTTGACGGCGAGGTCGCCGATGTCGCCGCCGGGGAAGAACAGCGGGGAGACCACGTAGGAGTCGGTGGTGAACGCGAGCCGCGCGCCGCCCGCGCCGAACACCGCCCCGTCCTCCAGCGGCTCGAGCAGCGGGTTGCGGAAGGCGTCGAGGAAGACCGCCTCGATCAGGGTCTGGGTGGCCTTGCCGCCCGCGCCGTGGGCCATCGTGATGTGCTCCTCGCGCACACGGGCCTTCCGCTGCCGCGCGCGGTCGATGCGTTCGAGGACCTGCCGCTCACGGGTCGTCTCGGTCACCGCGTCGCCTCCCTCACCCGCTGCCGCGAGAAGCGGCCGAAGTTGTAGTAGGCCGCGCAGGCGCCCTCGGACGACACCATGCAGGTGCCGATCGGCGTCTCCGGCGTGCAGGCCGTGCCGAAGACCTTGCACTCCCACGGCTTGAGCACGCCCTTGAGCACCTCGCCGCACTGGCACGCCTTCGGGTCGGCCACCCGGCCGCCGGGGATCGCGAACAGGCGCTCCGCGTCGTACGCCGCGTACTTCTCCCGCATCCGCAGGGCGGAGTGGGAGATGAACCCGAGGCCGCGCCACTCGAAGTACGGCCGGAGCTCCATCACCTCGTTGATCGCCCGCAGGGCCTTGACGTTGCCCGCCCACGGCACGACCCGGGCGTACTGGTTCTCGACCTCCGAGCGGCCCTCGGCGAGCTGGAGCAGCAGCATGTAGACCGACTGCAGGATGTCCAGCGGCTCGAAGCCCGCCACCACCAGCGGTTTGCCGTACCCGCGGGCGATGAACTCGTACGGCCGGCAGCCGATGATCGTGGACACGTGACCGGGGCCGATGAAGCCGTCGAGGCGCAGGTCGGGCGAGTCCAGGATGGCCTTGATCGCGGGGATGATCGTCACGTGGTTGCAGAAGACCGAGAAGTTGCGCACGCCCTCGGCCGCCGCCCGCAGCACGGTCATGGCGGTCGACGGCGCGGTGGTCTCGAACCCGATGGCCATGAAGACCACCCGGCGCTCCGGGTTGCGGCGGGCGATCTTCAGGGCGTCCAGCGGCGAGTAGACCATGCGGATGTCGGCGCCCTGCGCGGTGGAGTCGAAGAACGACCCGCGCCCGCCGGGCACCCGCATCATGTCGCCGAACGACGTCATGATCACGTCCGGCTGCTCCGCGATGTGGACGGCGTCGTCCACGCGGCCCATCGGGATCACGCAGACCGGGCAGCCGGGGCCGTGCACCAGCGTGATCGTCTCGGGCAGGTAGTCCTCCAGCCCGTGCTTGTAGATGGTGTGGGTGTGGCCGCCGCACACCTCCATGAACTTGTACGACCGGCCCGGCTCGCACAGGCTCGCGATCCTGGCGGACAGCGCCCGCGCCTTGTCCGCGTCGCGGTACTCGTCGACGAAGCGCATGGGTCCTTCACCTCTCTGTGGACGAGTCGCCGATGGACGAGTCACCGATGGACGAGTCACGCAGCGCGGCCAGCTCGTCCTCGTACGCCTGGCCGATGCCTTCGAGGAACTCCAGCGCGGCCCGGGCCTCGGCCTCGTCGATCTTCGACAGCGCGAAACCGACGTGGATCAGGACCCAGTCGCCGGGCCCCAGGGGCTGGCCGTCGAGCAGGCCGATGTTGACGGCCCGCCGCACCCCGCTCACGTCGACCTTGGCGAGGTCAGTCTGGTCCGGCGGGATCTCCACGATCTCGCCGGGAATGCCCAGGCACATGGGACACCTCCGCAGTGGTGTCGGGGTCGAGCTGGATGGATTCGAGGACGAGGCTGTCCCCGCCCTCCGTGTCGACGTCGATCCCCCCGCACAGTCCGCAGATCGTGAGCGGGTCCGCGCACAGCGCGGAGTGGCCGCACCCCCGGCAGATGAGCCGGGCGGGCTCGATGACCAGGTCGAGCGTCGCTCCTTCGGCGACCGTCCCGGCGGCGGCCAGGCAGAAGGCCTGGTTCAGGGCCGCGGGCGCGATGCGCAGCAGGGCGCCGGCCCGCACCCGGGCCCGGCGCACCCGTCTGCCGTCCGCCCGGTGCTCGACGGTCTCCAGCACCGCCTCGGCGATCCCGAACTCGTGCATCGGGGTCACATCCTTCTGATCCGCAGATAACGTCGGATGTCGGGCAGCGACTGGACGACCAGGACGGCCACCCCGGCCACCAGCAGCACGAGGACCACGCGTTTCAGCATCGCCGCTCCCCTTCCGCGAACTCCGCGAACTCCTTCGCGATCAGTTCGAGCACCAGACCGGCCGCCTCGGGGACGGCGGCCGCGACCGGCGGGCTCAGATCCATCCCCGGCGACACGTCGGCGGGTTCGCAGCCGACCAGCAGGACTCTGCCTCCCCGGGGGAGATCGAGGCCGGAGGCCAGCGTGAGCACCGCGCCGGGGGTCATCGCGTGCGCGTCCACGAGATCCGCCGGCTCGGGAGACGTGGGTTCCAGGACGCACAGCGTGCCGGGAGCCCGACCCGCCGGGACCGCGTCCACGAGGATCGCGAGGTCGTATCCCGAGGTCAGCTCGTAGGCGAGGTGGATGCCCCGGATGCCGAAGTCGCCGACCGCCACGCCGTCGGGAACGCCGGTGGCGGCGAGGTGGCGGGCCACCGCCACGCCGAAACCGTCGTCGCCGAGGAAGACGTTGCCCACACCGGCCACCAGGGTTCTCATGCGGGTTCGACCTCGTCCGGCGCGAAGTAGAGGAAGCGTCCCTGCTCGCGCTGGAGATCGGAGCCGGCGTCGTCCTCCAGCGTCACGGCCAGGTGGTGCACCCCGTCCACGTCGAGGAACACCGCCTCGACCCGGGCGATCCGCCCGGTCAGGAACATGTCGTGCGCGTCGGCGCGCCGGGCGCCGGGGCGCAGCCGCACCCGGCTCCCCTTGCCGATCCGCACCCCGGACACGGTCACCGCGTCGTCCTCCGGCGCCGTCCTGGCGGGCACCTCCAGGTGACGGATGGCGCCGTGGAGGCGTTCGAGCAGCTCCGGCGGCAGGTCGGCGGCCCGTTCGAGGATCTCGGCGGCACGCGGGTCGGTGACCCTGGCCTCCCGCTTCTCCTCCTCGGTCAGCGTCTGCGTGCGCAGCGTGAGCAGCTCGTCGATCTCGGTCGAGTCGAACAGGTCGCCGGGGCTCTCCGGGGCGATGGCCGGGTGGTCGTACAGGATGATCGGCGAGGACAGCACGACGTCGCGGCGGCCGGGCTCGCCCACCAGGACCGGCCAGGTGTTCTCGTTGTGGCACTGCCGCGCCGCCGCCTCGGCCCACAGCGGCGGGTCGAGCAGCGAGACGAAGGCGCCTCCGCTCACCCCGATCAGCAGGTGGGCGGCGACCAGCGAGCGGCGCAGGGCCTCCTCGCGCGGCGCGTCCGCCCGCTCCCAGTGGGCGGTGTTCTCCACCTCGACCCGCAGCCGCACCAGCCCGTACGGCCCGGGCAGCCGTTCGGCGGAGATCCGCATCTCCGCGTCGAGCGGCTGGTGCTCGCAGACGACCCGGCCCGTCCGCTCGCCGCCGGGACCGGCGATGGGCTCGATGACCCGCTCGCCGGGCACCCGGACCTCGATGGTGCGCCGCCCGCCGACCACCTGGGCCAGGGACAGCGTGGCGCGGGCCTCCCGCTCGCCGGCCTCGTCGAAGCTGAGGTAGTCGTGCCCGCCGACGGTCAGCCGCGGCACGGGCCAGTAGCCGTCATCCTCCCTGCGCTCGACCGTCTTGCCCCTGACGTGCAGGAACCGCAGGCGCACGTCGAGCCGGGCCTCGTCGGGGGCCTCGAGCAGGCACTCGGTCACGCTGGCGGACGGCTCGCCGGGGTAGTTCGGCGGCACGAGCACGCCGAACTGCCAGCGCATGCGGTTCTTGGCCGCCGAGGCGCGGTAGGGGTAGAGCAGGTAGCCCTCGTACAGCACGGCGTCCGCAACGCGGCGGGCCGCCTCCATCGGCACGGTCACCGCGATCCCTCCTTCAGGCTCGCCTCTTTCAGCAGGGCTTCCACGGCTTCGTCGACGGTGGCGAGCACCCGTTCGGACTTGAAACGGAGGATTTCGCGTACGGTGTCGCGGCGCAGCCGCAGCCAGCCGGAGCCGGGGAAGGCGGTGTCGATCGTCTCCCGCCACACCGCGACAGGCAGGCGGTGGCGGGTCTCGCAGTGCCAGGGGACCTGCCGCATGCTCACGCCCCCGCCGGAGCGTGCGAGCACGCTCCCGCTGAACAGCAGCAGCAACGGGATCTCGCCGTCGTCCAGGGAGGCGAAGTAGCGGCCCGCGGCCACCTCCAGGTCGTAGCCGCATGGCACGGGCAGGTCGATCACCGTGCTCCCGGTGAAGCCGGGCACCATCGTCTGTGCCATGGCGAACTGCACCGGCCGCAACGTGTCGCCCCACCGGGCCGGCTCGCCGAACAGGTCCGCGAGCAGCGCCGCCTCCTCCGGGCCGTACGGCCTGCGGCGCGGCTCGATCCTGATCTGGCAGCGCAGCGCGATGGCGTGGACGCCCTCGGGAGAGGGGTCGGTGACGCGCAGGCGGAAGACGAGCGTGGGCGAGGCCGCGTACGGCTCGGGCCGGGCGTCCAGGCATTCGAAGCGGAGACCATCGTCCAAGGTCAAACCTCCTTCGGAACGCGGGCCCGCCGGCGCAGGGCGGTGAAGAAGCCGTCGATGGCCTCCCACGCCTCCCGTCCGCCGTCGAAGCCCTTCCAGTGCAGCCGTACGAGGCCGACGAGCCGGTAGCAGGCGTCGATCGGCACGAGATGGCAGGAGAACGACCCGTCCGGAGCCCGGTCCACCAGCAGCGCCTCGACGTCGGGCTCGGCGTCCGCCAGCGCCGGGTTGGCCGCGAGCACGCGCTCCCAGGTCGCGAGCGGGAGCAGCGACTCGGTCGCCCCGGCCGGGCTGGGATAGAAGGCCACGGTCCGGCCGAGTGAGGAGTTGCGGAAGAAGAACGCCGTACGCACGGGGATGCCCAGCTCGTCCCAGTCGGCGGGGGAGATGTGGAAGGACGGCGCGTAGAGGAAGCGGTCGGGCACGGCGTGGTACCGCCCCTGGCCCGGCCGGACGAACAGCAGGCGGCACCCTCGGCAGGCGCACATCAGCGCCCGGGTCTCCAGGTCGACGACGTGCCCGTGCTCCCCGTCCAGGGGCTCGGCGCACATCTCGCACTGTTCCGCCCGTTCCGCCCCCTCGACCGGGGCCGGTTCGCGTTCGCGTTCGCGGAAGCGGCGCAGGCCGGTGCTCATGAGGGGCGCCTGCCGATCTGCAGCAGAGTCACGGCACTCTCGACGTCCACCCGCGTCACCTCGGGGGCCACCCGGGCGATGGCCCGCTCGATCGACTCGGTGACGGTGCTCCGCGACGAGGGGCAGCCGCCGAAGGCTTCCTCCAGGCGCAGCCGCACGACGCCGCCCTCCACGCTCAGCAGCTCGGCCCCGTGACCATTGGGGTGGCCGTCGAGCGCGGCCCGCACCCGCTCGGCCGTGGTCAGCGGGTGCAGGTCGTGCAGCACGAGCAGGCCCGAGACCAGTGGATCCTCCACCAGCCCGCGCAGCGCGCCGGCCGCCCCGGCCTCGGTGACGATCGCCATGACCCGTTCGAGGCCGGCGCCGTACAGGCCGACGACCTCCCGCACGAGCTCCTCGGCCCTGGCCCGGGCTCCTTCGCCGGTCAGCTCCGCGATGAGCCGCTCGATCCGCTCACCGGTGGCGGCGACGTCGTGGGTCATGGCGTCCCCGTGAAGGCGTGCGGGCTGTGCACCACGCGCAGCTGCCTGCCCCGGCCCAGGTACATGTGGACGCCGCAGGGCAGGCAGGGGTCGAAGCTGCGCACCGTGCGCATGATGTCGATGCCCTTGAAGGTCTCCGGCGGGTTCTCCTCGAAGATCGGCGTGTTCTGCACCGCGTCCTCGTACGGCCCCGGCGTGCCGTTGAAGTCGCGCACGCTGGCGTTCCACGGGGTCGGCGGGTACGGGTGGTAGTTGGCGATCTTCCCGTTCCTGATCACCATGTGGTGGGACAGGACGCCCCGCACGGCCTCGGTGAAACCGCAGGAGATCGCCTCGTCGGGCACGGTGAACGGCGACCACGTCTGGGTGTGCCCCTGACGGACCTCGCCCAGCGCCTGCTCCACGAAGTGCAGCGCGCACGCGGCGGCGTACGCCTGGAAGTACGTCCTGGCCCGGTTGCGCTCGACGGCGTTGGACAGCAGCTCCCCGTTCCGCCGGGGAATCCGCCACTCGAACGTCTTGTCCGGCAGGCTCGCCGTCCTCGGCAGGTTGATCTCCACACTGTGCCCGGTGGACCTGACGTAGCCGATGTCCACCAGGCCCGACAGCGCGGTGACCCACAGGCGGGCGAGCGGCCCGCCGCCGGTGTCGAGCGCGAGCAGGTCCCGCCCGTCGAACCAGCGGGGCGACATCACCCAGCTGTACTTGTCGGTGAAGTCCCGCTTCTGCGGATGCGGGATCGTGTGCTGGTTCCACGGATGGCGGATGTCCACCGGGTTGCCCAGCGGGTCCTCGGTGACGAACGGCTCCTGGTCGGCCCAGTCGTCGTAGTAGGAACTGCCGAGCAGGATGCGGATGCCGAGGTTGATGTCCACCAGGTCGTTGGTGACGAGTTTCCCGTCCACCACGATGCCCGGGCTGACGAACATCTTCCGGCCCCAGTCGTTCATGTTGCGGTAGTCGAAGTCGCAGTGCCCGGGGTCCTGGAAGCTGCCCCAGCAGCCGAGCATCACCCGCCGGCGGCCCACCTGCTCGTAGCCGGGCATCGCGTCGTAGACGAAGTCGAACAGGTCGTCGTGCATGGGGACGACCCGCTTCATGAACTCGACGTACCGCATCAGCCGGGTGAGGTAGTCGGTGAACACCTGCACGGTCGCGACCGTGCCCACCCCGCCGGGGTAGAGCGTGGAGGGGTGCACGTGCCTGCCCTCCATCAGGCAGAACATCTCCCGGGTGGTGCGGCTCATCGCCAGCGCCTCGCGGTAGAACGCGCCCTCGAGCGGGTTCAGCGAGCGCATGATGTCGGCGATCGTGCGGTAGCCGTGGTCGGCCGCGTGCGGTGCCTCGGTCCGCTCGGCCCGAGCCAGCACGCCCGGGTTCGTCTCGCGGACCATCTTCTCGCAGTAGTCGACCCCGACCAGGTTCTCCTGGAAGATGTTGTGGTCGAACATGTACTCGGCCGCCTCGCCGAGGTTGATGATCCACTCGCCGATGTGCGGCGGGCGCACGCCGTACGCCATGTTCTGGGCGTAGACCGAGCAGGTGGCGTGGTTGTCGCCGCAGATTCCGCAGATCCGGCTGGTGATGAAGTGGGCGTCGCGCGGGTCCTTGCCCTTCATGAAGATGCTGTAGCCCCGGAACACCGACGAGGTGCTGTAGCACTCCGCGACCTCGCGGTTGGCGAAGTCGACCTTCGCGTAGATGCCGAGACTGCCGACGATCCTGGTGATCGGGTCCCAGGCCATCTCGACGAGTTCGCGTTCCCGGGTCATCGTCAGCTCCAGGGGGCCTTGTAACCGGTGAGCAGTTCGCGGCCCTTCGCGCGCCACTTCGGCTCCTTGTCGACCGTCTTGAACGTGATGCTCCGCAGCGTGCGGATCACCGTGCCGTACGCCGCGCTCGCGGTCGACGAGACGCGGGCGCCAGGCGGTTCGTCCATGAACGGCATGAACTTGTCGGGGAAGCCGGGCATCGTGCAGGCGATGCAGATGCCGCCCACGTTGGGGCAGCCGCCGACGCCGTTGATCCAGCCGCGCTTGGGCACGTTGCACTTGACGACCGGCCCCCAGCAGCCGATCTTCACCAGGCACTTCGGCGAGCCGTACTCGGTGGCGAACTGGCCCTGCTCGTAGTAGCCGGCCCGGTCGCAGCCCTCGTGGACGGTCATGCCGAACAGCCAGGTGGGGCGCAGCGCGTGGTCCAGCGGGATCATCGGCGCCTGCCCGGCGAGCTGGTAGAGCAGGTAGAGGATCGTCTCCGACAGGTTGTCCGGGTGGATCGGGCAGCCGGGCACGTTGACGATGGGCAGCCCGGCCTTCGATCGCCAGTCCCAGCCCAGGTAGTCGGCCACGCCCATCGCCCCGGTCGGGTTGCCCGCCATCGCGTGGATGCCGCCGTACGTCGCGCAGGTGCCGGCGGCGAGCACGGCGGTCGCCTTCGGCGCGAGCCGGTCGAGCCACTCGCTGGTCGTCATCGGCTGGCCGGTGTCGGGGTTGTTGCCGAACCCGCACCAGTAGCCCTCACGCTTGATCGACTCGTTGGGAATCGAGCCCTCGATGACCAGCACGAACGGGTCGAGCTCGCCCCGGTCGGCCTTGAAGTACCACTCGATGAAGGTGTCCGCGCCCTGCATCGGGCCGCACTCGAAGTCGATCAGCGGCCAGTGGACCGCGACCTTGGGCAGGCCGGGCAGCGCGCCGAGCACGATCTCCTCGATGCTCGGCTGGGTCGCGGCGGTGAGCGCGACCGAGTCGCCGTCGCAGCTCAGCCCGGCGTTTATCCACAGGATGTGGATGACAGGCTCGTTCTGTCCGTCTGGCTGTCCGTCAGGCGCCGTCATCGCTGTCACCGGCTCTCATACGGGTCAAGGCCTGCTGGGTGAGCTCCCAGAGCGCGTGGTAGACGGTCGTCTGGGCCTCCTGGATCCGGTGGACCGAGGCCGAGGGCACCACGAACAGGTGGTCGATCGTGCCGAGCTCGGCCATCTGGCCGCCGCCGTAACCGGCCAGCCCGACCGTGAGCATGCCGCGCCGGCCCGCCTCCTCGAACGCGGCGATGAGGTTGCGGGAGTTCCCGCTGGTCGACAGGCCGAGCGCGATGTCCCCCGCGAAGGCGGACGCGGCGAGCTGCCGGGCGAAGACCACCTCGAAGCCGATGTCGTTGGCCAGCGCCGTCACGACCGCGATGTCCGCCGTGAGGGCGAACGCGGGAAGAGGGCGGGCACGACCGCCGGGGTTCATGAAGAGCGTGGCCACGTCCTGGGCGTCGGTCGAGCTGCCCCCGTTGCCGAAGGCGAACAGCCGGCCTCCCGCCGCGAACGACTCCGCCAAGGCCTGCGCGCAGACGGCGATCCGGTCCCCGTCGCGCTCCAGCACCGTCCGGCGCAGGGTGACGATCTCGTCGACCTTCTCCACCGTCGACTGACGTACGGAGGTCATGACGGCGTCGAGGTCGGTGGACTCCGAGTAGAGGAAGGGGTAGAGCGCCTCCATGTCGTCGGTCACGGCCGCCCCACCTCCCGCACGACCGCGATGGCCTCCTTGGCGTGGACCAGGACCGTGTCGCCGGCCCCGGCGTCCACCAGGGCGACGCTGACCACCTCCCGGCCCCGGCCGGTGTCGACGAGCGCGAAGTCCTGCTCCAGGAGCCGTACGACGGTCACCGCGACCGCCTCGTCGGAGCAGGTGACGCACGTCTCGCCGGGGCAGTTCACGAGATCACCCGTGGGTCGAGCACACCCGGCTGCTCGAAGAACACGTGCACCAGCTCCCAGAGGATGTGGTAGGTGGTGACGTGCACCTCCTTGACCACACGGGGATCGGCGGAGCGGGCGATCAGGACGTGGTCGACGGCCGGGCTGCGGCCGATCGGCCCGCCGTCGTCGCCGCCGGTCAGCGCCAGCGTGAGCAGGCCGAGCCGGTGTGCCGTCTCCAGGCCCCGGAGCACGTTCACGCAGCCGCCGTCGGGCGAGACGCCGAGGGCGATGTCCCGCGGTGCGGCGAGACGGCGAAGCTGGTGCGCGAAGACCTCCTCCAGGCCCGCCGTCGCGGCCACTCCCGTGATCGTCGCCACGTCGCTGGTGAGCGAGAACGACGGGAGCGCCCGTTTGCCCACGATCACCGGATGGACGAACTCCACCGAGATGTGCTGGGCGTCGGTCGCGGCCTCGCCGTTGCCGAAGACGATGAGCCGCCCGCCGCCGTGGAAGCGCATCGCCATCGCGTGGCAGGCCCTGGCCACCGCGTCGGCCTCGTCGGCCAGGCCGAGCGCCGGGCCCACGCGGCGCGCGAAGACCTCCGGAACACGTGCAAGGACCGCCTGGTCCATACCGGACCACTTCCCCCGGATCGCGTCATCCCTCAGGGAAAACCCCTGGTTAACGACCGTACGCCGAGCCGTGACGGGGGGAATCAACAGATGTCGGTGATTTCGTAAAGATCACTACAGTCCGAACACGCCGACGGCCCCGGCCGGGCCGGGGCCGTCGGCGGGACACGGCCTATCCGACGCTCTTGCGGCGGTACAACGCGACGGCGCCCATGACGCCGATCGCGGCGAGCACCACCTGGATGATCAGCTGGATCCAGCCGAACCCGCCCGCGGGGGCGACTCCGAGCGCTCCGGCGATCGCCGTGCCGATGAAGGCGGCGATGATACCGATGACTATGGTCAGCCAGATCGGGATGGCCTGGCGTCCGGGGACGACGAGCCGGCCGAGAGCGCCGATGATGAGTCCGATGATTATGGCGGAGATGATGCCGCTGACGGCCATGCTGCCACCCTCCCTAGTGTTCGGTGCCTCCCTTCTGCCCAGCCAAAACCGGACAAAACCCGACAAATCGGTAGAGAGGGCCGCTCAGGAGCGCGGCGGCGCGGTGCTGTCCCGGACGACGAGGGTGGTCGCGAGCTCGACCCGGTGCTGTTCGAGGTGCCCGCCGTCCGCGAGGGCCAGGACCATCCGCGCGGCGGCGGCCCCCATCTGCACGAGCGGCTGCCTCACGGTCGTCATGGGCGGCCCGGTCCATTGCGTGAACGACAGGTCGTCGAACCCGACGACGCTCAGGTCCTCCGGAATGCGCAACCCGGCCCGCCTGGCCGCCTCGTACACGCCGAGCGCCTGCAGGTCGTTGGCGGCGAAGACGGCGGTCGGGGGATCGGGCAGGCGCAGCAGTTCGGCCCCGTCATGCAGGCCGCCTTCCACGTACAGCGTGCTGACGCGCACGAGCGCGGGGTCCACCGGCACGCCGGCCGCGTCCATCGCGGCGCGGTAGCCGTCGAGCCGCGCCCGGCAGCACGGCCACTGGGTGGGCCCGCTCAGCATCGCGATGCGGCGGTGGCCGAGGTCGAGCAGATGGCGGGTGGCGGCCATCCCGCCGCTCCAGTTGGTCGCGCCGACCGACGGGGTCTGGTGCAGCGGCTCGCCGGTCGGGTCGAGCACGACCAGGGGGATCGAGCGGGTGGCCAGCTGCGACTGCTGCTGCACGGTGAGCTCGGAGAAGACCGCGACGACCCCGGTGGGACGGCGGGCGAGCACCTGCTCGGTCCACGCCCTGCCCGGGGTCAGCCTGCCCTCCATCTCGGTCAGCACCACGGCCAGCTCGTGCTCCCGCGCGACCTGCTCGACGCCCTGGATGATCTCCAGTGCCCACAGGCTCTCCAGGGCGTGGAAGACGAGTTCGAGGATCGCCGCGGGTTCGCTGTCGCGCCGCCGGTAGCCGTGCTCCCGCAGCACCGCCTCAACCCGCTGCCGGGTGGTCAGGGCGACTCCCGCATGGCCGTTGAGCACCCGGGACACGGTCGGCGCGGAGACTCCGGCCAGGTGGGCGATCTCGGCCACGGTCAGCCTCTGACGCGGAAGCTCCCCGTCGAGGGCCGGGTCGGTCGAGGTCACGGCGACAGTCTATTTCCCGGGCTGTTTCCCCGGGCCCTTCGGCCCTACCGCGGACGGCGGCGGGGACGGACCGTGAGAAGCAAGGGCGAAGGTAGGGGGACTGTCGTGTTCGTCGATCGTCGGGACGCCGGGCTGCGCCTGGGCGAGCGGTTGCGCGGACTCCCGGGGGCGGAGGACGCGGTCGTCGTCGGGCTGCCACGAGGGGGTGTGCCGGTCGCGTTCGAGGTCGCCAGGGCACTCGGCGCCCCTCTGGACGTGATCGTCGTACGCAAGCTGGGCGTGCCGTACCAACCGGAGCTGGGCTTCGGCGCCATCGGCGAGGGCGGGGTGCGGGTGCTGAACCCCGACGTCCTGCGGCTCGCCAACATCACCCGCGACGAGATAGCCGGGGTGGAGCGGCGTGAGCGGGCCGAACTGGAGCGCCGGGCGCGACGTTTCCGGGGCGATCGCACGCCCGTGGACCTGGCCGGCCGTACCGTGATCGTGGTGGACGACGGCATCGCGACGGGCGGGACGGCCCGCGCCGCATGCCAGGTGGCCCGGGCCCACGGAGCCTCCCGGGTGGTGCTCGCGGTGCCGGTCGGAGCCCCCGAGACGATCGCGAGCCTGCGCGGGGACGCCGACGAGGTCGTCTGCCTCGACACGCCCGATCACTTCTACGCGATCGGCGCCTGGTACGACGACTTCACCCAGACGCGCGACGAGGACGTGATCGAGTGCCTGCGGCAGGCCGCAGGCTGATCAGGGACTCTCGGGCCGCCGCATCCAGTTGTGCTCGACCCGGGCGTCGGGCCCGGGGTAGTAGCACGGCGTCTCCTGTTCCTCGTCGAGCCATCGCACCAGGTATGGGGGCGAGCCGTCCGTGTGGTAGAGCGCCACGACGATCCCGACGCGGCCCGCCCTGCCCCGGGTGATGCTCTCGACGATCAGACGGTCGCCGACCGACGCCCTCATCACCGACCCGTTCATCACAGACTCACCGGTGTCGCGACCTCGGTCGTGATCGGCGTCCAGCGGTGCGCGAGGCGCTTGGTGAGGGAGGCCATGGTGGTGTATTCCAGGTCCTCCAGCGGCAGCCGGTGCGGCTCGAACGGCCCGTGTCGGCGCAGGTAGTCCATCACCTCGCCGGCCTGCCGCCGGGCTCCGTCGAACGCCGGGTCGTCGAACATGTCCCGCGGGCCGATCAGTTTGCCGTCCTTGATCTGGAAGCCGAGCGCGACCACCCGCGGCGGGCCGTCGAACCGCGACGGGTGCGCCTGCCCGACGGACACCGGCATGAACGGCGCGTGGTGCGAGCCGCGCATGCACCCCGCCACCGAGTACGCGAAGGCGAACGGCTCCAGCGCCTCGCCCACGGCCGGCAGGCCCGACTGGCAGCGCACGATCAGCACCGGATCGTCCTTGCCGACGTACTTGCCGGCGATCAGCGACAGCCGCTGGGTGCTGGTGGCCGCCGCGGTCGTGCCCAGCGTCTTGGAACGCACGCTGTGGATCACGTAGCGCGCCGGGGCGCCGATGTACATGAGCATGTCGTAGAGGTCCGCCGGGCAGTCGAAGACGATGCGCCGGTCCTCGTACAGGTCGTACACCTCGAAGGCGAACCCGGCGTGCATCTTCTCGTCGATCACCAGTCCGGCGGTGTTGGACGGGTCGGCGAACATCTTGTACAGCGGCAGGTTCCAGGCACCCGGCTCGGTCTTGTCCGCGAGGAAGCACAGCACCGGTTCGGACGGCCGCTCCTCGAACTCCATCTCGGCGTAGCCCGGGCCCATGCCGCGCAGGTTGCCGGAGAAGGCGTCCGACAGCAGGTCCTGGCCGGCGCCGTACAGGCCGAGCTCCTTGGCGAGGTGCGTGGTCGCCTGGAAGGTGTCCCAGGCGAAGGAGTGGATCAGCCCCGCCTCCTGGCCGTAGGTGTGGGTCATGATGAGCGAGATGTCGTCGCCGCAGCTGTCCACGTGGCCGTCGATGAGGAGCCCGGAGGACTTGGCCCGCTCGATCTCCCGCCTGGCCTCGGCCATCAGCCGGGGATGGACGGCGGTGTGGCCGACGAATCCCCCCGTGTCGGCCTTGATGATGCTCAACGTGATCATAGGGATCACCTCCATCTCCACGTTTATTCGGACTTAGGGGGATAAATAGGGCATTAGGTCACAAAGCAGGGCGGACTTCCGTACGAGGGGAGGGCCCGCCATGAGAGTCAAAGATCTGATGTCCACGCCGGTGGTCGTCGTGCCGCCGATCACGCCGGTGCGGGACGTCGCGCGGCACATGGACTACTCGGGGGTCGGTTGTGTCGTCGTCTCCGAAGGGCGGGGCGTCGCGGGGGTCGTGACCGACCGGGACCTCGCCGTGCGCGTGCTCGCCCAGGGCGGGGACGGGGACACGCCGGTGGGCCAGGTGATGTCGGAGGATCCCGTGGTGGTGCGGCCGGAGGACGAGGTCGAGGTGGCCTTCGACGTGTTCCGCCACCACGCGTTCCGCAGGCTGCCCGTGGCCGACGAGGCGGGTGTGGTCGGCATGCTGACGATCGACGACCTGCTCCTCCAGATCCACCAGCTCACCGCCGACCTGCTCACGCCGGTGGTGAAGGAGATCAGCGAACCGCAGCACCAGAGCGACTAGATGTTCACGACCCTGCGGCGTACGGCGGAGCGCACGCCGCCCGGCCGTGACCGTCACGTCGACCTGCTGCGCGCCGTCGCGATCGCCCTGGTGGTGCTCGGGCACTGGCTGGCCGTCGTGGTGACGTACGGCGATCGCGTCGGCGGCGGCACGGTCCTCGCGTTCGCCCCCTGGGCCCGGCCGCTCACCTGGCTGTTCCAGGTCATGCCGGTGTTCTTCCTGGTGGGCGGCTTCGCCAACGCCGCCTCGCTCGACTCCTACCGGCGCCGCGGCGGCGGCGCGATCGGGTGGTTCCTCGGCCGCACCGACCGGCTGATCCGCCCGACGACGGCGTTCGTGCTCACGCTGAGCGGCGCGGCCCTGCTCGCGGTCCTCCTGGGGACGGACCCCGTCACGGCCGGCCGGGGAGTCTGGCTCGCCTGCCTGCCGCTGTGGTTCCTCGCCGCGTACGTCACGGTCGTCCTGCTCACGCCGGTCCTGCTCGCGCTGCACCGCAGGGCGGGGCTCGCGGTGCCCGTCGTGTTCGCGGTGCCGGTGGCGCTCGGAGACGCGGCCCGGCTGCTCGGCGGCCCGGCCGTGCTCGGCGCCGCCGGCTACCTGCTGGCCTGGGCGGCGGTCTACCAGCTCGGCATCGCCTGGCGGGAGGGGGCGCTGCCCGCCCGTCCCCGGGTCGCGGCGCCCATGGCCGCGGGCGGCCTGGCGGCGCTCGTGCTGCTCACCGTTCCGGGGCCGTACCCGGTGAGCATGGTGGCCGATCCCGGCGACCGCCTGCAGAACACCTCGCCGCCCACGCTCGCGCTGCTCGCCCTGGCGGTCGCGCAGACGGGCGTCGCCCTGCTGCTGCACGAGCGCGGCGGGCGCATGCTGCGCCGTACGCGCCCGTGGACGGCCGTCGTCGCGACCAACTCCGTGATCATGACGGTGTTCCTCTGGCACATGACCGCGGTCGTGATCGCGGTGCCCGCCCTCTACATCACCGGCCTGTTGCCGCAGCCGCCGCCAGGATCGGCCGCCTGGCTGCTCCTGCGCGTGCCCTGGCTCGCGTTCCTGACGGCGGCCCTCGTGGTCCTCGTCGCCGTGTTCGGCCGGTTCGAAAGGCGCGCGGGTCCCTGCCCGGCGCCCGGCCGGCCTGTCGGCGTGGGCGCCGCGGCCGTCACTGTCGTGGGCGCCGGCCTGGTCGTCGGGGGCCTCCTCGGCGCGGCGCTCACCGGCTCGGACGGGCTGCCCGCGCCGATGCTCCCGGTCTACCTCACCGGAGCCGCGCTGCTGCGGGCCGCGCGATCGCCGTACGGGCCGACTTCGCCAGCCGGGTAGGGCGACTTGTCCGGATAAATCCGTGTCAAGTGACCTTGGTTGGGCAGCAGTGGGGGCGTGTCCGACAGCGGTCTCTCCCCAGGAAGCGGCATCTCCAGCGTGTTCCCCTCGCTCCCCGGCCAGGGCGAGACGACGCCGGAGCCGGCCGGCTCTCCGGCGGCCCCCGACCGGTCCCGGGACGGCGCGAACCCGCAGGACCATGACCACGGCATGCCTCCCGACCGGCCGTTCGGCCTGCCGGGACGCCCGCTGCGCGGCAACCCGTTCATGTTCGGCCTGACCGGCGCCCTGGGCGTGCTCACCGCCTGGCTCCTGGTCCAGGCGATCGCCAGCGCGGGCTCGGCGATGGTGCTGATCGTGGTCTCCCTCTTCCTGGCCATCGGCCTCAACCCCGCGGTCGAGGCGCTCCAGCGGCGCAACCTGTCCCGCCGCCTCTCGATCACGATCGTGTTCGGGTCGGTCATCGCGTTCTTCGTGGTCTTCGGGCTCGCGGTCGTGCCGCCGCTCACGGAGCAGACCACCGGGTTCGTCCGGCAGTTGCCCGACTACGTGCAGCAGCTCCAGAACCATCCGGTAATCCGCTCGGTGGACGAGCGCTACCAGGTCCTCGACAAGATCCAGCAGTACGTCGCGGGCGGCGGGCTCGCCACCCAGATGTTCGGCGGTCTCCTCGGCGTGGCCAGCATTGTGATCAGCGCGCTGTTCAGCGCCTTCACCCTGCTCGTGCTCACGCTTTACTTCCTCGGGTCGCTCAACTCCATCAAGGAGACGGCCTACCGGTTCGTGCCCCGCTCACGCCGTACGCGGGTCCGCCTGCTCGGGGACGAGATCATCAACCAGATCGGCGGCTACGTCGCGGGCAACCTGATCATCTCGCTGATCGCCGGAGTGGTGACCTTCCTGTTCCTGTCCATGATGAAGGTGCCGTACGCGCTCGCGCTGGCCATCTTCGTCGCGGTCACGGACCTGATCCCGCTGGTGGGCGCGGTCATCGGCGCGGTCGTGGCCTCGGGCGTGGGCTTCCTCTCCTCGGTGCAGGTCGGCATCGCCTGCGTGGTCTTCTTCGTCGTCTACCAGCAGGTCGAGAACTACTGGATCTCCCCGAAGGTGTTCAAGTCGTCGGTCGACGTACCGCCCGTGGCGACCATCGTCGGGGCGCTTCTCGGCGGGGCGCTGCTCGGCATCGTCGGAGCCCTGCTCGGCATCCCGCTGGCGGCGGCCCTGCTCCTCCTGGCCCGCGAGGTGGTGTTGCCCCGCCAGGACCGGCTGTAGCGGTTCTCCCGAGAGCGTCGTTGTGTGAAGCTCGGATCATGCGGCTGCCGTACCGGATCGCGGGGCTGTGGGTGCGTGTCGTGTTGCTCGTCGTGCTGCTGTGGGGCGCTCTGGTGAGCGTGCTCAGCCTGACGCCGCGCGAGCGCGCCCTCGCGGACTTCCACGCGGCGCTGCGGGCCGGGCAGGTCACGTACGTGATCTACAGAGGGAAACCGGTGGACCTGCGCTGGTCGACGGGCCCCCTGTTCTGGTACCACGTGGACCAGTCCGAGGCCTACACCCGCCGTGACCTCCTCCGCGATCTCGACCCCACCGCCCCCCGCCCGGAGGCCGTGCCGGCTCAGTCTCGCTGGGCGTTCTTCTCAGGCTGGCCGTTCCATGTGCCGGTCCCCGGTGCGGCCTGGCCGGTCGGCGGGGCCTGGATCGCCGCGCTCCTCGTCATGCTCGGTACGGGACGGCCCAGGCTGGGGAACACATGGGCCTGGTTCTGGCTGTTCACGGTCGGTGAGGTGGGCGCGATGCTGTTCCTCCTCCTCGAACCCCGATCCCTGTGGCACGGACTGGAGCCGCAGGAACCGGTTCCCAACCCCATGAGCGGAGGTCGCGGCTGCTTTCTGGCTGTCTGTCTCAGCGTGGTGATCCCCGTCCTTGTCGCGGTCGGGCTCTCTTACGTGTTCCACGCCCTGCTCGATCTCCTGCCGTCTGCTCCATGAGACTCCGACGGCGCGCGAGCCTGTAGCTCCAACAACGCGAGCCTGTGGTTCCAACAAATCGCCTGGTGAGGTTGCTCAAGGTGAGTCGGCTGGGAGAAAATTCATACAGGTTTTCGAATTCACTGAGGGGGTGTGATGGATCTGTTCGACTGTGATCCCGATCGCCCTCGTCGTTCGAACAATACCGACGGCGGCTGGTGGGACCGCCTGACTGCCGATTCTCCTTTGTGGTCGACGGAGGGTTCGCTCGCCCGGGACGGCAGTGTGGAAAACGACGGGGCCGCTGACACCGGGAGCATGGGCAGTGAGGCCGCCGATGATGCGGGGGCGGGTTGTGCCGGGGCGGATGCCGCTGGCGCGGGTGATCGCCGGGGTCGGTCGTCGTGGGTGCTGATCGGTTCTGTTCGTGAGTCGGCGCGGGCGTTGGCGTTGGCGCCGGTTCCGGACGATGTGGATGTCTGTCTGGCCGAGGCTGAGGAGTTGGTGTTCGCGCGGGATCGGATCATCTCGGCGTTGGCGGATCGGGTGGGGCGGGTGCATCGGGCGGGGCAGGCCAGGCGGCATGGGCATGCCTCCACCCGCAGTTGGCTGCGCACCGCCGGAGGGATGACCATCGCCGGGGCGGGCCGCCTACTGACCCTGGGGATCGAGCTGGCCCGCCTGCCGAAGGTGCGGGAGAAGTTCGCCGCCGGAGGGTTGGCGGCGGGGGTGGTGGAGGCCATCTGCGCGGCGATCTCTGGCCTGTCCGATGAGCAGGCCGCCTTGGCTGAGCCGATTCTGCTGGAGCTGGCGGGCAAGGCGGGCGCGGCGGAGGTGGCCAAGGCGGGCCGCTACCTGCGGGCCGTGCTCGACCCCGACGGTGAGGACCGCGATGAGCGGGCCGACTACGGTCGGCGGTTCCTTCGGGTCCGCCCCGGTAAGGGCGGCGGGCTGGAGGGGGAGTTTTATCTGCCGCGTGAGCATGCCGCCCGGTTGCAGGCGTTGCTGGATGCGTATGCCAGGCCGAAGGCGGAGGGTGATGACCGGGCATTGAGGGTGCGTCAGGCGGATGCGTTCATGGCGTTGCTGGAGGAGAAGATCGCCGCCGAGCTCCTGGTCCTGGTCAACGCCGAATCCCTCCCTGCCGACCCCACCCCCGACCCCGACCACCCCGACCACCCCGAGACCTTCGAAGGCCCGGAAGGCCCTGAGGACACCGAAGAGCCCGAGAACACTCAGGACGCCGAGGCGGCCGAGGAAGCCGTTTCCGGAGTAGGCGCCGGTGCCGATGTAGCCGCAGAGGCCGCCGTTGAGAGCACCGCCGAGAGCGCCATCAACAGCGCCGACCTGCCTGCGGGGGACTGCCGCGATGCGCAGGCCACGCGTGAGGGCGACGGCCACGAGCACCAGCGGCATGGCGAGGGCGCGTGCGGGTGCGGCAGTAGGGCGCGGTGCTCGTCCGCAGCGCCGAGGACGGGACCGGACAGATCGGGAGGACCCGGAGGGCCGAGAGCGGAGACGCGGGAGGCGCCCGGCGCGAGGGGACCAGAGCCGGGGTCGCCACCGGGACCAGAGCCGGGGACTCCGCAGGGCGTGCTGGGACCAGAACCGGAGGCGTCATCGGGAGCAGAGCCGGGGTCGCGACCGGGAGCGTCGGCCGGAGGGCTGGCGGGGGTGCTGCTGGGGGCGGTGTTGGGGATGGCGCCGGGGTTGTTGCTGGCGACGGGGCAGGTGCTGCCCGTCTCCGGCGTGCACCGGCTGGCCCGCACCTCCACCCTGGTGCGCCTGGTGATGGACGCCGACGGGCAGGTCCTGGACATGGGCCGCAAGGTCAGATTGGCCACCCCCGCCCAGCGGCGGGCGATCTACGCCCGCTACGCCACCTGCTGGATCGACGGCTGCCCGCTCCCGGCCACCCGGTGCCAGATCGACCACGCCGACAACTGGAGCACCGGCGGCCTGACCGACCTCAAACTGCTGGGCCCGGCCTGCCAGTTCCACAACCGCGACCGCTACCAGCACCCCGACCGCTACACCCGCCACAAGACCGGCAAAGACCGCTGGGCCTTCACCTACCACCCAGCCCGAACGAGACGGCTGCGGGTATAGCGGCCCGTGGGCGGTGAGCGTGACGCTGATCCCGGCACACGCTGATCCCGGCACACGCTGAGGCTCTGCACATCCGAGCGCTCCTCCGAGGAGGGTGCCGTACGGATGTGCAGAGCCGGCGGGCCGTGCCGGCACGTGCCGGCACGTGCCGTGCATGTTCCTAGCGGGCCTCGACGGTGAACGTCGTGGTGAGGACCCGGCCCTGTGCGTCGCGGAACTGTCCCCACAGGCGGTACAGGCCGGGGCGGGGGAATCGGGCGTGCAGGCCGAGTTCGGGCCCGAAGGTCTGACCCGGGAGGGCGAAGACGGGGCGGCCCTGGTCGTCCTCGACCTCCGCGTGCTCGTGGGCGAATCCCTCGCCGTCGAGCGGCATGATCACCACGTGCCCGGCGGTGGCCAGGTAGGGGCGCAGGCCGGAGACGGGCCTGCCGGTCGAGGCGTCCGCGAAGCGGAAGGTGAGGTCGCTCCTGCCGCCTGCTTCGGCCTCGCCGCCGAGGGTGACCCGGAGGCCGCCGACGACCTGCTCGCGGGGAGACGGAGCCGTCGTTTCGGAGGTGACGTAAGCCTCCGGGCGGCCGATCGTGATCTCCTGGTGGTCGAGCACGTCGGTCATCTCCCCGCGCCGCCGGAACTCGGCGTTGACGAGGTAGCGGCCGGCGGTGGGGAAGGTCAGCCGGACGGAGAACTCGCCGGGCCGGCCCGTGGGCTCGGGGTGGGCGTGGGCGAAGGTGCCCAGGTCCGAGCGGGTGGTGATGAAGTGCATCCACGCCTCGTGGCTGCGTACGACGTCGTCGACGGGACGACGGGTCGCGGGATCGGTCAGCTGGATGCGGACGGTGGCGGGGACACCGGGGGTGACGTCCCGGGGGACCTGGATGTCCATCCGGACGCCGGCGTCCTCGGCGGGAACGGGTTCGGTCTCGGCCGTCATCATCACGCTCATGGCGGGCCGCATGGGCATGCCGGTGTCCTGCGCCCAGGCGAGCACGCCGTTCATCCCGCGCTGCGCCGCCTCCGTACGGCTGAGCGCGGTGAATCCGGCGCCCACGGCCAGCGCGAGGCAGGCGATGCCGGCGAGGTAGCCCCAGTCGGCGAGCCGGGAAACGGCGGAGCCGGGCCGGAAGCGGCGCAGGCGCAGCGCGTTGGTGACGACGCTGACCGAGCTCATCGCCATCGCGGCGGCGGCGAGGGAGGGGTCGAGGAGCACGCCGTTGAAGGGATACAGCACACCGGCGGCGACCGGGATCAGCAGCACGTTGTACGCGAACGCCCAGGCCAACCCCTGCTTGATGGTGGTCACGGTGCGCCGGGACAGGTCGATGGCCGAGACGATGCCGCGCAGGTCGCCGCCCACGAGGGTGATGTCGGATGCCGCGATGGCGACGTCGGTTCCGGTGCCGATGGCGATACCGAGGTCGGCCGTCGCCAGTGCGGGAGCGTCGTTGATCCCGTCGCCGACCATGGCGACGACCGCGCCGGTCTCGCGCAGGGCGGCCACGCGGGCCGCCTTGTCCTCGGGCCGTACGTCGGCGATGACGTGGTCGATGCCGACCTGCCGGGCGACGACGTCGGCGGTGACCCGGTTGTCGCCGGTCAGCATCCACACCTCCAGGCCGAGCGCGCGCAGCCGGTCGACGGCCTCACGCGACTCGGGCCGGATCGTGTCGGCCACCCCGATCAGTCCGGCGAGGCGGCCGTCGAGGGCGACGTACACGGGGGTCGCTCCCTCGGCCGCCGCCTCGGCGGACACCTGCTCCAGTTCGCCGATGCTCACGTCGTGGCGGCGCATGAGCGCGGCGTTGCCGATGAGCACGGCGCGGCCGGCCACCCGGGCCTCGACGCCGTGACCGGGTACGGCGTCGAAATTCTCCACCCCGGGCAGGCGGAGCCCGCGGTCCCGGGCGCGTGTCACGATCGCCTCACCGAGGGGGTGCTCGGAGCCCGTCTCGGCCGCGGCGGCGTACGTGAGGAGCTCGTCGGCGTCCCCGCCCGCGACGGTGACGAGGTGGGTCACATCGGGGCGGCCCCGGGTGATCGTGCCGGTCTTGTCCAGGACGACCGTGGTGAGGCGGCGGGCCTGTTCGAGCGCGTCGCCACCGGAGATCAGGATGCCCAGCTCGGCCGCCTTCCCGGTGCCGACCATGATCGCCGTGGGGGTGGCCAGGCCGAGCGCGCACGGGCAGGCGATGATCAGTACGGCGATGGCGGTGCCGATGCCGAAGGTGAGCCGTCCCTGGTCCGGCCCGAAGATCGCCCAGACGGCGAAGGTGAGCACGGCGATGCCGATGACGGCGGGCACGAACCACCCGGACACCGTGTCGGCCAGGCGCTGCAGGGGCGCCTTCGACCCCTGCGCCCGCTCGACCAGTCGTACGATCTGCGCCAGCGTCGTGTCCTGCCCGACGGCGGTGGCTCGCATCACGACCGAGCCGGTCCGGTTGATCGTGGAGCCGATCAGCGGGTCGCCCTCGCCCCTGCGCACCGGCATGCTCTCGCCGGTGATCATGCTCTCGTCCACGGTGGAGACGCCGGCGGTGACGACGCCGTCCACGGGGATCTTCTCGCCCGGGCGGATCCGGACGAGGTCGCCGACGGCGACGTCCTCGACCGGGACCTCGATCTCGGCGTCCCCGCGCAGGACGCGGGCCGTCTTCGGCCGCAGTCCGAGCAGCTCCCTGATGGCCGAGGTCGTCCGCTTCTTGGCCCTCGCCTCCATCCACCGGCCCATGAGGACGAGCGCGATGACGACGACGGAGATCTCGAAGTAGACGTGCAGCGGCAGCCCCAGCCGCTCCGCCGCGGCCGGCCACAGGGTGACGAACGCGCTGTAGCCGTACGCCACCGTCGTGCCCAGGGCGACGAGCGTGTGCATGTTGACCGCACCGTGCCGGCCGGCCGCCCAGGCGGCGCGGTAGAAGGGACGGCCCGCCCAGAACTGCGCGACCGTCGCGACGACCAGCAGCAGCGGCATCAGCCAGTCCATCGCGTCGATGGGCAGCGGCAGATACATCAGCACCATCATCGACAGCCCGGCGGCGAGGGTGACCTGCCAGGTGCGCTTCAGCCGGACGACCTCCCTGTCCGGTTCGCCGTCCGGTTCGCTGCCGGGCTCCTGCGCCGGCCCCGGCTGCGGCTCAGGCTGGGGAATCCCGGCGGTGTACCCGGCTCGTACGACCGACTCGGCGAGCGTCTCGACGGTGACGCGGGCGGGATCGTAGGTGACGGTGGCGACCTCGGTGGCGAGGTTCACCTCGGCCGTCTCCACCCCGTCGACACGGGTGAGGGCCTTCTCCACCCTGCGGACGCAGGACGCGCAGGTCATGCCGCCGATGTCCAGCGTGCGCACGGTCGTCATGACCGTCATCGCTTCACCTCCTGGTTGAATGCTTCGAGGTGACGGTCCCGCCCGGCGCTTTCCCCCCGCTGCCCGTCTCCTGTCGGCCCTGTCGACCCGGCGACAGGGGACGGACAGCGCCGCCCGGCATGGTCTTCTCATCCGGGCCGTACGGAGCGGCCCGCGACGCGAAGGAACGAACGATGAACCAGCTCGTGCTGTCCGTCCCGGCCATCAGCTGCGGCCACTGCGTCAAGGCGATCGCGGAGTCCGTCGGCGAGGTGCCCGGCGTCGGCTCGGTGGCCGTCGACTTCACCGCCAAGACCGTCGTGGTCACCGGCTCCGCCGGCCGCGACGCCGTCTGCGCGGCCATCGCCGAGGCCGGCTACGAGGTGGCGGCGTGACCGGCCACACCGACTACGACACGCTGGTCGTCGGTGGCGGGCAGGCCGGGCTGGCGTTGGGATACCTCCTTCGCCGCGCGGGTGTGCGGTTCGCCATCCTCGACGCGCACGAACGGGTCGGAGACGCATGGCGCCACCGGTGGGACTCGCTCACGCTGTTCACTCCCCGCCGGTACGACGGGCTGCCGGGCCTGCCGTTCCCGGGAGACCCGGACGGCCACCCGGACAAGGACGAGGTGGCCGACTACCTGGAGACGTACGCGGAGCGGTTCGCCCTCCCCGTGCACCTCGGCCGCCACGTCACGGCCGTACGGCCCGAGGGGGAGCGGTTCCTGGTCGAGACCTCGGCAGGGGCCTACACGGCGGCGCGGGTCGTGGTCGCGGCGGGGGCGTTCCACACGCCGCGGACGCCCGCCTTCGCGTCGGGCCTCGACCCGGGCGTCCCCCAGCTGCACAGCACTGTGTACCGCCGTCCGGAGCAGCTCCCCATGGGCGAGATCCTGGTCGTCGGCGCGGGCAACACCGGTGTGCAGATCGCCGAGGAGCTCGCCGGCAGCGGACGGCGGGTCCGGCTGTCGGTCTCGTCGATGGGCCGCGTGCTGCCCCAGCGCGTGCTGGGCCGTGACCTGTTCTGGTGGTTCTCCCACCTGGGCTTCATGGACATCCCCGGGGACAGCCGGATCGGGCGCCGCGTCAGAAGCCGGGAGCTGATCATCGGGACCGACGTGAAGCGGCTGCTGCGGCGGGTGGAGCGGGTGGACCGCGCCGTGGACGCCGAGGGGCGGGACGTCGTCCTCGCGGACGGCCGCCGCGTGCGCCCGGACGGCGTCGTCTGGGCGACCGGTTTCCGCGCGCACTATCCCTGGCTGCACGTGCCGGTGCTGGACGAGCAGGGGGCGCCGGTGCACCGCGAGGGCGTCACGGCCTGGCCGGGGCTGTACTTCCTCGGTCTGCCCTGGCAGCGGGCCCGCGGCTCGTCCGTGCTGGGGTGGGTGGGGCGCGACGCGCACGCCCTGGCCGAGCGGCTGACAGCCACCGCAAATGATCCCGGCAAATCACTCATTGCCCCTTAATATTGGGCAGTCCCGGCGTAGCCGGGGATGACGAGGAGTGACATGCCGAACACCGCCGTGACGTTCGCGGTTCTCGGGCCCACCGAGGTGCGGGGGTCCGACGGCTCTCCGGCGGCGCTGCCGCCGTCCGTGCGAGCGCTGCTGGCCCGGCTGGCGCTGTCCTGCGGCCGCGTGGTGCCGATGGACGCCCTGACGGACGCGTTGTGGGGCGACGAGGGCGACGACCTGCCGGCCGACGCGGCGAACGCCCTGCAGATCCGGGTGTCCAAGCTGCGCCGCGCCCTCGCCGCCGCCGGGCTCGGCGCGGACGTCCTGGTCACGCAGGCCCCCGGATACCGGCTCGCCGCGCCCGCCGAGGCCGTCGACGCGCACGTGTTCGAGCGGCTGCTCGTCCGCGCCCGCGAGGAGACGGCCGCCGGCAACGTCACCGCCGCCATCGGCTGCCTGGACGAGGCGCTGCGGCTGTGGCGGGGGCCCGCACTGGCGGACGTCGGCCAGACGACGTGGGCGACGACGGAAAGCGCCCGGCTGGAGGAGCTGCGGCTGGGCGCGGTCGAGGACCGGATCGAGCTCCTGCTGGAGTCCGGAGGGCACAACGAGGCGGTCGCCGACATCGAACGCCTGGTGGCGCGACACCCGCTGCGGGAGCGGCTGCACCGCCTGCTGATGCTCGCGCTGTACCGCGGCGGACGGCAGGCGGAGGCGCTGGCCGCCTACCAGGCGCTGCGCCGCGGTCTCGCCGACGAGCTCGGCATCGACCCGTCGCCGGAGCTGCAGGCGCTCGCCGAGGCGATCCTCCGTCAGCAGGTCCCGTCCGCCGGCGGGCCGCCCGCCGTACCCGCCAGGGAACGGGCACCGGAGAACGCCGACCGGCTGCCGCGGCGGCTGACGTCGGTTATCGGCCGCCAGGACGACGTGACGACGGCGCTGGAGCGGCTCGCGGAGGCACGGGTGGTGACGCTCACCGGCCCGGGCGGGATGGGCAAGACGACGCTCGCGTTCGAGATCGCCCGCCGCGTGAACGAGACGCCGGACGAGACCCCGGTCGACCGCGTGCTGCTGGTCCGTCTGGCGGCCCTACAGCCGGGGACCGACGTCGCCGGCGTCTTCGCCGCCGAGCTGGGCGTGGTGACGCAGGGCGCCGGAGCGGCCGACGCGGTCGAGGAGCACCTGCGGGACGGCCGCACGCTGCTCGTGGTCGACAACTGCGAGCACGTGGTGGACGACGTGGCCGTTCTCGTGGAGCGGCTGGCCGCGGCCTGCCCGCGTCTGCGCGTGCTGGCCACCAGCAGGGAGGCGCTGGCGATACCCGGCGAGGTGCAGGTCGCGGTCGGCCCGCTCGGAGACGATCCCGCCGTCCGGCTCTTCGCCGAGCGGGCCCGCGCCGTACGGCCCTCGTTCACGCTCGACGCCGAGACCGCTCCCGTGGTGGCGTCCATCTGCCGCAGGCTCGACGGCATGCCGCTCGCCATCGAACTCGCCGCCGCCCGGGTCAAGGCGCTGTCTCCGGCCGACATCGAGGCCCGGCTCGCGGACAGGTTCTCGCTGCTGACGGCGGGACCCCGCACCGGTGAGGCCCGCCACCGCACGCTGCGCGCCACCCTCGACTGGAGCCACGATCTGCTGCCGGAGGCCGAGCGGCGGCTGCTGCGCCGCCTCGCGGCGTTCCGCGGCGGCTGGACCCCGGCCGCCGCGGAGGAGGTGTGCGCCTTCGGCGGCGTCAGCCGCGGGGAGGTGCTCGACCTGCTGTTCCGGCTGGTCGACCGGTCCCTCGTGGTGCCGGAACCGGCCACCGGGCGATTCCGGCTGCTCGTCACCGTCCGCGACTACGCGTGGACCCGGCTGGAGGAGGCCGGGGAGGTCGCGGAGTGCCGCGACCGCCACCTGGCCCACTTCGTCCGCCTCGCCGAGGAGCACGGGCTGGGCGTCCGCGACCCCGCCGTCTTCGCCCGGCTGAACGACGACCATGACAACTTCCGCGCCGCCGTGGACCACGCGGTGAACGGCGGCGACGTCGAGAACGGCTTCCGGCTGGCCTGCGCGCTCGTGTGGTTCTGGAACTACGGGATCCGCTACGAGGGCACGCGGGCGCTGACCATGCTGCTGGAGACCGGCGGCGGCTCAACCGTCGCACGGGCCCGCGCGCTGCAGGGGATCGGGTTCCTGCACGTCTACTACCCGACCCCGCAGTCCGTCGCCGCCGCCGAGGAGAGCCTCGCGATCCTCGAGGAGATCGGCGACGTGCGCAACGCCGCGATCTCCCGGCTCGTCGTGGCCTGGGCCGGCCAGTACGGCGGAGACGCCGGGCGCTACCGGGCGATGATCGAGCGGAGCCGCCGCGACCTGGGCGACTCCGACGGCGGCTGGTGGCTGGGCATGAGCCAGTATCTGGAGGCCCTGCTGGCCCTTCGCCTGGGCGACTTCGCGACCGCGGCCGTCGAGTGGCGGCGCGCCCTCGACCTCGCCCGGGCCGTCGGCGACCGCATCATCGGCAGCGCGATCCTCGCGCATCTCGGCATCGCCCTGCGCGAGTCCGGGCGGCGGGAGGAGGCCCTCGCCGTCCTGCGGGAGTCCGTGGACGAGGTGCGCGGCCGCAACTCTTTCCACGGGCTGACCTTCGCCCTCGTGCACATGGCCCACACCCGGCTGGACCTGGACGAGGGCGACGACGTCACGGCGCTGCTCGCCGAGGCGGACGAGGTCGCACGGCGGGCGCGCAACCCCCGCTGCCAGGCGTGGGCCGCGTGGGGCCGCGCCCGCATGGCGCGTGTGCGCGGGAAGGCCGACCTCGCCGCCGAAGAGTGCCGGGACGCGGTCGCCCTGTTGAGGGAGGGCGAGTTCCCGTGGGCCAGGGCCCGCCTGTGGTCGTTCCTGGCCGACTGCGCCGCCGACGCGGGCCTGCCCGACGAGGCCGCCCGCGCCCGCGAGACGGCCGCGGCGCTCACGGACTGAGCTCACAGACCCAGCTCACAGACCCAGCTCAGGCGCGCCGGTGCTCGCACCGGTCGCCCGCGAACCCCGCCGACGCCAGCGCCGCCCGCAGGTGCCCGGCGTCCACGTCTCCGCGTACGCGCAGCAGGCCCCGGGCGGCGTCGACCTCGAACGAGGTGACGCCGGTTACGTCTCGTACGTGCCTGCTCAGGAGGCGGACGCACCGGCGGCACAGCAGTGCCGGCACACACACGGTCGTCTCCTCCGCCGCCCCCTGACGGCTCTGGTCTGCCATGCCGTCCAGCGTGCCGTCCCGGTCTGGCGGCCCGCTGTCCGTCCGCTGTCCGAGCCCGCAGGAGACCGCCAGGAGCGGGCAAAGCCGGCGGCCAGCCCTCGGACAGCCCGGACCGCGACGCTCCTGTCATGCACCTCATCCTCCCCGTCCTCCCCGAGCTGATCCATCTGAGGCATCACGAGTTGCTGCAGCAGGCCGAGCAGCACCGGCAGATTCGCGACATTTCAGGAGCCCGCCATGACCATGACTGATACGACCACCACTGGGACGACCACCACAGGGACACTCCCGCGTACCGACGTCGCCGCGCTGGCCCGCGACGTCGTGAAGATCTACGGGCGCGGTGACACCGCGGTCCGGGCCCTCGACGGCGCGACCCTGTCGATCCCCGCCGGGCGGTTCACCGCCGTCATGGGACCGTCCGGGTCCGGGAAGTCCACGCTGATGCACGCCCTGGCCGGCCTCGACACCGTGGACGAAGGGCAGGTGCTCATCGGGGACACCGACCTCGGCCGGCTGAGCGAGCGGCGGCGCACGCTGCTGCGCCGCGAGCACGTGGGCTTCGTCTTCCAGAGCTTCAACCTGGTCCCGACGCTGACCGCCGCCGAGAACATCGTGCTGCCGCTGACCCTCGCCGGGCGGCGCGCCGACCAGGCGTGGATCGACGAGATCGTCGCGATGCTCGGGCTGGCCGACCGGCTGCGGCACCGGCCCGCCGAACTGTCCGGCGGGCAGCAGCAGCGGGTCGCCGTGGCCCGGGCGCTGGCCGCCCGCCCGCGGATCGTCTTCGCGGACGAGCCGACCGGCAACCTCGACTCCCGGGCGGGGGAGGCGGTGCTCGGCTTCCTCCGCCACGCCGCCCACGAGCTGGGCCAGACCATCGTCATGGTCACCCACGACGCGAACGCCGCGGCGTACGCCGACCAGGTGGCGTTCCTCGCCGACGGCCGGGTGGCCGGCGAGCTGTACAACCCCGAGGTCCCGGACATCCTGGCCCGCATGGCGGGTCTCGGCGCGAGGGAGAAGTGATCGCGATGTGGCACCTGATCGTCCGCAACACCGTCGCCCGCCGGGGCAGGCTGGCGCTGACCCTGCTCGCCGTCCTGCTCGGTGTCACCTTCGTCACCGGCAGCCTGGTGCTCACCGACACCTCCCAGCGGCTGCTCGACGACCAGTTCCGTACGGCCACCGCGGGGGTCGACCTGACCGTCCGCGACGCCGCCGCGTTCGACTCGGCCATGGGCGTCGAGGTCGAGCGCGACCCGCTGCCCGCCGAGGTCGTGGACCGTGTCCGCGCGGTGCCGGGCGTGGCCGCCGCCACCCCCGTCGTCCGGGGGCAGGGACTGATCGGCGTCGGCGGGAAGACCATCGTCCCGGCGGGCCCGTCGTTGTTGCTGTCGTGGGAGCCCGCCCCGGTCGGCGCGTTCACTCTGCGCGCCGGGCGCGCCCCGGCCGCCGAGGGCGAGGTCGTGGTCGACGCGGCGACCGCCCGGCGGCACCGCATCGGCCTCGGCTCCGAGGTGACCGTACGGGCCGAGCGCACGGAGCGGCTGCGCGTGGTGGGGCTGGCCGGGTTCGGGTCGGGCGAGGGGCTGCCCGAGACCACGGTCGCCCTGGTCACGCGCCCCGCGGCGCAACGTCTGCTCGCACTCGGCGACAACGCCTCGGAGGTCGCCGTCGTCGCCGCGGACGGAGCGGACGTCCAGCGGCTGCGGTCCGCGGTGTCGGCCGCGATCGGCGCCGAGTACGAGGTCTCCTCCAGACGGGACGTCGCGGCGTCCAGCGCGGCGGCGGCCAAGACGCAGATCTCCTACCTGCAGGTGATGCTGTTCGCCCTGGCCGCGGCGGCCCTGCTCGTCGGCGCGTTCCTCATCGCCAACACCTTCTCGATCGTCGTCACCCAGCGCACGCGTGAGCTGGCCGTCCTGCGCGCGGCCGGGGCCACCGGCGCCCAGATCATGCGCTCGGTGCTCGGCGAGGCCCTGCTGGTGGGGCTGGCCGCCTCCGCGGCGGGCGCGGGCCTCGGCGTCGCCTGCGCGGCGGGGCTGCGCGACCTCGCCGGGGCCTTCGGGATGACGCTGCCCGACGGCGGGCTCGTCGTCACGCCCCGGACCCTGGTCGTCGCGTTCGCGGTCGGGGTCGGCGTCACGGTCCTGTCGGCGCTCGGGCCGGCCCGCCGCGCCGCCTCGGTGGCGCCGGTCGAGGCGATGCGGCGTTCGTCGGCCGACGACGTCCCCGGGCGGGCCGGCTGGGGCCGTACCGTCGTCGGAGCGGTTCTCACCGCGCTCGGCGCGGCCGGGCTGTCGATCGTCCTGGCCGGGCCGGGGTCGGTCGTCGTGCTCGGCGAGGCGGCGGTCTGCACCGTCGTGGGGCTTGCCCTGCTCGGGCCCGCGGTCACCCCGGCTCTGATCCGGCTGCTCGGACGGCCGCTCGGTGCGGCCGGCGTCCCCGGACGGCTGGCCCGCGAGTCCGCCGCGCGGGCGCCCCGGCGTACCTCCGCGACCGCACTGGCGCTGGCCTTCGGCCTCGCGCTGATCAGCTTCATGACCGTGCTGGGGACCTCGATCAAGGACTCGACCGCGCGGTCGTACACCGAGGCGATCACCGCCGACTACGTGGTGGAGAGCGCCCGCAACGAGATGCTGGGCGGCCTGCCCGCGCACGCCTACCACCACGTCAGCGAGCTGCCGCAGGTCGCCGTGGCCTCCCGGCTGCGCTACGGCCACTGGAAGGACGGCCAGTCGACCGAGGCGCTCACCGCGGTCGACCCGGTCACGCTGCCCCGCGTCACCTCGCTCCACATGGTGGCCGGCCGCCTGGACGCCGTCGCGAACGGCGGGATCGTCCTGGCCGCGAACGTCGCCAAGGAGCGGAACCTCAAGATCGGCGACACTCTGGCGATGACGTTCTCCCGCACCGGCGTGCAGCGTCTCCCGGTGGTCGGCCTGTTGCGTGACCGCGACGCCCAGGCGCTGTCGACCGGCTACGTCATCTCGCTGGACACCTTCGAACGGAACTACCGCGAGCACGTCGACGCGAGCGTCTTCGTCAAGGTGGCCGGCGGAGTGAGCGGCGCGGACGCCAAGAGGGCCATCGAACGGGCCCTCGCCGACGCCCCGGCCGCGCAGGTGCGCGACCAGGCCGCGGCCGTCGCAGGGCGGAACGCGATGATCGACCAGGTCCTCGGGCTGGTGACCGCGCTGCTGATGCTCACGGTCCTCATCGCGCTGATGGGCATCACCAACACCCTCGCCCTTTCGATCATCGAGCGCACCCGGGAGCTCGGGCTGCTGCGGGCGGTCGGGATGACCGGCGCCCAGATGCGCTGGATGATCCGTGGTGAGGCGGTCCTCGTCGCGGCCCTGGCGATCGTCGCGGGGGTCGGCCTGGGCGTCGCCTTCGCCGCGGGCACGGTCACCGCGCTGGGCCGCACCACCGAGGCCACGCTCACGCTGCCGGTCGGTCAGCTCCTGCTCGTCGTCGCGGTGGCCGCCGTCGCCGGCCTGCTGGCCGGGCTGCTGCCCGCCCGCCGCGCGGCCAGGCTCGACGTGCTCACCGCCATCGCCACGTCCTGACTTTCCGGGGGGAAAAGAGAGGCGGAGCGAGGGGTATGAGCCGGATGCGCCGCTTGTGTCCCGAAGCGGACGCGCAGGAGGCGAATGGCAGGGCGAACGATAGAGCAGGTGTGGATCGGATGGGCGACAACAAAGCAGGCACTTCCCCCGTCGTGACGGCGTCCGCCCGGCGTCTGGCCGTCGCCGCGATCCTCATCGCGATGTCGAACGTCGCGGCGGCGTCGCCGGCACTGGCGGCGCCGGCCCCCGCGGTCGGCCACGGCCCGCACGGGCAAGGTCACGCGCCGGGCGCGCACAGCCAGGGCGGCCAGGGCAACAAGGGCAAGAAAGGTAAGAAGGGCAAGGGGAAGAAGGGCCGTGGTCACGGCGCCCGCCTCGGTGCCCGTCTGGCCGGTTTCGGTGGCAGGTTCGGTGGCGGGTTCGGCGGTGGTTTCGGTGACGGCGACGACGGTGGCGGCACCCAGCGCACGACCGGAATCAACACCGCCAACGCGCCGACGATCAGCAGCCCGCCCTTCCAGCTGTCCACCGGCAAGCGCAACGTGAACGCCCCCGCGGGCAACAGCGCCGTCGACTTCGCCGGCACCCAGCAGGTGTCGAGCGTCAGCGTCTTCACCGACTCCCTCAGCGGCAACTGCCAGAACGGGATCAAGAACTGCTCGATCAACCAGAACCTGCGGGCCGCAGAGAGCAGAGGCGGCATCGGGCGGTAGAGCCCGGCGGCACTGAAAAGGGCGTCCTCCCACCGGGAGGACGCCCTTCTCACTGCCGGATCGGGATCAGAGCTCGCCGCTCTCGATCGCCTGCTTGAGAGCACCCTGCAGCTGCTGGTGCGCGGCGGTGCCGTTCGCGGCGACGAAGTCGATCAGCGAGCTGTCCGCCTCGAAGGTGAGGTTCTCCGTGACGCGGGTCTTCCCGCCGGGCAGCGGCGTGAAGGTGATCTTCTGGTGCGTCACCACGTTGGGCTCCGACCAGCTGTCGGTCTCGTAGTAGAACCCGTCCGCGTGCAGACGCTGCTGCGCGTGCGTCTTGCTGACCACGAGCATGCCCTCGTACGGGATCTCCTCGATGGCCGTGAGGTTGCGATAGAGCGCCGGGGGCTCGCCCCACTGCTTGTGGGTGACGACCCGCTTCAGGAACGGGTTCCTGCCCAGGTGGTTGTTGAAGTCCGAGTACTTGTAGAAGGTGCCCGGCATCGGCGCGTCGATGTCGACGGAGATGCTGTTGGTGGCCCGGCTGCGTCCCGAGCCGGGCGCGGGCGGCGTGGTGTCGGAGAACTTGTAGGTGTCCCAGGCGGTCTGCCACTCCTGGGCGATCTCGGCGTCGCTCTCGGTCGTAGCGGCGGTCGTGTCGGCGTTCGCGGGAGCGGACAGGGCGGCGAGGAGGAAGGCCGCGGCGAACATCGGGGCCGCGGCAACTCGCAGGATCTTTCTCACATGTACCTCGAGAAGAGGAGAAATGGTACGAGTGATCTTCTATCGCAATCGCAACGTGTTGCAGAAGGGCCCATACCGAATAGGTCACGCGCGGAGGGCCGCTGATTGTCGGCCGGTCCTGGCATCGTGGAGCCCATGAGCAAAGCGAACATGCGCGTGAAGGGCTTCGACCATCTGGTGCTCACCGTGGAGGACGTCGAGCGCTCGCTGGCGTTCTACTGCGACGTCCTCGGCCTGGAGCCGGTGCGCGTCGACGAGTGGCGGGCCGGCGAGGCGCCGTTCCCCTCGGTGCGGGTGTCGCCGGACGCGATCATCGATCTGCTGCGCGGCACCCGCGGAGAGCCGAACGTCGACCACTTCTGCCTGGTCGTCGACCCGCTGGACTGGCAGGAGGTCATCGACGCCGGCGTCCTCACCGTCATCGACGGACCCGGCCGCCGGTTCGGGGCGCGCGGGGTCGCCACCTCGGTCTACGTCAAGGACCCCGACGGCAACGTCATCGAGCTGCGCTGGTATCCCCAGGACCAGGAGGACTAGAGGTTCACGTGGCGTCCCACAGCAGCCGGTAGTAGGCGATGCGTTCCGGGTCGGGGGCGACGCCGTACGCGTCGTACACGACGGCGTCGTACCCCGGGCCGTAGTTCCACTCCGTGCTCCACGCGGCGACCGCGAGGTCGGCCCACGGGTCGGCCACGCCGAGCGAGCCGAGGTCGACGTGCCCGGCGAACGCCCCGTCGTCGTGCAGCAGGGTGTTGGGCGCGCAGGCGTCGCCGTGGCAGACGACGAGGCGGTCGGCGGCGGGCGGCTCGCCGAGGCGCCGCCGGGCCTCGTCGCGGTCGCGGAGCCGCCGTTCGGCGCTCCAGTCGTACGGGCACTGCTGTGCGGGCAGGGTCTCGTGCAGCAGGCGCAGCCCCCGGCCGATCGCCGCCGCGGCGGTGGCGGGGTCGGCGGTCCAGCGCGGGTCCACCGCCGAGCGGCCGGGAAGCGCCGCCGTGACGAGCCAGGCGCCCTCCGCGTCCGAGCCCCATGCCAGCGCCCGGGGGACGGCTGCCCACCGCCCGGCCCATTCCAGGCGCTCCGCCTCGCCCGGCAGGTCGATCTCCGGGGTGCCGGCGGCGACCCACTTGACGTACCTCGTGCGGCCGTTCGCGTCCTCCAGCCGGAATGTCAGGCCACCGAGCTCATTGCGCCAGACCGGTGTGAGGGCGTCGCCCCCGGCGAGTTCGGCGACGACACCGGGCACCTCCACCGGCCCGGCCGGAACCGAGGCGAGTACGGGACGGCTCATGACCACCATTTTCCCCGCCCGCGGGCACGAACAGCGGGGACGGATGGAAGAAAGGCGGGGCCGATGGCCGGGGGAGACATGCGGGCCGACCTGGTGCTGGAGGGTGGCGGCGTCAAGGGCGTGGGCCTGGTCGGCGCGCTGGCCGAACTGCACGCGGGCGGTTACCGGTTCGGGCGGGCCGCCGGCACCCGTGTCGCGGGAACGTCCGCGGGGGCGGTGGTGGGGGCGCTGGCCGCGGCCGGGATGCCGCCGGAGCGCATGCGCGAGCTCCTGTTCGGCGTCGACTACCGCAGGTTCAGGGACGGGTCCGCCGCGGAGCGCCTCCCGCTGGTCGGCAGGGGGTTCTCACTGCTGTCCCTGCTGTTCGAACGGGGCGTGTTCGAGGGCGACTACCTGCGGGAGTGGCTGGGGAACGAGCTGGCCGGCCTCGGCGTCGAGACGTTCGACGACCTGGCGCTCGACGACCCGGCGCCCTGGATGGGCGAGGACCAGCGCTACAGCCTGGTGGTGACGGCCACGGACGTCACGCTGGGCCGGCTGGTGCGCCTGCCGTGGGACTACCGGAGCGTCTACGGCGTGGCGGAGCCGGGCAGGCAGCTGGTGGCCGACGCGGTCCGCGCCTCGATGTCGATCCCCTTCTTCTTCGAGCCCGTCACGATCGCCAATCCGGAGACCGGCCTGGTGTCGACACTCGTGGACGGCGGAGTGCTGTCCAACTTCCCCATCGACACGCTCGACCGGCCCGACGGGGAGCAGCCGCGCTGGCCCACGTTCGGGGTGAAGCTGCTCCCCGCGGTCCGGGAGGACACGCTCAGGCTGCCGTTCGTCGGGACTCCCCATCTGCCCGCCCTGCGACTGCTGACGTCCCTGGTCGGGACCGCGATCGTCGGCCACGACCAGACGTATCTGAACCAGCCCTGGGTGAGTGCAAGGACCATCCAGGTCGACACCGAGGGCGTCGGGGTGGTCGACTTCGACCTCGACGAGCGGCGGAAGCTGCACCTCTACCGCAACGGCCGGACGGCCGCCGCGGCCTTCCTGTCCACCTGGGACTGGGACGACTACCGCGCCCGCTACCGCCCGAAAAGCAGTGGCAGGGTCGCGATGGCCGGGAGTTCACTTGGTTCATGATCGTTATATCGGCCGCCTCCGGCGCGCTCGGCCGCCTCGTCATCCAGCATCTACGCACCCGTACGGACGTGGTGGCCGCGGTTCGCGACCCCGGCCGCGCGCCCGAGGGCGTGCCGGTGCGCCGCGGTGACTACGACGACCCGGCGAGTCTGCGCGAGGCGTTCGACGGAGCCGCCCGTCTGCTCCTGATCTCCTCTCCGGAGCTCGACACGGCCCGCAGGATCGGGCAGCACCTGAACGCGGTGACCGCGGCCAAGGAGGCCGGCGTCGGGGCGGTCGTCTTCACCAGCTTCCTGAATTCCGGTCGGATCTCGCCGAGGCGGCGGCCAACGTGTCGACCGGTGAGGGACATCTGGGCCGGGCGTACGACTTCACCGGGCCCCTGTGGAGCTATCCCGAGGTGGCCGAGGCGCTCGGCGTGCCCTATCGCGAGGTGCCCGACGCCGGGCCGGGCCCGATGAGCTGGATCAACGCCCAGATCCGCGCGGGGATGCTGGAGCAGCGGACCGACGACCTCGAACGGGTGCTCGGCCGGCCCGCCGAGACGGTCGTCTCACGTGCTCGGGGCTCTCGCCATTGACAAATAAATTTGTCGGTGACTACCGTATGGCTGGACGATAGAGGAGACCAGCGGAGGAGAGCGCCATGCGCATCGTGGTCATCGAGTTCATGAGCCTGGACGGCGTCGTGCAGGCGCCGGGCGGTCCCGAAGAGGACACCGACGGCGGCTTCGCCCACGGCGGGTGGGTGGGCCCGTTCTTCGACGCCGAAACCGTCGGCGCCGCATTCGACGACACGGTGGAGAAGGCGGAAGGACTGCTCTACGGCCGCCGCACCTGGCAGAACATGGCGGCGGCGTGGCCGGAGCGCGCCGGCGACCCGTTCGCCGACCGGATGAACGCGTTGCCGAAGTACGTGGTGTCGGACACGCTGGGCGACGAGCTCACCTGGAACACCACGCGGATCCCCGGGGACGGGGCCGTCGCCCGCATCCGGAAGCTGCGTGAGGCCGGCGAGGGCGACCTGGTCGTCATGGGGAGCCCGAGCCTCGTACGCACCCTCCTGCACGAGGGCCTGGTCGACGAGCTCCGGCTGATCGTCATGCCGGTCATCCTCGGCGGCGGGAAGTCGATCTTCCCCGGCGACGGCCTGCGGCACGGACTCGAACTGGTCTCCGCGACCAGCGGCGGCACCGGCGCTCAGGTGTGCACGTACCGGCCGGTCGCGGAGGGATGAGCGCAGGGCTCCTCGGTCAGGGCTTGACCGCGATGCCGCCGTACGCCCAGGCGTGGCCCCCGCCCGGGATGTGCTCCTGACGCTCGGTCTCGTCCGGGCGCCACCGCACCACCTCGACGATGCCCGGGGCTACCGGCTCCCAGCCCTCGAAGAACTTCGACACCTCGGCGTGGCTGCGCGGCACCATGGGCGCCGTGCTCTTGTCGTACGGCTTGGTCAACTCCTCGCGCGACTGGGGAGCGAAGTCGGACGTGATGTGCGACAGCAGCAGGTGGCTGCCCGAGGGCACGGCGGCCTTGAACCGCTCGACCAGGCCGTACGGATCCTCCTGGTCGGTGATGAAGTGCATGACACCCGCCAGGATGACGGCCACCGGGCGGGTGAAGTCGATCACGGACAGCACCTCGGGATGGGTGAGGATCGTCTCCGGTTCCCGGATGTCGGCCTCGAGCACGGTGGTCACCCCGGTGCCGGCCAGCAGGGCGCGGCCGTGCACCAGGACGATGGGGTCGTTGTCCACGTACGCCACCCGGGCCTCGGGGTTGGCCTGCTGCGCGATCTCGTGGGTGTTGCCCTGGGTGGGGATGCCGGTGCCGAGATCGAGGAACTGCGTCATCCCCGCTTCGGCGGCGAGATGGCGCACCGCCCGGCGGAGGAAGGCGCGGTGGGCGCGGACGCCCTCGCGCGTGCCCGGCGAGACCTTGACGAGTTGCTCGGCCGCCTCGCGGTCGGCCGCGTAGTTGTCCTTGCCGCCGAGCAGGTAGTCGTAGATCCGAGCGGGGTGCGGGACCTTGGTGTTGATTCGCTTCAGGACCTGCTCGGAATGCTCGGGACCCGTCACGTCGGGCATTGGTGCTCCTGTTTCTCGTTGCCGGGGAGGCGCGATCAGACCCGGCACTCCCGGGGAAATCGGGAGTACCGGGTTCATTGATCAGACTACGGGCACAGGGTCGTCATCAGGGGGTGGTCAGGTCGAATCGGTTGACGGTGACCGCGCCGCCCAGGGACTGGGTGGCGTAGTTGAAGACGGCGAATCGGTAGCCCATGAAGAACTGCCAGGCGTTGCCCATGGTGAAGCCGGGC
>NZ_JABBWU010000030.1:0-82720 GCF_012999525.1 Microbispora sp. H10836
CCGCACCCGCGCTTACATGGAACGACGCATCCAAGACGGCCTGTCGAAGAAAGAGATCATCCGCTGCCTCAAACGCTACATCGCCCGCGAGATCTACCAGGTGATCATCAAAAACGATCATGAACGTGTCGCTTGACATCTATAGGAGCATCTCAGCTGAAGAACTGGTCGTACCCGAGCTTGGCGACCAGGGCGGCCACCACGCACAGCAGGACGACGCGGACGAACCCCGCGCCGCGGTTGAGCGCCATCCGCGCGCCGATCTGCGCTCCGGCGATGTTGCAGACCGCCATGGCCAGGCCGAGCGCCCACACCACATGGCCCTGCACGGCGAAGACGACGAGGGCGCCGAGGTTGGTGCCGGTGTTGACGACCTTCGCCGTGGCGGAGGCGTGGACGAAGTCCATCCCGAGGATCGAGGTGAACGCGATGAGCAGGAAGGTGCCGGTGCCTGGCCCGACGATGCCGTCGTAGTAAGCGATGCCGACGCCCGCCACCGCGACTCCCGTGATCGCCCGCGCACGCGTACGCAGGTGCGGGTGGGGCAGGCGGCCGAACCCCGGCCGCAGGGTCACGAACGCCCCCACCCCCAGCAGCACGACCATCACCAGCGGCTTCAGCACATCCGCGTCGAGCAGGGCCGCCGAGGCGGCCCCGAGTCCGGCGAAGGCCACGGCCAGCGCCGCGGCCGGCACGGCCACCGCCCGGTCGAGCTTCGTCTTCCTGGCGTAGGTGACGGCGGCCGACCCCGTGCCGAAGATGGCTGCGGACTTGTTCGTCGCCAGCGCCTGGACCGGCGTGAGACCGGCCAGGAGCAGCACCGGCAGTTGCAGCAGCCCTCCCCCGCCGACGACGGCGTCCACCCATCCGGCGGCCACGGCCGCGAGGAGCAGGAGCACGACCTGTCCGGCACCCATCCCGTCCCCCTTTTGCACCGGTTTGACCATGGCCCGACGAGCGAGCCTAGCGGGCGGCGGACAGCCCGGCGTTGGCCAGGATCTCCTGACGGGACAACGTCGTGCTCTCGGCGGCCGTCAGCCCTGAGGCGGCGAGGTGCGCGTCGACGATCCGCAGCCCGACCGGGTAGCCCGCGTGGTCGGGCAGGCCGACGGGCGGCTGCCCCATCGACTCCGCCGTGGCGTCCCCGTGCACGTACGCGGCGAAGTTGTGCATGCCGGTCAGGTTCACGGCCTCGGTGATCGTGGCGTACGCCGCGTCGAGCGCGGGCCCGTCCAGGGAGGTGCTCCAGGGGCCGAGACCCTCCGGCCCGTACAACTCGCGGACGAACGCGTCGGCGAGCCCTTCGGAGACGATCTGCTCGCCGAGGGTGACGGTCGGGGGGTCCCAGACGACGTTCGAGTACCGGATGTTGTGGTTGAGTTCGTGGACGGCGCAGTGCCCGAGGCGGCCGACGTTGTCCTCCGTCGGCCAGACCAGCAGGTAGACCAGGCCCTTGCCGCTCATGCCGAGGTAGCCGTGGTTACGCCGGACCAGTTGCTCCGCGTCGGGGTCGCCGAGGACGACGTAGACCTGCAGCGTCTCGGGATGCCGGACGCCGGGCACGGCCTCGCGCTGGTGCTTCCACGCGCCGGTGAGCGCGTCGCGGACCTGCTCCCACACCCCCGCCTCGCGCATCCGCCGCAACGCGGGCAGGTACCGCTCGTCGTCCCGGTCGACGCGGAAACCGGACCCCTTGTGATGCATGCCGACGACGTCGTCGACGGGCATCCAGGGCACGGCGTCCCACATCGGGCGGAGCATGCCGGTGAGCGCGGCGGGCCGTTCCGCGAGGGGGGCGGCCAGCAGTCCGGCCATCGCGGTGGCCGTGTCGTGAACGATGATCTCCATGCCGCCGACGCTAAGAGCTCACGCCACGTGAGGCTCAAGGGAGTTCCCCCGCGCGGGGGATGCGGCTCCCGCCCCGTGGGGAAGCCCGGCGAGGATGCGCCCGCGAGCCTGTTGGTCATGGAAACGGCACATCATCACCGGGAGTCCCCGCCCGGGCGCACCGGCCCGCTCACCACAGCCGCCACGACGGTGGCCGGTCTCGCGCTGGCCGGCGCCGGGGCGAGCGGGATCGCCTTCGACATCGTGGGCGGGATCATGGCGGGAATCGCGGCGGTCACCGGGGAGAGCGGAGTCGTCGACCTGGGCTTCGACCTGCCGATGGCCGCCGCCCGCGCCGCCGCGCTCGCCGCCGGCACGACACTCCTCGTGACCGCCGTACGGCGTCGCCGCCGCGCGCGCGGCGCCTGCGCTCGCTGCGGCCGGCGGCCTGACCAAGGCGCGGCGGACCACGGCGCGGCGGGTCACGAAGGACGCGGCGACGCGGGCCACGCATCTCCCGCCGGCGGGGGCCGGGAGACGTGGCAGAGGCTGAGCGTCCGCGCCGGATACCTGACCGTGCTGCTCGCGGCGGGGTACGGCGCGCTGAAGGTGCAGTGGGGCCTCGGGGGCACGGTCGGCCTCTCCGATCCCCGCGCGTTCGGGGACGTGCACCTGTGGACGCCGGGGCTGGGCGACACCGGGGTGCTGGCGCTGATCGGCATGGCGCTCGGCCTCGGTTTCGCCCGGACCTGGCGGCCACCGCTGCGCATGCCGCGGTGGATGCCGCTGACCGCCGCCTTCGTGGGCAGCGTGATGCTGATCCCGGTCGGCGTCCTCGGCACGGGACTGCGTGTCGCGGTCGCCCTCGGCCTCGCGCGGTCGTCCCTGGAGGGGGTATCCCCCTGGGTGTTCGACGTCATCTATCCCTGGTTCCTCGCCTGGGGGCTGGCGATGGGAACGGCTGCCGCCGGCTACCACTACCGCACGCGTGGCATCTGCCGCGCCTGCGGCCGGGGGCGTCCCGCCTTCGTACGGCACACCGGCACCGGGGTGCCGGCGGCACGAGAGGGGGCAGGGACGACGACACTGTGACCGGACGGGCGACGACGAGGAGCGGCTGTGACGTCATGGAGCGACCACGCGATCTGGTGGCATGTCTATCCTCTGGGCTTCACCGGCGCCCCGCTGACGGCGCCGCCCGAGGGAGCGCCGGTCCGGCACCGCCTGCGTCGTCTGGAGAGCTGGCTCGACTACATCGTCGACCTCGGCTGCTCGGGTCTCCAGCTGGGCCCGATCTTCGCGTCGCAGACGCACGGGTACGACACGGTGGACCACTTCCGGATCGATCCCCGGCTCGGGGACGACGACGACTTCGGCCACCTGGTGGCGCAGGCCCGGCAGCGCGGGCTCCGGGTGCTGCTCGACGGGGTGTTCAACCACGTGGGCAGGGGGTTTCCGGTCTTCGCGCGGGCGCTCGCGGAGGGGCCGGACTCCCCCGCCGCGCGCTGGTTCCGTCCCGGTGACGGCGCCGGCGGCTTCGCCGTGTTCGAGGGCCACGACCAGTTGGTCGCGCTGAACCACGCGGAGCCCGCCGTGCTCGACCACGTCGTACGGGTGATGAGCCACTGGCTCGGCCGGGGCGCGTCCGGCTGGCGGCTCGACGCGGCGTACGCGGTGCCGCTCGTCTTCTGGCGGGAGGCCGTCACGCGGGTGCGGCGGGAGCATCCGGACGCCTGGTTCGCCGGCGAGGTGATCCACGGCGACTACGCGGCGTACGTGACCGAGGGCGGCCTCGACTCGGTGACGCAGTACGAGCTGTGGAAGGCCATCTGGAGCTCGCTCAACGACGGCAACTTCTTCGAGCTCGCCTGGGCGCTCGACCGGCACGACCGGCTGCTGGAGGTGTTCGCGCCGATGACGTTCGTCGGCAACCACGACGTGACGCGCCTGGCCAGCAGGCTCGCCGATCCGCGGCACCTCGGGCACGCGCTGGCCGTCCTGCTGACCGTGGGCGGGGTGCCGAGCGTCTACTACGGCGACGAGCGGGCGTTCCCCGGGGTCAAGGAGGAACGTGCCGGGGGCGACGACGCGATCCGGCCCGCCTTCCCGGACGGCCCGGGCGATCTGGCGCCGGACGGCATGCCCGTCCACCGGCTCCACCAGCGGCTGATCGGGCTGCGCCGGCGGCATCCCTGGCTGGCCCGGGCGCGCACGAAGGCCGAGCACGTCGCCAACACGGCCCTCGCGCTGCGCAGCGAGGGACCGGAGGGAGAGGTCGTCACACTGCTCAACATCGGCGACGACGCCTGCCGCTTCCCCGTGGACGTCTCCCGTCTGACCGTGGCCGAGAGCTCCGCCGGGGCGGATGACCCGGATGGCGATCCCGCCCTCGTGCCCGCGCACGGGTGGCGGGTGCTCGTCCACAGGCCGTGACCGGACGGCACGGCGTCCGCCGTCACTGCGGGACCATCGGAACATGAACAAGGTCCTCGCCCCGCTCATCGACAGGGCCACCTACCGCAGGTGGGCCTGCCTGATCGTCGGCGGGGCGCTGCTCATGCCCTACATGATGGCCGGAGAGGTCGTGACGGCGCTGTGGCGCCCGACGCCGGACGTCGGCGATCCGCTGCTGTCGGTGCAGCCGTTGATCTTCATCGGGGTGCTTCCGGTGGTGGCCGCCTCAGGGCTGTTCCTGCCGGTCCGGGCCTTCGAGGTCGCCGCCGCCCGCACGCTGCTGGGGGCGGCCGTCGAGACCCCGCCGTCCTCCGCACGGCGGACCTGGTCCGAACGGCGCCGGACCGCGGCGTGGTTCACCCTGCACCTGGCCGTCGGCGGCCTGGTGAGCGGGGTGACCCTGGCCATGGTGCCGTTCTCGGTCTGGCTGGCGGTCCTCCCGCTGGCCGGGGATCACCTCGGGCTGGTGGACCGCGGGATCCGCGCCGGCCGGGCCACGATGTGGGGTCCGCCCGCGGGGCTGGCCGTCCTCGTCTGCCTGCTCTTCCTCACGGCCGGCGCCGGGGCGCTGCTCGCCCGCCTGGCCCCTGTGTTCCTGGGGCCGTCCGCGGCCGACCGGCTGGCGTCTGCGCGGCAGGCCGCGCGCCGGCTCGCGGTGCGCAACCGGCTCGCCAGGGAGTTGCACGACTCGGTGGGCCACGCCCTCAGCGTGGTGACCGTGCAGGCCGCCGCGGCCGGCCGGGTGCTCGACCGGGATCCCGCCGCCGCCCGGGCCGCGCTGGAGGCGATCGAGACCTCCGCCCGGAGCGCGCTGGACGAGCTCGACCACGTGATCGGCGTGCTGCGGGAGGGCGGGGGGCGGGCCTCGCCGGAACCGTCCCTCGACGACCTTCCCGCGTTGCTGGACGCCGCCGGCCCCGGAGACAGGCCGGTCACCCGGCGACTGGGCGAGCTGTCCGGAATCCCTCCCGTGATCTCCCGGGAGGCCTACCGCGTCGTGCAGGAGGCGTTGACCAACGCGATCCGGTACGGCACCGGCCCCGTCGAGGTGGACGCCGGCGTGCGCGACCGCGTCCTGGAGGTGTGCGTGCGCAACGAGGTCCGTGCGCATCACAGGCGAGGCCTCACCGGGCCACGCCGGCGTGGCGGGAGCGGCGGCGTGACCGGCGGGGCGGGGCACGGGCTGGCCGGCATCCGGGAGCGGGTGACGCTGCTCGGCGGCCGGGTCGAGGCGGGAGGCGACGATGAGACGTGGCGGGTCGAGGTCAGGGTCCCGCTTCCGGGGGCGGACGCCGCCCGGCTCCCGGACACGCGTGCCGAGAGCGCGAGCGGGGACATGGACGAGGACTCCGGGGAGGGGCGGACAGGGGAATGAGCACGAACATCGGGGTCCTGCTGGCCGACGACGAGGACCTGATCCGCACCGGCCTGCGGATCATCGTCGAGTCCGAGCCCGGCCTGAGCGTCGTGGGCGAGGCGGCCGACGGCGCGGCGGCGGTGTCGCTGGCCCGCTCGCTCCGGCCCGACGTCGTCCTGATGGACGTGCGCATGCCGGCGGTCGACGGCATCCAGGCGACGCGGGCCCTCACGGCCGCCGAGGGCGGGCCCAAGGTCGTGGTGGTGACGACGTTCGAGAACGACGACTACGTCTACGAGGCGCTGCGGGCCGGCGCGAGCGGCTTCCTGCTCAAGCGGGCGAGGGCGGACGAGCTCGTCCAGGCGATCCGGGTGGTCGCGGCGGGCGAGTCGCTGCTGTTCCCCGGCGCCATCCGGTCGCTGGTCGCGGCCCGCGGCGCCACCCGCGCCGTCCCCGGCATCGACCGGCTCACCGCGCGTGAGGGGGACGTGCTGCGGCTGATGGCACGCGGCCTGTCGAACGCGGAGATCGCGGCCGAACTCCACGTCGGCACGGAGACGGTCAAGACCCACGTGGGGAACGTCCTGGCCAAACTCGGCGCCCGCGACCGCACGCAGGCGGTGGTCGCCGCCTACGAGTCGGGCTTCGTCTCCCCCCGCTGAACCGCCCCTGCCCCATCGCCGTCCGTGGCCCCTGGCCTTGTGCGACGGCCGGTGCTGCGCGGCCCGAAACTGGTGAACTCCTTCGGCTTCCGCGGCCACAACGCCTCGGTGGTCCTCATCACCGCCTGATCCGCGTCAGATCGGGCCGCGGCCGCCGAAGAGGTCGTCGGGCCAGGGGCTCTCGCTGCCCTCTCCGCTGCCGGACGGGCCGGGCGTGGGCTGCTGCGGCTCGGGCGAGGCGGGCTCGGGCGGCGGGGTGGGCACGAACTGCGTGTTCGGCAGCGGGCGGGGCGGCTCCTGCTCGTCCTCGCCGTGGAACAGCAGCATCGAGACGACCAGCAGCAGCACCAGCACCAGCGTGGCCAGCAGCGTCGAGGCGAGCACGACCGAGCGCCGGGTCGCCAACGGCGGCGGGGGCGGCGCGGGCGGGGCGGGCAGCGCGGGGGTGCGGTCGCCCAGCCAGTAGTGCACGAAGTCGGGCCCGTGCCGCCGACCCGTCAAGGTGCCGGACACCGGCACCGGGTCGAGGAACCGCTCGGCCCCCGGGCCGTTCGCCACGTACGGCACGGCCACCCAGGGCGCGGGCCCGTCCTGCATCGCCAGGACGGGAGGCGTGTCGGGGGGAACCCGGCCGCGCACCCGGTCCACCAGCGAGGCCCCCCACGCGCGTACGCCGGCCCTGACCTGTGTTTCCCTGATCGCGCTGCTTTGTGCGTCCTTGATCGCGGTGACGAACCGGTCCCTGGCGGCGGCGTCGAGGGCGGCGCCGCTGGACAGGACGGCCACCGACACCACCCGGCCGTCCGGCGCCTGCCCCAGGTAGACGAGCCCGGCCGGGGCCGTCCGCAGACGCGCCTGCAGCGCGAACGGCCCCACGTGGGGCGGGTCGCCGTACTGCAGCGGAGTGACCATCCCCCACATGAAAACACACGGGCGCGGCAGGGGGTGTGGCGCGCGCCGGGACGGGCAAATGGGAGAGAAATGGATTCTCCAGCCGAGTCACGATTGAATAACGAGCATGACCGTTGCCGATGAACGCAGTGACCCCGAGCCCGGCGAGGGCGTGACGGAGCAGGAGGAGGGCGAGGCCCGGCTGGACACCCTGCGGGAGGCGCTGGGCGAGGTCCGGCGGGTGATCGTCGGACAGGAGCACATGGTCGAGCGGCTGCTGGTGGCGCTGCTCGCCCGGGGACACTGCCTGCTCGAAGGCGTCCCGGGAGTCGCCAAGACGCTGGCCGCCTCGACGCTGGCCACCGTGGTGGGCGGCACGTTCGCCCGCATCCAGTTCACTCCCGACCTGGTGCCCAGCGACATCGTCGGCACCCGCGTCTACCACCCGAGCTCCGAGCGGTTCGATGTCGAGCTCGGGCCGGTGTTCGTCAACTTCCTGCTCGCCGACGAGATCAACCGCGCTCCGGCGAAGGTCCAGTCGGCCCTGCTGGAGGTGATGGCCGAGCGACAGGTGACGCTCGCGGGGCGCACCCACCCGCTGCCCCGGCCGTTCGTCGTGCTCGCCACGCAGAACCCGATCGAGTCGGAGGGCGTCTACCCGCTGCCGGAGGTGCAGCGCGACCGGTTCCTGTTCAAGGTTCGCGTGTCCCACCCGAGCGCGCACGAGGAGCTGGAGATCCTGCAGCGGATGAGCGTGCGCCCGCCCGTGCCCAAGCCGGTGCTCGACCCGGCCACGCTGGTGCGGCTGCAGGACATGGCCGAGGAGGTCTCGGTCCACCAGCTCGTGGCCGACTACGTCGTACGGCTCGTCATGGCGACGCGCGCCCCCGCGGACTACGGCCTGGCCGACCTGCAGGACACGATCGAGATCGGGGTGAGCCCCCGGGCGACGCTGGGCCTGATCTCCGCCGGGCGGGCCCTGGCCCTGCTGCGCGGGCGCGACTACCTGCTGCCCGACGACGTCCGCGACGTGGCGATCGACGTCATGTCGCACCGGCTGATGCTCACCTTCGACGCGCTGGCCGACGAGGTGGACCCCGACGACGTCGTACGCCGGGTCCTGCAGGCGGTGCCGCCGCCGCTCGTGGTGTGGAACCAGGGCATGCGATGAGCGCGGCCAACCCCGACCAGGCGCTGCGGCGGCTGGAGCTGACGGTGGTGCGGCGGCTGGACGGGCTGCTCCAGGGCCGCCACCAGGGACTGATCCCCGGGCCCGGCAGCGAGCAGGGGGACAGCCGCGTCTACGTGCCCGGCGAGGACGACGTGCGCCGCATGGACTGGGCGGTGACCGCGCGCACGACGGTCCCGCACGTGCGGGACCTCATCGCCGACCGGGAGCTGGAGACGTGGGTGGTGGCCGACCTGTCGGCCAGCATGGAGTTCGGCACGGCGAGCATGTCCAAACGCGACCTGGTCGTCAGCGCCGTCGGGGCGATCGGGATCCTCGCGAGCCGGGTCGGCGACCGGTTCGGCGCCTACATCCTGTACGGCGACGACGTGCACCGCTATCCGGCCAGGTCCGGCCGGCCCCGGCTGTACGCTCTGCTGCACTCGCTGCTCAGCGCGCCGCCCGCGCAGGGCGCGGTGGACCTCGGGGAGGCTCTGGAGATGATGGCGCCGGCGCACCGCAAGCGCGGGCTGCGGGTCGTCGTCTCCGACTTCCTCGACTCGCCGGACTCCTGGGAGCCGCCGCTGCGCCGCCTGGCCGCGCGGCACCAGGTGCTCGCCGTGGAGATCATCGATCCCCGCGAGCTGGAGCTGCCCGACGTCGGGTTCGTCACCCTCGCCGACCCCGAGACCGGGCGCTCGCGCGGGGTCCAGCTGTCGCGCACGCTCAGGGAGCGGTACGCCGAGGCGGCGGCCGAGCAGCGCGGGTGGACCCGGGCGGCGCTGCGCCGGGCCGGGGCGGCCCATCTCGTGCTCCGCACCGACCGCGACTGGGTGTTCGACATCGCCGAGTTCGTGCTGCGGCAGCGGCGGGCCTCTCATCTGCTGCGCCGGGCCGCCGGCGGGAAGGCGGGCGCATGACGTTCCTCGCCCCCGGCTGGCTGTGGCTGTTCGTCCTGGTCGCCGCGATGGTCGCGGCGTACGTCGGGGCGCAGTTCGCGCGCCGCCGCTACACGGTGCGCTTCACGAACCTCGCGCTGCTGTCGCTGGTGGCGCCCGAACGGCCCTCCTGGCGGCGGCACGTGCCGGCCGTGCTGTTCCTCGTCATGATGAGCCTGCTGGTCCTCGGCGCGGCCCGGCCGGCCGGCGCGGTGAAGGTGCCCCGCGACCGCGCCACCATCATGGTCGCCGTGGACGTGTCGCTGTCGATGGAGTCGGCGGACGTCGCCCCCACCCGGCTCGTCGCGGCCAAGCAGGCCGCCCAGCAGTTCGTCAGCGACCTGCCCGAGCGGTTCAACGTCGGGGTGGTGGCCTTCGCGAGATCGGCCGCCGTGGTCATCTCCCCCACCACCGACCACGCCGCCGTGAACACGGCGATCTCCAGCCTGACCACCCGCCCCGGCACGGCGATCGGCGAGGCCGTGTTCAACTCGCTCGACTCGATCAGGTCGTTCGACCAGCGGGCGGTCACCGACCCGCCCCCGTCGGCGATCGTGCTGCTGTCGGACGGCGACAACACCTCCGGGCGGTCGGTCAACGAGGCCATCGACGCGTCGGTCGGCGCGAAGGTGCCGGTGTCCACGATCGCGTACGGCACGCCGGAGGGCACGGTGACGATCGACAACCGGGCGGTGCAGGTCCCGGTCAACAAGACCACGCTGAAGTCGCTGTCGGAGGGCACCGGGGGCCGGGCGTACACCGCCGAGTCGGGCAGCGAGCTGCGCGACGTGTACACGCAGATCGGCACCTCGCTCGGATACAAGGTCGTGCACCAGGAGATCACGCAGCGGTTCCTCGTCGCCGCGATCGTCGCGGGCCTGCTGGCGGCCGCCGCCGCGATCCTCCTGGGCGCCCGCATCCCCTGACCCACGGTCGTGCCCGTTCCCGGGGGAACGGGCACGATGGCGGATACGTCGCTAGCGAGTGATCCGTACGTCGTCCACGCCGGCCTCGACCAGGCTGGCGGTCGACTCGTCCCCGGCCTCGATCACCACGCGCACGGTCTGCCCGGCGAAGGCGGAGATGTCGGCGGTGGCCGTGCTCCACGCGCCGTCGCGGTTGGACGCGGCGCCGAGCTGCTGGACCACCGTGGCGGTGGTGCCGCCGACGATCCGGACGCGGAAGAAGTCGGCGCTGGTGGCGTTGCTGCCGTGGGCGAGGTACCACGACAGCGACAGGCTCAGCGAACCGGCCGGCAGGGTGATCGGCGGCGACTGGATGGAGGTGGTCCCGCCGTCGACGTCGTAGTCACCGGCCGAGGAACCGGCGAGCCTGCCGGTGACCAGGTCGTTGGTGCCGCTGACGGTGGTGCCGAGCTGCTTGGCGCCGCTGGACGACGTGGCCTCGGGGTCACCGCGCTCCCAGGTGCCGGTGGTCGCGGTGCCGGGGACAACGGTCCAGCCCTTGTCGGTCTCGAAGTCGTCCGACCAGACCGCGACGGGCGGGGTGGCGGTGGCGAGGGTCCACACGGCGTAGGCGATCGCGTCGGCGTTGCGGTCGAGCGCGGTGTCGTTGACGTTGCTCGTCGTGTCGCAGGACCGGTGGTAGCAGGCGTCGAACGCCTGGCCCGCCGTGCCTCCCCACAGGGACGCCTGGGCGCTGGTCTTGACGCCCTCGGCGCCGGTGAAGGTGCCGCCGGCCGGGATGCCGCGCGAGATGAACGGCCCGTAGTCGGAGCGTCCGTCGAAGTCGGTGCCGCGGGTCGGCACGCCGATCGAGGTGAAGTAGTCCTGCAGGACGCGCTCCAGCTGCGCCGAGCCCGCGGGACCGGGGCCCGAGCCGACGCCGTCGGAGTTGTCGCCGTCGTAGACGAAGTAGCCCGGGTTCGGCGAGCCGACCATGTCGAAGTTCAGGTACCCCTTGATCTTCGACCGTTCCGTGGTGGACAGGTTGGTGACGTAGGACGACGAGCCGCGCAGGCCGAGCTCCTCCGCGCCCCACCAGGCGAACCGCAGGTGCTTGGCGGGGGCCAGTCCCTGCCGGGACACCTCCAGGGCCGTCTCCAGGATCGCGGCGCTGCCGGAGCCGTTGTCGTTGATGCCGGGCCCGGCGGTCACGCTGTCGAGGTGGGCGCCGACCATGAGGACGTCGTTGGGGTCACCGCCCGGCCAGTCGGCGATCACGTTGTAGCCCGTCGCGCCGTTGTAGCTGAACGACTGGAGGGTCGTGGTGAAGCCCGCCGCGTCGAGCCTGCCCTTGACGTAGTTGGCCGAGGCCAGGTAGCCGGGACGGCCGTGGGCCCGGTTGCCGCCGTTGGCGGTGGCGATGCTCTGCAGCTGGGACAGATGCGCCTTGACGTTCTCCAGCGAGATGTTCGGCGGGGCGAGCGCCGATGCGCCGGAGGCGTGCGACGGCGCGGCGGGCAGCAGGGCGGCCGCCAGGATGGCGGCCAGCGTGAGCAGACGTGGTCTCATGCCGGTCCTCGGGGGGTGAGAGGGGGGTGGGCGGGCCGGGTCCGCCGGGGTGTGGCGTCGCCGGCCGGGGACGGGGGCGTCCAAGGGGGTGCGGCAGGGGATGCGGCAGTGCCGCCGGGTATGCCAGTGCCGGTGGCGCCTCCGTCGGAATCGAGGGGAGCGATTCTTGAATCGCTACCTTTGCGGAAGTTAACCCGTTCTGACACTTTCGCCTAGACCCGATCTGACGGACGTGCGCACGGAGGCGGTGAAAGTGTCAGAGAGGCCGCCCCTGTTCCCGATGATCATGTCTCCGGGTCAAGTGCCCGTGGTCAAGTGCCCATGGTCAAGTGCCCGTGGTCACGCGTCCGCGGTCGCTTCGCGGAGGGGCGCCTCGCGCCGGCCTCCCGAATGCCCGCCGTACGAGTGCCCGCCGTACGAGTGCCCGCCGTACGAGTGCCCGCCGCTGCGCCCAATGCCCGCCGCCACTTCCGATGCCCGCCGCCGCGCGCGGGGGCCGGGCGAGCGCCAGCCCCGCCGCCAGGCACGCCACGGGCACGGCGGGAAGCACGTAGCGGTGGTCGAAGTCGAGCACCGCCACCGGCGCGACGAGCAGCGTCACGGCGACCGCCCAGGGCAGCGCCGCCGTCCGCGGCCGCCGCACAGTGTCCCCCCTGCCCACCCTGCCCACCCTGCCCACAGTGCCGGCGGCGCCCATGAGCAGGATGACGGCCAGCAACGGCCCGCGCAGGTAGGCCGGGTGCTGATAGGCGATGAGCAGGTCGGCGTACGGCCGGACGGACCGCATCCCGGTGAGATCGGGGTCGTACTCCCGTCCGGCCTGCTCGACGAGCGGCCGGCCGGCGGGGAGCGGCCAGGTCCCGAGAGCGAAGCCGAACGCGGGGACGGTGCGAGCCGGGTGGGCGACGGGGGTCCAGGCGAACGCGAGCGCGGTGTCCGTCACCACGTCGCGCAGGTAGTCCAGGGGCTGGGCGGCGATGGCGCGCAGCGCGAAGGCGCGCGCCCGGTCGTTCAGCGCGATGTGTCCGCCGGGGAGCCGGTTGAGGGAGGACTCCTCGGCCCACACGTACTCCCCCGCGGCGTCGAGGACGGTGCCGTTCGGGCACAGTGGCGCGAGGTCCGGCGGAGGCTGGATGACCGCGCAGTCCGCGAAGGTCATCGAACGGGCCCACAACGCCACTCCGTCCGTGCCGCTGACACCGAACCGGCCGTGGAGCCCGCCGTACCACGTCGCGTACGCCGCGACCGGCAGCAACCCGGCCAGGGCGAGCGCGGCGATCCGGCGCCAGGGCACGCGGCGGACGGCGAGCACCATCAGGACCAGCAGGATCAACGGCAGCGCGACCGTGCGGGTGAGGGTGGCGCCCGCGAGCAGCAGACCGGCGGTCGCGGCGGCGCGCGCGGACGGCACCGGCCGCCGGACCAGCAGGGCCGTGGCGGCGACGACCAGCAGGATGAACAGCGAATCGGACAGCACCGCGTGCTCGAGCCGGAGGAACGACGCGTCGAACAGCACCGGGGCCGAGGCGAGCACGGCGCCCCAGGCGGGCAGTCCTCTGCCACGGAGCGCCGCGTAGACGATGACGCCCGTCGCCAGTCCCATCGCGTGCTGCAGCACGACGATCAGCTCGACGCTGTGGAAGGGCAGCAGGACGCGCAGCAGCAGGGGGTATCCGATCGGATGGAACCCCTGCTCGGGCCGCAGGTGAACGGCGTTGTGCAGGTAGCTGAACGAGTCGTACCAGTACAGCCGGGCGGGCGGGTAACCGAGCATCGTGACCACCCTGAGCACGGCCGCGGCGGTGAGCGCGATCGCGAAGAACCGGTGGCGCCCGATCCCGGCGAGCACCGGGAGCAGGGCACGAGCGTATGCGGGCATGACGAGACCGTTCGTTGAGGGGGAGATCCGGCCGGGCGGCGAACGGCCGCGGCGGCCGGGCATGACTGTGGGCATGCCGGTGTCAGCGCTGGAAGGCCGGCCGCTGAGGGCAGGGGTGAAGGCCCGGGCGCCGCGCCGGATTCGGCCGCGACGCCGCCGCCGTGGCAGGCGCGGGGCAAGGGGCGCCTGGAGCGGAGCGCGGAGGGGGCGCCTGACGGTCCGCGCCGCGAGCGGGGCGCGGACCGCCAGGCCGACCTCAGTGACGCCGGGGTCTCAGGGATGCTCGGCGCAGAAGGCGTCCCTGGGCCGCGGCTCGGGGTTCGGGGTGGGGTTGATCAGCATGAGCGCCTGTCCCTCCGCGACCATGACCCCCTCGTAGACGTACCAGGAAGCCGGGGCGGACGGCCTGGCGCCCTTGGTGGCGTAGGAGGTGAACTCCGCCCGCACGCCGCGCTCCCGGAGCAGGGGCAGGACCTCGGCGACGGTCTTGTTGACGTAGTCCACGCAATGGAAGGGCCGGCCCTCCATGTCGATGGCCTCCACAATCGCGTAGCGCTCCCCCGGCCGGGCGGTGCGGGTGAGCAGCACGGTCGCGTGCCCGCGGAAGTTAACCGGGACACGGAAGCCGATCGGGCAGCCGCCGAACCACTCGCACTCGCCCGGCGCCTTCATCACGGTGATGCCGCTGGTGTCCCGCGTGCCGTCGAAGCCGATCGCCCGCCCCGCCGAGCCCTCCGCCGTCGGCACGAGCCGCACCTCCACGTCCAGGCCGCGTTCGCGCAGTTCACGCTGGTACGTCGCGGGAGCGGCGAACAGGTCCCGCACCATGACGACGTAGTGGTCGCCCTCCCGCCTGATGTCGAGCGCGGCGGAGGCGGGTGCGGAGCCGATGCCGGCCGCCCCGGGCACGAGCCAGCCCACGGCGAGCAGAACGGCGGTGAGCGAGACGATCGCCGGCACCAGCCGGGGGCCGCGCAGGATGGTCCGGGCGGCCCCGGTGAGCGCCTCCGTCACCCGCCGGCGGCGGGCCGCCGGAGCCGGGCCGGAGACGATCTCCTCCAGCAGTTCCAGGGCGACCGGCGTCATCCCGGGGCCGGGGGCCGGAGCGATGCCGGCGACGAGCCGGTGCAGGTCATCGCGGTCGTAGGTCATCACGCCTCTCCTCCCGCCAGTGCCGGCACCCGGACGCCGTACCGGGCCACGTCCACCCCCGCGCAGGTCAACTCCTTGGTCAGGCGCTTGCGGGCCCGGTGCAGCCGGAGGCGGGCGGCTCCGCGTGAGCAGCCGAGCACCGTGGCGATCTCCGCCGATCCCAGCCCCTCCCAGCTCGCCAGTGCCAGCACGTCGCGGTCGTCGGAGCCGAGACGCCGGAACGCCGCGCGTACGGCGTCGAGATCCTCGTGGTCCGGCAGCCGATCGTGCTCCTCCCGTTGGGCGAGTTCCGCGCCGAGTCTCTCGACGAGCGCGCTCCTGCGGGTCTCGGCCCTGCGGCCGTTGGCCAGCACCCGCCGGGCCACGCCGTACAGCCATAATCGGGCGGACGACCCGGCCGGGACGTCGCCGATGCGCCGCCACGCCGTGGCGAAGGTCTCGGCGAGAGCGTCGGCGGCGTCCTCGGGGGTGTCCGTGCGGCGCCGCACGTATCCGAGAAGATCCGCATAATGCGCCATATAGATCTCCTCGAAGCGACGCCTCGTGTCCGAGCGGGCCACCGATACTCCCCCTTCACCGCTTTATCCGCCATCTCGTACGTGTCCGGAAGGCCGGAAGTGTTTCAGCTCTCCCGCGTCCTCGCGGGCGCGGAGATCAGGGGTCCGCGACGTTGGTACGTTTGGGCACGTGGCCCATTACTTCGAGGAGAGTCCCCAGGCGGCGAGCCGGCCGGGCTCGGTCACCCTGGTCCTCCCCGACCTGCACCTGCGGCTGGAGACCGACCGGGGGGTGTTCTCCCCCGAACGCATCGACGCGGGGACCCGGGTGCTGCTGGAGACCGTCCCGCCGCCCCCGGCCGAGGGCGACCTGCTCGACCTGGGCTGCGGCTACGGGCCCATCGCGCTGACGATGGCATCGCGGGCGCCCGGCGCGACGGTCTGGGCCGTCGACGTGAACCGGCGCTCGGTGGAGTTGTGCGAGCGGAACGCCAAAAGCGCGGGCCTTGACAAAGTAAGGTCAGTGCACGCCGACGAGATGCCGGACGACGTCCGGTTCCGGGCCATCTGGTCGAACCCCGCCATCCGGATCGGCAAGGCCGCGCTCCACGAGATGCTCACCCGATGGCTCGACCGGCTCACCCCCGACGGCAGCGCCTACCTGGTCGTACAGAAGCACCTCGGCTCCGACTCCCTGCAGCGCTGGCTGGGCGACCGTGGGTGGCCCACCTCACGGCTGGCCTCGCGGTCGGCCTACCGCGTCCTGCGGGTCGACGCCCGTCCCGCCGACATCGAGACCCAGGAGCGATGACCGCCCGATGAGCACTCCCAACCCGCGCAGGCAGCTCAAGCCGACCGACGTCAAGCGGCTCAACCGCACCTGGCGCCGCAACACGGAGGGCCGTCTCGCGCTGATCCTCGAATCGGTGACCGGCCCCTTCAACATCGGATCGATCTTCCGTACGGCCGCCGCCTTCGGCGTGCAGACGGTCTGGCTGGCCGGCAACGCCACCCCGCCCACCAACCCCAAGGCGCAGAAGACCGCGCTGGGCACCGACCGGCTGGTCGAGTGGCACGAGCCCGTCCCGGTGGCCGAGGCCGTGCGCGCCGCCAGGGAGGAGGGCTTCCGGGTGGTCGCCGTCGAGCTGACCGGCGACGCCGTGCCGCTGCACGAGGCCAAGCTCGACGGCGACGTCTGCCTGGTGCTCGGCAGCGAGGACCACGGCTGCTCCCCGGCCGGCCTGGAGGCGGCCGACTCGGTGGCCTACATCCCCCAGGTCGGCAGGGTCGGGTCGGTCAACGTGGCGGTCGCCGCGGCCATCGCGATGGCGGAGACCCGGCGGCAGGAATGGGCGTCGGCCGCCGGGTAGCCGGCGTACGGCGCCTCAGCCCTGCGCGGGGAGCGGACCGAACAGCCAGTTGCCGTGGCACTCCGCGTCGGAGCTGCGGAAGAACTGCTCGTTGGCCACGTGCAACTCCTGCCGGCTCAGTGAGCCGTTGCCGTCGAGATCGAGACGCTCGAACGCGGCGACGGCGTTCGCCTCCGACATGCGGAAGGCGCTCGCGGCCATCCGCAGGTACTCGGTCCGGGTGATCCTGCCGTCTCCGTCGGTGTCCATCAGGTCGTAGAAGGCGTCGGCGACCGGCGCGACATGGGTGTGGTAGCCCGTCTCGGGCTGGGTGACGAACCGGTCGAAGCCGGCCACGAACTCTTCCAGCTCGACGCGCTCGTCCCCGTCGGCGTCCATGGGCAGGGTCACCTCGTCCCACAGCCTCGCGTATCGGTCCCGGACCCGCCGCGACTCCGTCGAGCCCGGCGCGAACCCGAACGCGTTCACCAGCCGGTCGGCCGAGGCGGTGTAGTCCATCTTGTCGACGGTCCCGTCGTCGTCCACGTCCAGGAGCGTGAACAGATGGGCCAGCTTGCGCTGCTGCAGGTCGTTGAGCATGCACCCTCCCGAGTTCGGTCACTGTGAGCGATCGTGACTTTACCTTCCGCTACCGCTTGTGGGAAGGTGCGTTGGTGCGCGTCCACGTGATCGACGGGGCCAACGGCTTCGTGGCCTCCCATCTCATCGGCGCCCTGCTGGCCCGGGGCGACGAGGTGATCGCCCTCGCCCGCGCGTCCGCGGAGGTGGTGCGCCGCCGGGTCGCGGACGCGCTGTGCTGCCTCGGCTTCGACGAGTCCCCGGCGGGCCGCCTCCGGGTGCGCGGGCTGGCGCTGGACGAGCCGGACCTCGGCCTTCCGGTCGCCGAGGTCTTCGCCGAGCCCTGCGTCTACTGGCACGTCGCCGCGCTCGTCACCTTCTTCCCACGCCGGGAGGAGGAGCTCCTGAACGTGAACGTCACGGGATCGGCCAACGCGCTGTCCACCTACCAGCGGCACGCCCGGCCCGGCTCGCGCTACGTCCTCGTCGGGACGGCCTACCAGTGCGGACTCGACACCGAGGGCCCCGTTCCCGAGGACTGGCCGTCGCACGCTCCGCCGGACCGGTTCCGGAACTTCTACGAATACTCCAAACGCGAAGCGGAGATCGCGCTGGCGCGGTCGCGGTCCGCCCGCGAGGGCGCCGCCCTGGTGGCCCGGCTGGGCGTGATGGTCGGGCACTCCCGCACGGGGCGGGCGCTGACCGACTACGGCCTGTACGACTTCCTCCGGGTGATCGCCTTCTTCGCCCGGCGCACGCCCGGTGAGCGGGTCCGCCTCCCCTGCCATCCGGAGGCCAACCTCCATCTGACCCCCGTGGACACCACGGTCTCCCGGCTGCTCACGCTCGCCGCAGCCGACCGGGCGCGTCCGGTCTCCCACGTGGTGAGCGGGGCCACCGTGCCGGTGCGCGACCTGTTCGATGTGATCAACGCCCGGCTGCCGATCGAACTGGTTCCCGCCACCCTCGAAGAGATCCGCGACAGGCCGTTCGGCCGGTTCGAGGCGCTGGTCAACATGCGGGCGAAATACACCGCGACCTATTTCCGGCACCGCTACGACTTCGCCTGGCGAAACGCGGTGGCCCCGCCCGCCGTCACTCCCGCGACCCTCGACCGGCTCGTCTCCTGGTACGTACGGGAGGGGTTGCCCGAATGACCGACTTCGTCACCCACGTACGGAACCGCATCAGCGACGATCGTGAGTTCGTCTTCGTGCGCGACGACGGCGGCCGGAACCGGCTCACCTTCGCCGAGCTGGACCGGCGGGCGCGCGCCACCGCCGTGTGGCTCGCCGGACGCGGCCTGACCGACCAGCCGGTGCTGCTGCTCTACCCGGCGGGGCTCGACTTCACCGTCGCGTTCCTCGGCTGTCTCTACGCCCGGGTGCCGGCGATCCCCGCCCCCCTGCCGGACGCGGGCACACCGCACGCGAGCCGCGTACGGACTCTGATGCGGGACGCGGGCGCGCGGCTGGTCCTGACCGATCCCGCGCACGCGTCCGGACTGTCCGGTCTTTCGGCCCGCGTGGCCGACGCCGCCACCGCCGATCCGGACGCCTGGACTCCACCGGCCCTGACCGGCGGCACCATCGCCTACCTGCAGTACACCTCCGGCTCGACCAGCGACCCGCGCGGAGTCGAGGTCTCACACGGCAACCTGCTGCACAACCTGGAGTTGTTCCGCTCGCTGGCACGGGAGAGGCCGGTACGGCGACTGGCCGGGTGGCTGCCTCACTACCATGACATGGGCCTGGTCGGCCTCCAGTTACAGGCGCTCCACGCGGCCGCCGACCTGGTGTTCATGTCACCCGCCGCGTTCGTCGCGCGGCCGGTGCGCTGGCTGGAGCTGATCAGCCGGCACGGCGCGGACTGGACCGTGTCCCCGGACTTCGGGTACGCCTGGTGCACGCGCAGGATCACCGACGAGCAACTCGCCGGCCTGGACCTGTCCACGCTGACGATGGCCCTCAGCGGAGCCGAGCCGATCCGGGCCGGCACGCTCGCCGCTTTCGAGCGGCGTTTCGCCCCGGCGGGCTTCCGCCCGACCACCTGGAATCCCGGTTACGGCCTGGCCGAGTGCACCCTGATGGTCACCTGCGTGCCGCAGGGGCAGGGCGTGACCGTGCGCCGGTTCGACCCCTCCGCGCTGCAACGGCACCGGGCGGTCCCGGCGCCCGAGGGAACGCCCCTGGTCGCCTGCGGCCCGGTCTCCGGGCTCGATCTGCGAATCGTCGATCCGGGCGGCTCCGGCCCCGTCGCCGACGGCGAGATCGGGGAGATCTGGGTGGCGGGCCCCAGCGTCGCCCTCGGCTACCGGGGCCGCCCGGCGGAGACCCGCGCCACCTTCCGGGCGGGCGATCCGGCGCTGCACGGCCGCTGGCTGCGCACCGGGGACCTGGGGTTTCTGCTCGACGGCCAGCTCTACGTGACGGGACGGATCAAGGATGTGATCATCGTCAACGGCCGCAACCTCTACCCCCAGGACCTGGAGGAGGCCGCGGCGCGGGCCAACCCGGCCGCGGGGCGCAGCGCCGCCTTCGGCGTCCGGCGCGACGACGGCGGGGAACACGTCGTCCTCGTCCAGGAGGTGCGCCGGGGACAGTCGGGGGCCCTCGGCGAGACGGCCGGCCGGGTCATGGACCAGGTGACGCGGGAGTTCGGCATCCCGCTGAGCCTGATGCTGGTGCCTCGTGGCGCGGTGCGGCAGACCACCAGCGGCAAGCTACGCCGCCGGCACATGCGAGAGCTGTTCCTCAGCGGACGCCTCGCCCCACTGCACGCCGAACTGGAACCCGCGGTCAACGATTTGCTGGAGACCGTCGCATGAACGCCGCCTCCGAGCCGATGCCCCCAGACGACCTGCGCCGGTGGCTCACCGAGCGGGTGGCCGCCTATCTCGGGCGGCCACCCGCGGAGATCGACCCGACGGTGAAGCTCCGCACGTACGGCCTGGACTCGATCCACGCGCTCAGCCTGTGCGTCGACGTGGAGGAGGCCGTCGGCCTGCTGGTCGAGCCGACGCTGGCCTGGGATCACCCCACGATCGACGACATCGCCGCACACCTGACCGATCTCCTGTCGCGGGATCGGCCCCGGCGAGAGCCGGCGGCGGACACAGAGTGAACCGCGACACGCAGAGGCACCCCTTCGATCCCGAGCATGACAATGGACTCTTGTGACGCAAATGTTCACCTACGTGCGCTGACTGTACGGCCGGGACCCGGCATACTCCTCTCGTGCACCGCCGTTTCGCGTTCCTCGACCACCCCGGCCCACTCGCCTTCGCGCACCGAGGCGGGGCGGCGGAGGCCCGCGAGAACACGATGGAGGCGTTCTCCCGCGCGATCGAGCTCGGATACACCTACCTGGAGACCGACGCGCACGCGACCGCCGACGGCGTCCTGCTCGCGTTCCACGACCGCACCCTCGACCGCGTCACCGACCGCACCGGCCGCATCTCGCGACTGCCCTACCGCGAGGTGCGCGAGGCCAGGATCGGCGGCCGGCACGAGATCCCGCTGATGGAGGACCTGCTCGGCACCTGGCCGGAGGCGCGGTTCAACATCGACGTCAAGGAGAGCGCCGCTATCGCGCCGCTCGCCCAGGCCATCCGCCGCACCCGTGCCTACGACCGGGTGTGCCTGACCTCGTTCTCCGACGTGCGGCTGGCCCGCGCCCGGCGCGCGATCGACCGGGAGGTCTGCTTCTCGCTCGGCCCGCGCGGCCTGGCCGCCCTGCGCACGGCCGCGGTGGGCGGCGGGTACGGCAGGCTGCTGTCCGGGCTGGCCCGGGCGGGGGTGCCGTGCGCGCAGGCGCCCATCGGGTTCCGCGGCCTGCGGGTGACCACCCGCGCCCTCGTGCGCACCGCGCACGCGATCGGCATGCAGGTGCACGTGTGGACGGTGAACGACCCGGTGACGATGGCCCACCTGCTCGATCTCGGCGTCGACGGGATCATGACGGACAACGTCAGCGGCCTGCGCGACGTGCTCAAGTCACGCGGGCAGTGGCACCCGCGCCCGGCCGCGCCGTGACGCGCTGAACCCGCCCGTCGGGCACCTGCCGTCCCCCGACCGATTCGTACGACCGCCCACCCCGGCGAGGAGAGAACATGACCGCCCCCCAGGTCGTCCACGAGGAGATCCCCGAGGCGCGGCGGCGCGAGCAACGCGGCTGGTACTGGTACGACTGGGCGAACTCCGCGTTCCAGACGACCGTCCTGACCGTCTTCCTCGGGCCGTACCTCACGTCGATCGCGACGACGGCGGCGGACGGCGCGGGCGGCTTCGTGTCGTTCCTCGGCCTGGACCTGCGGCCGAAGGCGTACTTCACCACGCTGGTGACGATCTCGGTGCTGCTGCAGATCGTGGTCATGCCGATCATCGGCGCCGTGGCGGACCACACGGGACGCAAGAAGCAGATCCTGGGGGTGCTCGCCTACCTGGGCGCGACGGCCACACTCGGCTTCTACCTCGTGTCCGGTGACGCCTATCTGCTCGGCGGCGTGCTGTTCCTGGTCGCCAACGTGGCGTTCGGCGCGTCGATCGTGGTCTACGACTCCTTCCTGCCGCAGATCTCCGGCGTGGAGGAACGCGACGCGATCTCCAGCAGGGGGTGGGGCTTCGGCTACCTCGGCGGCGGCCTGCTGCTCGCGCTCAACCTGGTCGTCTACCTGTCCGGCGCGGTCGAGGAGGGCCTGGCGGTGCGGATCAGCCTGGCCTCGGCGGGCCTGTGGTGGGGCGCGTTCACGCTCATCCCGATGCTGCGCCTGCGCAACCGCCGGGTGCCCGTCCACGAGGCGACCGCGGCCCGGGCCGTGGCCGGCAGCGTCCGCCAGCTCGGCCGTACGATCGCCGACCTGCGGCGCTACCCCCGCACGCTGCTGTTCCTCGCGGCCTACCTGGTCTACAACGACGGTGTGCAGACGGTGATCGGCTTCTCCGCCACCTACGCCGACCAGGAGCTGGGGCTGAGCCAGACGCACCAGATCGGCGCGATCCTGATGGTGCAGTTCATCGCCGTCGGCGGCGCGCTCGGACTCGCGCGGCTCGCGGCCAGGATCGGGACCAAGCGCACGGTCCTGGCCAGCCTGGTCGTATGGACACTGGTGGTGGGAGTGGCCTACTTCCTGCAGAAGGGCGCGGCGATCCAGTTCTACGCGATCGCCTTCGCCATCGCGATCGTCATGGGCGGCACGCAGGCGCTGTCACGCTCGATGTACTCCCTGGTGATCCCGCCCGGCCGGGAGGCGGAGTACTTCAGCCTCTACCAGATCAGCGACAAGGGGTCGGCGTTCCTCGGCTCGCTGGTGCTCACGCTGGCGCTCCAGCTCACCGACAGCTACCGCACCGCGATCGTCTCGCTGGTGGTGTTCTTCGTCATCGGATTCGTGCTGCTCACCGTTGTCAACCTGCCCCGGGCCATCCGTGAGGCGGGGAACGAGGTGCCCGAGCACATCTGAGACCACTGGGACGGAAAAAGCGCGATTGGATCAGGTCTCGGCTGGGAATCCACACACGGTATCAGGCGTTGTACGCGGTGGCGAACGAACCCCTCGAAGGCGGGGACCTCAGGAGGCTTAAAGACATGGGCGAGCGTGCACTTCGCGGTACCCGGCTCGGCGCGACCAGCTACGAGAACGACCGCAACACCGACCTGGCCCCGCGCCAGGAGGTGTCCTACACGTGCCCGAAGGGCCATCTCACCACCGTCCCGCTCGCCGTCGAGGCCGAGATCCCCACGACGTGGGAGTGCCGTCACTGCGGCAGCCCGGCGCTGCGGGTGGACGCGGAGCAGCCCCAGCAGAAGAAGGCGAAGCCCCCGCGGACCCACTGGGACATGCTGCTGGAGCGCCGCTCGATCGAGGACCTCGAAGAGGTGCTGAACGAGCGGCTCGCCATTCTGCGCGAGCAGCGGCGCAAGAGCGCGTAGGACGCCGACGACGCCCCCGGCGGCCCGGATCATCCGGGCCGCCGGGGGCGTTTCGCGTGTTCAGCCAGCCAGCTGTTCAGCCGGCGCGCGGACGACGACCATGGGGCACCTCGCGTAGTGCAGCATGGCCTGGCAGACCGAACCGAGGACCAGGCCGGTGAACTGGCCGTGGCCCCGGGAGCCGATGACGAGCAGGTCGGCGCCCACCGACGCGTGCCGCAGCACCTCCACGGGATGACCCCGGACGACCTCCTCGACGACCTTGACGTCGGGGTAGTGCTCGCGGCGCCCGGCGAGAGCCTCCCTGACCATCCGCACCTCGACCTTCTCGTCGTCGAAGTCGTCCGGCACCGGCGCGAAGCCGCCGCCCGCCTCCAGCGGCCTGTAGGCGTGCACCACCCGCAGGCCCACCCCGCGCAGCGCCGCCTCGGCGAAGGCGAAGTCGAGCACCTTCGCGCAGGCGGGCGATCCGTCGACGCCCACCACGATCTCCGGGCGCGGCGCCGAGGGCACCTCCCGCACGACGACCACGTCGCACGGGGCGCGACCCGCCACGCCGTACGCGACCGAGCCGAGCAGCAGGCCGCGGAAGCCGCCGAGCCCGTGGTTGCCGAGCACCAGGAGATCGGCGTCCGCGGCCGCCTCGACGAGCGCCGGGCGCGGGTCGCCGGCCAGGATCGCGGTGTCGACCTCCACCCCGGGCGCCTCCGCCTGAGCCCGCCCGGTGGCGGCGGCGAGCACGTCGGCGGCGCCGTCGCGCATCCACGCGGCGACTCTCGTGTACCGGCCCTGCGGGGCGGTCGAGCACGCCCAGGCGGGGATGGCGTTGGCGATCCGCAGGGGGACGCCGCGCAGACCGGCCTCCCGGGCCGCCCAAGCCGCCGCCGCGACGCCAGCGGGCGAACCGTCGACACCCACCACGATCATGAAGCCCTCCTTCTCCCGTCCCTCCATCAGACCGCTTACCCACCGCGGCGTGCGAGCGCCGAAGGTCCCGCCGGGACGGGACCTCCGGCCCCGGGTCACATCACGCCGGCCCGCTCCGGGGATGCGGCGGCGCCGGTGGTCAGGTGGTGGCGCAGGCGTTCGCCCTCGACGTCGAGGTCGGGCAGCGCCCGGTCCAGAGCGCGGGGCAGCCACCAGGCGGCGCGGCCGAGCATGGACATCACGGCGGGGACGAGGGTCATGCGGACGACGAAGGCGTCGATGAGCACACCGATGGCCAGCGCGAAGCCCATCGACTTGATGATCGGGTCGTCCATGAACACGAACCCGCCGAACACGGCCGTCATGATCAGCGCCGCGGCGGTGACGACCCGCGCGTTGTGCCCCATGCCGTTGATCGTGGCCTGGCGGGGAGTGTCGCCGTGCACGTAGTCCTCGCGCATGCGCGAGACCAGGAACACCTCGTAGTCCATGGCCAGGCCGAACAGGATGCCGATGAGCAGGATCGGCAGGAAGCTGACCAGCGGGCCCGGCACGTCCACGCCCAGCAGCCCGGCCAGGTGACCCTCCTGGAAGATCGCCACCGTGATGCCGAAGGTCGAGCCGACGGTGAGCAGGAAGCCCAGCGCCGCCTTGACGGGGACCAGGATCGAACGGAAGACGAGCATGAGCAGCAGCACCGACAGGCCGACCACGAGCAGCAGGTACACCGGCATGGCGTCGGCGAGCTTGTCGGAGACGTCGATGCCCACGGCCGTCGCCCCGGTGACGGCGATCTCGGCGCCTTCGATCGAGGCCACCTTGGCGCGGATGGCGTGGACGGCGTCCTCGGTGGCCGCGGCGGTGGGCCCGGCCTTGGGGATGATGGTCAGCAGCGCGGTGGTGCCCGCGGCGTTGGGCTGCGGCGGGGCCACGGCCAGCACGCCGGGGGTCTGCTGGATCATCTTGGCGGCCTCGCCGGCGGCGGCGGTCGTGGCCGCCGGGTCCGCGGCGGAGACCACGGCGATCAGGCGGGCGTTGAAGCCCTCGCCGAAGCCCTCGCTGGTCAGGTCGTAGGCCTCGCGGGCGGGGGTGCCGGGGGCGGCGGTGCCGGCGTCGGGCAGGGCCAGGCGCAGGTCCTGGGCCGGCAGCGTGAGCGCGCCGAGGCCGATCACGCCGGCCAGCAGGATCGGCACGCGCAGCCGGGTGACGACCCGTCCCCACCTGTAGCCGAAGCCCTCCGCACCCGCGCCCGTGCTCTGACCGGTGCGCTGCTTGCGGGGCAGCACGCGGGCACCGGCGTACGACAGGAAGGCGGGCAGCAGCGTGAGGGCGACCAGGACGGCGACGGCCACGGTGCCGGCGGCGGCCAGGCCCATCACGCTCAGGAACGGGATGCCGACCACCGACAGGCCGGCGAGCGCGATGACCACGGTGGCCCCCGCGAACACGACCGCCGATCCGGCGGTGCCGACCGCCCGGCCCGCGGCCTCCTCCGGCGTCACGCCCTCGGCCAGGAACTGGCGGTAGCGGGAGGTGATGAACAGCGAGTAGTCGATGCCGACGGCCAGGCCCAGCATCAGCGCCAGCACCGGCGTGACGGAGGTCAGCTCGACGACGCCGCTGAGCGCGAACAGGCCGCCCATGCCGGCCCCCACGCCGATCAGCGCGTTCAGCAGAGTCATGCCGGCGGCCACCAGCGAGCCGAAGGTGACGATGAGGACCACCGCGGCGATCACGACGCCGATCCCTTCCGACCCGCCGACCTCCGGCGCGCCGTTCAGGATCTCGCCGCCGTGCTCGACCCGCAGCCCCTGCGCGGAGGAGCCGGCCTTCAGGTACGCCGCGCGCTGCGCCTCGGTCACGTCCTGGGCCTCGCGGTCGAACTGCACCTGGATCAGGGCGTGGCGGCCGTCGGCGGAGACGGCGCCGGACTTGAACGGGTCGAGGGCGGCGACGACGCCAGGGACGGCGGCGGCCTCCTCGACCAGCGGCGCGACCGCGGCGGGGTCGAGCTTGCGGCCCTGCGGGGCGGCCACGACGATGGTGCCGGTGGCCCCGCTGGCCTGCGGGAACTCCTTGGCCAGGGCGTCCAGCGCCCGCTGCGACTCGGTGCCGGGCATGGCGAACTTGTCGCCGGTCGGGCCGTGGAAGGCTGCCGCGGCCAGGCCCAGGACCACGAGCAGCAGCAGCCACACGGCGGCCACGCGCCCGCGCCTGCGGAAGGAGAACCGGCCCAGCCGGTACAGCAGGGTTGCCAAAACAGATCTCTTTCTTCTGAAGGTCAGTCGGCCTGCAGACCGAGCGTCCGCAACGCCCCGCGGGTCAGTTCCGCGCGCAGCGTCTCCTCCGGAACCGCGAGCTCGCCGGCGCTGGTCAGGATGATCCCCAGCATCGCCATCCAGGCCCAGACCCGGGCCTCGGGGGCGGCCGAACGGCCGGACAGGGCGTCCGTCAGCCGTTCGATGAAGCCGTCCACGTCCGGCAGTTCCGGCCGGTTGATCAGCGCGTCGACGTCCTGCAGGAGGATCTTCACCTGCAGCCGGAAGCGCAGGGACAGGTCGACGAGCGCGGCGACGGCGGCACGGGCGGCCGCCTCACCGTCCAGCCCGGCGAGCCGTGCCTCGAGTTCGGCGACCTGGGACCCGACGGGCGCCAGCAGCTCGGTCAAGATCGCGTCCTTGTTCGTGAAGTGGTAGAGCAAGGACGCCTTGGAGCAGCCGGCGTCCGTGGCGATCTCCTGGAGAGAGGTGCCGCGGAAGCCGTGGGCGGCGAACAGCCGCACCGCCGAGTCGAGGATGTCCGCGCGCAGGGTGGTTACGGAACGCGCCATGGGAGACACCCTAGCTGACCGATCGGACAGGATCTGACCGATCGGACAGTGACCGTGTGGGAGAAGACCGAGATCCGAGGGAGTCCGCCCAGGTGAGGCCAGGTCTCATCCGGAGCGGACCGTGGCGGACATCACAGGTGGAGCAGGTCCACCTGAGACGCCGCCCCGGCGGAGACCCTCACACGCGGTGCCAGCGGGCCTCCGCGAAGCAGTAGGCGGCGAACAGCACCAGGCCGATCGCGACCACGACGAGCAGCCACGGACCGGCCGGGGTGTCGGCGAGCGCCTTGAGCGCGCCGTCGATGCCGGCCGCCTTGTCGGGGTCGTACGTGAGGGCGGCCCGGCCGATCAGGACGCCGGCGGCCAGCGCGATCACGCCGCGGGCGATGTAGCCGGCCTTGCCGAGCTTGGTCACGACGCCGCGGGCACGAGGCCCGGTCACGTGCATGTCCTTCATGAACTTCTCGGTCCAGCCTTCGTAGATCCAGTAGACCCCGAGGGCGATCACGCCGAGCGCCATCAGGCCGACCAGGAACTGTCCGCCCGGCAGCTCGAACAGCGCCTTGGTGACGTCCTGCGACTGGCTGTCGGACGAGGAGGCGGCCTTGTTCCGCGTGAGCAGCGCCACCATCGAGAACACGAGCGCCGCGTAGACGACGGCCCTGGAAACGGCCTCCACGCGCTCCTTGACCTTGGGACGGCCCCAGACGGCCTCGGAGATCTGCCAGATCGCGAGGGCGGCCAGGCCGACGGCCATGATCCACAGCAGCGTGTCGCCCAGGGGCGCGTCGCGGACGATATGAAGCGCGCTGCTCTTGTCGGCCTCCCCTCCCCCGCCGAAGGCGATCTGGAGGGCGACCAGGCCGATGATCGCGTACAGGACGCCCCGGGCGGCGAACCCTACCTTGGCGAGCTTCTCCAGGACAGGATGGTCGGCCGCTCTCCGGGCCGTGCCTTCCAGCCGCCGGCCCGCCTGATGCGCGGTCGTCATCACGGCTCCTCTCCTTGGGGGGACGGATCGGTCTGCCTGCTGCACCGTCTCCCTACTGACCCGGACGAGGAGGGGCAAACATCAGCCCGCCAGGCGCAGCGCCTCCGCCGCGACGGCGTGCCGCAGGTCGCGGATGCCGGGCCGCCCCCGGAGGGGATGCACGTTGTTGGTGAGCAGCACGACGGTCAGCCGGTGGGCGGGGTCGACGACCAGCGACGTGCCGGTGAAGCCCGAGTGGCCGAACGCGCCCGTGAGCGGCCCGACGATGGCGGGATCGTCGATCCGCACGCCGAGCCCCTGGCGGAACACGGCGCCCGCGACCCCCTGGTCGCGCAGCGTCTCGGCGGTCCACTCGGGAGAAAGGATCGGGCCGCCGCCGGTGCGCAGCGCCTCGCCGAAGCGCACGAGGTCGGCGGCGGTGGAGAACAGCCCCGCGTGCCCGGCCACGCCGCCCAGCGCGTGTGCGGTCTCGTCGTGCACCTCGCCCCTGACGCACGTGCCGCGCTTGAACTCCGTGGCCACGGCGCGCCCCGGGTCGACCGGCCCGTACGTCGTGGCGCCGAGCCCGAGCGGTCCGGTGACCCGCTCGCGCACGAGCACGTCCAGCGGCGCCCCGCCGGCGGCCTCCGCCACCCGCCCGGCCGTGATCATGCCGACGTCCGAGTACAGGTGCGTGCCCGGCGGCCCCTGAACCGGGGTGGACAGGACGAGGTCCCAGCGGGTCTCCTCCGGCTCCTTCTCCACCCGGCGGCTCGCGGGCAGACCCGCCGAATGCGTCAGCAGGTGCCGGACGGTGATCCCGGGCCGGTGCCCGTAGAACCGGGGCAGCCGTGCGGCCACCGGCTCGTCGAGGTCGAGCGCGCCCTCCTGGGCCAGCGAGACCAGCACCGCGGCGGTGAACATCTTGGTCAGGGAGGCGATGTCGAAGAGCGCGTCCACCGCCACGGGCGGCCGCTCCGCCAGCAGGCCCCCGGACGGATCGGCATACCGCACGGCCTCCCCCACGGCGGCCCCGGCGACCGTGCGCCCGTCCAGAGCGATCACGGCGACCGCCGCCGAGGCGACCTCGGGCACCGCGGCCCGCAGGACGTCTTCGAGCGCGGACACCCCGTCAGGCACCGTGCAGGGCCGGGCCGAGGCGGTTGCCGTGCGCCGCGAGCAGCGCCCGGGCGTCGTCGGCGCCCACGCCGCGCTCGATCATCACCACGGCCGTCTTCACGTCCCGCCCGGCGTTCTCCAGGACCTCCCGGGCCCGTGGCACCTGCGTGCCGGTGATGTCGGAGACGATACGGGCCGCCCGGTCGACCAGCTTGGAGTTGCTGGCCACGACGTCGACCATGAAGTTCCCGTACGTCCGGCCCGACCTGATCATCGTGATCGTGGAGATCATGTTGAGGACCAGCTTCTGGGCCGTGCCGGCCTTCAGCCGCGTCGAGCCGGTGACCACCTCGGGTCCCACGATGACCTCGACGGCGTGGTCGGCCGCCCGCGCGAGCGGGGTGCCGGTGTTACAGGCCAGGCCCACGGTCAGCGCGCCGAGCCGCCGGGCCTGCTCGACCGCCGCGACGACGTACGGCGCGCGCCCGCTGGCGGAGATGCCCACGACGGAGTCGCGAGGGCCGACGGCCTTGCCCCGGATGACGGCGGCGCCCGCCTCGGCGTCGTCCTCCGCGCCCTCGACCGACCGCACCAGCGCGGCCTCGCCGCCCGCGATGACGCCCTGGACCAGGTCGGGGTGCGTGCCGAAGGTCGGCGGGCACTCGGAGGCGTCGAGCACCGCGAGCCGCCCGGAGGTGCCCGCGCCCACGTAGAGGAGCCTGCCCCCGTCGGCCATCCGCGCGGCGATCGCGTCGACGGCCGCGGAGATCGCCGGAACGGCCCGGCCCACCGCGGCGGGGACGGCGGCGTCGGCGGCGTTCATGAGCCGCGCGATCTCCTCCGTCGGCAACGTGTCGATTTCGCTGAAGCGGGGATCGCTCTGTTCGGTGGCGAGAGCGGCGAGTGAATGCGTCGTGGACTGCGTCATGATTCCTCGGCTTGGAGTGCTTGATGGATCGCGTGCGTACGGGGCTGGAGCGGCTGGCGAGCGCGCCGGGAGCCGGACGCGGACGGGTCGGGCTCGTCACCAACCCCACCGGAGTCCTGCCCGATCTGACCGCCGCCGCACCGGCCCTGCTGGCCGCCGGGGTGCCCGTGACCACGCTGTTCAGCCCCGAGCACGGCCTGCGCGGCACGGCCCAGGCGGGCGGCGGCGAGGCCGACACCGTCGACCCGGTCACCGGTCTTCCCGTGCTCGACACCTACCAGCGGTCGGGGGGCGACCTGGACGCGCTCGTCGCGTCGTCCGGGGTGGAGGCGCTCGTCTTCGACGTGTGCGACGTGGGCGCGCGTTTCTACACCTACATCTGGACGATGTACGACCTGATGGGCTCGGCGGCCCGGCTCGGGCTGCGGTTCACCGTGCTCGACCGGCCCAACCCGATCGGCGGCGCGGTGGCCGAGGGCCCGGTGCTCGACCCGGCCTTCGCGAGCTTCGTCGGCCGCGCCGCCCTGCCCGTACGGCACGGCCTCACGCCCGGCGAGATCGCGTCGACCGTCAACCGCGCGCTCGGCGCCGAGCTGGAGGTCGTGCCGATGGAGGGCTGGCGCAGGGAGTGGCAGTTCGACCGCACCGGGCTGCCCTGGGTGATGCCGTCGGCCAACATGCCGACCCTCGACACCGCCCTGGTCTATCCCGGCACCGGGCTGCTGGAGGGTGTGAACGCGGCCGAGGGCCGTGGCACGACCCGGCCGTTCGAGCTGGTCGGCGCGCCGTACGCGGACGGCCGGTTCGCCGCGGCGCTGAACGATGCCGGCCTGCCCGGCGTGCGCTTCCGCGACACGTGGTTCACCCCGACGTTCGGCAGGCACGCGGGCGTCGTGGTGCGCGGCGCGCAGCTGCACGTGACCGACCGGCGGGCCTTCCTGCCGGTACTCACGGGCGTGTCCGTCCTGCACGCGCTGCGCACCCTCTATCCGGGCGAGTTCCGCTGCGAGCCGTTCCTCGACCTGCTGTGGGGCTCGGCGTCGCTGCGCGAGCACCTGGAGGCGGGCCGCGACCCCCGGGAGCTGTGCCCCCCGCCGGGCCCGCCCCGAGGCGAACTGCTGTACGGCTGACATCAGTCCAGCGCGCGGCGGTAGAGCCAGAAGACCCGCTCGGCGCGGGCGCCCACCGCCCGGGAGTAGAAGCGGAGCGGGCCGACCCAGCCGATCTGCGTGGAGGTCTGCCCCGCTGCGGCCTGGTCGGCGAGGCAGCGGCGCAGCAGCACCCGGCCCACGCCGAGCCCGCGGGCGGCCTCGGCCGTGCCCATCGGGCCGAACCACAGCGGCCGGGCGCCCCAGGCGGCGAAGCCGAGGATCTCCCCGTCGCGGAAGGCATAGTGCAGGCCGGTCGCCTGCTCGGCCTCCCAGGCCCACTTGTCGTTCCACTGCTCGCGCACGAACGCCGCGATCCTCGCGCGGTCGGCGGCGGCCGCGACCGTGACCCCGGCGGCGGCGAGCTTCACCAGGTCGGCCTCGTGCTCGGCCTCGTCGTAGCGGGCCGGCAGGCCGGCCGTCATGTTCCAGGCGACGCGATACTGCTCGTACCCCAGGCGCTCGGCCAGGCAGGCCGCCGGGGTGTAGCGCACGTCGATGCCGGGCCAGGCGTAGCAGGGCGGGTTGCCGGCGAACCTCGACTCGGCGGCGCCGTGCGCCCGCATCCACTCCTCGGCCGCGCCGACCAGCGCCCGCCCGATCCCCCGGCCCTGGGCGGCGGGGTCCACGGCGATCAGGTCGACGTGGCCCGCGCCGTCCGCGCCGATCGAGGTGAATACCACTCCCTCGCGGCCCGGCGTGGCCAGGACGGTCCACCGGCGCTCCGGCGGCGGGGCGGCCAGCCGCCGGACGACCAGCGGGGCGTCCGCGGCGTCCGCCCAGAGAGCGGCGGCCGCGACGTCCGCGACACGGTCGTCGACGGCGACGGGGGCGATGTGCGTCACTCGCCCACCCCCACCGGGATCACGCCGCGCCGCTCGGGATGGAAGCAGGCGTACTCCTGCTCGATCTCCGTTCCGGGCCCGCCGTCGCGGCCCAGCACGGGCATCTCGCTCTCGCAGCGTTCGGTGCTGAACGGGCAGCGCCGCGCGAACAGGCACCCGCCGTCGGGCAGCCCCTCCCGCTGCATCTCCCGCGGCACGACCCGCTCCGCGCCCGGCCGTTCCAGGCCGTGCAGCACCGGGATCGCCGACAGCAGCGACTGCGTGTACGGGTGGACCGGGTCGGCGATGATCTTCTCGGTGGCGCCCCGCTCGACGACCTGGCCGCGGTAGAGCACGTACAGCTCGCCGTCGCCGCCGATGTAGCGGGCGGTGGCGATGTCGTGGGTGATGAACAGCACGCCCACGCCGAGCCGCTCGCGCAGGTCCTTCAGCAGCGCGAGGATGCCGAGGCGCAGCGACACGTCGATCATCGAGACGGCCTCGTCGGCCACGAGGACCTCGGGGTCCATGGTGAGCGCGCGGGCGATCACCACGCGCTGGCGCATGCCGCCCGACAGCTGGTGGGGGTAGCGCGGGAGCACGTAGCCGGGGTCGATGCCGACCATCGCCAGCAGTTCCTCGGCCCGCCCGTCGACCCACGACCTCGGGCGGCCCGTCTGCTTGGCGCGCAGCCGCAGCGGCGCCTCCAGCGTCTGGTGGATCGTCCGGGTGGGGTTCAGCGCCGAGTAGGGGTCCTGGTGGATGAGCTGGACCCGGCGGAAGTACGGCTGCCGCGCGCGGTGGCTCAGCGACGACATCGGCACGCCGTCGATGACGATCTCGCCGGCGTCGTGGGTCTCCAGCCCGGCGATGATCCGGCCGAGGGTGGTCTTGCCGCTGCCCGACTCGCCGATGAACGAGGCGGCGCCGCCCTTGGCGATGGCGAAGTCCACGCCGCGCAGCGCGGGCACCTCGCGGGCGCCGAGCACCCCGCCGCGCTGCTTGAAGATCTTGGTGATCCCGGTTCCCGTGATCACACGAACTCCTTCCGCTTGACCAGCGTGAGGTGGCGGTCGGTGGCGTGGCAGGCGACGGTGCGGCCGTCCCGGTTGACGGACATCGGCTCGTCGGTCTCGCACACATCCATGCGCCGCTCGCAGCGCTCGCGGAACACGCAGCCCTGCTTGGGCAGCGTCCCGAGCGTCGGCGGGCGGCCGGGCAGCGCCCGGGCCAGCGACAGGTCGCCCGTCAGGCGCGGGATCGCCCTGATCAGTCCCTGCGTGTACGGGTGCCGGGCGTCGCCGAGCACCTCGGTCACCGGGCCGTGCTCGACCACGCGTCCGCCGTACATGACGGCGAGGCTGTCGGCGACCTCGGCGACGGCGCCCACGTCGTGCGTGATCACCAGCGTGGTGAGCGCCCGCTCCTCGTGGACCTCGCGGATGATCCGCAGGATCGTGGCCTGCGTGATCATGTCGAGGGCGGTGGTCGGCTCGTCCAGAACGACGACTTTGGCGTTCAGGACGAGCGCGAGCATGATGCCGACCCGCTGGCGCATGCCGCCCGACAGCTCGTGCTGGTAGGAGTCGAGCACCCGGGCGCCGTCCATGCCCATGCGGGCGAGCAGGTCCTTGGCGTCCCGCACCAGCGCCCGCAGGTCCTCCACGTCGTGGGAGCGGCCGAGGTCGAGCAGCTGCTTGCCGATGGTCTTGAGCGGGTTCAGCGAGTTCTGCGCGGCCTGGAAGACGTACCCGACCTGGCGGCCGCGGGCGCGGCGCAGGTCCTCGCCCCGCAGCGTCAGCACGTCGCCGAGGCCGTCGATCTCGACGCTGCCCGCCGCGATCCTGCCGGGCGGCTGCACCGCGTTGAGCAGGGAGAGCGCGAGTGTCGACTTGCCCGAGCCCGACTCGCCGACGACGCCGGTGATCGTGCCGGGGGCGAGGGCGATGTCGACGCCGCGTACGGCGGGCAGTTCGCCCGACGGCGTCTTGTAGACGACCGTGAGGTCTCGGATCCGGACCCCCGGTGCTTCCATGTCACGTGCCGCCATGTGAGGTGCGGCCGTGTGAGCGGTCATAGAGGCTACTCCTCCCGCAACCGGGGGTTGAAGATCTCGTCCATCGCGTCCACGATCAGCACGATGCCCAGGGTGAGCAGCAGGATCGCGATCAGCGGGGCCATCAGGTACGGGAGCGCGGCCGGGGTGGTGAGCGCCCCGCCGTTGAAGACCGCGAGGTTCAGCATCACGCCCCAGTTGCTCGACTCGAACGGCAGCACGCCGAGGAAGAACAGGCCCACCTGGGCGTACACCGCGCCGGTGACGGCGATGAGCATGTTCATCGCGATGTACGGCGCCATGCTCGGCAGCAGTTCGCGGCCGATGATGTGCCGCGTCGGCAGGCCGAGGCCGCGGGCCGCCTCGATGAAGCCGCGCTCGCGCAGCGACAGCGTCTGCGACCGCACGGCGCGGGCGATGCCGCCCCAGCCGAGCACTCCGAGCACCAGGCCCATCTCCAGCGGGCTCTCGAACTTCCACACCGTGGACAGCACGAGCAGCAGCGGCAGGCCGGGGATCGCGAGGTTCATGTCGGTCAGCCGCATGAGCAGCGTGTCCCACCGGCCGCGATGGAAGCCCGCGACCAGCCCGATGAGCGTGCCGAGCGCGACCGTGATGACGGCCGTGGCCAGGCCGGTCAGCAGCACGTAGCGCGCGCCGGTGACGACCAGCGCGAGCACGTCGGTGCCCTCGAAGTCGGTGCCGAAGGGGTGGGCCAGGCTGGGCGGCGCGTACAGCGCGTCGTCGTCGCGCGGCAGCTGGGCGGGGTAGAGCAGCGGCCCGGCCACGCCCATGAGCGCGAACAGGGCGACGATGACCACACCCGCCATGCGGCTGGGCTTGCGCCGCAGCACCCGCCACACCCCGCGCCAGAAGTTGCGCCGCAGCGTGGCCCGGGTGGTCCCGGGTGGCCCGGCCTCGGGACTCATCGCCCCTTCCGGGCTGACGATGACGGTCATGCCGCGCCTCCGCTCCTGACCCGCGGGTCGATCACCGTGTACAGCAGGTCGGCGGCGATGTTGGCGACGACGATGCCCACCGTGATCACCAGGAAGGTGCCGCCCATCAGGGCGTAGTCGCGGCTGCTGATGCTGTTGACGAGCAGCAGGCCGAGGCCCGGGTAGTTGAAGATCTGCTCGATGAAGATCGAGCCGCCGAACAGCATGCCGATCGACAGGGCGAGGATCGTGAACAGCGGCAGGATCGCGTTGCGCGCGAGATACCGGAACACGAAGCCGCGCCGCAGGCCGCGCAGCTCGGCCGCGAGGATGAAGTCGTCGCCGAGCACGGCGACCACGTTGGACTTCATCGCGAGGATCCATCCGCCGTAGCTGGCCAGCGTGTACGTGACGACCGGCAGCACGGCGTGGTGGACCAGCGAGCCGATGTAGCCGGCGTTGAACCCGGGGACGAACTCGACGTCCACCGGCCCGCCCGACGGCATGATCGGCCACAGCGTGGCGAAGATCGCGGTGAGCAGCAGGCCGATGACGTACACGGGCACGCCGTGCAGCAGCGAGCCGGACAGCGCGAGCATGTCGCCGAGCTTGCCGGACCGCTTGATCGCGGCGTAGACGCCCATGGTGACGCCGAGCAGGAAGCTCAGCAGCGTGCCGGCGAGCACCGGCAGCACGGTCCACCGGGCCGCGTGGCCGATGAGCGTGGTCACCTCCACGCCGGGCGTGCTGAGCGAACGCCCGAGGTCGAGGTGGAGCAGCGAGCCCATGTAGCCGACGTACTGCTCCCACAGGTTGCCGGTGGGCAGGAAGCCGTACAGGACGGCCGTGGCCCGCTCGGCCTGCTCGGGCGACATGCCCTTCTGGATCAGGCTCTCGTACTGCCCCAGCACGGGGTTGCCGGGGATCTCCCGGATGATGACGAAGCTGATCGTGGCGACGACCCAGATCATCGCCAGGCCGCGGACCAGATGGCCGCCGACCTTCCTGGCGATGGCGCCCACCCGGGGACGCCCCGGGACCGCGTGCGTCATGCCTGCCCCTTCTCCGCTTTTCTGATCATCCCGAGCTGCATCCACACGCCGGACGACAGCCGCAGGGACTCGTCGTCGTCGGGCGGGAACGCCGTGTACCGGGAGGTGTTCACGAACTGGGTGTTCACGTAGTCCCACAGCTGGACGACCGGAAGCTGCTCGTTGGCGACCTTGGCCAGGACGCCGACGATGCGCTTCTGCTCGTCCTGGGAGGCGAAGTTCAGCCTGCTGGTCAGGTCGCCGGGGTCGACCGTGCCGGCGGCGCCGGCGTCGACCTTCTCCGGCCCGCCCATCCAGTTGCCCTCGGTGCCCGGCGCGACGTGCCGCAGCCGGCCGCCGAACATCTGCCAGCCGTTCGCCTGCCCGAACAGCCGCTGGAAGATGTTGTACGGCGAGGGGCCGAGGCCGATCAGCCAGAACCCGAGGTCGTACTTGCCTTCGGCCAGCTCTCCAAGATAGAGCGTGTAGTCGGCCGCGGTGACCACGCTCGCGTCGATGCCGTGGTCGCTGAGCTGGCTGCTGATCGACTTGCCCGCGGCGACCCAGTCGGAGAACGACGCGGGCACGTGGATGCGGACCTTCCACGGGCTGCCGTCCGGCATGGCCCACCGGCCGCCCCGCTTGGTCATGCCCGCCGCCTTCAGCTCGGCGTCGGCCTTGGCGGGGTCGACGCGGTACCGCTCCAGGGTGTCGAACGCGTCGCCGAGCCAGGCACGGGCCGCCTTGGCGTGGATGCCCGAGGTGGTGGCGGCGGGAGTGCCGCCCTCCGGCGAGGCGATCTTCGTGACCTGGGCGCGGTCGATCAGGTAGGCCATCGCCCGCCGCACGTGCACGTTGTCGTACGGCTTGTGCGACTGGTTGAACGCGAGGGACACGGCCACCGGCGAGTAGCCCTTGACCACCTTGCTGCCCCCGGCGTCGCGGATCCGCTCCATGACGGCGGTGGGCACGGAGGTGAAGGGGGCGTTGTCCAGCCGGCCGGCGATCAGGTAGTTCCAGATCTGCTCGTTGCCGGTGTAGTTCAGGATCTTCACCTTGGCCGGCGCGATGTTCTGCCGGGCGTAGAAGTAGGGGTTGCGCTTGAGCAGCGCCGCACCCGGGTTCACCCGCTCCAGCACGAACGGCCCGGCCGACACGTCGTGGCCGGGGTCGAAGGCGATGACCTTCTCCGCCAGGCCGGTGATCTGGTTCTTCGCCTTCTCGGCCGCCGCGCCCTGGCCGTGCTGGGCGACCTTGAGCGTCTGCCAGAAGTCGGCCGGCAGCAGCTTCCCGAACACGTGCGCGGGCACGACCACGGTCGACAGCAGGTTGGCGAGGAACGTCGAGCTGCGGTTGGCGCCCTGGGTCACCCGGACCGTCTTGGGGTCGACGACCTGGATGTCGGCGGCGGCGCCCGCCGCCTTCGGGTCGAGCGCGTACGCCGTGCCGCCCTGGGTGTAGGCGAGACCGATCGAGACGCGCACGTCCTCGCTGGTCACCGGCTTGCCGTCGGACCACCTGGCGTCCGGCTGCAGGTGGATGACGACCTCCGACCGGTCCGGGGACATGCTCCAGCTCCTGGCGATGGCCGGGTAGAACTGGTTGGGATCGGTGGGGTCGTTCTTGGGCCACGCCAGCGCCATGCCGTTGTATCCCGAGAAGACCGATCCGACGGGGTTGAACGGGTTGATCGGCGCGCTTGCGTTGATCTGCTTGCTGCCGTCGATCGTGGTGTAAACGCCGCCGCCCTGTTGGGCGGTGTCCGTCGTACCGGTAGTGCCGCAGGCGGTGGCTGTGACGATCGACGCCAGAGCCACGATCGCCGCGAGTCGCTTCATGGGCTGCTCCTGGTTCCCGATTGCCTGGACAATACGGGCGCTCTCGCGACGCCGTCAATTTTTTCCACGGGCAGACGCATCGGTGGAGTTAATTTTTACCCGAGCCTGCTACCTGGGAATATGTCCTGTCCCAGGGGCCGGCAGGCGGGTCAGACGGCTCCGGCGAGCCAGCGGGCCGCCGCCCGCGCAGAGGCCGTGGAGCTGCCGTGAGTGGCGAGGTACAGCCGCCCGGCGGGCGGCCCCGGCACCCCGGTCTCCACCACGATCGCGTCCGGGCGGGCCCGCAGCGCCTCCTCCAGGAGCCGCCGCATCCAGGCGTGCCGCACGGCGTCGTGGACGGCGATCACGAGCGGGCCCCCGGTGTCGCGCAGCTCCGGCAGCCGCCCGTCGTCATGCACCTGCGCCGTCACGGTCCCGGGCAGGAGCTCGCCGAGCGCCTCCCCCAGGGTGAGAGGGGTCGCCCGGCCGACGGCCTGACTGGGGCGCGCCGCCATGTGCACCACCAGCGGCGCCCGCGTGAGCGGCCCCGGAGGCTCCGCGGGGGTCGCGCGCAGCGCCGCCGTCGCCGCCGCCAGGCCGAGGCCCTCGTCGGCGTCGCGGGCCACCGCCTTCCTGGCCTCCGCCTGCGCGTCGTACCACGCGGCCAGGTCCCGCACCCGGCCCGCCGCCTCGGCCAGGCGCTCCTCCGCCAGCCGGCCCTCGCGGACCGCGCCGGTGATCGCGTCGCGCAGCGCGTACACGCTCTCCCCCCTGGCCGAGGACACCCCGACGCAGATCGCGTCGGCCCCGGCGGCCAGCGCGCGGACCGCGATCTCGCCGGGCGGATGCAGGGCGGCGACCGCCCGCATCTCGATCGCGTCGGTCACCACGAGCCCCTCGAACCCCAGTTCCTCCCGCAGCAGGCCGGTCAGCACCGCCCGGCTCAGCGTCGCGGGGAGCGCGTCGACGGCGGGGACGAGCAGGTGCCCGCACATCACGGCGCGCACCCCGGCCGCGATCGCGGCCCGGAACGGCGGCAGGTCGCGCCGTTCTATCACCTCACGGGAGGCCCGTACGGCGGGCAGTGCCAGGTGGGAGTCGGTCACGGTGTCGCCGTGGCCGGGGAAGTGCTTGGCGCAGGCGGCCACCCCGGCGCTCTGCAGTCCCTCGATCCAGGCGGCGCCGTGGCGGCCGACCTCCTCGGGGTCGGAGCCGAAGGAACGCACGCCGATGACGGGGTTACGGGGGTCGGCGTTGACGTCCACCACGGGGGCGTAGTCGAGGGTGACGCCGGCGGCGGCGACCATCCGGCCGATCTGCCGCGCCACCCGGCGGGTCAGCGCCTCGTCGCCGGCGACGCCCAGCGCCATGTTGCCGGGCCACGAACTGCCGCCGGCGGCCTCCAGACGGGTGACGGAACCGCCCTCCTCGTCCACCGCGACGACCACGTCCGGCCGCTCCCGGCGCAGCTCCGCGGCCAGGGCGGCCGTCCCCTCCAGGCCGGCGACGTTGCGGGCGAACAGGACCACGCCGCCGAGGCCCTCCGCGAGCGCCCGCCGCAGCCACGCGGGCGGCTCCGTGCCCTCGAACCCGGGCTGGAGCACCGCCATCGCCATCCGGTCCAGCTCGCCCTCACTCATGCCGCCTCCCCGTCCGGCGGCTCGGCGTCAGGTCGTGCCGGAGGCGTGCAGGCGGTGTTTCTTGATCCACTCGTTTCGCTCGCACAGTGCGTACCGACTCGCTCGCTCCGCTCGCTCATGCGCCCCCCTGCCCGATCAGCGCGCGGTGCGCCTCGGCGGCGCGGGGGTCGCCGGGCAGGGCCGCCCGCACCGCGAGCGCGGCGGCGCCCGCCGCGGCGTCCCGGGCGCGCACCAGCGTGGCCCGCCTGCCCAGCTCGGCCCTGACCAGGTGGGCGAGCTCGGTCGGCTCGGTCAGCAGCGACCCCGCGAGCACCAGCGGCCCCCCGCCTCCCGCCGCCCGTGCTCCCCTGTCGTGGGCGGCCTCCCCGGTGACGACCCGTGCCGTACGGCACAGCCTGCGGGCCGCCTCGGCGACGACGCCGCGGGCCACCTCGTCGCCCTCGCGGGCGGCGGTGTCCACCACGGGCGCGAGCGTGCCGAGCCAGGCGGGACCGCGCTCGGCCACCTGCGCGTACACGACCGAGACCAGGGCCTGGGCGAGCGCGGGCCCGTCGTCCTCGCCGGCCGCCCCGGCGCCCAGGACGGCCTCGGCCACCCGGGCGACCAGCACGGTGGACGCGCCCCGGCCGTCGATCGCGTTCAGCGCCGCGGCGGCGGCCCGGCGGCCCAGCCACACGCCCGAACCCTCGTCGCCCAGGAGCCAGCCGAGGCCGTCGGCCCGCCGCACGACACGGCGGTCGCGGACACGCGCGCCAATCGCGCCGGTGCCGGCCACCAGGACCGCGCCGTCCGGCTCGTCGGTGGCGCCGGTGAAGGCGACGAGCACGTCGGCGACCACCGCCGGCCGCCCGGCGAGCCCGGCCTCCCGCCAGGCCCGCTCCGCCGGCTCCGCCGCGCGGGCCGCCCCGGCCAGGCCGAACACGCCGCCCGCGACCCGCGCGCGGTCCAGGCCCTCCAGCGCGCCGAGCAGCGCGGCGCGCAGATTGGCCGCCGGATCGGGGACCGAGATCGCGTTGGCGCCGCCGGCCAGTCCACGCCCGGCGATCTCGCCCGATTCCGTGACCACGACGCAGCGCGTACTGGTACCTCCCCCGTCCACACCGACGAACAGAGCCCCCACGGCCGCTCCTTTGTAGGCACTTTCCATCAACCTACAAGGCGATGGAAATCTTCTACAACGGCCGCCGGTAGGGCGGGAGACCCGATTATTTCCCGCTGTCGGTGAGATCGACGAGCGCGGTGGCCGCCCGGAAGAACTTGTTTCGGCCGAGGTCTCCGACGGTCTTGATGTGGAAGGCCTTCTTCAGCAGCTCCGCGTCCTCCGCGCTCACCCCGGCCAGCGCATCCACCGGCGCCTTGAGGAGCTCGTCCAGGGTCTTGTCCTCGTACTCGCGGTCGAGCAGCTTCGCCAGGTCCGCCGATACAGCCATGGTTCCCCCCATCGAACACGCCCCCGATACCTCTTGAAGTGCCCAAACGGCCCAATTCCTATGCCGCTCCCGCGCCTCCCGCCGGACGCCGGACGGGCCCTACTCCGCCGTGTGCTCCTTGAGCCAGTCGGCGAACCGCGTGGGGCCGAGGTCGGCGTCGCCCTCGGGGACCAGGCTGCCCTCCTGCAGCTTCGAGCCGAAATAGCGCGCGTCCGGGTCGCCGACCACCCGGCGGGGGTCGCGGCGGGCCTCGAGGACCCGCCGGACCACCTCGTCGAACCTGAGACGGTCCGGACCGGCGATCTCGACCCCGCCGGCGGGCGGCCTCACCGCGACCCTGGCCACCGCCTCGGAGACGTCCGCGGCCGCGATCGGCTGGAACAGCACCGGCGCCACACGGACGGTGTCCCCTTCGGTGGCCGTGTCGGCGATGCCGCCGACGAACTCGAAGAACTGCGTCGCGTACACGATCGTGTGGGGGATCGCGGAGGCGACGATCAGTTCCTCCTGCGCGTGCTTGGCCCGGAAGTAACCGTTCTCGGGCAGACGGGACGTTCCGACGATCGACAGCGCGACGTGATGGCCCACTCCCGCCTCGGTCTCCGCGGCCAGCAGGTTGCGGGTGGATGCGGTGAAGAACTCCATCACCGCGGTGTCCTCGAAGGACGGGGAGTTCGACACGTCGACCACCACCGAGGCGCCCTTGAGCACCTCGGCCAGGCCCTCCCCCGTGACGGTGTTCACACCCGTCCGGGGAGTGGCCACCACCGCCTCATGCCCCTGACCGCCGAGCCTGTCGACGACCTTGCTCCCGATCAGCCCGCTGCCGCCGACGACCACGATCTTCATTGCCGTACCTCCGCGATGCTCTCCTGGTGACTGCCCGTCCTCCGACGGGCGTACGACACCTATGACCGGACAGGCCCCGCGTCTGTGACACCGATGCTCCGAAGAGCCGCCCGGCTCCTCAGCCGAGCGCGGCGCTTCCGTAGTCCCACAGGCGGTCCGCCGCGTCCCTGTCGAACGCGTGGGCCGCCACTCCGCCAGCGATCCCGGGGGCGGCGGGCGGGGCCTCCTGGTTGTCCTCGAAGTAGCGCCCGGTCACGCCTTCCACCAGGGGCGAGGCCGCCAGCAGCACCGATGCCGCCGCGCCCTGGGCGACCGTCTTGAGGTAGGGCCGGGGAACGATCTCGCCGTTCTCGTCGATCGCGCCCATCTCGCGCATGGTCGCCTCGTCCAGGTGGCGCTGGAGGTTCGTCGATATCCAGCCGGGGTTGAGCGCGTTCGCCGTGATCCCGTCGGCCGCCCACCGGCGCGCGCCCACCGCCAGCAGGACGTCCGCCGTCTTGGACTGCCCGTAGGCCGTCCACGGGTGGTACGGCCGGCGCTCGAACTGCGGGTCGTCGAAGTCGAACGGCGTCTCGCGATGGGCGCCGGAGCTGACGACGACGATCCGCGCCCGGCCCGCCGCCCGCAGACTGCCGTACAGGCCCACGGCGAGGGCGAAATGTCCGAGATAGTTCGTCGCGAGCTGCATCTCCCAGCCCTGCGCGGTAATTTGGCGCACCGGGAGCGCCATGACCCCGGCGTTGGCGACCAGCACATCGAGCGGGCCGCGCCACTCCCGCACGAACGCCGCGACAGACGACAGATCGGCCAGGTCGAGCGCTGCGGACCGGACGGCTCCCGGCGCGCCGGCGAGGCTCGCGGCGATTCGCGCCGCCGCGGCCGGGTCGCGGGCGGCGATGGTGACCTCCGCCCCGGCCCCGGCCAGGACGCGGACGGTTTCCGCGCCGATGCCGGAAGCGCCGCCGGTGACGACGACGCGCCGCCCGGACAGATCCACCCCTTCGATGACCTCGGCCGCGGTGGCGTGGGAGTGGAAGGGAGTGGTGAGACGAGTCTGTTCGCTGTTCATGCCGTCACGCTAGAGCGCCGGATTCGGACTATCTATAGCGAAAAGTCCGGCATACTTTATCGATCGTCCATCACCCGATCGCACCGGAGAAGCCGATGGATCCGCTCGAAGACGTGCTCGCGCTGCTGGGCACCAGGGCGCACCTGTCCACGGGCATGTCGGCGGGCGGCAGCTGGGCCGTGCGTTTCGAGCCGCCGGACGGCGTGAAGTTCAACGCCATCCGGCGCGGCCGGTGCCTCCTGGACGTCGAGGGCCTCGACGCGCCGATCTCCCTGGCGGAGGGCGACTGTTTTCTGCTCACGCGCCCGCTCGTCTTCACGCTCTTCAGCGACCCGCATGCCGTCCCGGTCGACGCCGGGCCGTTGTGGACGGCGGCCCGGGACGGCCTCGCACACGTCGGCGACGGCGCGGACACGCTCCTCGTCGGCGGCCGCTTCTCGTTCGGCGACCGGGCGCGCTCGCTCCTGCTCGACGGGCTGCCGCGGGTCATCCACGTGCCCGCGGAAACCGGCGAGGCGAGCGCGGTGCGGTGGGCCCTCGACCAGATCGACGCCGAGCTGCGGGGGCGCGCCATCGGCTCGACGCTCGCGGCCGAGCATCTCGCCGTGGTCATGCTCATCCACGTCCTGCGTCTGCACCTGGCCCGGGAGCCCCGCGCGGTGTCGGGCTGGCTCGCCGGTCTCGCCGACCCCGTGGTCGCGGCGGCACTGCGGTCCATGCACGCGCGGCCCGCCCATCCATGGACCGTCGCGGAGCTGGCACGGACCGGTGCGGTGTCCCGGTCCACCCTCGCCGCGCGGTTCAAGGACACGGTCGGTCTCGGCCCCCTGGACTACCTCACCCGGTGGCGGATCGAGCTCGCCTCCCGGCGCCTGCGCGACGGCGGCGACACGCTCGCCGCGATCGCCCACGCCGTCGGCTACGGCTCGGAAAGCGCCCTCAGCACCGCGTTCAAGCGGATCACCGGCGGCTCGCCGCGCGAGTATCGCCGGCGAAGTGCGGGCGCCCGGCTCCCTGAGCCGTCCCCGAGCCAGGCGCCGTGACCCGTCCCCGAGCCAGGCGCCGTGAGCCGTCCCCGAGCCAGGCGCCGTAGCCGGCTGAACCGGCGTCGCCCGCGGGCGACACGGCGTCCCGGAACGGGGACCGGGCGCGGGGCATGCGATATTGGCAGTGCCATGCCGCTGACATCGCCTCTCCGTCTCGCCCGAGCCGCCGCCTTCACCGCGGTGTGCCTCGGTCTGGGCGTGCTGGCGCACCTGTTCAGCGGCGGCGAGGTGACCCCCGGCGCGCTCGCGCTGGGCCTGCCGGCGGTGTTCGCCGCCGCGCTGCCCCTGTCCGGCGGGGAGCGGACGCTGCGCGCGATCCTGCCCCTGCTCGCGGCCCTGCAGGCCGCGTTGCACGTGCTGTTCGCCCTGGCGTCCCCGTCTACCGTGGACGTCGCGACCGGGCACCTCCTGGCCGGGCACGCGCACGCCGGACCCGGCTTGGGGATGCTCATCGCCCACGGCTCGGCGGTGGTGCTGACGTCGCTGTGGCTGGCCAGGGGCGAGGCCGCCCTGTGGGCGCTGCTGCGGCGGCTGGCCGTACGCCTCACGCGGATCGCGGCCGATCCGGCGCCGCCCGTGTTCGCGCCCCTGGCGTCGCCGCATCCGGACGAGCCGCTTGTCCCCCGCTCCGTCGCGCCGCGTCACAGCGTCACCCGGCGCGGCCCGCCCCGCCTTCTCCGTACGTCCGTCTGAGACGGCGCTCCTCACCCCGCTCCCGGCCGCGTACGGCCCGGGACGTGATCATGATCTTTTCCGGCGGAGCATGCCCACGCGCGTGCCCCGTTCCTCAGCCGCGCCCGGCCCGTGTCTCAGCCGCGCCCGCCCGGCCCACGGGACGCGCCCGCGTGCCCGCCGGACGACCGAGAGAAGGCTTCCGCATGACCAGCACGACCGTTCACCGCGTCCTCCCGGCGGCGCTCGCCGCCCTCCTCGCCGCGGCCGCCTGCGCCGCACCGGCCGGCACCACCGCCGCTTCGCCGGCGGCGGCGCAGGCCCCCGTCTCCGCGTCCGCCACGACGGCCGCCGCCCCGCTGTCGATCGCCGATCCGTGGGTGAAGACGGCCCGTTCCGGCATGAGCGCCGCCTTCGGCACGCTCGTCAACACCACCCGCGAGGCGGTCACCGTCGTCGGGGTGAGCACCCCCGTCTCCCCGTCCGTGGAACTGCACGAGGTCGCCGGAGACGCCGGCGCCACGACGATGCGCCGCAAGCAGGGCGGGTTCGTGATCCCCGCGGGCGGGCGGCACGTGCTCCAGCCCGGCGGCGACCACATCATGCTCATGGACGTCCGCACGGCGATCGAGCCCGGGGCCGAGGTGCCCTTCACGATCACCCTGAAGGACGGCAGGACGGTGTCCTTCACCGCGGTGGCCAAGGACTTCGCCGGTGCCAACGAGTCCTACGCCCCCCATGAGTGAGCGCGAGTCCCGGGCGGGACGGCGGCTGACCCGGCGCGGCCTGCTCGCGGGAGGGGCCGTCGCCGCCGCCGCGGCGGCCTGCGCCGTGCCCGGTGGGGCCGGGTCCGCGGCGGCCGGGTCCGCGCCTCTCCCCGGCGGTGACGCCGTCGAACCCTTCCACGGCGTCCACCAGGCGGGCGTCGCGACCTCTCCGCAGACGTTCGCGGTGTTCGCCGGGTTCGACCTGCGGCCGAAAACCGGGCGAGTCGCGCTGACACGCCTGATGCGGCTGCTGACCGACGACGCGCGGCGGCTCACCCGGGGCGAGCCCGCCCTCGCCGACACCGACGCCGAACTGGCGCTGCTGCCCGCGCGGCTCACCGTCACCTTCGGGTTCGGCGCCGGGCTGTTCGAGGCGGCGGGGGCCGGGCACCTGGCGCCACGGCCGCTGCCGGCCTTCAAGATCGACGCTTTGCAGCCTCGCTGGAGCGGCGGCGATCTGCTGGTCCACGTGTGCGCGGAGGACCGCGTCACGCTGGCGCACGCGCTGCGCGTGCTCGTCAGGGACGCCCGTTCCTTCGCGACCATACGCTGGACCCAGCACGGCTTCCGGCAGAGCCCGCAGGTCCGGGCGCCGGGCACGACCCAGCGCAACCTGATGGGCCAGCTCGACGGCACCGTCAACCTCACGCCGGGCTCGGCGGACTTCGAGCGGGCCGTGTGGGTGCGCGACGGGTGGCTGCGCGGCGGCACCACGCTGGTGCTGCGGCGCATCCGGATGGACCTGGAGAAGTGGGACGCCGCGGACCGGGCGGCCAAGGAGTTCAGCGTCGGGCGGCGGCTGGACAACGGTGCGCCCCTGACCGGCCGGGCCGAGACCGACGAGCCCGACTTCGCCGCGCTCGGCCCGTCGGGCCTGCCGGTGATCTCCGAGTTCGCGCACATCCGCCGCGCGCGGACGGCCGACCCGGGCATGCGGATCCTGCGCCGGGCATACAACTACGAGGCCGGACTCAGCCCGGAGGGACGGCAGGACGCCGGCCTGCTGTTCGCGTCCTACCAGGCCGACGTGGCACGGCAGTTCGTCCCGATCCAGGCGCGGCTGGCGGAGATGGATCTGCTGAACCAGTGGACGACCCCCATCGGGTCGGCCGTCTTCGCCATACCACCCGGATGCTCCCCGGACGGCTGGATCGGCGAGACCCTGCTGTCCTGATCCGCCCGTCCTGATCCTGCTGTCCGGATCCGGCCGTCCGGAGCGGAAGGCCCGGCGGGGTCTCCCGCTCCGGACGGGAGGCGCCTCACGCCCGGAGCGCAGGCGCCTCGGCGCGGCCGTCTCAGCCGCGCGAACGGCGCAGGGCGGTCAGGCCGGCGCCGGCCCCGACCAGGCCGGCGACCAGGCCGATGCCGCCGAGCACCAGGGCCGGGGTGGTGTCCCCGCCCTCGTCGTCGTCATCGTCCGCGGCGGCCGCCACCGTGGGGGCGGCGGCGGCGACAGGCGAGGCGGAGGCGGCGACGCCATGGTCGTCCTCCCCCTCCTCGGCGGCGACGAGCTTGAGCACCGGCGCGGGGTGTTCGGGCTCGGAGCCGTCGGCCTTCGGCGCATCCGCCCACTTGACCTTCTCGCCGCCGGAGTAGGTCTGCACCGTGGGGAAGGTGAGCGCGTCCACGTTCTTCGGCAGCGGCCCCACCGAGGCCTCGAACTCCTGAAACTGGCCGGACTCGATCTTCCCGCCGGACCAGGTGATCTTCAGTACCGACTCGGTGATCGTGTCGCCGGCGTCCGACACGACGGGCTTGGGCAGCTTGCCGCGGGTGAGCTTGACGTCCCAGCCGGGGACCGGGCGGACCGAGACGAACGGCAGCGGGTGGTCGGTGGGGAACTCGACCTCCACCTTGGTGGTCGAGGCGTTGTCGCGCTCGTTGGGGACACGGAAGGCGATCTTGGTCCAGCCGCCCTGGACGGCGGTGCCGGGGTTGACGGTGACGTGGGCGAGGGCGGGAACGGCGAGGCCGAGGGTGAGCGCGAGGGCACCGGCGGTGACGGCGGCCGCGCGACGGACGTACGAGGTCATGGGGGTTCTCCAGTCGTCTGCGAGGTTACGAAGGCGCGCGAGCGTGTCCCAGAAGGGGAGAGTCCGATCCCCTGGGAGATGCGCGCCGCCCGCGCGTGAAGCTCAGAAGACGGGAAGAACCGGTGGCCCGCGGCGGGCGACCGCGTGCCGCAGCACGCCCGCGGCGTGCGGGACGCGCCCGGCATCGGGCGCCGGGCGCCGGCGAGGACGCCGGGCGGCCGCGAGATCCGCTCCCAGCAGGGCCGACAGCGCGGTCACCAATGCGGCCACCGCCCGCAGGCAGCGCACCACCCTGGCGCCGATCCCCCGCAGCACGGACCACAGGGCTTCCTCGCCGCGCGCCAGCCACCATCCGGTGAGCAGCCCCGCGGTGAGGTGGGCGGTGAGCATGCCGGTCTGCGCGCTCAGGCCGCCGTGCCACGTGGGATGCCCCGCCTCGGCGGCGGAGGCCGTGACGTCGAAGAAGAAGTGCAGGAAGGCCTGGGCCCCGAGCAGCAGGCCGACGATCGCCTGGGGCGACCGTTCCCGGCCCGCCGCGACTGCCGCCCCCGCCGCCACCACGAGCACGCCCGTGAGGAGCGCGGCGGGCGCCGGCCCCCCTCCGCCGGCGAACCGGTGCGCGCCGACGGCCAGGAGCACGCAGACGGCCGAGAAGGCGGCCGACCGCGCGAGCCGGAAGGAGAGTGAGGCGCGCATGTCGCCGGGATTGTCTCACACCCGGGCGATCTCGGGCCGGTCCCCTCTGCGATCTTCCGCACACCAGGAGAAGGCCCATTGACCTCGGGAGTGGCCGCTCTGTGCCCCGGCCCGCCGCTACCGCAGCGCGGCCTGCGCCGGGACGGACAGCGCCGTCCCGGCGCAGGCATGCGGCGAGAGGTCAGAGGCGGGTCCAGCGCTGGTTGGCCTGGCCGTTACACGTCCAGATGACGAGCTTGGTGCCGTTGGCGGTGCCGTTGTTGTAGGCGTCCAGGCACTTGTTCGCGCCGACGGCGGTGATGGTGCCGTCGGCGTTGAGCCGCCACTGCTGGTTGCTCTGGCCGTTGCAGTCCCAGATCACCACGTTGCCGCCGTCCGCGGTGCCCCGGTTGTACACGTCCAGGCACTTGGTGCCGTAGACCCGCAGCTCACCCGAACCGGTCGGCGTCCACCGCTGGTTCGCCTGGCCGTTGCAGTCCCAGAGCTGCACCTGCGCGCCGTTGGCCTGCGAGGCGCCACTGACGTCCAGGCACCGGCCCGACCCCACCCCCTTGATCGCGCCTGTCCCGGTGGGCGTGGGCGACGGGCCGGCGGACGGAGTGGCGCCGCTCCCGGTGACGGTGAGCAGGACCGCTTCGCGGGCGGGCACGGTCGTGGTGTAGCCGCCGTCGAACGTGCCGATGTCGGTCCCGGTCCACAGGTTCCGCACGGTGGCGGCCCCGCTCAGGCCGAGGTCCGACCAGCGGGCGGTGATGGACGCGGAGGAGGTGGTCCGGTTGAGCAGGAGCACGGCCCGGCGGCCGGTGCCGGAGAGCACCTTGCTGTAGACCTGGCGTCCGCTCTGGTCCTCGGCGACCTTCACGCCCTGACGTCCGAGCGGATCCTGGTCGACCGCGAGCACCTCCCGGTTGGTCAGGATCGCCCGGGTCTCCGCGCTCATCGTGGCGATGTTGTTCCCGGCCAGCAGCGGCGCCCCGGAGATCGCCCACAGGCCCATGTGCGTACGGTTCTGCGCCGCGGAGAAGCCGTTCATGCCGACGACGAGCATGTCGGGATCGTTGTAGTGGCCGGGGGTCTGCGCGTTCGGATGCTGGGCGGAGTCGAAGTTGGCCAGCACCCGGTCCATCGAGGCGTTCTCGCCCCAGTAGATGATGTCCCCGCTGGTGCGCCACATGGTGGAGATGGCCGGTGCCCAGTCCCACGGGCTCTGGGCGCCCCAGTTGCAGACCGACAGCACCATCGGCCGTCCGGTCTGCGCGGTGGCGCGGTCGATGGCGGCGCTGATCGCCTGGTAGGCGGTGCGGGCGTTGAGCCCCTCGGCCTGGCCGCCGCACCAGTCGACCTTCACGAAGTCGAAGCCCCAGCGGGAGAACTGCAGGAAGTCCTGGTCGTAGTGGCCCTCGCTGCCGCTGTTCGGCGCGGCCGGACGGCCGGTCGGGTAGTAGTAGCCGCAGCCGTTGCGCCCGGCGTCGGTGTAGATGCCCGCCTTCAGCCCCTTGCTGTGGATGTAGTCGGCGATCGCCTTCATCCCGCCCGGCCACTCGGACTGGTCGACCGTGATGTTGCCGGACGCGTCGCGCGTCCCCTGCCACCAGCCCTCGTCGATGTTGACGTACTCGTAGCCGGCGTCCTTCATCCCCGAGGACACCATCGCGTCCACCTGGGCTTTGATGACGTTGTAGTTGATCTGGGCCGCGAAGGTGTTCCACGACGCCCAGCCCATCGGCGGAGTCGCCACCGTCGCCACGGCCGCGGCGGCCGCGGCGGCCGTTCCCGTCGTGGTGGCCGCGGCGCCGTCCGCGACCGCCCACCCCGCCGGGACCATCGTCGCGATCGCGAGGTGCACGGCGACGACCAGCCGCCGTAGCCGCCGGAGGCGGGGGGAACGGCCATCCGGGGTGTGCCCGGAGGACCGTCGCCGGGCGGATTCGCGTAATCGCATGCGTTTCTCCTTCTGGTGGGGATGCTCACTCTGGTGGGGTGCTCGACGAGTGCCCGGCGCGGCCGGTCCCCGGAGAAGGAAGCGGCGGGACCACCCGCCCGAGTCCGAGCCGACATGAGCCGACAGCGGAGGCCGACATGGCTGTACGACGAGGAGGAAGCCGGAGGCACCCGAAGATTCAGTGTGCGGCGGAACGCCTGACGCGACCGGCGTCGCCGCCGGCCCCTGCCGCTCATCACCGACCCCGGCAGGAGGAAGCCGAACGCGCCCTCAGTGTGGAAACCTCCGCGAGCAGTGTCAAGACCATTGGCGAATCGATTCGCCCAGACGCCCCCGCGTCGCGCGACTCAAGGACGCCGGTGAACCGGGCCCTCACCCGCGCTCCGGCCGCTGAAACTTTCAGCGGGCTACGCGGCCGACGGAGAAGGTGATCCCGGCCGGATCGGAGCAGCTGGGAGTCCTGCCGGGCGGAAACGCGGAGGGCGGCCCCGGGCGGATCACTTGACGGTGCTCGCCGCGTCGTATTTGCTCCGCTGCACCAGCGCCTTCAGTCGCCTTCAGTCACCTCAGAGAGAGGAGCACACCTCTGCTGTGATTTGTTAACGTTAACAACGTCGCGCCGGACGTACGAGGAAGATCGACCGTTCCGCGATCAGCGCAGCGTCTCGCATCCGACCCCGCGAGACCGCGCCCATCAACATGGGCTTCTCACCTACGGGCCCATACCTGGCGAGAGGAACGAGAGCATGCCGAGACGTCACCGCTGACACGCCGGTAGTCGACTGCCGAAAACGGTTGTTTCGCGCCCGGCCTCCCTGGGGGCGAGTGCGCCCTTCCCTGTGCCGTCCGCGCCGGGTGCCCGCGGCCGGGACCGCTGAACGTCGCCCGGATGCGGAGACGGCTCCGGTCCCCACCCCGGGGCTCCCACGCGGAGAGCCCTTGGGCCATACTCGCATTCGATCAACGGTGCCGAGCCGAGGAACGCCGACGATGAAATCTCCCCCGCGCCATCGCGGCGTGGTCGTTCCCGCCGTCGCCGCGACGGCGTTCGCCGTGCTGGTGCTCGCCCTGTGGTTCGGCGGCGGCAGGCCGCAACCGGCGATCCAGGGGCTGCCCTCCCCCGGCGCCCTGACCACCTGGGGCCTGCCGGTCGCGCGCCTCGTGCACGACGCCTGCGCCGCCGCCACGGTCGGGGCCCTGCTGGCCGCCGTCGTCCTCGCCCCCGCGAGCGGCAGGGCCGTCATGCGGGCGGCCGGGGCGTGGGCGCTCGGCTGGGCGGCGAGCGCGGCGGTCACCGAGGTCCTGACGCTGTCGGACTTCCTCGGGCTGCCCCCGGTCGACGCGCTGCGCTCGGGCGCGCTGCCCGCCTTCCTCCTCTACATCCCGCAGGGACAGGCGTTCCTGACGGTGACGGTCGCGGCCCTCGCGGTCGCCGCCGGGTCGCTCCTGCCACACGGTCCCCGGCTCCGGTCCGCGCTGCTCCGGCCCGCGCTGCTCGCGGTGGCGGTCCTCGCGGCGCTGCCCCCGGCGTACGTGGGCCACTCGGCCTCGGCCGCCGACCACAACCTCGCCGTCCTCAGCCTGATGGCGCACGTCGCGGCCGTCGCGCTGTGGATCGGCGGTCTGTACGCCCTCGTGGCGCACCTGCGCGCCGCGCCCGGGCTCACCGTCGCCGTGCGCCGCTTCAGCACGCTCGCGCTGGGCTGCTTCGCCGCCGTCGGGGCGTCCGGCGCGCTCAACGCCTGGGTCAGGCTCGGCTCGCTGCCCCTGCTCTGGCAGTCGAGGTACGGCCTGCTCGTGCTAGCCAAGGTCGCCGCGCTGGCCGTGCTCGGCTGGTTCGGGTGGCGGCACCGGCGCAGGACCATCGGGGCGATGGAGTCCGGCGGGGCCCGCGCGCCGTTCCTCCGTCTCGCCTGCGGCGAGATCGCGGTGATGGCCGGCGCCCTGGGTCTGGCCGTGGCGCTGGGCCGCACGCCCCCGCCGCCCGCGGAGACGGCCGTGCACCAGCACGACGCCCTGGGATACGCCCTGCCCGCACTCACCCCGGGCACGCTCGCCACCGACGTGCGGCCCGACCCGATCGCGCTGCTCCTGCTGGCCGCGGCCCTCGCCGCGTACCTGTCCGGCGTGCGGCGGCTGTCGCGCGCCGCGTCGCCGGGGGGCGGCGAGAGGTGGCCGGCCGGACGCACCATGTCCTGGGTCGCCGGCCTGGTCGTGCTCGGCTACGCCACGTCGGGAGGAGTGGCGGCCTACGCGCCCGCGGTGTTCTCCGCGCACGCGGCGCAGTACGCGCTGCTCGGCGCCGTGGGGCCCGTCCTGCTCGTCTTCGGAGCCCCGGTGACGCTGTGGCGGCGGGTCCACCCGGGATCCGAGCCCCTCGCCGGCCCGGCCGGCCGCGCGCTGTCCCATCCGGTGACGGTCCTGGCCCTGTACGCGCTGCCGTACCCGGTGCTGTACCTGACGGGCCTGTTCGGGCACGCCCAGCCGAGCCTCGCCCTGCGGCTGGCCGCGCAGGCGGTGGTGACGGTCACCGCGGTGCTCTTCCTCGCGGTGGCGGCCGGCGTGGACCCGCTTCCGCACGCGACCCGGCCGCAGGTCCGCGTCTGGATGCTCGTGGGGGCGATCGCCGTACGCGCGTGGACGGGGCTCGCGGTGCTGGCGGGGCCGTCGCAGGCGCCGGAGTGGTACGCGGCGCTGGAACTGCCGTGGGCGCCGGACCGGGCGGCCGACCAGCGGCTGGGGGCGTCGCTCGGCACGGGCGCGACCGTCGCCGTCCTCGCGGGCCTGCTCGTGCTGCTGCTCGTCCACGGGCGCGCGGCGCGACGCGACGCGGTGTCCGGACCGGGACGGATCAGGACGACGGGACGGGACCCGTCGAGTCGCGGACGCTGAGGGTCGTCGCCAGTTGGAGGTGCCGGGAGGCGGGCTGGACGCCGTCCGCCATGCCGAGGACGGTCTCGACGGCCATCCGGCCCATGCCGACGAGAGGCTGCCGGACCGAGGTGAGCCGGGGTGTGGTCCATTCGGTCTGCGGGGTGTCGTCGAACCCGGTGACCGACAGCTCGCCCGGGACGGTGATGTGCAGTTCCTTGGCCGCGGCGAGGACGCCGACGGCGATCTCGTCGTTGCCCGCGACGATCGCGGTCGGCCGCTCGTCGAGCGCGAGGATCTCGCGGCCGTGCCGCAGGCCCGCGTCGACGGAGAACGCGTCGTGGCGGATCAGCGCGCGGTCCGGCGTGAGTCCGGCCGAGTCGAGCGCGGCCTGGTACCCGTGGAAGCGTTCCAGCGAGGGGGCGGAGCCCGGCGGGCCGCCAATCCAGGCGATCCTGCGATGGCCGAGCTTGATGACGTGCTCGGTCGCCGAGCGACCGCCCGCCCAGTTGGTGGAGCCGATGCTGACGACACGTGATTCGGTCGTGTCGATCGGGTCGATCGACACGACGGGCACCTCCAGATCCTCCGCGGCGAGGAGCACCGCGTCGGGCACGGCGACGGCGAGCGCGATGAGACCGGCGACGCCGGACTCCTTCTGCTCCTCCATCCAGGCACGGGCCGCCGTGCCGCTCGTGCTGATCGGCTCGTCGGGCGGCAGGCGGAGGAGGAGCTCGGCCTGCGCGGAGGTCGCGGCCACGAGTATCCCCTGGAGCACCGTTCCGGCGTAACGGGACTCCACGAAGTCGAGCATGGTGACGAGGGCCCGGTTTCGTGCTCGCTCGTGACGTGCCGCCGTCGGCTTGTAGCCGATCTCGGCCATGACCGCGAGGACACGCTCACGCGTGTTCGGCCCCACGTCGCTGCGCCCGTTGAGGACCTTCGACGCGGTCGTGGGCGAGACACCGGCCAGTCGGGCGACATCCGCCAAGGTGGCTCGCTCGGAACGACCTCGCCGTACCATCAGGGCTCCTTCCGGGCTTCGAAATTGTTTCGAATCTACCACGCGTGATTTTCGTCGGTCGCGTGCGACATCTGGCCCGTGTCCACCCGTTGACACTGCCCAGGTGCACCCCTAGTGTCCTGGACATAACGAACAAGTTGCGAAATATTTTCGAAACCCTCGGGACGAGAAGAGACGCTCGTGCGGCTCTCCCGCGATCTCCCACCCCCGGATCACCGAAGAAGAAGTGAGACCATGACGAGTGACGGCGTGTCCGGCCCCCGGTTGCGGATCGACGGAGAGCCGTGCGACGAGAGTGCGTTCCCGCACATCTGGGCCAGGTGCGTCGGCGCCGGACGGGCGAACGAGGCACTGCGTGCGGACTGGCAGCAGCAGTTCGCCGAGGCCGTCGCCGCGTGCGGGTTCCAGTACGTCCGCTTTCACGGCGTCTTCCACGACGACATGTTCGTGTACCGGGAGAGCTACGGCGGCGGTTTCGGCCCTGACGCACCCCTCGCCTCGCCCGTGTACACGTTCAGCTACGTGGACAAGGTGTTCGACTTTATCGTGGACCACGGCGTCCGTCCGTTCGTCGAGCTGGGTTTCATGCCGCGCGAGCTCGCGACGGTGACGGACACGGTGTTCTGGTGGGGCGCCCACTGCAGCCCGCCCAAGGACATGGCGCGCTGGGTCGAGCTGGTCACGAGGACGGTCGAGCACTGGATCGGCCGGTACGGCCTCGACGAGGTGCGGGAGTGGCGGTTCGAGGTGTGGAACGAGCCGAACCTGGTTCCCCACTTCTGGACCGGGACGAAGACCGAGTACTTCGAGCTTTACGAGCAGACCGTGACGGCGATCAAGAAGATCGACCCCGCGTTGAAGGTGGGCGGGCCCGCGACGAGCGTCTTCGTGCCCGACGACCGCTACAAAGGCGAGGTCGAGGACCGCTCCGCGACCCACGCGACGGCCGCGGCGGCCGACGTGGACGCGCTCGACTGGCGCCCCGTGTGGATCGAGGACTTCCTCGCCTGGTGCGCCAAGCGCGACCTCCCCGTCGACTTCGTCTCGACCCACACCTACCCCACGGACTTCGCCTTCGCCGCCGACGGCGAGGCGGTGCAGATCACCCGGTACGCCGACGCGACGTTCGACGACCTCACCCTGCTCCGCGAGCTCGTGAAGAACAGCGCGTATCCCGACGCGGAGATCCACATCACGGAGTGGTCGACGTCGCCGTCATCGCGTGACTTCATCCACGACACGCCGTTCGCGGCGGCCTTCATCACCCGGGCGTACCTGCAGTGCGCCGCCCTCGCCGACTCGATCTCCTACTGGACCTTCACCGACGTGTTCGAGGAGGGAGGCGCCGGGATCGGACCCTTTCACGGCGGGTTCGGCCTGGTGAACGAGTGGGGCGTCCACAAGCCCACCTTCCACGCGTTCACGATGCTCGCGCGGCTCGGCGACCGGCTGCTCCTCGCGACGCCCGACGGGGTCGTGACCCGCGACAGCCGGACCTCGGCCGTGTCGGCGGTGTTCTTCAACTACCCGGAGGACATGGCCCTGCGAGGTGTCCGGGCGCAGAGTTCGTACGCGGCGGCACGCACGCTGGCCGAGGTGGGGCCGAGCCGGAGGATCCGCCACTCGATCGGCGGTCTGGAGCCCGGCGCCACGTTCCTCGTCGAGATCGTCGACTGGGAGCACGGGAACGCCGCCGAGGCCTGGTATCGGCTCGGGTGCCCTCTCAACCCGTCCCGGGCCGAGAGCGAGCACCTGCGCGGGGTCGCCGACTCGCTCCTCAGGTTCACGCTGACCGTCCCCGGCACCGGTGTGCTCGACCTCGACGTCGAACTCGCGCCGTGGGCCGTGATGTCGTTGCGGCAGTCGGCCTGACCGCACGATCCGCCCCGGCGGTGGCGCCGGAGAGCGCACGACGCCCGGAAGACGGCCGTCCGGTGAAGGACGGCCGTCGCCCGGGTCCGGCGGCGCCCTGCGAGAAGGGTCAGCGACGGCCGCGCGGGGCGTCGTCGCGGTCCCTGCGCACGATCGGCTTCTTGCCCTTGATCGTGGTGCGGCGCAGCGCCGACACCACCTCGTCCACGGCGCCGTCCGGGATCTCGACCAGGGTGAACCGGTCGGCGATCTCGATCGCCCCGATCTCACGCCCGCTGACCCGGGTCTCCCCGGTGATCGCACCGACGATGTCCTGGGGGCGCACGCCCGCGCTGCGGCCCGCGCCGACGAAGACGCGGCTCATCGCGCCGCCGCCGCGCCGCCCGCGCCGGTCGTCGCGGCCGTGCCTGTCGTCGCGCGGCCCGCGCTCGGGCCGCTGGGCGCGCGGCGCGACCTCGGGGATCTCCTCCTCGTCGGCGGCGGCGCCGGTGGACTCGTGGGCGAGCTTGACCGCCGCGAGCGCGATGGCGACCAGGTCGAACTCGTCGGCGAGCGTCTCGACCACCACACGGAAGCGGTCGAGGTCGCCGTCCTCCATCAGGCTCTCCTGCAGCGCGGCCCGGGTCAGCTCCAGACGCCGGGCGCGCAGGTCGGCGACCGTCGGCACCTTCTCGACCGTGATCCGGCTGCGGGTGACGCGCTCGATGGTCTTGAGCATGCGGTGCTCGCGCGGCTCGGCGAGCGTGATCGCGACGCCCTCGCGACCGGCCCGGCCCACCCGGCCGATGCGGTGCACGTACGACTCGGGGGCGGACGGCACGTCGTAGTTGATGACGTGGGTGAGCTGCTCGATGTCGAGGCCGCGGGCGGCCACGTCGGTCGCGACGAGCAGGTCGGCGGTCCCGCTGCGCAACCGGCTCATGACCCGGTCGCGCTGCTCCTGCCCCATGCCGCCGTGCAGGGCCTCGGCGCGGTAACCCCGGCCGTTCATGGTCTCGGTGAGCTGGTCGACCTCCTCACGCGTACGGCAGAAGACGATCGCCGCGGTGGGGGCCTCCACGTCGAGCACCCGGCCCAGCGCCGCCGGCTTGTAGGCCCGCGACACGATGTAGGCGCTCTGCCGGATGAGCGGCGCCTCGCCGGCGGCGGGCGCCTCCCGCTCGATCCTGATCCGCACCGGCTCGCGCAGGTGGCGGCGGGCGATCCCGTCGATGCGCGGCGGCATGGTCGCGGAGAACAGCACGGTCTGCCGGTCCTCCGGGGTGTCCTGGAGGATCGCCTCGATGTCGTCGGCGAAGCCCATGTCGAGCATCTCGTCGGCCTCGTCGAGGACGATCATCCGCAGGCCCTTCAGCGGCAGGGTGCCCCTGCCGATGTGGTCGAGCGCCCGGCCCGGCGTGGCGACGACGACGTCCACGCCGCGCTCCAGCGCCCGCAGCTGCCGCCCGATCGGCTGGCCGCCGTAGATGGGCAGCACCCGAGCGCCGAGGTCGCGGCCGTAGCGGTGCATGGCCTCCGAGACCTGGACGGCCAGCTCACGGGTCGGCACGAGCACGAGCCCGGCGGGCTCCCCGCCGCCGTCCTCCATGCCCAGGGGGTGGGCGCCGTGCAGCCGCTGGAGCATGGGCAGGGCGAACGCGGCCGTCTTGCCCGTGCCGGTCGCCGCCTGGCCGAGCAGGTCGCGGCCCTCCAGCAACGGCGGGATCGCCTCCCGCTGGATCGGCGTGGGCTCCTCGTAGCCGAGGCCGGACAGGGCCTTGAGGAGCTCGGGAATCAGTGCCAAATCGGCGAATTCGGGTCCCTCGTCGATCTCGTTCACGGCCATGTCCTGCTCCTGGTCCTGCTCCTGGTTTCGCTCCTGGCGGGGCGACTGTGCACTGGACGACCTTACGGTCTTTCCGCCCTTACCCCGAACGCCGCCTCCGGCACTCGGCGCGCTCCTCCCCGTAGCCCTTCCGGCGTACGTCCCTACTGCCGGGGTCGTAGAAGAGGTTTACATCTGAAGTCGGTCGACGTGACCACCCCGGCAAGGAAGCCTGAAGGGGTCCCCCGAGAGGCAGGAGGCGATCCATGCAAGGAAAGGCACGGTTCACACGGTGGGCGGGCGGCGCCGCGGTCGCGCTCGCCGCCGCCCTTCTCGTCGCGTCGTGCGGCGACGCGGCACCCGGGGGCACTCCCGGCGCCTCCACCGCATCCGCCGTGCACAGCGGCCACGCCGGTCACGGCACCGCCAAGCCGGCCGCGGCGGCGGCGCCGCTGCGGGCGGGCGAACGGTTCGTGACACTGACGCTCCCGCAGCCCTACCGGCCCTCGGCGCCCTCGGGCGGCACCGACGAGTACCGCTGTTTCCTGGTCGATCCCGGGCTCACGGGGTCCGCGTTCCTGACCGGCAGCCAGTTCCTCCCGCAGAACACCGACATCGTGCACCACGCGATCGTCTTCCGGGTCGGGCCCAAGGAGACGGAGGCGGCGCGCCGGGCGGACGCCGCGACGCCCGGCGAGGGCTGGACCTGCTTCGGCGACGCCGGGATCGAGAACGGCGCGTGGGTCGGCTCCTGGGCCCCCGGGGTCGACGAGACGCTGCTGCGGCAGAAGGTCGGGTATCCCCTCCCGGCGGGCAGCCAGATGGTGCTGCAGATCCACTACAACCTGCTGGGCGGCGCCGACGGCACGGACAGGTCCGGCATCCGGCTCCGGCTCGCCGACGGCGCGAGCGACCTGGCCCCACTGGAGACGGGGCTGATCGCGGGGCCGATCGAACTGCCCTGCACGGCTGAGGAGTCGGGGCCGTTGTGCGATCGTGAGGCGGCCGTCGAGAACGTGGCCCACCGGTTCGGCGAGCAGGCGCGGCACATGGTGGACGGCCTGACCCGGATGTGCGGGCAGGGCGAGCCCCCGCGGCCCGGCCCGACACAGCACTGCGACATGCCCGTCCGGAAGGACGCGACGCTGTACGCCACCGCCGGGCACATGCACCTGCTCGGCCGCGCCATCAAGGTCGACCTCAACCCGGGCACCTCGGACGCGAGGACCATCCTCGACATCCCCGCGTACGACTTCGACGACCAGGCGATCCGCCCGCTGGCCCGGCCGCTGCAGATCAAGGCCGGCGACACGCTCCGGGTGACCTGCACGCACGACGCGGGGCTGCGCGCCATGCTTCCCGCGCTGCGCGGGCAGGCGCCCCGGTACGTGGTCTGGGGCGAGGGCACCAGCGACGAGATGTGCCTGGGGCTGCTGGTGTGGTCGCCGAAGGCGTGAACGAGGCATAACGTGTGATCGTGGATCTTCGGGAGCTGGGACGGGCCAGGTTCGCGGTGTCGGCCGTCTTCGCCCTGCACGGGGCCGTGACCGGCGGGTTCGCCTCCCGCATCCCCTGGATCCAGGACCACGTCGGGGCCGGGCCCGGCGCCCTCGGTCTCGCCCTGCTCGCGCCCGCGGCCGGCTCCGTCCTCGCGATGCCGACCGCGGGCCGCATCACGCACCGCTTCGGCGGGCGGGCCGTCACCCGCGTCTCGATCGGCCTGTGGTGCCTGGTCCTCGTCCTGCCCCCGCTGGCCCCGGACCTCCCCCTGTTGTGCGCGGCGCTCCTGCTGTACGGCGGGGTGGCCGGCATGGCCGACGTCGCGATGAACGCCCAGGGGGTGGAGGTCGAGCAGCGGCTCGGCCGGTCGATCATGTCCGGGCTGCACGGGATGTGGAGCGTGGGCACGTTGGCGGGCGGTGCGGTGGGCACGCTGGCCGCGAGCGCGGGCGTCGACGCCCGCCTCCATCTCGCCGGGGCGGCGGTCGTGCTGTTCCTCGTGGCCCTGGCCGTGGGGCCGCTGCTGCTCGACGTGCGGGCGGCCGAGGACGCGCCCGCCCCGCCCCACTTCGTGCTGCCGCCGCGCGGAGTGCTGCTCATCGGGCTGGTGGGCTTCTGCGCGGTGTTCGGCGAGGCCGCGGCCCAGGACTGGTGCGCGGTCTATCTCCGCCAGGTCGCCGGCGCGTCCCAGGCGGTGGGCGCCGCGGCGTACACCGCCTTCGCCTGCATGATGGCCGCGGGGCGGTTGTGCGGTGACGCGGTGGTGCGGCGGCTGGGGCCGGTGGCGACCGTGCGCGGCGGCGCGGCGCTGGCGTCGCTCGGCGGGCTGCTCGTCGTCGTCTCCCGCACCCCGGCGCCGGCGACCGCCGGGTTCATGCTGATCGGTGTGGGGATCGCGGTGGTCATCCCGCTGGTGTTCGCGGCGGCCGGCAACGCCGCGCCCTCACCGAGCGAAGGCGTCGCGGGAGCGGCCACGGTCAGCTACGCGTCGGGTTTCCTCGCGCCGAGCACGATCGGCGGGATCGCCACGCTGACCGGGCTGCCCGCCTCGTTCGCGCTGGTCACCGTCCTGCTGCTGGCGGTCCTGCTGGGCGCGGGCAGGCTCGCGCCCTCGGCCGGGCGGGCGCGCCGGGACATCCGGCCGGCCCCCCACAGGAAGTAGCCGCCGACCCACGGCAGACGCGGCTCGAACGCCCGCCAGGCGGCGGCCCAGGGCCTGGGCCGGGCGTTCGACGAACCGGTGGGTCAGGGCGGAGCAGGCGAGCACCACGGCCAGCAGCAGGACGGCCATGGCCAGGCGTTCGGCGAGGGAGAACCGGCCCGGGTCCATGGTCAGCCGCCGGAGCACCTGCACGGCGAGCGGATGCAGCAGGTAGACGGAGTAGCTGATCAGACCGAGCCACACGAGGGCGCGGGGCATCGGCCGGTGCCGCAGAAGACGGGCGGCCAGGAAGGTCGCCCACGCCGCGGCGACGGCGGTGGACCAGCCCACTGTGAACGCCAGCGCCTGGTCGCCGGGCATGCCCCAGCCGGGGCCGAAGGCCCATGCGGCGCCCACGGACGCGACCGGCACGCACGCCAGCGCCCACCCGCTCGTCCTCCAGCGCAGTTGTCCCCGGTCGAGCCGGTAGAGCACGGTGCCGGCGAACATCGTGGCGATGATGGCGAGACTCTGCCAGGCCCCGATCCGGCTGTTGGCGCCGAGCAGCACGAGAGCCAGCACGGCCGCGGCCGCGGTGCCGCACACGCGCCACCGCCCGCCGGCCGCCAGCGACGCGGCCGCCGCGAGCAGCACGACCGCCGTGATCACCACGACCTGGGCGGTGCCCGCGCCGCGCGACAGCGCGCCCGCCGGAAGCAGGCCGCCCACGGTGACGGCCGCCACGGCGAAGGCGAGCATGCCGGTCGCGCTCGCGCGATGCACACCGGCCACGAACATCGCCGTCACGAGGAGGTAGAAGACCATCTCGTACGACAGCGTCCAGAACACGTTGACGACGCCGGGCACCTGGAGGAGGTCCTGCAGCATCGTGAGGTGCGCCAGGACCGCGGTGCCCGGGTCGTCCACCAGCTGACGCGGCAACGGGGAGTACACGCCCTGGGCACCGAACACCGTCCCGGCCGCCGCCGCGACGAACCACAGGGGATACAGGCGGAAGACCCGGTTGATCCAGAACCCGCCGACGCTGCCGCGCCGTTCCAGCGAGACCGGCACCACGTATCCGCTGACGAGGAAGAACACCAGCACGCCGTACTGGCCGAAGTTGAACCACGGGCTGACGCCCGCGCGCACCTCGGGGAACAACGCGTCCAGGCAGTGCTCGAACACCACGACGAGCGCGGCCATGCCGCGCAGCGCGTCCAGCCATCCCTGCCGCGGCGCCGGGGCCGGCGGCCGCGGCCGTGCGGATGTGGCCTCCTGCCTGACCTCGCTCCGGCGCGTTTCCACAACATCGACGGACATCCGGTCAGGCTAGTGTGTCAGCCTTAGAGAATCGTGAGTGTCCGCCGAACGGCGCTCATCAGGGACGGCGGACCACCCCCGATGAGCGCTCCCGGTCGTGCCGCTACGTCAGGTCCGCGCAGTCGCGCGCGTCGGCGTCCTTGGCCGCGCCCGGCACCCACCGGACGTTCGCGAACGACGCGGAGAACGCGCCGTCCGTGTACACGAGGAACGGCGTGTTGACGTTCTCGAAGTCCAGGTTGGGCGCGAAGCAGGACACCGGGATCTTGACGGTCGCCTTCGCGCCCACGGGCAGCCGCTGGAACAGCGACGTCGCCACGACCTCGGCCAAGCACGGGTAGACGCAGTGCGCGCTGACGACCGTGCGGGCCGCGGGCGGCTGATGGACGATCGTGTCGAAGACCAGCGCGGCGTCGGCGTTCAGGTAGCCGCGCAGGTCGCCGCCTCCCGCCGGGTCCTGCATGTAGATCTGCGCCGCCCCGGTGCCGTTCCAGGTCACCTTCAGCCCGTCGCCCTGGACGTTCACGTCCGCCGGGACGACGGTGATCTCCGAGTGCGCCGCCTCGCCGTCCGCGCCGATCTCCGTGCCGCTCCAGTTCTCGGCCGAGCCGATCAGGCTCTTGTACGGCGCGACGTCCTGCCGGTTGTAGATCTCCAGGTCCTCGGTCGCGGTGCCGCCGCCGCCCGTGCCGCCGCAGCCGAACTCGGGCGAGGTCTCGTCGAGCGTGCCGACCGACCCGGTCTGGCCGTAGCGCAGGCCGTACCCGGCGGGGAAGAGCGGGTCGTAACCCTCCTGCCCGGGATTCAGCGGCGTCTGACAGGCGCTCCTCGGCCACGAGTACGACAGCGTGCCCGTGTAGCCGGGACCGCTCTCGCGGCTCCTGACCAGCAGGTCGGCCACGCCGCCGCCCTCGGTGCCGGGCAGCCAGGCGGCCACGAACGCGTCGGAGCGGTTGAGCTCCTTGTTCACGTGCAGCGGGCGCCCGGCGACGTAGACGGTGACAACCGGCGCGCCCTTGCCGGAGACCTTGTCGAGCACCGCGAGGTCGCCGGGGTAGAGCTTGGCGGCCTCCAGCGAGCGCCGCCCGAGGTCGCCCACGCCCTCGGCGTACGGCGTCTCGCCGATCACCGCGACCACCGCGTCGTACGCCTTCGGGTCCACGCCGTCGGCGGTCTCACTGAAGGTCACGTTGGCCGCGCCGAGGACCTCCCGCAGCCCGCCGAGGATGGTCGTGCCGTTGGGGAAGTCCGCGTTGGTGTTGCCGGTGCCCTGCCAGGTGAGGCTCCAGCCGCCGGTCTGGTTCGGCATGCTGTCGGCGCTCTTGCCCACCACCAGCACCTTGGATCGGGGGGAGAGCGGGAGGACCTTGTGGTTGTTCTTCAGCAGGACCTGCGACTCCCGCACCGCCTTCCTGGCCAGCGCCCGCGCCTGGAGGGCCTGCTGCGAGCCCGCACCCGGACGCGCGGAGGGCTTGGGCGCCTCGAACAGGCCCGCGCGCAGTTTCACCCGGAGGATGCGCGTCACCGCGTCGTCGATGCGGGACATCGGGATCTCCCCCGCCTCGACCTGGGCGACCGTGGTGGAGATGAACGCCCTCCAGTCGTTCGGCACCATGACGACGTCGATGCCGGCGTTGATCGCCCGGGCGCAGTTCGAATTCGTGCAGCCGTCGACCTGGCCGATGCCGTTCCAGTCGGAGACGACGACCCCGTCGAAGCCCATCTTCTGCTTGAGCACCTCGGTGAGCAGCTTCCTGCTGCCGTGCGCCTTGCCCTCGGTGATGCCGAGGTCCTCGTTGGTCCAGCTGTTGAAGGACGCCATGACGGTCTGCGCCCCGGCGGCGAGCGCGCCGTAGTAGCCCTGGCCGTGGATGTTGATCATTTCGGCCTCGGACGACGGGTTGACCCCCTGGTCCTGCCCCTTGAGCGTGCCGCCGTCGCCGATGAAGTGCTTGGCCGTGGCGATGACGCCCCGGCGGCCCAGCGCCCGGGAGTCGCCGCCCTGCAGGCCGCGGACGACCTCGTAGCCGTACGCGCGGGTGATGCGCGGGTCCTCGGAGAAGCCCTCGTACGTGCGGCCCCAGCGGTCGTCCCTGACGACGGCGAGGGTCGGCGCGAAGGCCCAGTCCTGCCCGGTCGCCCGGACCTGCGCGGCGGTGGCGGCGCCGATGTCGCGCAGCAGGCAGGGGTCGTGCGCGGCGCCGAGGCCGATGTTGTGCGGGAAGAGCGTCGCGCCGAAGACGTTGTTGTTGCCGTGCACGGCGTCGATGCCCCAGATCACCGGGATCTTGGTGCGGGTGTTCACCGACGCCTGCCAGTAGGCGTCGGCGAGGGCCAGCCAGCCCTGCGGGGAGGCGTGCTTGTCCCGGCCCGGCCAGGATCCGCCGCCGTTGAGCACCGAGCCGATGCCGTACCGGCCGACCTCCTCGGGGGTGATCGCGGCGATCTCCGGCTGGGTCATCTGGCCCACTTTCTCGGCCAGGGTCATCCCCGCGACGATCTTCGCGATGCGCTTCTCGTCGGCCGGGTTCCGCTTGATCTCGCTCCTGACGGCCGGCCAGTCGGGCAGCGCGGGCAGGCGCCTGTCGATCCGGGCGCAGCCGTGGTCCATCTCCGGCGTGCCGAGCACCGGCCGGGCCGGGGGCTTGCCGGGTGACTTCACGGGTGACTCCACGGGCGGCTTCCCGGACGGCTCGCCGGGGGTCGCCGCCGCCACGGCGCCCGGCAGCAGGGCGAGACCGGCCAGGGCGGCGAGAACGCGCCGGGGCGATCGGGTGATGACTCTGCGCATGAACGTCCGTTCTCGATGGGCCACGAGGACCAGTTCGGGTGTTACGGGCGTGTTGCGCAGATCGTCACCCCGTAAGGCCCATCGGTCAAGAGAGCGCTCTCCAACCTCGGCGGGTCCTGCGCGTGACCAGGGGCGTTCTCCTCGCCGGGCGAGGAGAGTCGTTCACCGGCGCCAGTTCCCCCGCGCCTGGTCGAACACGCACCGGGCGTTCACGTGGCGCAGGGCTACGACTTCGCCGACGTGGGCTTCGTCGTCACCGGCACCGGAGTGGTCGCCGTCGACGCCGCCAGTACGCCCGAGCACGCGGCCGCGGCGCTCCGCGAACTCCGCGAGATCACCGAGCTGCCCGTCACCCACGTGATCCTCACGCACGCCCATCTGGACCATGTCGGCGGCCTCGACGCCCTCAAGGCCGACGGCGCCACAGTGATCGCCCAGGCGAACTTCCCCCGCGAGCTCGCGCTCCAGAACTCCGGCCCGCCGCCGCTCGGCTACTACCTGCCGCGCGGCCACGGCCGTCAGGCCCACGTCGCCCCCGGCCGGCTGGTGGACGCCGTGGAGAAGCCGACCATCGGCGGCGTGGACTTCACGCTCATCCCGATCGCGGGAGGAGAGACCGAGGACGGGCTGGTCGTCCACCTCCCGTGTGGAAGTGGCCTTCGTCGGCGACATGTGCATGCCCCACCTCGGCTCGCCGACCCTCGCGGAAGGCTCACCGCAGGGCCTGTTCGACGCCATGCGGGCGGTCATCGACCTGCGGCCGCGCACGCTCGTCCACGGGCACCCGGCGCTGACCGAGAACTACCCCATCGAGGCCTTTCCCGGGCTGCTGGCGGCACTGCGCGACCTGGAGCGGATCATCACGGCCGGGATCTCGGACGGCCTGACACTCGCCGAGATCCTGCGACTCGACCACCTGCCGGACGTTCTTAGGGACCATCCCGCGGCGGTCATGCCCTACCTGGTCACCCGCGACAACTTCGTCCAGCGCGTGCACCGCCGGCGGACCGGCTACTGGCACCGAAGCGGCGAGGGTGTCGAGCTCTTCACGTCCGCCGAACTGTCGGCCGCGCTGGACCTGCTGGGCGGCCGGAGCGCGGCGGCCTTCGTCACGGCGGGTCTCGAGCTCGCCCGGCGCGGCCGGCATCCGCTGGCCCTGCACGTCGTCGACCTGGGACTGCTCAGCCACGCCGGCGCTCCCGGACTCGTCGGCCTGCGGCAGAGCCTGCTGGAGTCGATGGTCGCGCGGAACCAGCTGCTCAACCCGTTCAAGTTCATGCACTACGCCTCACTCGCCGGTCTGGAACTGGAACCGGCCGAGTGACGGGCCGTCGCGAAACGGCCGTCACCAGCAGTGGGGAGCCGTGCTCGAGGACGAGCTCGGTGCGGTGGATCCGGCCGACGCCGGGAACAGCGACGGGCGACATCCTCCCGGGCACCGCGCACCTTCGATGCCGGGCCGGCGGCACCGCCTGGTGAAAGTTTCGGGTCGTCCGGCCGCGGAGGACGGCCGAGGCCGAGGTCACCGCGGGTGGGACAGCCGACGCGAAGAGCCGGGCATTGCCTCCGCCCCCGGGCCGTGTCTATGGTCCGGGGGCGCCCGAAGCCGCGTCCACCCAGGTGAGGCACCCATGAGACGCATACGCGCGTGGTTCACGGCCCTCGGCACAGCCGTCCTGATGATCGCCGGGCTGCTCGCGCCCGCCCCGGGGTTCGCCGTCGCCGCGACGCTCCGCCCCGGCGTCCTGTGGTACGACACGGCGGGCAACCGGTTGCAGGCCCACGGCGCCGGCGTGTTCAAGGTCGGTTCGACCTACTACATGGTCGGCGAGGACAAGACCGCCGGCGCCACGTTCACCGCGGTCGCCTGCTACTCCTCCACCGATCTGGCCACCTGGACCCGGGTGGGCAACGCGCTGAGCCGGCAGAGCAGCGGCGACCTCGCGACCGGGCGCATCGTGGAGCGGCCGAAGGTGATCTACAACTCCACGACCGGGCAGTACGTGATGTGGGTGCACATCGACAACTCCTCCTACGGCGACGCGCGGGCGGGCGTGGCCACCAGCCCGACGCCCTGCGGGCCGTACACCTACCGCGGCTCCTCGCGTCCGCTGGGGTTCGAGAGCCGGGACCTGGGCCTGTTCAAGGACGACGACGGCACGGCGTACCTGCTGACCGAGGACCGCAGCCACGGCCTGCGCATCGACCGGCTCTCCGCCGACTACACCCAGGCCGTGAGCACGACCGCGGTGCTCGCCGACCTGGAGTCCCCGGCGATGGTCAAGGTGAACGGGCGGTACTTCCTGTTCGCCTCGCACCTGACGGGCTGGTCCACCAACGACAACGTCTACGCCACCGCGACCTCCCTGTCCGGGCCGTGGAGCGGGTTCACCACGTTCGCCCCCGGCGGCAGCCGCACGTTCGACTCCCAGACCTCCTCTGTCGTGCCCGTCTCGGGTTCGTCGGGCACCACCTACGTCTACGTCGGCGACCGGTGGAACCCCAATGACCTGAACAGCTCGACGCCCGTCTGGCTGCCGCTCACGATCAACGGCGCCACCGCGTCGATGAGCGCTTTCTACGACTCCTGGACCATCGACACGGCGACCGGCACCTGGGCGGCCGCGCCGGCCCCGCAGAGCTTCACGCTCGTCGGCGGCCAGTCGGGGCGCTGCCTCGACGTCGCCGGCGGCGCCGCGGCCAACGGCTCGACCGCGCAGATCTACGACTGCAACGGCGGCGCGGGCCAGAAGTGGTCCCTAACCTCCTCCGGGGAGCTGCGCACCTTCGGCGGGACCAAGTGCCTGGACGTGTTCGACCAGCGGACCACGGCGGGCTCCCCGGTGGGCATCTGGGACTGCAACGGCGGCGCCAACCAGAAGTGGACGGTCAACTCCACCGGCACCGTCGTCGGCGTCCAGTCGGGCCTGTGCCTGGACGTGAACGGCAACCAGACGGCCAACGGCGCCGAGGTGCAGATCTGGACGTGCAACGGCGGCGCGAACCAGAGGTGGACCCGCGTCTGAGACTCGCGGAGTCAGGACGGCGAGCCTCCGATCCACCAGCGGACGGCCGCGGCGGCCGTCTGCGGCGGCACCTGGTGCCCGCCGCGGAACTCCTCGTACGTCACCTCGTAACCGCTCTCCCTCAGCTCGGGGACGAGCCGTCTGCTGCACACGTCGATCGGCAGCACCCGGTCGGAGGCGCCGTGCGAGACGAAGATCCGGGGACGGCCGTGCCGGATCATCGGGGCCATGAATCCCGGCGAGAACGCGAGCACGGCCTGGAACAGGTCGCCGTTGGCCACCCCCAGCGACAGCGCGTAGGAGGCGCCGTCGGAGAAACCGGCCACGGCCACCGCGCCGACGTCGACGGCCAGGCGGGAGAACGCCTCCTCCAGCGCGGCGTCGATCCTGGAGACGTCCGCGCCGTACCCGCCGACGATGACGTCCCAGGTGGCGGAGACGGACTGCGGCGCGAGCAGCAGCACGCCGAGATCCCCGGCCTGGGGAAGCAGCCACTCCAGCGCCTGCTCCGCGGTGCCACCCGCGCCGTGCAGCACGACGGCGAGCGGGGACGGCCCGGACGCCGGGGCGGGCGGCACGGAGAGCAGGGCGCGCCCGTCCAGGCGGTGCACCCCCGGTTCGGGAGGGGACGCCGCCCGTGCGACGGCCACCGGGCGGGCGGACAACCGGCCGTGCCGCACGCCCTCCTCGGGCCCCGGATGGGGCCGGCTCCGCTCCGGCGTGGCCATCGGCCTCACCCCCCGCCCACGGGTCTACCCCTCCTGCCCGCGGGTCACCGCGATGCGGCCCGGCTTCAGCCGCGGGCGGCGGTGATCACCTCCGCGACCAGGGCCGGCGAGGTGACCTTGCGGACGTACTCGGGCTGGCGCAGCTCGCCGCCCATGAAGGGGTACGGGTTGCGGTGGACGGCCGGGCTGGGCTCGTCCACGAGGGCGGCGAAGTGGATCTCCCGTGCCCCGGTCGCCTCGACCACCCGGCTCACGTTGCGCGGGGTGATGCCGCCGCCGGGCATGACGACAAGCCCGTCGCCGGCCCGCCGGACGAGGTCGGAGATCAGCGGCGCGCCCTCCAGGGCGGAGCTGTCCTGGCCGGAGGTGAGCACCCGGTCGACCCCCAGTCCTGCCAGCGTCTCCAGCGCGGCGAACGGGTCGGCCGTCATGTCGAAGGCCCGGTGGAAGGTGACCGACAGCCCTCCGGCCGCGTCGATCAGGCGCTTGGACACCTCGGTGTCCACCTCCCCCGCCGGCGTGAGCGCCCCGATCACGACGCCCTGCGCCCCGGCGTCGCGCACCGCCGCCACGTCGCGGACCATGGCCGCGACCTCGTGCTCGTCGTAGACGAAGTCGCCCCCGCGAGGCCGGATGATCACGTGGACCCGAATCGACGAGACCGCCGCCAGCGTGGCCTCGACCGTGCCGAGGGTGGGCGTCAGGCCGCCCTCGAACAACGCGGTGCACAACTCCACGCGGTGCGCGCCCGCGCGCTCGGCGGCCAGCGCCCCGGCCGTGCTGTCGATGCAGATCTCGTACGTCAGGCTCATACTCTCCCCCATCAGAACGTCGCGTGAATCTCGCCGACCGGGACTCCCCCGCCCAGCACCGGAACGGTCGTGAACTCGGCCGCCGCCGAGACGTCCGCGCCCGCGGCCCGCAGGGCGGCGAGCGCGACGGCGGTCGTCGCCCGGGGGCCGCCGTCGATCGCCTTGACGGCCGCCGCGTGCCCGGTGGCGAGCGCCACGACCAGCACTCCCTCGGCGCCGCCCTTCACCACGGCGCCGGGCAGCGCCCGCATCAGCCGGGTGTTCACGTGGCCGGTCCCGCCGACGTACTCGGGGTGGGCCCGCATGGCGTCGGCGACCGCGCGCGGCGGCGTCCCCGGCGCGGACACGGCCAAGGCGCGTACGGCGCGGGCCAGGCCCGTCAGCGAGATCCCGAACAGCGGCGCGCCGCATCCGTCGACGGCGACGTGGGCGGCCTTCTCCCCCGACAGATCCTCCACCACCGACCTGACCCGCTCCTGCACGAAGTGGCCGGTGTCGAGATAGCCGGCGGTGGGCGCGCCCGCGGCGACGGCGGCGGCGAGCATCGCGGCGTGCTTGCCCGAGCAGTTCATCCGCTCACGCGACGGCCCGAGGCCCGCCCTGACCAGGGACTGCCGGGCGGCCTCGTCCTCCGGCCAGTCGGCCGGGCAGCGCAGGTCGCCGAAGCCGAGCCCGGCGTCGCCGAGGATCTCGGCCACGAGCCGCACGTGGAAGTCCTCGCCCGTGTGGCTGCCCGCGGAGATCGCGAGCGCGGGGCCCTGCAGGTGGGCCCCGGCGAGCAGGCAGGCGAGGGCCTGGAACGGCTTGGCCGACGAGCGGGGCAGCACCGGCGCGTGCACCGGGCCGCGCGCGACGGCGACCTCGCCGCCGGCCGAGAGCGCGACCGCGCTGCCGAAGTGGACGCTCTCCACGAAACCGGAGCGCACGACCTCCGCGAGCGGGGCGTATTCAGCGAGGGACACGGATGATCCTCCTGCGCGGGCCGCCCCTGCCCGCCACGGAGCGGTCGAGGGAACGGGCGAGCGCGGACAGCGACGCGTTGACCACGAGGTAGACCAGCGCGACGACGATGTACGTCTGGATGAGCAGGCCGTTGTAGTTGGCCAGGACCTTGCCGCTGTAGAGCAGCTCGGCGTAGCTGACGACGAAGCCCAGAGAGGTGTCCTTCAGCAGGCCCACCGACTGGCTGACGATCGACGGCAGCACCCGGCGGGCCGCCTGCGGTAGCACGACCAGCCGCATCGACTGCCCGTGGGTGAGCCCGAGGGCGAGGGCGGCCTCCCCCTGCCCCCGCTCGACGGACATGACCCCGGCCCGGAAGATCTCGGCGAACGCCGCCGCGTTGGACACGGCCAGCGGCACCACGAGCTTCCAGAACAGCGGGAGGTCCAGGCCGTACCTCGGCAGCGCGAACAGCACGAGGTAGACCAGCAGCAGCGCCGGGATCGTCCGCACGGCCTCGACGTACGCGGCGGCCGGCAGGCGGACGGCGCGGCGCCGCGACAGCCGCCCGAGCGCGAGGGCGAGCCCGCCCGCCATCGCGATCGCGGCGGACACGACGGCGGCCAGCGCGGTGGACCACAGCCCGCCGAGCAGGTAGCGCCACATCGGCCAGGTCGCGTACGGCTGCCAGCGCTCGGCGGCGAGCTGCCCATTGGCGGCGAACTGGCGCACGGCCAGGGCCACCAGGGCGAGCAGCACCAGCACGCCCGCGACGGTGGCGAGGCGGATGCGGCGGCGGGCGCGCGGGCCCGGCTCGTCGAACAGCAGGTTGCTCACCGCGCCACCGCCAGCCGCCGTTCGAGCCGCCCGGTCACGAACCCGGCGCAGGCGGCGACCGCCGCGTACGCCAGGCCCGCCCCGACGAAGATCGGGATGGGCTGCGCCTCCAGCAGGTTCACCCGGTTGGCGGCGGCGGTCAGCTCGACCACGCCCACGGCCGCCGCGAGCGAGGTGTTCATCGTGAGCGCGATGAAGATGTTGCCGATCGGCTGTACGACCGTGCGCAGCGCCTGCGGCAGCACGACGTGCCGCAGCGACTGGCCGAACGTCAGCCCCAGCGCCCGGGCGGCCTCGCCCTGGCCCGAGGAGATCGCGTTGACGCCCGAGCGGAGGGCCTCGGCGATGTAGGCGCCCTCGTACAGCGCGATGACCACGATGGCGGTGGTGGTCAGGCCGGCCTTGAGCCCGATCTCGGGCAGGCCGAAGACCGCGAGCACGAGCAGTACGAGCAGTGGGAGGTTCTGCAGGGTCTCGACGTAGACGGTCGCGACCGTGCGCAGCACCGGGACCGGCCCGACCCGCATCGCCACGATCACGAGCCCCACGGCCGCGGCGCCGACGAACGACGCCGCGGTCATCTGGAGGGTCACGACCAGCCCCTGCCAGAACTCGGGCAGGTGATCAAGCAGCGCCGACATCAGGAACCCGGCACCGACCCGATCTCGGGCGGCGTCGGGGCCTCACCCTGCACGACGGTGCCGAGGGAGTTCTTCCAGATGCCCTGCCAGACCCCGTTGGCCTGGATCTTCTTCAGCCAGTCGTTGACGAACGACTTGAACTGGTCGTCGCCGTGCTTGAGGCCGATGCCGTACGGGTCCTGGGTGAACGGCTTGCTCACGACCTGCAGCTCGGGGTCCTTCTTGGCGTCGGCGACGAGCAGCGTCTCGTCCTGGACGTAGGCGACGCCGCGGTCCTGCTTGAGCGCCTGGACGCACTCGGGGTCGCCGCCGAACGTGATGATCTTCGCCTGCGGCGCGAGCTTCTTGATCGCGGGGATCGCCGGGGTGTTGGCCCCGGCGATGACGGTCTTGCCGTTCAGGTCCTGCGGCGAGGAGATCCCCGTCGTGCCCTTCTTGACCGCGATGGACAGACCCGAGGAGTAGTACGGCCCGGCGAAGGAGACCTGCTCGGCCCGCTCCGGGGTGATCGTGTAGGTCTGGAAGACCACGTCCACAGTGCCGTTGCTCAGCAGCGCCTCGCGGGTCTCGGACGCCGAGTTGACGATCTTCACCTTCGGCTGCCCGATGATGTACTTGGCCAGCGCCTTGCCGAGGTCGGCGTCGAAGCCCTCCACCTCGCCGGTCGCGGGGTTCTGCTGGGACAGCAGCGGCGCGTCGAGCGAGCCCCCGACGATCAGCTCGCCGCGCTGCTTGATCTTCTCCATCGTCGAGCCGGGCAGGATGTCCGCGGCGGCGGCCACCGGCGCGTCGGCGAGCACGCCGCTCCCGCCGCCCTCACTCGGGGCCGCGCCCGGCACGGCGGAGCTCGCCGAGTCCGTTCCGGCACAGGCCGTCAGGCCGGCCATCGCCACGGCGGCGACAGCGGCCACCCGCTTAATGGACACCATCGGGGTCCACCATCCTTTGCGATCAGTGCGTGAGTACCTTGGCCAGGAAGTCCCTGGCCCGATCGGTGCTGGGCGAGTCGAAGAAGGCGTTCGGCTCTCCCGTCTCGACGATCCGGCCGCCGTCCATGAACACCACGCGGTCGGCCGCGCGGCGCGCGAACCCCATCTCGTGGGTGACGACGACCATGGTCATGCCGTCGGCGGCCAGTCCCGTCATCACGTCGAGGACCTCGCCGACCATCTCCGGGTCGAGCGCCGAGGTGGGCTCGTCGAAGAGCATGGCCTTGGGCCGCATGGCGAGCGCGCGGGCGATGGCGGCGCGCTGCTGCTGGCCGCCCGACAGCCGCGCGGGCTGCTTGCCGGCCTGCTCCGCGATGCCGACTCGGGCCAGCAGCTCGTGGGCGGTCCGCTCGGCCTCGGCGCGGCTCACGCCGCGCACCTTCATCGGCGCGAGCATCACGTTCTCCAGCACGGTCTTGTGCTGGAAGAGGTTGAAGTTCTGGAAGACCATCCCCACGTCGGCCCGCAGCCGGGCCAGCGCGCGGCCCTCCTCGGGCACGGGGACGCCGTCGACGAGGATCTCGCCCGAGTCCGCCGCCTCCAGCCGGTTGAGGCACCGGCACAGCGTCGACTTGCCGGACCCGGAGGGGCCGATCACCACCACGACCTCGCCGCGCGCCACGTCGAGATCGACGTCGTGCAGCACATGGTGCTCACCGAACCACTTGTTGAGGCCTCGTACCCGAATCATCGCCAACTTCCTTCGAAATCGAAGACAAGCCGGACCGTAATGGATGATTCTGGGCGAAGTCAACGCGATGGCGCAGAAAGTCAAGACGTGGTATTCCTTCCTCCATGCCAGGCAAAGAGAGGTTGCCGGTGCGGGGGGCGCAGGGCGACCTTCTGCGCCTCGTCGCCGCGGGCCACGCCGAATCGCGGGCCGAGCTCGCCCGTCTGTCCGGCCTGGCGGCCTCCAGCGTCTCGCTGCGCGTCGAGGAACTGATCGGCAGCGGGCTGCTGGTGGAGGAGGGCGCGGGCACCTCGCGCGGCGGCCGGCGACCCCGGCGGCTGCGGCTCAGCCCCGGCGCGGGACTGCTCGCGGTCGCCGACCTCGGCGCGCACCACGCGCGGCTCGGCCTCCTCGACCTCAGCGGCACCCCGCTGGTGGTCGAGGAGCGCCCCTGCGACATCCTGGAGGGCCCCGAGGCGACCATCGACTGGATGGCCGCCGCGTTCGAGGACCTGCTGGCCGCGCACGCCCCGCCCGGGGTCCCGCTGCGCGGCGTCGGCACCGGCGTCCCCGGGCCCGTCGACCCGGCGACCGGCCGGGTCGTCGCGCCCTCGCGCATGCCCGGCTGGAACAACTTCCCCGTCGCGGACCGCCTCGCCGCGCACTTCGACCTGCCGGTGCTGGTGGAGAACGACGCCAACCTGATGGCGGCCGGGGAGGCCAGGGCGTGGCCGAAGTGCGAGACGCTGATGGTGCTCAAGGCCGGCAGCGGCATCGGCTGCGGTGTGATCGTGAACGGCGCGCTGCATCGGGGGCGTGGCGCGGCCGGGGACATCAGCCACGTACGGGTCAGGAGCGACTCGTCGGTCACCTGCTCCTGCGGCCATGACGACTGCCTGGAGGCCTACGCCAGCGGCGCGGCCCTCATGAGCGTGCTGGGCGAGCAGGGCATCGAGGTGCGCCGACCGGCCGACGTCGTCGCGCTGGTCGAGAACGGGGTGCCCGAGGCCACCGCCCTCGTACGCAACGCCGGGCGGCTCATCGGCGAGGTGCTCACCGTACTGGTCAACTTCATCAATCCCGACGCGATCGTGGTCGGCGGCAGCCTGTCACCGGCCGAGCCGCTGATCGCGTCGATCCGCGCGGCGGTGTACGAGCGATGCCTGCCGCTGGCCACCCGCGACCTGGAGATCTCCACCACCCGGTCGGGCCACGACGCCGCCCTGCTCGGCGCCGGATCGCTGCTGCTCGACGCCGTGCTCGCCTGAGCTCGTTCATCCGACCCCGAAGGGACGCCCCTCACGTGACCCGGTACTGCCTCTTCGACCTCGACGGCACGCTGACCGATCCCGAGGCAGGCATCGTCGCCTCGATGCGGCACGCCCTGTCCGCGGCCGGCGTCGCGGAGGTGGAGCACGGGCGGCTCCGCGCCATGATCGGCCCTCCTCTCCAGGACGGATTCCTGCGGCTCGGCGTGCCGCGGGACCGGGTCGCCGACGCCGTCCACGCGTACCGCGAGCGCTACACCGCGGGCGGCATGTACGAGAACGAGGTCATCGCCGGAATCCCCGCCGTGCTGGAGGCTCTCGTCGCCGGCGGCTGGACCCTGGCGGTGGCGACGTCGAAGCCGGCCGTCTACGCCGAGAAGATCCTGGTCCACTTCGGGCTCGACGGCTTCTTCGCGTACGTGGCCGGGGCGACGCTGGACGGGTCCCGGCGGCACAAGGCGGACGTCATCCGCCACGCGCTCGACGTCCTCGGCGCCCCGCCCGAGGCGGCCGTCATGATCGGTGACCGCGGCGAGGACGTCGTCGGCGCGGCCGAGTGCGGCGTGCGGTGCGTCGCGGTGACGTGGGGGTTCGGCGACGCGGCCGAGTTCGCCGCCCCCGGCGTCATCGCCGTGGCGGACACCCCCGCGCGCCTTCTCGACGTGCTCACCCGGACGGCGGCGGGCGATCCTCCGGCAGGCGTGGCGTCGTAGCACGGCGCCAGCCGGAAAACGGCTTCGCGTATCGGTGACCGGGCCTCTACCGTGGACGCCGTGACGACTCAGGTGATCGTGCTCAACGGCGGATCGAGCGCGGGCAAGTCCGAGATCGTGCGGCACCTGCAGGCCGTCCTGCCGCGACCGTGGCTCGCCTTCGGGGTCGACTCGCTCATCGAGGCGATGCCCCGGTCCATGCAGGCCACGGATGCGGGGATCGGGTTCTCCCCCGACGGCGCGGTGGACGTCGGCCCGGAGTTCATGGCGCTGCAGTCGGCGTGGATGGAGGGGATCGCGGCGATGGTCCGCGCCGGAGCCCCGGTGATCATCGACGACGTCTTCCTCGGCGCGGCGGCGACCCAGCGACGCTGGCAGCGCGTTCTCGGCGGACTGGACGTCCTGTGGGTCGGCGTCAGGTGTGACAGCGCGGTCGCCACCGAGCGTGAGAGGGCCCGCGGGGACCGGATCGCGGGAATGGCCGCGACGCAGGCGAAGATGGTTCACGAAGGTGTGGTCTACGACCTGGAAGTGGACACCACGCACACCGCCTCCCTGACGTGCGCGAAGATCATCGCCGCTCGTGTGACGACGTAGGCCGGTGCCGCCTCCGGCGACGGCCCGCGCCCTCGTGACCGTGACCTTGACCGCCACGGCGGTCTCGACCTGAACGGCGAACAGGCCGGGACCGCCGAGTCCAGGTGGAACGGCCACCTAGGCCGCGTGCCGCGCCGGAGTCGCCGCCGCGAGGCGTACGGCGTCGGCCGCGGCGTCGTCCCGCTCGCACCGCGCCGCCAGGTCGGCCTCCACGCCCCTTCAGGCAGGTCAGTCGACGTCGACCCAGTCGAGCGTCCGCTGGACGGCCTTGCGCCATCCGGCGTAACCGCGCTCGCGCCGCTCGTCGCTCCAGGTGGGCTCCCAGCGGCGGTCCTCGTGCCAGTTCCGCTTGAGGTCGTCGGTGGACTTCCAGAAGCCGACGGCGAGCCCGGCGGCGTACGCGGCGCCGAGCGCGGTGGTCTCGGCGACCACCGGACGCGACACCGGGACGCCGAGGATGTCGGCCTGCAGCTGCATGCACAGCTCGTTGGCCGTGACGCCGCCGTCCACCCGCAGCACGTCGAGGACGACGCCGGAGTCCTGCTCCATCGCGCCGACCACGTCCTTGGTCTGGTAGCAGATCGACTCGAGCGTGGCGCGGGCCAGGTGGGCGTTGGTGTTGTAGCGGGACAGGCCGACGATGGCCCCCCGGGCGTCGGAGCGCCAATAGGGCGCGAACAGGCCGGAGAAGGCGGGCACGAAGTAGACGCCGCCGTTGTCCTCGACCTGCCGGGCGAGCGCCTCACTCTGCGACGCCCCGGAGATGATGCCGAGCTGGTCGCGCAGCCACTGCACGGCCGAGCCGGTGACCGCGATCGATCCCTCGAGGGCGTACACGGGCTCGGCCGAGCCGAACTGGTAGCAGACCGTGGTGAGCAGGCCGTGCTGGGAGCGCACGAGCTCGGTGCCGGTGTTGAGCAGCAGGAAGTTGCCGGTGCCGTAGGTGTTCTTGGCCGTGCCGGGCTCGAAGCACACCTGGCCGACGGTCGCGGCCTGCTGGTCGCCGAGGTCGCCCGCGAGGGGGACCTCCCCGCCGAGCGGGCCGCCCGCGCGGGTCACGCCGTACAGGTCGGGGTTGGAGGAGGGACGGATCTCGGGGAGCATCTGGCGGCGGACGCCGAAGAACGACAGCAGCTCGTCGTCCCAGTCGAGCGTCTCCAGGTTCATCAGCATCGTGCGGCTGGCGTTGGTGGGGTCGGTGACGTGGACGCCGCCGTCGACGCCGCCCGTCAGGTTCCACAGCAGCCAGGTGTCGGTGTTGCCGAAGATCGCGTCACCGCGCTCGGCGGCCTCGCGGACACCGGGAACGTTCTCCAGGATCCACTGGATCTTGCCGCCGGAGAAGTAGGTGGCGGGCGGCAGGCCGGCCTTGCGCCGGATAACCTCGCCCTTGCCCTCCCGCTCCAGGGCGGAGGCGATGCGGTCGGTGCGGGTGTCCTGCCAGACGATGGCGTTGTAGTACGGGCGGCCGGTGCGCCGGTCCCAGACGACGGTGGTCTCGCGCTGGTTGGTGATGCCGAGCGCCACGAGATCGGAGGCCTGCAGGCCCGCGGTCCGCATCGCGGTCTCGACGACCGCCCGGGTGCGCTCCCAGATCTCGGTCGGGTTGTGCTCGACCCAGCCCGCCTGCGGCAGGATCTGCTGGTGTTCCAGCTGGTGGCGGGCGACCTCGTTGCCGCCGTGGTCGAAGATCATGAAGCGGGTGCTGGTCGTCCCCTGGTCGACCGCGCCGACGTAGTCTGCCATTCTCGTTACGCCTCTCGTCTCGTGTGAGCTCGGGTGAGCCGGGCGTTGCTGGTCTCGGCCTGGGGGTGATCAGCCCGCCTGCGCGGCGGGCTCCGGCGTACGGCCGGGCTCGGGCGCGTCCGTACGCGGCAGGAATCGGGCGACCAGGACCTGGTAGAGCCCGGCGCCGACGACGCCGCCGACCAGCGGGCCGATGATCGGCACCCAGAAGTAGAGCCCACCGTACTGGTCGCGGAACGCCGAGCCGTACCCCGTGAAGAACGAGGCGAGGCGCGGGCCGAAGTCGCGGGCGGGGTTGATGGCGTAGCCGGCGTCGGTCCCCCACGCCATGCCGATCGCGACCACGAGCAGGCCGACGATGACCGGCGCGAGGTTGGCGAGCGGCGCCGAGTTGCGCTCGTCGGAGATCGCGAAGATCAGGAACAGCAGGATCGCCGTGCCGATGATCTGGTCGCGCAGCGCACCCCACTGGGTGACCGGCAGCGTGCCGTTGCCGGGGAGGGTGGAGAAGACCCCCTGCGTCTTGATCGTGTGCCCGGGGTCCACCTTGGCCAGGACCTCGGCGTAGTTCCACCGCACAAGCAGCGCCGCCACGAAGGCGCCCACCGTCTGCGCCAGCGCGTACGGCAGGACCTTCCGCCAGGAGAAGCCCTTGAAGACGGCGAGGGCGACCGTGACGGCCGGGTTGAGGTGGGCGCCGCTGAGACGGGCGGCCGTGTAGACGCCGAGGGTCACCCCCAGCCCCCACGCCCACGCGATGCTGTCGTGGTCGCCGATGCCTCCGGCCGTCACCTGGGCCACGACGCCGACGCCGAACAGGATGAGGATCGCCGTGCCCGCGAACTCGGCCGCGAGCTCACCCGCGAATGGATTGAGCAGCCGCCGTTCGCCTCGCCCTTCCGCCATGTCTCTCCTCCTTGACCATGCCCGTCACGTCTCCGAAATGCTCGCTGTGAGCGCCGCCCGTTGTCCGGACGTTAAACGCCCTCCAAGGAAGCGTCAACGAAAGATCGTCGGCATTGTCGAACACTGGTCACACTCGGATCGCAGTACGCTCCTCCGGCATGACGCGAAACCTCATGTCTCGCGCAGGCCTGTCCGGCGACGGGAGACGCTTCGCAGAGGTCGGCGGATGTCGGCAGTGTCGAACATCCGCCGACGCGGCTAGGATCCGGGGCGTGCCAGGTCCGGTCCAGTCCATCGAGCGCGCCGCCGCCGTCCTGCGGCTCCTCGCCCAGGGATCGGGGCGGCTCGGCCTCACCGAGATCGCGAACTCCCTGGGGCTGGCCCGCGGCACGGCGCACGGCATCCTGCGCACCCTCCAGCTCGTCGGCTTCGTCGAGCAGGACGAGGCGACCGGCAAGTACCAGCTCGGCCCCGCGCTGCTACACCTGGGCGCCAGCTACCTCGACGTGAACGAGCTCCGCTCTCGGGCGATCAACTGGGCCGACGCCCTGGCCGCGCGCAGCGGCGAGGCGGTGCGGATCGGCACCCACCTCCAGGGCAAGGTCCTGGTGGTCCATCACGTCTTCCGGCCCGACGACAGCCTGCAGACGCCCGACGTCGGCATGCTCCTGCCCATGCACGCCACGGCGATCGGCAAGGTGCTGCTCGCCTACGACGCCAACGCGGCCGCCGCCCTCCAGGACGCGGTGCGGGGCGGGGAGCTGGAGCAGTTCACCCGCCGCACCGTGCGTACGCAGAGGGAGATGTCCCGCATGCTCGCGGCCGTGCGCGAGCACGGCTGGGCGTCCGACGCCGACGAGACAGGCATGGGCGAGGCGGGGGTGGCGGCCCCGATCCGGGGGTACGGGGGACGCGTGGTGGGCGCGATGGGCATCTCCGGCGCCACCGAGCGGATCTGCGACTCCACCCGGCGTCCCCGTCCCGAGCTGGTGGGCTATGTGCGCGACGCGGCGCGGGCCGTCTCCCGCGACCTCGGCGCCTCCCGCTGGTGACCCTCCCCGCCCCACACGCATCCGCCGGTGGCAGGCCGCCATGACCCAGCGTCATGTCACACCGGGGATGGACCCCCGGCGGCGCGAGAACTACAACCGGCGGCGGGCGGCCGAGCGCGCCCTCGACTGGATCAAGCCCGCCGCCACGCCTCGTCGCGGGACGCCGGACCGGACCTAGGATGTCGGGCCGATGTCGGGCTCGGGCTCGGGCATCGCCGACTCCTCGCCGGTCGCCGGCGGCGTCTCGGCGGCCGGCGTCTCGAGGTCGGACGCACCGCCGATCATCTCCTCCAGGCCGCCGTCGTCCGGCTCGGGCGTCAACGGCTCCGGCGAGGTGCCCCTCGCGTCGCGCGCTCCGGATCTGTCCGCCACCACGTCCGCGTCTCCTCCCACGTGTCCTCTCCGCTGTCCGCCGGTCCCCCCGGTCCGCGGATCGCGCATGACCGCTCACCTGCCCCCGTCGTACGGCCTTCATTCATCCTCGCAAAGGCCCCTCATGCGTACGGCCCGGCCTCCCCCGGGTAGACGACAGGTGATCCGAGCGGCGAGGAGTGGACGGGATGGACAGGCGGCGGCGTGACCTGGTCGACCGGGACCTGGAGGAGGCGGCGGCGGACCTGCTGGCGCACGATTCCCGCCTGCGCGGCCTGGACGTGCGGGTCCGCTTCGACGGCGGGGTGGCGCACGTCGAGGGTGACGTACGGGCCGCCGACGATCTCGCCGTGCTGCGCGAGCGCCTCGGCCGTCTGGCGGGGGTGCTGGCGGTGTGGGACAGGGTGCGGGTCTCGGGCGTCATGCCCCGGGTCGTCGACCTCGGCTGCGGCGGCACCAAGCAGCACCGCCACAATCTCGGCGTCGACCTTCACCCCGGCCCGGCGGTGGACGTGCTGGCCGACCTGGCGCGCGGGGTGCCGCTGGCGGACGAGTCGGTGGACCAGGTCTTCGTGGTGCACGTGCTGGAGCACCTGGCCGACTTTCTGCCCCTGCTGCGCGAGTGCCACCGCGTCCTGCGGCCCGGTGGCGTGCTGCACGTCCTCGCGCCCTGGTGGCGGCACGTCAACGCGGTGGCCGACCCCACGCACGTCCGGCTGATCGACGTGCAGACGTTCAAGCACCTGTGCCGTCCCGACGACGCGGGCCGGTGCTGGTATCCACTGCTGGTGACGCGCGACGAGTCCACGGTCTTCGCGGACCTGGTCCCGGCGAAGGGCGGCCGGGAGCCCGGCGGGGAGCGGCGGCTGGCCCGCTTCTTCGACTGAGCGGGCGCCGGTTCGTGAGGGCCTGCCGCTGGGGAGTGAGGTAATGCCTTGCTCAAGATGTTCTCCCGATCCGGCCCGCTCCACGAGTTGTGCAGCATCGTGGGTAAATGGTGTGCGACCACGGGGGTGGACAGATGGAGCAGGGCATCCCCGATTCCCGGGACCAGGGGCTGCTGCGCGCCCTGGCCGGGATGCTGGAGGACAGCCATCTGATGGCGTTCGAGGACATCCCGTCGCTGATCGGCCGCTACAAACGCGAAGTGGGCTTCGAGGAGATCGGCGTCTACCTCGCCGACCTGCAGCAGACCGTTCTGCGCCGTTTGTGCGCCCCCGGCGAGGAGGACGCCCAGCCGGAGGAGCTCAAGATCGACACCACGCTCGCCGGGCGTGCCCTCCAGGAGGTGCGCACGCTACGGGGCGGCCCGGAGGGCGACGCCCCGGGGCAGTGGTGGGTCCCCCTGCTGGACGGCACCGAGCGTCTCGGCGTGCTCCATATGGCCCCCGGATCGGAGGACGACGGACTCGAGGAGCGCATGCGGCACGTGGCGTCCCTCATGGCGTTGATAATCGTGAGCAAGCGCTCGTTCAGCGACTGGCACGCGCGTCTCGTCCGGAGCCGCCCGATGCACGTGGCGGCGGAGATGCAGTGGAACCTGATGCCGCCGCTGACCTTCGCCACGCCGGCGGTGACGATCGGCGCCGTGCTGGAACCGGCGTACGAGATCGGCGGCGACGCCTTCGACTACTCCACCTCCGGCGCCGTCGCGCACGTCGGGATCTTCGACGCGATGGGTCACGACGTGTCGGCCGGGCTGACCGCCAACCTCGCCGTGGCCGCCTGCCGCAACCACCGCCGGCAGGACATGGACCTGGTGCGCAACAGCGAGGCGATCGAGAGAATTCTGATCGACGAGTTCGGCCGGGGCGACCGCTTCGTGACCGCGGTCGTCGGCGACCTCGACCTCGGGACCGGCGTGTTCACCTGGGTCAACCGCGGCCACCACGCGCCGGTGCTGATCCGCCACGGCCGCTGGACCTCCACCCTGAACTGCCCGCCGGCCCACCCGATGGGGCTCGACCTCGGCCTGCCCGTCACGCTCTGCCGCGAGCAGCTGGAGCCCGGCGACCGGATCCTGCTGTACACCGACGGCATCACCGAGATGCGCAGCCCCGACAGCGGAGAGTTCGGCCTGGGCCGGTTCGTCGAGTTCATGATCAAGCAGAACGCCGCCGGGTTGCCGGTGCCCGAGACGCTGCGCCGCCTGATCCGGACCGTGATGGAGTATCACGACAACCGGCTGCACGACGACGCCACCGTGCTGCTCGTCGAGTGGCACGGCAGCGCGCACGAGAAGCTCAGCACCTGAGCGCGATCGGAGGGAGACCTCCGGTGCGGGACGTGCCGCACCGGAGGCTCGCGGGTGTGGCCTATCTGTTCCAGGTCCACTTCTGGTTGGTGCCGCCGTGGCAGGAGTACAGCTGGATCTTGGTGCCGTTGCCGGTGCCGGCTCCGACGGCGTCGAGGCACAGCCCGGACTGGACGCCCTGGATGCTGCCGTCGGAGTTGACGCGCCACTTCTGGTTGTCGCCGCCCCAGCAGCTGTAGATCTGGACCTTGGCGCCGTTGCCGGTGCCGGCCGCGTCCAGGCACTTGTTGCCGTACACCCGGATCTCGCCCGCGGAGGTGGACGTCCAGGTCTGGTTGGTCTGGCCGTTGCAGTCCCACAGCTGCACCTGCGTGCCGTCCGCGGTGCTCGCGCCGGTCACGTCCAGGCACCGGCCGGAAGCCGCCCCCTTGATCGGTCCGCTACCGCCGCCGGAGGTCGGGGTCACGGTCGGACTGGGGGACGGGCTACCGACGGGTGACGGGCTGGGGGACGACGACGGCGTGGTGCCGTCGAGGCCGAGGAAGGAGATGGCGTAGGCGATCTGGCCGCTCATCGGCAGCTGGTGGCCGACGCCGGAGATGCTGATGCCTTCGACGGTGGCCTGGGTGCCGGTGTTGCCGTAGCGGGTGCGGGTCCACGACGACTGCGGGTAATCGGTGAAGGACGGGGTCTGGCTCAGCCCGTTCAGGTTGGTCCACTGTTTGATCTCCTCGCCGAAGTTCGGGTAGGCGAGGGTGGTGTCGGTGGTGCCGTGCCACAGCTGCATGCGGGGGTAGCGGCCGGTGTAGCCGGGGTACATGGCGCGCGCCTGGTCGCCCCACTGCTGGGCGGTCTTGATGAGCTGCCCGCCGGAGCACTGGCTGTTCCACAGCGAGCCGTTGGTGGTGGCGAAGCACCCGGCCGGTACGCCGGAGAACGCCGACCCGGCCG